>NZ_JBFBFF010000010.1:0-311861 GCF_040684035.1 Streptomyces sp. NPDC093018
TCCGCACGCCGGGGCCCCCCCCCCGCCGGCGCCCCGGCCCCCTGCCCCCCCCCCCCCCCCCCAATACGCCGGCCCGCGTCCCCCCCTGCCCCCGACCGACCGGGGAACTCGGGCACGGCGCCCACTCGTTGACACGGCACCAGACTCCCGGAACACCGGCACCCCCTCGCGGGCCCACCACCACCGGGAATCCCGACCCCGCCGTTCCCACGCCCTGTGACGTGTGGCACCATGCAGGCCACACCCCCCGGCACAGCCCTCACAGGAGACACTTCCTCGTGCAGCAATCCGCCGTTCCGGAGCTCGCTCACACCCACACCCGCCCCATCCACTGGCTCGCCACAGCCACCGCCGTGGCCGGCGTCGTGGCGCTCTCCTCCCTGGTCCATCCCGGACCGGCCACCGCCGCCCAGCCCGCCAAGGGCACCCAAGCGGCCCCCGCGCCCAGCACCGCCGCCGCACCCCCCGCCACCACCGGCGTCACCTTCCCGCTCGACTGCGGACCCGAGAAAGCCATCGTCGTCAAAAAAGCCACCGGCGACCTCGACGGCGACGGCCGGCCCGAAACCGCCGCCGTCGTCCACTGCGACAGCGCCATGGGCACCCCGCCCGACGGCGTCTACGTCCTCACCCGCGCCGCCGACGGCCACACCCCCCGCGTCGTCGCCACCCTCGTCGACCCCAAGGACCGGCTCACCGTCACCGACTTGGCCCTGCACACCGGCACCGTCAGCGCCACCCTGCTCGGCTACTCCTCCGACGCCGTACCGCGCTGCTGCCCGGACACGAAAACCCCGGCCGCATGGCACTGGAACGGCAAAGCCTTCCTGCGCACCACCCCGGCCGGGGCCCACAGCGTCTGAACGACGCCACATCCGGAAAACGCGGCTCAATCCGCGTCCGGACCATAAACCTCCACCCTGTCCAAAACCCTGCGCACATGGATGCACTCACCAGGACACTCCCTGGCCGAATCCACCACATCCGTGAGCAACGGCAACGGCACCGGCGTCACCGCCCCCGCCTCCTGGAGCAGCTCGTCGTCCGCGCCCTTCACATAGGCCAGACCGTCGATGTCCAGCTCGAACACCTCCGGGGCGTACTGGACACAGATCCCATCGCCGGTACACAGGTCCTGGTCGATCCACACCTCCAGCGCCTCACCGGCCGGAGCCTCCTGCTGCACGGTCACCTCTCCTGACATCGGTACGCCGCACCCCCGGCACAGCACACACCGACCGGGACCACACCAGCGGCAGTCGAACACGCCCGACCCTACCCCCGCGCCCGGAACCGGCCACCTCCGCCCACCAACGGGTTTCCACCCCCACCGGCTCGGGTACGAGCGCTCGACCAGCAACAGGACGCCCCACCCCCCGGACACACACTTCCAGCCACGCCCACCATGACACCGCCAGACCACACCGTCGCTCTACGTGATGACCGTACGAGCGGCCCCCGGCCTGCCCAAGAACCCGCCCACCCGGCCCGGAGCCGACAACTCCGGCCACTCCCGAAGGGATTCGACCACGCCAACCAAGGAACAAGCCGCTTCCCCATCACGTTGAGTGGG
The DNA here is from genome assembly GCF_040684035.1 of Streptomyces sp. NPDC093018. NCBI lineage: Bacteria > Bacillati > Actinomycetota > Actinomycetes > Kitasatosporales > Streptomycetaceae > Streptomyces > Streptomyces sp. NPDC093018. Next base: position 1,574 of record NZ_JBFBFF010000010.1, read on the forward strand.
TATCCCCTCCGTGCGAGGGAGTGCGCACCGGGTGACCGACGACACACCTTGACAGTCATTGTGATCTAGGGGTTTCAATCGACACCCACCCAGGTAGGGTCTGGAAGCGTCCAGCTCCCCTTGGAGGAGGTGAGGACCGTGGCAGCCCACGACGACGACATGAACCGCGGCATCCGCCCGGGACGCGGGTCCGACGACCCGGCCGGGCAGATCGCCTACCTTGAGCAGGAGATCGCCGTCCTGCGACGCAAGCTCGCCGACTCTCCGCGACACACGAGGATTCTCGAAGAGCGGATCGTCGAGCTGCAGACAAACCTGGCCGGCGTGTCCGCCCAGAACGAACGACTGGCCAACACCCTCCGCGAGGCCCGCGACCAGATCGTGGCCCTCAAGGAAGAAGTCGACCGGCTCGCCCAGCCGCCGGCCGGCTTCGGAGTCTTCCTGCAAGCCAACGAGGACGGCACCGCCGACATCTTCACCGGCGGCCGCAAACTCCGCGTGAACGTCAGCCCCAGCGTCGACCTCGACGACATGCGGCGCGGCCAGGAAGTCATGCTCAACGAAGCGCTCAACGTGGTCGAGGCCATGGCCTACGAGCGCGTCGGCGACATCGTCACCCTCAAGGAGATCCTCGAGGACGGCGAACGCGCCCTCGTCCTCGGACACACCGACGAAGAACGAGTGGTCCGCCTCGCCGAACCCCTCCTCGACGTCACCATCCGACCCGGCGACGCCCTGCTGCTCGAACCCCGCTCCGGATACGTCTACGAAGTCGTCCCCAAGAGCGAGGTCGAGGAACTCGTCCTCGAAGAAGTCCCCGACATCGGCTACGAAGCCATCGGCGGCCTCGGCAACCAGATCGAAGCCATCCGCGACGCCGTCGAACTTCCCTACCTCTACCCCGACCTCTTCAAGGAGCACGAGCTGCGCCCGCCCAAGGGCGTCCTGCTCTACGGCCCCCCCGGCTGCGGCAAGACACTCATCGCCAAGGCCGTCGCCAACTCCCTCGCCAAGAAGGTCGCCGAAGTCACCGGCCAAGCCTCCGGCAAGAGCTTCTTCCTCAACATCAAGGGCCCCGAGCTCCTCAACAAGTACGTCGGCGAAACCGAACGCCAGATCCGCCTCGTCTTCCAGCGAGCCCGCGAGAAGGCCAGCGAAGGAACCCCCGTCATCGTCTTCTTCGACGAGATGGAATCCCTCTTCCGCACCCGCGGCTCCGGCGTCAGCTCCGACGTCGAGAACACCATCGTCCCCCAGCTCCTCGCCGAGATCGACGGCGTCGAAGGCCTCCAGAACGTGGTCGTCATCGGCGCGTCCAACCGCGAGGACATGATCGACCCCGCCATCCTGCGCCCCGGCCGCCTCGACGTGAAGATCAAGATCGAGCGTCCCGACGCCGAGGCCGCCAAGGACATCTTCGGCAAGTACCTCACCGAGCGACTCCCGCTCCACACGGACGACCTCGGCGAGCACAGCGGCGACAAGAACGCCACGGTCCAAGCCATGATCCAGACCGCGGTCGAGCAGATGTACGCCGAATCCGAGGAAAACCGCTTCCTGGAAGTCACCTATGCCAACGGAGACAAGGAAGTCCTCTACTTCAAGGACTTCAACTCCGGCGCCATGATCGAGAACATCGTCGGCCGCGCCAAGAAAATGGCGATCAAGGACTTCCTCGAAAAGACCCAGAAGGGCCTCCGCGTCTCCCATCTCCTCCAAGCCTGCGTGGACGAGTTCAAGGAGAACGAAGACCTGCCCAACACCACCAATCCCGACGACTGGGCCCGCATCTCCGGAAAGAAGGGCGAACGGATCGTCTACATCCGCACCCTCATCACCGGAAAGCAGGGCGCGGACACCGGACGCTCCATCGACACGGTGGCCAACACCGGTCAGTACCTGTAAAAGCGGGGCGGCTGCGGGTGCCCACGACGGGTACCCGCAGCCGACTGTTTTTCTGGCCACGACCGGAGCAGGCAATGACGCAAATGATCTCCCCACCAGCGCAAAGGCGTTCTAGGCTCTTTCCTACCGCCGAGTCGCGCAGTGCGGGCACGGGCACCGCACACGCACCGGAGCGCCAGCGGTACGTGAGCGGCACCCATCACCGAGGGCGCCGCCGGGCAAGGAGGGCCGCATGACCGTACGGCGAGTAATGGGCATCGAGACGGAGTACGGCATCTCCGTACCCGGCCATCCCAACGCCAATGCCATGCTCACCTCGTCCCAGATCGTCAACGCCTACGCGGCGGCGATGCACCGGGCCCGCCGGGCCCGCTGGGACTTCGAGGAGGAGAACCCGCTGCGCGACGCGCGAGGCTTCGACCTCGCCCGGGAGACCGCCGACTCCAGCCAGCTCACCGACGAGGACATCGGCCTCGCCAACGTGATCCTCACCAACGGCGCGCGGCTCTACGTCGACCACGCCCACCCCGAATACAGCGCCCCCGAGGTCACCAACCCCCGCGACGCCGTCCTGTGGGACAAGGCCGGCGAACGCATCATGGCCGAGGCCGCCGAACGAGCCGCCCAGCTCCCCGGCGCCCAGCCCATCCACCTCTACAAGAACAACACCGACAACAAGGGCGCCTCCTACGGCACCCACGAGAACTACCTCATGCGGCGCGAGACCCCGTTCTCGGACATCGTGCGCCATCTGACGCCCTTCTTCGTCTCCCGCCAGGTCTTCGCCGGCGCCGGCCGCGTCGGGATCGGCCAGGACGGCCACGAACACGGCTTCCAGCTCAGCCAGCGCGCCGACTACTTCGAGGTCGAGGTCGGCCTGGAGACCACCCTCAAGCGCCCCATCATCAACACCCGCGACGAACCGCACGCGGACGCCGAGAAGTACCGCCGCCTGCATGTGATCATCGGCGACGCCAACCTCTCGGAGATCTCCACCTACCTCAAACTCGGCACCACCTCCCTCGTCCTCGCCATGATCGAGGACGGCTTCATCGCGGTCGACCTGGCCGTGGACCAGCCGGTCCGCACCCTCCACCAGGTCTCCCACGACCCCGGCCTCAAGCGCCTGGTCACCCTCCGCAGCGGCCGCACGCTCACCGCCGTACAGCTCCAGATGGAGTACTACGAGCTGGCCCGCAAATACGTCGAGGAACGCCACGGAGCCGACGCCGACGACCAGACCAAGGACATCCTCAGCCGCTGGGAGGACACTCTCACCCGGCTGGAGAACGACCCCATGAGCCTCGCCGGCGAACTGGACTGGGTCGCCAAGCGCGAACTCATGGAGGGCTACCGCAACCGCGACGGCCTCGACTGGGACGCCGCCCGGCTCCACCTGGTCGACCTCCAGTACGCCGACGTACGGGCCGAGAAGGGCCTGTACAACCGCCTGGTGGCCCGCGGCCGGATGAAGCGCCTGCTGGACGAGTCCGAGGTCGAGCGGGCGCGCACCAAGCCGCCGGAGGACACCCGGGCGTACTTCCGCGGCCGCTGCCTGGAGCAGTACGCCGACGACGTCGCCGCGGCCAGCTGGGACTCGGTCATCTTCGATCTCCCCGGGCGGGACTCCCTCCAGCGCGTTCCAACCCTGGAACCGCTACGCGGAACGCGAAATCACGTCAAGGAGCTGCTGGACCGCTGCCGTACCGCGGAAGACCTGGTCAGGGTGCTTTCGGGCGGGTGAGCGGGGCCAGGGGGGTACTCGGTGCGGTCCGTGACGGCGGGTGGAAATCCCGCCGCCCGGGAATCATCGAGATGGCCCCCGTACGTTGCACCAACTGCGGGGCCGATGTCGGACCCGGCTTGTAGGGTCTGATCATCACCGATCGGCAGGCTAACTGAGCGGGGTGAGGGTTATGGCAACCAAGGACACCGGCGGCGGCCAGCAGAAGGCCACACGGTCCACCGAAGAGGTCGAGGAGCAGGCGCAGGACGCCCAGTCCTCCGAGGACCTCAAGGAACGACAGGAGAAGCTGTCGGACGACGTGGACTCCGTCCTGGACGAAATCGATGATGTGCTCGAGGAGAATGCCGAGGACTTCGTGCGCTCCTTCGTTCAGAAGGGTGGAGAGTAGGTTTCACCTTTGAATCGAAGGGTCTTCGGGGGATGGGGTTGGAAAGCGAAAATGGCGTGAAGCGTTGCCCGCGGTGCGAGCAGTACCGGCCGCGGGCAGCGTTCGCGCGGAACAAGGCGCTGCAGGACGGGCTTCAGTGCTACTGCCGAGAATGCGCTTCTGAGTACCATCAGGCCCGCCAGCTGGCCAAGGGGAAGAACGTCCGTCCTCGGGTGGTGGCGCCTGAAGGGCACAAGTTCTGTCGTAGCTGCGAAGAAATCAAGCCGCACACTGAGTGGCATCGCAACGCAAGCGCGTCCGACGGTCTCTCGACGAGCTGCAAGGCCTGTCGGGCGGTGAAGGGGCGCGCGGATCATCTGAGGCGTCAGTACGGCCTCACCGAAGCCGAGCGTGACGCGATGGTCGCCTCCCAGCGGGGCTTGTGCGTGATCTGTTTGAGGGCTCCGGCCGCGCATGTGGATCACTGTCACAAGACGGGTAGGGTCCGTGGCGTACTGTGCTTCAACTGCAATTCGGCCATCGGCAAGTTGGGAGACGATCCCGACGCCGTACGCCGGGCCGCCGCCTATCTGGAAGGAAACTCGTGGAAGCCAATACTCGTGGCACCGGGCGTCTACCAGCTGCCTTCCTGACGCCCGGGTCCTCCTCCTTCATGGACTTCCTCGCCGGGCACCAGCCGGAGATGCTCCCCGGGAACCGGCAGCTGCCCCCGACGCAGGGGGTGATCGAGGCTCCGCACGGCACCACCATCGTGGCGGTGACCTTCCCCGGTGGCGTGGTGCTCGCCGGTGACCGCAGGGCGACCATGGGCAATGTGATCGCGCAGCGGGACATCGAGAAGGTGTTCCCGGCGGACGAGTACTCCGCGGTCGGCATCGCCGGCACCGCCGGTCTCGCCGTGGAGATGGTGAAGCTCTTCCAGCTGGAGCTGGAGCACTTCGAGAAGGTCGAGGGTGCCCAGCTGTCCCTGGAGGGCAAGGCCAACCGGCTGTCGACGATGATCCGTTCCAACCTCGGCATGGCCATGCAGGGCCTGGCCGTGGTGCCCCTGTTCGCCGGGTACGACGTGGACCGGGTCAAGGGCCGGATCTTCTCGTACGACGTGACGGGCGGCCGTTCCGAGGAGCACCACTTCGCGGCGACGGGTTCCGGCTCGGTCTTCGCCCGGGGCGCGATGAAGAAGCTGTTCCGTGACGACCTGACGGAGGAGCAGGCCACCACGCTGGTGGTGCAGGCCCTCTATGACGCGGCTGACGACGACTCGGCGACCGGTGGTCCCGATGTCGCCCGCCGGATCTACCCGATCATCACCGTGATCACCGAGGACGGTTTCCGCCGGCTCACCGGGGAAGAGGCCTCCGAGATCTCCCGTTCGGTGCTCCAGCGGCGCCTGGAGGAGCCGGACGGTCCCAAGGCCGCGCTGCTCTGAGCGCGCCCGGTTCTTGACAAGGTGATCACAGTGACCATGACAGAAAGGGACGGATAACCGGTGTCGACGCCGTTCTATGTCTCACCTCAGCAGGCGATGGCCGACCGGGCGGAGTACGCCCGCAAGGGCATCGCTCGTGGCCGCAGCCTGGTGGTCATGCAGTACGCCGACGGCATCGTGTTCGTCGGTGAGAACCCGTCCCGCGCGCTGCACAAGTTCAGCGAGATCTACGACCGGATCGGCTTCGCGGCGGCCGGTAAGTACAACGAGTACGAGAATCTGCGCATCGGTGGTGTCCGTTACGCCGATCTGCGTGGTTACACCTATGACCGGGACGATGTGACGGCCCGCGGTCTGGCCAATGTGTACGCCCAGACGCTGGGCACCATCTTCTCCTCGGCGGCCGAGAAGCCGTACGAGGTGGAGCTGGTGGTGGCCGAGGTGGGGGAGACCCCGGAGGGCGACCAGATCTACCGGCTGCCGCATGACGGTTCCATCGTGGACGAGCACGGTTCGGTCGCGGTGGGTGGCAATGCGGAGCAGATCAGCAACTTCCTGGACCAGCGGCACCGGGACGGGATGAGTCTGGCCGAGGCGCTGAAGCTGGCGGTGCAGGCGCTGTCGCGGGACACGAACGGCGGCGAGCGGGAGATTCCGGCGGAGCGTCTCGAGGTCGCGGTGCTGGACCGTACGCGTCCGCAGAAGCGGAAGTTCAAGCGGATCGTGGGCCGGCAGCTGGCGCGGCTGCTGGAGGCGGACGGCGCGGCCGCGGTCGCGGACGGCTCGGAGGAGTCCGACGACGCGGAGTAGTGCGCCGCCTTCCTGGTCCTGAAGTGCCCCGGCCGTCTCGGCCGGGGCACTTCGCGTTCAGTCCTGGGGGGCCCGTGGGGGCGCGGTGGAGCCGCGTACGACGAGGTGGACGGGGATGTCGCCGCCGTGGGGTTCCTGGCCTTCCAGGACGGCGAGGAGGGCGTGCATGCCGCGTTCGCCGAAGAGTTCGGCGTCGAGGTGGACGGTGGTGAGTTCGGGGTCGAGGGCGGTGGCGAGGGCGAGGTCGTCGAGGCCGGTGACGGAGAGGTCGTCGGGGATGCGCAGGCCGAGGCGGCGGGCGGCCTTGTAGGCGCCGGCGGCGAGTTTGTCGTCGTCGCAGACGATGGCGGTGGGGCGGGGTCCGGGGGTGGTGAGGGCGGCTTCGGTGGCGGTGCGGGCGCCTTCGATGGAGATGGGTGCGCGGGCGGTGCTCAGTTCGGTGCCGGGGGTGGTGGCGAGGCGGGTGGTGAGTTCGCGGGCGCGGGCCTCGAAGGTCCAGGAGGGTACGTCGGCGGCGAGGTGCAGGATGCGGCGGTGGCCGAGGCCGAGGAGGTGGTCGGCGACCTGGCGGATGCCGTCGGCGATGTCGAGGTTGACGGTGGCGGCGCCGGGGCTTGCGGTGGGGTCGCTGTCGAGCATGACGAGGGGGAGGCGGTCGCCGCGGATGGCGGTGAGGGCGTCGGCGGCCATGGAGGAGGCGAGGACGCCGTCGAGGGCGGCCTGGGCGGAGGCGAAGGGGTCGCGGGCCGGGCCGATGCCTTCGGGGGAGGGGTAGAGGACGACGCCGAAGCCGTGCTGGGCGGCGACGCGGGCGGCGCCGGTGTAGACGCCGGCGAAGAACTCGGTGGTGAGGGCGGGGACGACGAGCAGGACGGTGCGGGTGCGGCCGAGGCGGAGGTTGCGGGCGGCGAGGTTGGGCCGGTAGTCGAGGGCGCGGGCGGCCTCGCGGACGCGTTCGGCGGTGGCCTCGGAGACGCGGCCGCGCCATTTGTCGCCGAGGACGAGGGAGACGGCGGCCTGGGAGACGCCGGCCGCGTGGGCCACGTCGCGGCTGGTGGGTCGCGTGCTGCTGCGTGCCACGGGTGGGCCTGCTCCTTCGCCTGGACGCCTGAACAGCGCACATGGTACGTATGAGAGCGGAAGTTATACGTAACACTTGGGGCGTCGAGGCGCCCGGTGCGAGCCACGGGAGGCGCCGCGAGATGGCCACGGGTTATCTGGAGATACTCCGGGCGCGGCATGCGCTGCGGCTGCTGACGGGCACGTTGGTGGGCCGGTTGCCCAATGCGACGGCGGCGATCGCCCTGGTGCTGTTCGTGCGGGCGTCGGGCGGTACGTACAGCCTGGCGGGCGCGCTGGCGGCGGTGTACGGCGTCGCGAACGCGGTGGGGCAGCCGGTGCTGGGCCGGCTGGTGGATCTGTACGGGCAGCCGCGGGTGCAGTTGCCCGCGGCGGTGCTGGCGGCGCTGTCGATGACGGTGTTCGCGTTCGTGGGCACCGATCCGCTGCCGCTGGCGTATGCGGCGGTGGCGGCCTCGGGGCTGTGCGCGCCGCCGCTGGAGGGCGGGCTGCGGGCGCTGTGGCCGTCGGTGCTGCGGGGTGAGGAGCAGGTGCACTCGGCGTATGCGATGGACGCGGTGGCGCAGGAGGTCATGTTCACGGTGGGGCCGCTGCTGGTGACGGTGTGCGCGGCGGTGTGGGACGCGCGGGCGGCGCTGCTGGTGCTGAATGTGCTGGGGGTGCTGGGCGCGCTGTCGGTGGTGGTGTCGGCGCCGTCTCGGGCGTGGCGCTCGGCGCCGCGGGAGGCGCACTGGCTGGGGGCGTTGCGTTCGCCGGGGCTGCTGGTGCTGCTGGGGGCGTTCCTGTTCGTGGGGATGGCGCTGGGTTCGATCACGGTGGCGTCGGTGTCGTACGCGGACGGTCATGGTGGGGACGCGGTGTACGGCTGGTTGATGGCGGGTCTCGGGCTGGGTGCCCTGGCGGGTGGTTCGGTGTACGGGGCGCGGCAGTGGGCGGGGGTGCCGGAGCGGCGACTGCGGGTGCTGGTGGCGCTTTTGGCGGTGTGTTATCTGCCGTTGATGCTGATGCCGGGTGCGGTGGCGATGGTGTTGCTGTCGGTGGTGTCGGGGGTGTTCCTGGCGCCGTGCATCGCGTGTGCGTTCATCCTGGTGGACCGGCATGCGCCGCGGGGCACGGTCACGGAGGCGTTCTCGTGGCTGGTGACGACGTTCACGGTGGGTGCGTCGGTGGGTACGGGCCTTGCGGGGCCGGTGGTCCAGGCCGGTGGCACGGTGTGGGGATTCGCGGTGCCGGGTGCGGCGGGGGCGGTGTCGTTGCTGGTGTTGCTGGCGACGGGGCGGGTCCTCGCAGCTCCTGTGCGGGGGGCGGTGGTTGCGGCTTCATCGGAAAATGATCCAAATCGTGCTGTCGAACCCCGTTTCAGCTCAACGGATCGGGCGTAATGTTCCCTCATGGACCGCCGCATTTTCGGGCTGGAGAACGAGTACGGCGTCACGTGCACGTTCAGGGGACAGCGCCGCCTGTCGCCTGACGAGGTGGCGCGGTACCTCTTCCGCCGTGTCGTGTCATGGGGCCGCAGTAGCAATGTCTTTCTGCGGAACGGCGCCCGGCTGTATCTCGACGTGGGCTCACATCCGGAATACGCGACACCCGAGTGTGACAATGTGATCGAACTGGTCACCCACGACAAGGCCGGCGAGCGCATTCTCGAAGGACTCCTGGTGGACGCGGAACGACGCCTGCACGAGGAGGGAATCGCGGGCGACGTCTACCTGTTCAAGAACAACACCGATTCGGCGGGTAACTCGTACGGCTGCCATGAGAACTATCTGGTGGCGCGGCACGGCGAGTTCTCCCGGCTCGCGGACATTCTGATCCCGTTCCTGGTCACACGGCAGTTGCTGTGCGGCGCGGGCAAGGTGCTGCAGACTCCGCGGGGTGCCGTGTACTGCGTGAGTCAGCGTGCCGAGCACATCTGGGAGGGCGTGTCGTCGGCGACGACGCGTTCCAGGCCGATCATCAACACCCGTGACGAGCCGCACGCGGACGCGGAGCGCTACCGCCGGCTGCATGTCATCGTGGGCGACTCGAACATGTCGGAGACGACGATGCTGCTGAAGGTCGGGGCGACCGACCTGGTGCTGCGGATGATCGAGGCGGGCACGGTGATGCGGGATCTGACCCTGGAGAACCCGATCCGGGCGATCCGTGAGGTCAGTCATGACATCACGGGGCGGCGCAAGGTGCGTCTGGCCAGTGGCCGGGAGGCGTCGGCGCTGGAGGTGCAGCGCGAGTACTTCGACAAGGCGGTGGACTTCTGCGACCGCCGCGGGATCCGTACGGGCACGGTCGAGCGGGTCCTGGAGCTGTGGGGCCGCACGCTGGACGCGATCGAGTCGGAGGAGCTGGACCGGATCGAGACCGAGATCGACTGGGTGATGAAGTACAAGCTCATCGAGCGGTACCGGGCCAAGCACAATATGACGATGTCGCATCCGCGGGTCGCGCAGATAGACCTCGCGTATCACGACATCCACCGTCGGCGCGGGTTGTACTACCTGCTGGAGAAGAAGGGTCAGGCGGCGCGGATCTGCGATGACGTGCGGATCTTCGAGGGCAAGTCGGTTCCGCCGCAGACGACTCGGGCGCGGCTGCGTGGTGACTTCATCCGGCGGGCGCAGGAGCAGCGCAGGGACTTCACGGTGGACTGGGTGCATCTGAAGCTCAATGACCAGGCGCAGCGCACCGTGTTGTGCAAGGACCCGTTCCGTTCGGTGGACGACCGGGTGGAGAAGCTGATCGCCGGAATGTAGCGATCGGGCTGGTTGTGGTGGGTGTGGCGTTGCGGTGGTGGTGTGCCGCAATGCCACACGCGCGTCGTGCGTTTCGTGTGCGGCGCCCGTGTCGGTCGTAGAGTTGCGCGCACGCCATCCGCAAGACCGACCGATTACGAGGCTCTTCCGTGCGCCGACGTTCGCTTCTTCTCGCCACCGTTCCCGCTGGACTGGTCACGCTCGCCGGGTGTGGCGGCAAGTCCGGTTCGAGTCAGGCCGGTGCGTCTCCGTCGCCCTCGGCGCCGAGTGCGCCGCCGCCCAAGATCGTGGACGGTCCGCTGCCGGCGATCACGGCGGGGACGCGGTTCGGTGAGAAGCCGACGGTGGCGAAGGGCTCGGGTGCGCCGTCGAAGAATCTGGCGGTGCGTACGGCGATCCCGGGTACGGGTCGTACGGTCGCGGAGAACGACTTCGTCCAGGCGAACTACCTGGGTCAGATCTGGGACACCGGCAAGGTGTTCGACAATTCGTACGACCGGCATGCGCCGCTGGTGATGCAGTTGGCGCAGGGCAGTCTGATCGACGGCTGGCGGTACGGTCTGGTCGGGAAGAAGACGGGCAGCCGGGTGGAGATCGCGGTGCCGCCGACCTGGGGTTATGGCAAGGCGGGCAATCCGCAGGCGGGGATCAAGGGGACGGACACGCTGGTGTTCGTCGTCGATGTGATCGATTCGTTCAACTCGAAGAGTTCGGCGCGTGGCAGGGTCGTTCCGCAGAACGATCCGGCGCTGCCGAAGGTCGCCACGGTCACCAATGGCACGGTTCCGGTGGTGAAGGTCCCGCACACGGACGCGCCGGACAAGCTGGTGTCCACGTATGTGCTGGAGGGTGATGGTCCGGAGCTGAAGGCGGATCAGACGGTGCTGTGCCAGTTCCAGGGGCTGGTGTGGGAGGGCGGCAAGACGTTCCAGCGGACGTACGGTTCGGGGCGGTTGAGCCAGTTCTCGCTGTCGCAGATGCAGGAGACGGTCAAGGGTCTGGCGCAGGGGCTGGTCGGCAAGAAGGTGGGCAGCCGGGTGCTGGTGGTGGTGCCGCCGCAGCTGGGGTACGGCGACACTCCGCCGAGCGGCAGCCCGGTCGGCAAGGGGGCGACGCTGGTGTTCACGGTGGACATCCTGGCCGCGATGTAGGGGGTGTCCGTGTAGGGCGGTGGGGGTGCGGGGATGAAAGACTGTCCGTGTTTCGTGTCGTACCTACGCAGGAGCTTTTGACGTGAACATCGAGAAGCCCGAGATCGACTTCCCCGAGGGCGAGGCCCCGAAGGACCTTGAGATCAAGGACATCTGGGAGGGTGACGGGCCGGTCGCGCAGGCGGGTCAGAATGTGACCGTGCACTACGTCGGTGTCGCCTTCAGCACCGGTGAGGAGTTCGACGCCAGCTGGAACCGTGGCACCCCGTTCCGCTTCCCGCTGGGTGGCGGCCGCGTCATCGCGGGCTGGGACCGCGGTGTGCAGGGCATGAAGGTCGGCGGCCGTCGTCGGCTGACCATTCCGGCCCACCTCGCCTACGGTGACCAGAGCCCGACCCCGGCGATCAAGCCGGGCGAGACGCTGATCTTCGTGGTGGACCTGCTCGCGGTCTGAGCCGTACCCGAGCCATCGGCCGTTTCCGACCGGATCCGACCGTCTGGGGCCCATGCCTGTCCGGGCATGGGCCCTCGGCTTTTGTCCCCGCGCCCGGGAGCGGTACGGTCGACGGTCGGAAGCACAAAACAGAAGGCGAAGGGCGTCGATGGCCATTGCCAAGGCCGAGCGGCTGATGAACCTCGCGCTGTGTCTGCTCGGCGCACGGCGGCCGCTGAGCAAGCGCGAGCTGCGCGACTCGATCGAGGCATACGTCGAGGCCGCGAGGCCGGACAGGGGTGTGGCCGCGCGGTCCGAAAAGGGTGCCGCCGGCAGCGACGACTCCTTCAACCGGATGTTCGAGCGGGACAAGGACGATCTGCGCGAGCTGGGTCTGGTGATCGAGACCGTCGAGAACCTCGACGGCGAGGTCGGCTATCTCGCCCGCCGTGACAGCAACCGGCTGCCGCCCATCACCCTGGATGCCGAGGAGGCCGCCGCCCTGGGCCTGGCCGCCAAGGTCTGGCAGCAGGCCCGGCTCGCCGGTGCCGCCAGTGGCGCCCTGCAGAAGCTGCGCGCCGCCGGGCTGCCCGAGGAGGTCGACCCGTACGAGGGGCATGCCGCGCTGGAGCCGCGCATTCCGGTGCACGAGGCCGCCTTCGAGCCGCTGATGCTGGCCTGCCGCGACCGCCGCCCGGTCCTGTTCGACTACCGCAAGGCCTCCGCCGCCCACCCCGAGCCCCGGCATGTCGAGCCGTGGGCGCTGGAGTGCTGGCGCGGCCACTGGTATCTGGCCGGCTTCGACCGGGGCCGGGGCGCGGAGCGTGTCTTCCGGCTGTCCCGGATCACCGGCAAGGTCCGCTCGCGCGGTACGGGCTTCACCGCGCCGGTGCCCGATGTGGTGACCGTGCGGGAGACGGTGGCGGGCTGGGCCGGTGAGACGGCGGATCGTTCGGCGCTGATCCGGCTGCGGTCCGGCGCCGGGTACCCGCTGCGGGCGAAGGCCGCGAAGGTGCGGGAACTCGGGGACGGCTGGGACGAGTTGGAGATTCCGTACGGCCATGGTCTGGATGCCTGGCTGGTGGAGTTCGGGCCCGATGTGGTGGTCGTGGAGCCGGCCGAGCTGCGGGCCGATGTGGTGGACCGGCTGCGCGCCGTGGCCAAGGGCTGAGGGGGAGCAGGACTGTGGCAGGCAAACCGGCCAGGGCCGTCAGCGCCATCGACCAGACCCGGCGGATGCTCTCCCTGGTGACGTATCTGCGGGAGCGGCCCGGCGCCCGGATCGCGGATGTGGCCCGCGCCTTCGGGATCACCGAGGACGAGCTGGTCGCCGATCTCGATCTGCTGCCGATGTGCGGGACCAGTTTCCGTGGCGGCGATCTGCTGGACATCGACACCGACGGCGAGCGCATCTGGTGGCACAACCCGGCCGCGCTCGGTGAGGAGGCCGCGGAGCCGCTGCGGCTGGCCGCCGACGAGGCCACCGCGTTGCTGGTGGCCGCCCGTGCCGTCGCCACCCTGCCGGGGCTGCGCGAGGGCGACCGGCAGGCGCTGCTGCGGGCCACCGCCAAGGTGGAGACCGCGGCCGGGGAGGCCGCGGGCGCCAGTTCCCGGCTGTCGGTGACCTTCGAATCGGAGGGCGGTGTCTTCGCGGACGTGGACCGCGCCATCTCCGAGCGGCGCCGGCTGTGGATCCGCTACTACTCTCCGGCCCGCGACGAGGTCACCGAGCGGGAGATCGACCCGATCCGCCTGGTCAGCGTCGGTCACACCTATGTCGAGGCGTGGTGCCGCCGCTCCGAGGCCCGGCGCACGTTCCGGCTCGACCGGGTCGCCGAGATCCGCATCCTGGACGAGCCGTCCGCGCCGCCCGAGGTGGAGCTGCGCGATCTGTCCGAGGCGCTGGTCCAGCCGGCCGCGGAGGACCCCGAGGTGGTCGTCGAGGTCGGGCCCGGTGGCCGCTGGGTCGCCGAGTACTACCCGCACGACAGCGCCGAGGAGCTCTCCGACGGCGGGCTGCGCATCACCCTGCGCACTCCCGAGCCGGCCTCCCTGCGCCGCCTGGCGCTGCGCCTGGGCCGGGACGGCCGGATCGTCTCCCCGCCCGAGCTGGCGGACAGCGCCCGCCGTGCGGCCGCGGAGGCGCTGGCGGCGTACGACGTCCCGCACGGACCGGCGCCGGAAGCCGCCGGGGCGCGCGGATGAGCCGCCGGGCGGCGGGTCCCGTCCGCTCCTTAGGGCCTGTCCGCTGTGCGCGGCCGGGGCGGTCGGCAGGCGGGCGCCCGGCGGATCGGCTCCTGGGCCGGCTGATGGGCCGGTCGACGGCTCGGCCGGTGGGCCGGGCGGCGGTTCGATCGGCGGGCTGGGCGGCGGTTCGATCGGTGGGTCGACCGGCTGTTCGGCCAGTGGTTCGACCGGCGGAAGAGGAGTGACGGCTGTGAACGAGTCCGCGGTGTCCGAGGTGTCCGAGGCGAGCGGGATGACGGTGGCGACCGCGTTCGCGGGGATGCGGGGCGTGGCCCCCGTGGTGTTCCGGGCCGGCTGCCCGGACTGCCGGGGCCGCTTCGAGCTGTCCGCGAGCGAGCTGCGCCTGGCCATCGGCGCCAGCGACCGGACCACGTTCTACTCCTTCACCTGCCCCGACTGCGGCGCAGCGGTCCGCAAGCCGGCCGGGGAGCGCATCGTGGAACTGCTCACGGACGGCGGGGTGCGGACCCTGCGGCTCCACTCGGCGGTGTAGCCGGCCGCCGCCCTGGGTGCGGCCGGGTGCGGGGCGGGCCGCCGGACGGTCTAGGCTCGGCGTCATGTTCTGGCCGATGTTCGCGGTAGCCATGGGGTTCCTGGGCCTCGCCGTCCTGGGAGTCCTCGCCGTCCGGGTGTTCGTGGAGGCGCGGCGCCTGGGGCGACAGGTCGCGGACTCAGCGCAGCGCATCAACCGGGCGGCCGAGGACCTGGAACGGTCGGCGGTGAGCGCGGTCCGGGCGGTGGACGCCCTGTGATGTCGTCTTGTGATGCGCTTTGGGTCACTTCGCCCTGTCACCCTGGCGCTTCGGCCAGGTACGCTGCTGGTCGCGGCCCGGAGATCGAGGCGCGGTCCGCAGAGCTGGAGTACGCACGGGGTGTGTCCCACGTTCACCCCCGGGCGATACGATCGCTGCCGGCACGATGGTCGGACACCTGTCCGATCAGTCGGACAAGCCGTCGCCCCGCCTCAGTGAGAAGGTGAAGACTTATGTTCCGCAACGCACTTGAGCCGTGGCACCTGGTGCTTCTGGTGCTGGTCATCGTCCTCGTGTTCGGTTCCAAGAAGCTCCCGGACATGGCTCGTTCCCTCGGCAAGTCCGCTCGCATTCTGAAGAGCGAGGCCAAGGCGATGAAGGACGACGGCGGCAAGCAGAACGCCACCGCGGCCCAGTCCGCCGAGGAGCCGGCTCCCGCGCAGCGCACGATCCAGGCCGCGCCCGGCGATGTGACCAGCTCCCGCCCGGTCAACGAGCCGACCGACTCCACCCAGCGCTGACGCGAGGACCGGGGGTCCCGGTCCGCTGCACGAGATGAGGATGTGGGTTGCCCAAGTCCGCCCGCACGGAGAGGGACCCCGAGGGGCGCATGCCGCTCGGGGATCACTTGCGTGAGCTGCGCAACCGGCTCACCAAGGGTGTCCTGGCGATCGTCGTCGTCACGATCGTCTCCGCCTTCTTCTACAAGGACATCATCGACATCATCACCGCGCCGCTGCTGCGTTCGGTGGGTTGCCACCAGTCCTTCGGTGAGCTGTCGCAGGCCAGCAAGGACACCCACTGCGCGCACATCACGATCGGTGACCTGCTGGGCCCGTTCACGCTGGCCCTGAAGGCGTCGCTGACCGCCGGTGTGGTGCTGGCCTCCCCGGTCTGGCTCTACCAGCTGTGGGCGTTCGTCGCGCCCGGTCTGCACCGCCACGAGAAGAAGTACGCGTACGCGTTCGTCGGCTTCGGCGTGCCGCTGTTCCTCAGCGGCGGCTTCCTCGCGTACCACGTGCTGCCCATCACGGCGAAGGTGATGATCGACCTCACCCCGTCCGGGGTGGAGAACCTGCTGTCGCTGGACAAGCTGCTCGACCTGGTCACGCGCATGGTGGTGGTCTTCGGTCTCGCCTTCGAGATGCCGCTGCTGCTGGTCATGCTCAACCTGACGGGCATCCTGTCGGGGAAGCGCATGCTCGGCTGGTGGCGTGCCATGGTCGTCGGTATCGCCGCCTTCGCGGCGGTGGCCACGCCCGGCGCGGACCCGATGTCGATGCTGGCGCTGGCGGCGCCGATCTGGGCGCTGTTCTTCATCGCGGTGGCCTTCTCGCTGGTCAACGACCGGCGCCGGGCCCGCCGCGCGGACGACGGACTGTCGGACGACGAGGCCTCGGAGCTGGACCTCACGCCCGAGGCGGTCGGCGAGGTGGAGTCCGTGAGCGCGAGCTCCGCCCCCGAGCTGCCGGGCAAGGACCACGTCAACGGCTACGACGATGTGACCTGACCCACATAGTGGACGAGGCGTACCGCCCCCGGCCCG
Source organism: Streptomyces sp. NPDC093018 (assembly GCF_040684035.1). Classification (NCBI taxonomy): domain Bacteria; kingdom Bacillati; phylum Actinomycetota; class Actinomycetes; order Kitasatosporales; family Streptomycetaceae; genus Streptomyces; species Streptomyces sp. NPDC093018. The sequence goes on from NZ_JBFBFF010000010.1 coordinate 17,815, forward strand.
GGTTCTCCCGGGCCGGGGGCGTTTCTCTGCTCAGCGCACGTTCGGGATAATGATCGTCCGGTTGTCGGTGGGGCCCGGTACGCTCGAAAGCACGATGACAGAGGATCTCTCACCGGCCGAGCGGTACGCTGCGTCCCGCAAGAGGGCAGCCGAGCAGGCCACCGCGCTCGCGTCCTTCCGCGAGATGTACGACTTCGGCCTCGACCCCTTCCAGATCGAGGCCTGCCAGGCACTCGAAGCCGGCAAGGGCGTGCTGGTCGCCGCCCCCACCGGCTCGGGCAAGACGATCGTGGGCGAGTTCGCCGTCCACCTCGCCCTGCTCCAGGGCAAGAAGTGCTTCTACACGACACCCATCAAGGCGCTGTCGAACCAGAAGTACGCCGACCTGTGCCGCCGCTACGGCGCCGACAAGGTCGGCCTGCTCACCGGCGACAACAGCGTGAACTCCGAGGCGCCGGTGGTCGTGATGACCACCGAGGTGCTTCGGAACATGCTGTACGCGGGCTCCCAGACCCTGCTGGGCCTCGGCCATGTGGTCATGGACGAGGTGCACTACCTCTCCGACCGCTTCCGCGGCGCCGTGTGGGAGGAGGTGATCATCCATCTGCCCGCCTCCGTGACCCTGGTCTCGCTGTCGGCGACCGTGTCGAACGCGGAGGAGTTCGGCGACTGGCTGGACACCGTCCGCGGCGACACCGAGGTGATCGTCTCCGAGCACCGGCCCGTGCCGCTGTTCCAGCATGTGCTGGCCGGGCGGCGGATGTACGACCTGTTCGAGGAGGGCGAGGGCCACAAGAAGGCCGTCAACCCCGACCTGGTGCGCCTCGCGCGCATGGAGGCGACCCGGCCGTCGTACCAGGACCGCCGCCGGGGACGGTCGATGCGGGAGGCCGACCGGGAGCGGGAGCGCCGGCAGCGGTCACGGGTGTGGACGCCGGGCCGGCCCGAGGTCATCGAGCGCCTGGACGCCGAGGGCCTGCTGCCGGCCATCACCTTCATCTTCAGCCGCGCCGGCTGCGAGGCCGCCGTACAGCAGTGCCTGTACGCGGGGCTTCGGCTGAACGACGAGGAGGCGCGGGAGCAGGTCCGGGCCCTGGTCGAGGAGCGCACCGCCCATATCGTCCCGGAGGATCTGCACGTCCTCGGGTACTACGAGTGGCTGGAGGGCCTGGAGCGGGGCATCGCCGCCCACCATGCGGGCATGCTGCCGACCTTCAAGGAGGTCGTGGAGGAACTGTTCGTGCGCGGCCTGGTCAAGGCCGTGTTCGCGACCGAGACCCTCGCGCTCGGCATCAACATGCCCGCCCGCTCGGTGGTGCTGGAGAAGCTCGTCAAGTGGAACGGCGAGCAGCACGCCGACATCACGCCGGGCGAGTACACCCAGCTGACGGGCCGTGCGGGCCGGCGCGGCATCGATGTCGAGGGCCATGCGGTGGTGCTCTGGCAGCGCGCCATGAGCCCCGAGCACCTGGCCGGTCTCGCGGGCACCCGTACGTATCCGCTGCGCTCCAGCTTCCGGCCGTCGTACAACATGGCGGTCAATCTGGTCGAGCAGTTCGGGCGGCACCGCTCGCGCGAGCTGCTGGAGACGTCGTTCGCGCAGTTCCAGGCGGACCGTTCGGTGGTCGGGATCTCCCGGCAGGTGCAGCGCAACGAGGAGGGTCTGGCCGGTTACCAGGCCTCCATGACCTGCCATCTCGGCGACTTCGAGGAGTACGCGCGGCTGCGGCGCGAGCTGAAGGACCGGGAGACGGAGCTGGCCCGGCAGGGCGCCCATCAGCGGCGGGCCGAGGCGGCCACGTCGCTGGAGAAGCTCAGGCCGGGCGATGTCATCCATGTGCCCACCGGCAAGTACGCGGGGCTCGCCCTGGTGCTGGACCCGGGTCTGCCCGCCGGCCGTTCGAACGGACATCGCGGCTTCGACCACCAGGACGGCCCGCGCCCGCTGGTGCTGACGGCCGAGCGGCAGGTCAAGCGGCTGGCGTCGATGGACTTCCCGGTGCCGGTGGAGCCGCTGGACCGGATGCGGATCCCGAAGACGTTCAACCCGCGCTCTCCGCAGTCCCGCCGGGACCTGGCGTCCGCGCTGCGCTCCAAGGCCGGGCACATCCCGCCCGAGCGGGCCCGCAAGAAGCGCTCCCAGGCCGCCGACGACCGGGAGATCGCCCGGCTGCGCACCGCCCTGCGCGCGCACCCCTGCCATGGCTGCGACGACCGGGAGGACCACGCCCGCTGGGCCGAGCGCTACCACCGGCTGCTGCGCGACACCTCGCAGCTGGAGCGCCGGATCGAGGGCCGTACGAACACCATCGCGCGGACCTTCGACCGGATCGTCGCCCTGCTGACCGAGCTGGACTATCTGCGGGGCAATGAGGTCACCGAGCACGGGCGGCGGCTCGCCCGGCTCTACGGCGAACTGGACCTGCTGGCCAGCGAATGCCTGCGCGAGGGCGTCTGGGAGGGCCTCGCGCCCGCCGAACTCGCCGCCTGCGTCTCGGCGTTGGTGTACGAGGCACGGCTCAGCGACGACGCCATGGCGCCCAAGGTGCCCTCCGGCAAGGCGAAGGCCGCGCTGGGGGAGATGGTGCGGATCTGGGGCCGGCTGGACGGTCTGGAGGAGGACTTCCGGATCAGCCAGACCGAGGGCGTGGGCCAGCGCGAGCCCGATCTCGGTTTCGCCTGGGCCGCCTATATGTGGGCGTCGGGCAAGGGCCTGGACGAAGTGCTGCGCGAGGCGGAGATGCCCGCGGGCGACTTCGTGCGCTGGTGCAAGCAGGTGATCGATGTGCTGGGGCAGATCTCCGCGGCGGCGCCCCGCGAGGACTCGACCGTGGCCAAGGCCGCGCGCAAGGCCGTCGACCAGCTGCTGCGGGGCGTGGTGGCCTACTCGTCGGTGGGCTGACCGGCATCTCGGCGACGACCGGCTCATCCTTCGGGGTGGGCCGGTTTTCGTATGCCCGTACGCACTGACCGAACGTGTTCGAACAGAAGCTCAGCGTGCAAATGGAGCCGAGCGTACTCCTGGTGCCGGGGGGATTTCAGGCGGTCGCTGAATATGACACGGCGATGATCCGGTCGGACTAAGCTCGCCCGCGGCGCACCAAGTTGAGGTAATTCGCGCGCCTGTTCCCAAACATGCCGAAGATCCGGTCTGTGCCATGAATCTTCCCCCCGAAAACTCTCCCGACACCCAGCCGATCCGTCCCAGAAGGCATCCATGGTGAGTGTTCCGAAGCCGCCCGGTCGCCGGGAACGTCCCTACGCCCGCGTCCTGTTGCCGCCCGCCATAGTGATGGCCGTGGCGAGCGCGGTCGCCGTCGTCCTGGTGCCGCAGCCGGCGCGGGTCGCCGTCGGCCTGTGCGGGGCCCTCGCCGTGCTGCTCGTCCTGGTCACCGGCGCCGAGGCCGCCCGGCGCGGCCGGCTGCTCCGCGAGGAGCAGGCCGCGCACGCCCACGACACGGCCTCCCTGGAGGAGCGGCTCGCCGAGCACGAGGCGCTGATCCACCGGTTCGCCAATGACATCCTGCCGTGGGGCTTCGCCCGGCTCTCACGCGGCGAGATGCTCCGCGACGTCCTCGCGAACGTCTACGACGCCGACCCCGACCTGCGCGTCCTGCCCGACGTCTACCGCGAGATGACCCGGGTCGCGCTGCGCGGCGCCGACCACGAGATCACCATGCGGATCGCCACCGAGCGCTCCTTCGTCAGCATCGCCCGCCGCGTCCAGGCCATCGTGCACCAACAGGCCGTGGAACTGCGGGAGATGGAGGAGGACCACGGCCGCAACCCCGAGGTCTTCGACGATCTGCTGCGCCTTGACCACGGCAGCTCGCTGATCGGCCGGCTCGCCGACACCATCGGTGTCCTCGGCGGCGGCCGCCCCGGCCGCCAGTGGCCCCTGCCGGTGTCCCTCTACAGCACCCTGCGCGGCGCCATGTCCCGGATCCTGGACTACCACCGCATCCACCTGGCGTCGATCTGCAACATCAACATCAAGGGCACCGCGGTCGAACCGGTCATCCACGCCGCGGCCGAACTCTTCGACAACGCCACCCGCTACTCGCCACCCACCACCAAGGTGCATGTCACCGCCGTGGAGGTGCAGACGGGCATCGTCATCGAGATCGAGGACGCCGGGGTCAGCCTCAACGAGGAGTCCCGGATCCGCATCGAGAAGATGATCGAGGACGCCAAGAACGGCGACGACGCGCACAACCTCGGCGACAACCCGCGCCTCGGCCTCGCCGTCGTCGGACGGCTGTGCAAGCAGTTCGACATGGAGGTCTCGCTGCGCACCTCCGCGTACGGCGGGCTGCGCGCGATCCTCATCGTGCCGCGCGTGATGACCACCACCGAGCCCGGTGTCGGCGTCGCCCACGGCATCGGCGCGACCGGCATCCCGATGCCCGAACTCGGTGCCGTCGAGGGCCCCAAGCGCCGGCCCAAGAAGCGCCGCCCCACCAGCCCCAAGATCCCCGCCGGGATCTCCATGGAGGACGACGTCCCCGAGGTCACCGAGTGGACGGCGGGCGGGCTGCCGCAGCGCCGCAGCCGGGTGAAGGTCCCGCTGAGCCAGCGCTGGGCCGAGGAGGCCGCCATCGAGCGGGCCGAACGCGAGGGCCGTCCCACCATCTGGTCCCAGACCCGCCAGGAACCCGAACCCGAGCCGGAAGTGGACCCCGAGCGCCAGAAGCTCATCGAACGCCCGCCGGGCATGTGGATCGACGACTTCTTCGACGGACTGCGCAAGGGCATGCCCGAGGGGGCCACCGCCCCCGAGCTGACCGACTTCACGCTCAACCCCACCAAGTACCTGCACCTGATCGATGACTCGGCCGCCCCCACCGAGGCCGACGACGAGGGGACCGTCCAGTGATCCAGCAGCGAGGCAACTTCGACTGGATGCTCAAGCAGCTCAACGACGGAGTGCCGGGCATCGAGATGATCGTGGTGCTCTCCTCCGACGGCCTGCGCATCGCCCGCTACGGCGGCGATCCCGACGCCGCCGACCGGGTGGCCGCCGCCTGCGCGGGGGTGCAGAGCCTGGCCGGCGCCATCATCCAGGAGATCCCCGGCGCCGGTGAGATGAAGGTCGTCGTCGTGGAGATCGAGGGCGGCTACTTCTATCTGATGAACGCGGGCGCCAACGCCTACCTCGCCGTGCTCGCCGACGTCACCTGCGAACCGGGCCGGATGAGCGGCATGATGCGCGACCTCGTCGTGCGGATCGGCGCCCACCTCACCAGTCCGCCCCGGCGGGACGGGCAGACCGTATGACCCCTCCACGACGACAACGGCGCCAGCCGAACCCGCCGAGCCCGCCGTCACCCTCCCCGTCCTCACCGCGGTTACGGCCGCCCCCGTACGCCGATGCACCGGACGGCCGTACCCCGCACGCCGATACGACGGACCGCCGTACCCCGCACCACGCGACGGACGGCCGGGCCCCGCACGGCACCGCGGACGGGCCGCACGCGCACGGCACCCCGGACGGCCAGCCCCCGCCCCGCAACCCCGAGCGGCTCTACGCCGTCACCGGGACCGCCGACGGAGGCCGCGCCGAACTCGACCTGGTGACCCTGATCGTGGCCCGCCGGACCCCGCCGCCCGGCGCCTCGCCGGAGCACACGGCGGTGCTCGACCTGTGCGCCGCCCCGCTGTCCCTGGCCGAGCTTTCGGCCTATCTCGCCCTGCCGTTCAGCGCGATGACCGTACTGATCACGGAGATGATCACGGCCGAACTGGTGCAGGCGCGCGCCCCGGCCACCCGCCGCACGGCCCCCGACCGTTCCCTCCTCGAAGCGGTGATGCATGGACTTCAAAGGCTCTGACACGATCCCCGGACCGCGCACCGCGGACCAATTGCCGCACACGGCCCAGGCCGCGGTGAAGATCGTGATCGTGGGCGGCTTCGGCGTCGGCAAGACCACCATGGTCGGCTCCGTCAGCGAGATCAAACCGCTGACCACCGAGGAGACCATGACCCAGGCCGGCATCGGGATCGACGACAACTACGGGTCCGAGTCCAAGACCGCCACCACCGTCGCCATGGACTTCGGCCGGATCAGCATCACCGACAAACTGGTGCTCTATCTGTTCGGCACCCCCGGCCAGGAGCGCTTCTGGTTCCTGTGGAACGGCCTGTTCGAGGGCGCGCTCGGCGCGGTCGTACTCGTCGACACCCGGCGCCTGGAGGTCAGCTTCGACGTCATGGGCCGCCTGGAGGAACGCGGCGTGCCCTTCGTGGTCGCCGTCAACTCCTTCCCGGACGCGCCCCGTTACCCCGTCGAGGAACTGCGCACCGCGCTCGATCTGACCCCCGAGATCCCGATCATCGACTGCGATGTGCGCCGCCGGGCCTCCAGCAAGGACGTGCTGCTCACCCTGATGCGGTTCCTGCACTCGCTCGCCCTCTCCGGCGCCCTCACCTGACCCACCCGCACTCCTTCTCCGTTCCGGAGCGATCACTGTGACGCCTGAACACCAGCCGCCGACCGGCACCTCGGCCACCGATACCCACGACCCCCTGTTCGGCCCGCCGCCCGGCTGCCCCGCGCATGGGCTCGGCCCCGGGGGACTGCACCGCCTCTACGGCGCGGGCGCGGAGGACCTCGACGACCTCTACGAACGGCTGCGCGAGCAGTACGGCCCGGTCGCCCCCGTACTGCTGCACGACGACGTACCGATGTGGGTGGTGCTCGGGCACGCCGAGAACCTCCAGGTGGTGCGCAGCCCCTCGCAGTACACCCGCGACAGCCGCATCTGGGCCCCGCTCCTGGACGGCCGGGTCAAACAGGACCACCCGCTGATGCCGCACATCGCATGGCAGCCCATCTGCTCCCATGTCGAGGGCGACGAACATCTGCGGCTGCGCAACGCGGTCACCTCCGCCATGGCCACCATCGACCACCGCAGCGTCCGCCGGCACATCGGCGGCCACACCCAGCACCTGGTCAACAGCTTCTGCGAGCGCGGCCGCGCCGACCTCGTCGCCCAGTTCGCCGAGCATCTGCCGATGGCGGTGCTGTGCGAGATCCTCGGCATGCCCGAGGAGTACAACGACCGGATGGTGCAGGCCGCCCGGGACGCCCTCAAGGGCACCGAGACCGCCATCCAGAGCCACGCCTACGTCATGGACGCGCTGAACCGGCTCACCCTGCGCCGCCGCGCCCGGCCCGAGGACGACTTCACCAGCCACCTCGTCATGCACGAGGCGAAGCTCAGCGACGACGAGGTCCGCGAACACCTGCGGCTCGTCCTGTTCGCCGCCTACGAGGCCACCGCCAACCTGCTCGCCAACGCGCTGCGCATGGTCCTGACCGAACCCGGGTTCCGGGCCCGGCTCAACGGCGGGCAGATGACCGTACCGGAGGCGATCGAGCAGTCCCTGTGGGACGAGCCGCCCTTCAGCACCGTCTTCGGCTACTACGCCAAGCAGGACACCGAGCTGGGCGGGCAGCGCATCACCAAGGGCGACGGGATCCTGTTCGCGCCCGCGCCGGGCAACATCGATCCGCGGGTACGGCCCGACCTGGCCGCGAGCATGCAGGGCAACCGCTCCCACCTCGCCTTCGGCGGCGGCCCGCACGAGTGCCCGGGGCAGGACATCGGGCGCGCCATCGCCGACGTCGGCGTCGACGCCCTGCTGACCCGGCTGCCGGACGTCCAACTGGCCTGTGCCGAGGACGATCTGCGCTGGCGCTCCTCCATCGCCTCCCGGCATCTGGTGTCGCTGCCGGTGCGGTTCGAACCCAAGCCGCAGCAGGACGCCGACATGCCGCCCCGCGCCTACGCGGGCCCCGGCCTGCCCGCCGATCTGCGGCTGCCCGCCCAGCGCCGGGAGTCGCAAGGCGCGGCGCTCCCCGCGGCCGTACCGCCGCCCCGGCCCGCGCCGGTGCCGCCGGTCCCGGTCGGCGCCCCGGCGCGGGGGCCCTGGCAGCGGCTGCTGCGCTGGTGGCGCGGCGAGTGACCGGGCCGGTTCAGTCCGCCGCCCAGCGGGGGTAGGAGGACCAGGCCAGCAGGGTGCGCCCGCTGGTGAAGGCGTGCTCGGCGCCGGTGACCGGGTCGGTGAACTCCAGCCTCCGTGCGAGCAGTTGCAGGGGGCGGCGGAAGTCACCGGCCGGCACCGGCGGGAGCACCTCCGGGTAGAGCGGGTCGCCGAGGATGGGAACGCCGAGCGCGTTCAGATGCACCCGCAGCTGGTGGGTCTGCCCGGTGCGCGGGAGCAGCCGGTAGCGGCCGAGGGCGCCCCGCCGCTCCGCCAGCTCCACCCGGGTCTCGGCGTTGGGCTCGCCCTCGATCTCCCGGGCCGCCTGCACCCCGCGTTCCTTCAGGATCCGGCTGCGCACGGTCCTCGGCAGGGCGAGCTCCGCGTCGTACGGTGCGACGGCCTCGTACTCCTTGGTCACCCGGCGGGCCCCGAACAGCGTCTGGTAGGCGCCGCGTTCCTCGGGCCGCACCGTGAACAGCACCAGGCCGGCGGTGAGCCGGTCCAGGCGGTGGGCGGCCGAGAGCGCCGGGATGCCCAGTTCGTGCCGCAGCCGGGCGAGCGCGGTCTGGGTGACATGGCTTCCACGCGGGGTGGTGGCGAGGAAGTGCGGCTTGTCGGCCACGACGATGTGCTCGTCCCGGTAGACCACCGGCAGCGGGAACGGCACGGGCACCTCGGCGGGCAGCTCGCGGTGGAACCACACGAACATCCCCGGCCGGTACGGCGCGTCCGCCGGGACCGCCCGCCCGTCGGCGCCCACGATCCGCCCGGCCGCGAACATCGCCTCGATCACGCCGGGCCCGGCACCGGACAGCCGCGCCACCAGATGCTCGCCGACGGTGGCCCACTCTTCTCCCGCGGGCAGCCGCACCCGTACGGGATCGACCCCGGCGCGCTGGGGGAGCGGGGCGGGCGGGGGCGGCGTACGGCGTCTCACCTGGTCAAGGGTACGAGCCGAGGGGTGACGGGTGCAGTATGTCGGTCATGCCCAATCTCACCAGCCCGGTGCTGACCGCCGGCGCCCTCGCCCGTACCGACCAGCCCGTCATCCCGACCGGTGACGGCCTGGTGCTGCGCCCCTGGCGGGCGGGGGACGCACCCGCCGTGCACGCGGCGTTCCAGGATCCGCTGATGCACCGCTTCCACGGCAGGTCCTGCGAGTCCGAGGCGGAGGCCGCCGGGTGGATCACGCAGTGGCAGAAGGCGTGGGCAGGGGAGCGGGAGCCGCAGTGGGCGGTCGTGGCGGAGGGCACCGAGCTGCTGCTGGGCCGGGTCGCGCTACGGCAGATCGAGCTGGCCGACGGTTCGGCCGAACTCGCCTACTGGACCGTGGCGGAGGCCCGTGGCCGCAATGTGGCGACCCGGTCGGCGGCCGCGCTGACGCACTGGGCGTTCGAGGAGATCGGCTTCCACCGGCTGGAGTTGATGCACTCCACCGCCAACGAGGCGTCCTGCCGGGTCGCCGCCAAGGCCGGGTTCGCCCCGGAGGGCACCCGGCGCAAGGCGTATCTGCACCTCGACGGCTGGCACGACATGCATCTGCACGCCCGGGTGCGCGAGGACTGAACCCGCGCGGACGGCCGTGGGATCCGGCAGGCCGTTCCGGTGTGAGGATAAGACGCATGCCTGCCTATGACCTCGCGAGCCGGCTCGTCGTCGGTGTCGCCTCCAGTGCCCTGTTCGATCTGCGCGAGTCCGACGCGGTGTTCAGGGAACAGGGCGAGGAGGCCTACCGGGCCTACCAGGAGGAGAACCGGGACGACACGCTGCGCCCCGGGGTGGCGTTCGCGTTCATCCGCAGGCTGCTCTCGCTCAACGACCTCGGGGAGCCGGGCGATCCGCTGGTCGAGGTCATCATCCTGTCCCGCAACGACCCCGACACCGGGCTGCGCGTGATGCGTTCGATACAGGCCCATCACCTGCCCATCAGCCGGGCCGTGTTCATGCAGGGCCGGTCCCCGTACAAGTTCATGCCGGCGCTGAACATGTCGCTGTTCCTGTCCGCGAACGGCGACGACGTACGGGAGGCCGTCGCGGCGGGGCTGCCCGCCGGGCATGTGCTGGGGGCGGCGTACCCGGACGACGCGACGGACCGGGAGCTGCGGATCGCGTTCGACTTCGACGGGGTGCTCGCCACCGACGCGGCCGAACAGGTCTACCAGGCCGAGGGGCTGGAGGAGTTCCGGGCGCACGAGATGCGCAACGCGGCGACTCCGCACGACGCGGGGCCGCTGCGCGACTTCCTCGCCGGGGTGAACCGGATCCAGAACCGGGAGGAGGAACGGCGCAGGACACACCCGGAGTACGAGGTGCGGGTGCACGTCTCCATCGTGACCGCGCGCAACGCCCCGGCGCACGAGCGTGCCGTGAACAGCCTCAAGCAGTGGGGCGTGCGGGTCAACGACGCGTTCTTCCTCGGCGGCATAGACAAGGGCGCCGTGATGAAGGTGCTGGACCCGCACATCTTCTTCGACGACCAGGTGACACACCTGGAGAGCACGGCACGGACGACCCCGAGCGTGCATGTGCCGTTCGGCGAGATCAACGCACGCTGAGGCCCGGGGTGCGCGCCGCGGGGCTCAGGCGGCCCGCGCGCCGTCCTCCTGCTCCGCCTCGATACGGGCGTTCCACTCGCGCTTGGAGGCCTGCCAGCCGTCCTCGTTGTGACCGAGGCGCCAGTAGCCGGAGATCGAGAGGTCCTCGCGGGGGATGCGCAGGTCGACCCGGAGCATCCGGCGCAGCTCCTTCACGAAGCCGGCCTCGCCGTGCACGAAGGCGTGCAGACGGCCCTCGGGGAACTCCAGAGCGCGTACGGCCTCCAGCAGGGCGGTGCCGACCGGGCGGTCCCCGCGGTGCAGCCAGACGATCTCCGCGGTGGAGTCGATCTTCTGCTCCTCCTCGGGCCCGGCGACCTCCACGAAGGCATGGGCCCGCGCGTCGGCGGGCAGCGCCTCCAGGGCGCGGGCGATGGCGGGCAGCGCGCTCTCGTCACCGACGAGCAGATGCCAGTCGGCGTCCGGGTCGGGGGCATAGGCGCCGCCGGGGCCCATGAAGCGCAGGCTCTCGCCGGGCCGGGCGCGCAGGGCCCAGGGGCCGGCCAGGCCCTCGTCGCCGTGGATCACGAAGTCCAGGGTCAGCTCCTGGTGCTCGGCGTCCCAGCCGCGCACGGTGTAGGTCCGGGTCACCGGCCACTGCTCGCGCGGGAACTCGGCGCGGATCCGCTCCAGGTCGAAGGGCTCGGGGTAGCTGACGCCCGGTGGGCCGAACAGGAGCTTCACATAGTGGTCGGTGCAGGTGTCCGCCGCGAAGCCGGCGAGTTCGTCGCCGCCGAGCACCACGCGCTGCATGTGCGGGGTCAGCCGCTCGGTGCGCACCACCCGGGCGGTGTGGACCTTGCGCGGCTTTCGTTCCGGACGCTCTGCCATCACGGCCTCCTGCGAACTGGGTTAGGTATACCTAAGTTAACATCTCTCCTCGCGGCCCGATCTTCCTTTGTGATTCAACCGTCGCGCTTTGCTCGAAAATTGCCGATCTGACGGCCGCGTTTACGAGGTTGACGTGCGGTTCCTACGCGCTCAGCGTGGTCAGCAGCCGCTGGAGCGAGCCGCCCAGGCCCCATCGGGCCGCCAGCTCGTCCAGGCCCGCCGGATCGCGCGGGGCGCCCGGCAGTGCGGTGTCCACGTCCGGCAGCGGCACGTCACCGGCCACCCGCACCACCTCCGGCGCCACCGCGACATACGGCCGTGCCTCGGTCAGCCGCTTGCGCTGCGAGGGCGTGAGCCTCGCCTTCGGGTCGTCCACGGCCGCCATGATCCCGGCCAGGTCGCCGAACTCCGCGAGCAGCTTGGCGGCCGTCTTCTCGCCGATCCCGGGCACGCCCGGCAGCCCGTCGCTCGGGTCGCCGCGCAGCAGCGCCAGGTCCGCGTACCCCCGTCCGTCGACACCGTACTTCTCGCGCAGCACCGCCTCGTCGGTCACCTGGAGGGTGCCCACGCCCTTGAGCGGGTACAGGACCCGCACGCCGCGTCCGTCGTCCACCAGCTGGTACAGATCGCGGTCGCCGGTGACGATGTCGACCGGGCCCGCGGCGCGGGCGGTGAAGGTGCCGATCACGTCGTCCGCCTCGTAGTCGGCGACCCCGACGCGGGCGATGCCGATCGCGTCCAGCACGGACTCGATGACGGGCACCTGCGGGGCGAGGGTGTCCGGCACCTCCTCCGCGTCCGGGGCGCCGGTGTGCTCCTCGGCGACCCGGTGCGCCTTGTACGTGGGGATCAGCTCGACCCGCCACTTCGGCCGCCAGTCGGCGTCCATGCAGGCCACCAGGTGGGTGGGCCGGTGGTCCTTGACCAGGCGGTCGATGAAGTCCAGCAGTCCGCGCACGGCGTTCACCGGGGTGCCGTCCGGTGCCCGCACGGAGTCCGGGACGCCGAAATAGGCGCGGAAGTACAGCGAGGCGGTGTCGAGGAGCATCAGTCGTCCGGTCACGCTTCAGATCATGCCGTACACCACTGACAGTCACCCGTGGATCACCCTCGCGCACCTTTCGTCCTGGAACGCGTTGCGCGATACGCATCGCGGTGAGCCCGGCCACGTATCAGTTTGCCTTTGTTTGACCTGGGCAGGCGCGCCCTCAGGAGCGAAGTAGTGCGCTTTTCAACTGTCGGGGCCTCTCGGGCCCCGGCTTTCTGACCGCCGTACGGCTTCGCCTCCTGTCCCCTGTTCCCGAGACAAGAGGTTCGCGTGCAAGCCAGGCTTGAGGCGGAGCACCTGTTCAAGGTGTTCGGCAGACGACCGGACGAAGCGGTGGAGCGCCTGAAGAAGGGCACCGACCGGGAGGAGCTGCGCGCCGACGGCACCATGGCCGCCGTGATCGACGCGTCCTTCCGCGTCGAGGCCGGCGAGATCTTCGTCGTCATGGGCCTGTCGGGCTCCGGCAAGTCCACCCTGCTGCGGATGCTCAACGGCCTGCTGGAGCCGACCGCGGGCAGCGTGCGCTTCGACGGCGAGGAGCTCACCGCGCTCGGCGACCGCGGCCTGCGCGAACTGCGCTCCCGGAAGATCAGCATGGTCTTCCAGCACTTCGCGCTGTTCCCGCACCGCAGCGTCCGCGAGAACGCCGCCTACGGCCTGGAAGTGCAGGGCGTGCCCCGCGCCGAGCGCGAACGCCGCGCCGACGAGGCGCTCGCCCTGTGCGGCCTGGCCGGCTGGGAGAAGTCCTGGCCCGACGAGCTGTCCGGCGGCATGCAGCAGCGCGTCGGCCTCGCCCGCGCCCTGGCCACCGACGCCGACCTGCTGCTGATGGACGAGTCCTTCAGCGCCCTGGACCCGCTGATCCGCCGCGACATGCAGGACCAGCTCCTGGAGCTCCAGAAGACGCTGAAGAAGACCATCGTCTTCATCACCCACGACCTCAACGAGGCCATGCGCCTGGGCGACCGCATCGCCGTCATGCGCGACGGCCGCATCGTGCAGACCGGCTCCGCCGAGGACATCCTGCTGCGCCCCGAGAACGACTACGTGGCCTCCTTCATCCAGGACGTCGACCGCTCCCGGGTGCTCACCGCGGGCGCCGTCATGGACACCGCGCTGCGCGGCGACGAGGCCGACTGCGCCTGCGAGACGGCGACGCCCGACACGCCGTTCACCGAGCTGTGCGCGATCAGCGCCCGGCTGCCGCACCCGGTCGCCGTCCTCGACGCCGGCCGCACCCTCGTCGGCGTGGTGCCCCGGCAGCGCCTGGTGGGCTTCCTCGGCGACGAACAGGGCGAGCCCGCCGCCTGCGACGGCTCCGGCGACGACGGGAAGAAGGTGATCGGCCGTGCCTAGGCTGCCCCTCGGCGACTGGGTCGACTCCGGTGTGAACTGGCTGGTCGGCCACCTCTCCTGGCTCTTCGACGCCATCAAGGCCGTCATGGAGGGCATGTACAACGGCATCGACGCCGTCCTCGGCGCGCCCACGCCGCTGCTGATGGCCGGCATCCTCGCCGTCCTCGCCTGGTGGCTGCGCGGACTGCTCGCCGGTGTCCTCGCCCTCGCCGGATTCGCCCTGGTCGACTCGCTCCAGCTGTGGGACCAGGCGATGTCCACGCTCGCCCTGGTCCTGGTGGCCACCGTGATCGCCCTGGTGATCTCGATCCCGCTGGGCATCTGGGCGGCCCGCTCCAAGGCGGTCGGCGCCGCCGTACGGCCCGTCCTGGACCTGCTCCAGACGATGCCCTCCATGGTCCTGCTGATCCCGGCCATGCTCTTCTTCGGACTCGGCACCGCGGCCGGTGTCGTGGCCACCCTGATCTTCGCCCTCGCCCCCGGCGTCCGCATGACCGAACTGGGCATCCGCCAGGTCGACGCCGAACTGGTCGAGGCCGCCGAGGCGTTCGGCACCACCCCGCGGAACATCCTGTGGCGCGTCCAGCTGCCGCTCGCCCTGCCCACCATCATGGCCGGCGTCAACCAGGTGATCATGCTGGGCCTGTCCATGGTCGTCATCGCCGGCATGGTCGGCACCGGCGGCCTCGGCGGCGCCGTGAACGAGGCCATCGGCCAGCTCGACATCGGCTACGGCTTCGAGGCCGGCGTCGGCATCGTCGTCCTCGCCATCTACCTGGACCGCATCACCGGCGCCCTGGGCACCCAGCTGTCCCCGTCCGGGCGCCGCGCCGCCGCCAAGGCGCCCGCGCGCGTGTGGTCGTACCGGCCGCGCCCGGTCGTCGCCGTCGTCGGGATCGTCGTCCTCGCGCTCGCCGCGGGCGGCATCGGCGTCTTCGGCCCCAACGGCACCACCTCCGAGGCCTCCGGCACCGATGTCGGCAAGGGCAAGGAGATCAAGATCGGCTACATCCCCTGGGACGAGGGCATCGCCTCCACCTTCCTGTGGAAGGAGATCCTCCAGGAGCGCGGCTTCAAGGTCACCACCACCCAGTACGCGGCCGGCCCCCTCTACACCGGCCTCGCCACCGGGCAGATCGACTTCGAGACCGACTCCTGGCTGCCCACCACGCACGCCGAGTACTGGAAGAAGTACGGCAAGCAGCTCGACGACCTCGGCAAGTGGTACGGCCCCACCTCCCTGGAGCTGTCCGTCCCCTCCTACGTGAAGGACGTCAACTCGCTGGCCGACCTCAAGGCGCACGCCTCCGAGTTCGGCGGGAAGATCGTCGGCATCGAGCCCAGCGCCGGCGAGATGAGCCTGCTCAAGACGAAGGTCCTCAAGGAGTACGGCCTCAGCGGCAGCTACCAGGTGATCGACGGCTCGACCCCGGCCATGCTCGCCGAGCTCAAGCGCGCCTACGCCCGCAAGCAGCCGGTCCTCGTCACCCTGTGGTCCCCGCACTGGGCCTACAGCAGCTACGACCTGAAGAAGCTCCAGGACCCCAAGGGCGCCTGGGGCAAGGGCGACGGCGTGCACACCCTGTCCCGCAAGGGATTCGCCGGGGACAATCCGCGGGTCGCCGACTGGCTGAAGAACTTCTCCATGACCGAGAAGCAGCTCACCGGCCTGGAGGCGAAGATCCAGGGGGCGGGCAAGGGCAAGGAGCAGGACGCGGTCCGCTCCTGGCTGCGCGCGAACCCCGGCCTGGTCGACAAGTGGGCGCCGGTCTCCGGCGAGCAGGCCAAGGGCTGACCCACGACCGGGCGGCCGGGTGACCTGACCGGCCCGGACCGCCACCCGAGGGGCGGACGGCACCGTACGACGATGGGGTACGGAGCCGTCCGCCCCTCGGGGTGTTCTCGGGGTGTTCCCGGGGCAGGTGGCCCGCTTCCCCTACGGGAAGAATCCGGCCAATCACCCAGCGTGATGACTCTGGCTGGTGGGCATGTTCATCCCCAGGGAGGAAGCCGCGGGGGACCCCTTCGAGGCCGCCGACGCCTGGCGCGAACGTGAGGGTAGGGGGTATTCGGTGAGACGGGGATGTGACACGCGCATGAAACCGTTTGCCGAACATGCGTAGGGTGCAGTGAAGCCGTTCGAGGAACGCACGACGAGCGAGGGAGGGAGCCGGAGCGATGGGCGACCACAAAGAACAGCAGCCCGTACGGGTGGGCGCGGCGGTCCGGCGGCGCCGGCGCGCCCTGGAGTTGACCCTCGCGGTCGTCGCCGAGCGCACCGGCCTGTCCGTGCCCTTCCTCAGCCAGGTGGAGAACGACCGGGCGCGGCCCAGCAGCACCTCCCTGGAGAAGCTGGCCGACGCGCTGCGCACCACGGCCGTCGAACTCCTCGCCGCGGCGGACCCGGCGGCCACCGTCGACCTGGTGCGCGCCGAACCGCTCGCCGAGGACGACTTCGCCCCCCGCACCCGCAATCTGGTCCGCGGCCACCATCAGCTGCACGCCTCCGAGTTCACCGGCGACCATGACGCGGGACGCGAGTTCCAGCATCGCAATGACGAGTTGATGTACGTCGCCGACGGCGCCGTCGAGATCGAGGCCGAGGGCCGCGCGTACCGCCTCGGCCGCGGCGACACGCTGTATCTCACCGGCGGGGTCAGACACCGCTGGCGGGCGACCGTGCCGGACACCCGGATCATCGTGGTGGCGGTGGCCGAGCACATCGAGGCCGTGCGGGACCGGTCCCGGTGAAACGCGTCGTCTCCCTGGTCCCCTCGCTCACCGAGGCCGTGGCCGAGACGCTGCCCGGGGCGCTCGTCGGGGCCACGGACTGGTGCAGTCATCCGGGGGAGCTGGACGTCGTCCGGATCGGCGGGACCAAGAACCCCAAGGTGGAGCGCATCATCGAGCTCGCGCCCGAGGTGGTGATCGCCAACGAGGAGGAGAACCGCGTCCCGGACCTGGACGCGCTGCGCGCGGCGGGCCTCGATGTCCTGGTCACCGAGGTGCGGACCGTGCCGGACGCCTTCGGGGAGCTGGCGCGGGTGCTGGCGGCCTGCGGGGCGGAGGAGCGGCCGGGCTGGCTGCGGGAGGCCGAGAGGGCGTGGCGCGCGCTGCCGGAGCCTGCCGAGCGCCGGACGGCGGTCGTACCGATCTGGCGCAGGCCCTGGATGGTCGTCGGCCGGGACACCTTCGCGGGCGATGTGCTCGCCCGTCTCGGCGTCGACCATCTGTACGCCGACCATCCCGAGCGCTACCCCCGCATCCCGCTCGACGAGCTGGTGGCGGCGGCCCCGGACCTGGTCGTCCTCCCCGACGAGCCCTATCGCTTCACCGCCGAGGACGGCCCGGAGGCCTTCCCCGGCCTTGCCTGCGCGCTGGTCAGCGGGCGTGATCTGACGTGGTACGGCCCGTCGCTGGCGTGGGCGCCCCGGGTGCTGGGCGAGGCGCTGCGAGCAGCTCGCCGCTGAGCAGTCCGCGGACCGTGCCGGAGGCCGCCGCGAGCCAGGCCGCGACGAGCAGCACGTACAGCGCGACGGACAGCGCCTGGAACGCGGTGAGGGAGGTGTGCCGGGTGAGGGCGGCCGCGCCGGTGACACAGGTGCCCACCGGGAAGGTGGCGCCCCACCAGGTCATCGCGAACCCCATGCCCTGGCGGCGGGCCCGCACCAGATGGGCGACGGACAGCGCCAGCCACATCAGCGCGAAGCCCATCACGGGCACGCCGTACAGCACGGAGAACACGGCGAGACCGTGCGCGTAGGCGGCCGGTACGACGCCGGGCGCGGCGTTCGCGATCGAGCCGAGCGCGGTGGTGGACTGCCCGAGCGGGCCGAGGACCAGGAACAGGGTCGGGGTGAGCGCGAGCGGCAGCGGGCCCGAGGTGATCAGCCGGCCGAGGACCAGCGGCAGCATCAGCAGGGTGGCGAACAGGCTCAGCCCGAACATCGCGAGACAGGCCAGCAGCAGGGTCTCGCGGGGCTGGCCCGCCGGCAGATGCGGCACGAGCAGCGGGCCGAGCGCGGCCGACACCATCGGCGCGACCAGCGGCAGCAGCCACACCGGGGACGCCTGGGAGGGCTCGATGCGGTGCCGTACGGACATCAGGTACGGCACCGCCACGGCCGCCCACAGCCCGATCGCCGTGCCCGCCGTGTACAGCACGGTGTCCAGGGCGACGGCCGCCGGGGTGCCGAGCCAGTCGTGTCCCGCGGTCAGCGCGCCGCCGCCGACGGCCAGCAGGGCCATGGAGAGGCAGCCGTAGAACGGGGCCATCGCCGGGTCGAGGAGATGGGCGCGGGCCTGGTCGCGGTGGTGGATCCAGTGCAGGGTGCGGGCCGCCAGCAGGGTCACCAGCATCAGCAGCGACAGCGCCCAGACCGCCGCGAGGAGGGTGTGCAGGGCGCCCGGCAGGTCCACCGGCAGCGCGGTGCCCGCGGTGCCGACGGCGGCGGTGCCCATGACGGAGGCGTACCAGTTCGGGCCGAGATGGCGGACCCGGGCGGCACGGGGCGCGCGGGTGGCGGGGAGGGGTTGGGCAACGGTGACCATGGCATCAACCGTGCCCGGGGGAGTCGTCCCTGACCAGGGAGTTCCCTTCTATGAGGGCATAAGCTGGTCTTATGAGCGAGGTGGAGGGGCCCGGAGGGCAGCGCGAGGGTACGGGGTCGTTGGCGCACCGGGTGCCGGATCTGGCGGCGCTGGAACTGCTGCTCGCGGTGGCACGGCTCGGCAGCCTCGGCGCGGCGGCGCGGGAGGTCGGGATCACCCAGCCGGCGGCGAGCAGCCGGGTCCGGTCGATGGAACGGCAGCTGGGGGTCGCCCTGGTGGACCGCTCCCCTCGGGGGTCCCGGCTCACCGACGCGGGCGTGCTGGTGACGGACTGGGCGCGGCGGGTGGTGGAGGCGGCGGCGGCGTTCGACGCGGGGGCGCGGGCGCTGCGGGACCGGCGGGACTCGCGGCTGCGGGTGGCCGCGAGCATGACCATCGCCGAGTATCTGCTGCCGGGCTGGCTGCTGGCGCTGCACGCCGAGCGTCCGGACACGGCGGTGTCGCTGCTGGCCGGGAACTCGGCGAGGGTGGCGGAGCTGCTGCTGTCGGGGGAGGCGGACCTGGGGTTCGTGGAGGGGCTTTCGGTGCCCGCGGGGCTCGACGCGGTGGTGATCGGGCACGACCGGCTGATCGTGGTGACGGCGCCGGGGCATCCCTGGGCCCGGCGCCGCCGGCCGCTCTCGCCCCAGGAGCTGGGGGAGACCCCGCTGATCCTGCGGGAGCGGGGATCGGGGACACGGCAGGTGCTGGACGCGGCGCTCGGGGGGCTGGCGCGTCCGTTGATCGAGCTGTCGTCCACCACGGCGGTGAAGGCGTCGGCGGTGAGCGGCGCCGGTCCGTCGGTGCTCAGCGAACTGGCGGTACGGGAGGAGCTGGCCCTGCGGCGGCTGGTCGCGGTGCCGGTGGAGGGGGTGTCGCTACGACGTGATCTGCGGGCGGTGTGGCCGAAGGGACACCGGCCGACGGGACCGGCACGGGATCTGCTGGCTCTGACGCGGGCGTGAGCTGGGGCGTGGCGGGGGCGGGGACGCTTGCCCGCGCCGACGGGGCGGTGCCGCTGGGGCGATGGGTGCGGCGCCCCGTAAGCCGAGGCGCTGCGGTCCCCAGAGGCGCGGGGAACCGCGCGAGCGGCCACCTGCGGCCCGCAGCCGCCCACCGGCCCCGGCTTTCGGCGGCGGCTTCAGTCGGCCCTGCGGTTGAGGCGCCTTGAAGGGGCGCGGGGAATCGCGGGAGCGGTCACCTGCGGCCCGCAGTCGCCCGCCGGGCGCGGCTTTCGGCGGCGGCTTCAGTCGGCCCTGCGGTTGAGGCGCCTTGAAGGGGCGCGGGGAATCGCGGGAGCGGTCACCTGCGGCCCGCAGCCGCCCACCGGCCCCGGCTTTCGGCGGCGGCTTCAGTCGGCCCTGCGGTTGAGGCGCCTTGAAGGGGCGCGGGGAATCGCGGGAGCGGTCACCTGCGGCCCGCAGTCGCCCGCCGGGCGCGGCTTTCGGCGGCGGCTTCAGTCGGCCCTGCGGTTGAGGCGCCTTGAAGGGGCGCGGGGAATCGCGCGAGTGGTCACCTGCGGCCCGCAGTCGCCCGCCGGGCGCGGCTTTCGGCGGCGGCTTCAGTCGGCCCTGCGGCTGAGGTGCCCTGAAGGGGCGCGGGGAACTGCGCGCATGGCCACGGCGGGCCCGCGGTCGGCCGCCGGCCCCGGCCCCTGCGGCGCGGACGAATCAGCCCGCCGCCCGCACCAACCCCTCCATCACCCGCAGATCCTCCCCCATCTCCGGATGCCACTGCACTCCCAGCACCCACCCCCGCCCGGCCGGTAGTTCCACCGCCTCCACCGTGCCGTCCTCCGCATGCGCCGACGGCACGAGATCGCGGCCGAGGCGGGACACCGACTGGTGGTGGTACGTCGGGACCGAGACCCCCTCCGGGGCGAGAGAGGCGTACAACGTGCCCGGTACCGGCGTCACCGGGTGCGTGCCGAAGGTGCCCACCGCCTCCACGTGCCCCTCCAGGTGCTGGACCAGCGTCCCGCCGAGCGCCACGTTCAGCAGCTGCATGCCCCGGCAGATACCCAGCAGCGGCGTGCCGGAGGCCAACGCGGCGTGGATCAGGGCGAGTTCCCAGGCGTCGCGGGCCGGGGCCGGCGGCCCGGTGCGGGGGTCGCGGTCGGCGCCGTAGCGCACCGGGTCCACGTCCGGGCCGCCCGCGACGACCAGAGCGTCCAGCCGGGCGACCGCCGCCGCGGCGAGCGAGGGGTCGTCCGGCGGCAGCATGCAGGCGAGGCCCCCGGCCCGCTGGACCAGTCGCGGATACGCGGCCGGCAGCAGCGCGGCCTCCAGCTCCCAGACCCCCCAGCGCGTCCCGGCCTCCAGATACGTGCTCACACCGATCAGCGGTCGTCCGTCCACGCCAGCCTCCCAAAAGGTATATGAGAATACCTTTGCAGAATCCGCTTACGTCAGGAAGCCCCGCAGCAGCGCCGCCGTGCCCGCGCAGTGCTCCCGCATCATCTCCCGCGCGCCGTCGGCGTCCCCGTCGAGCACCGCCTCCACCAGCGCGGTGTGCTGCCGCTGGGAGTGCTCCAGATTGCGCACCAGCAGCGGGATGCAGTCCAGCAGCTCATTGACCTGCGCCCGCACCGCCGCGTACTGGGCGGTCAGCGAGGGGGAGCCGCACAGCTCGGCCAGGGTCAGATGCAGCAGGGTGTCCAGGCGCCGGTAGTCGGCCAGCGGCGCCTCGTGCGTCTCGGCCAGCGCCTCCCGCAGCAGCCCGGCCTGCTCGCCGGTCAGCCCGTGCGCCGCGCACAGCCCCGCCGCGCCCACCTCCAGCACCTCCCGGAACCGCAGCACGTCCTCGACGTCGACCGCCGCGATCCGCCGCCGCAGCTCGTCCTCGCCACCGGCGTCCGCGCGGGGCAGCACGAACGTGCCGCCGTACCGTCCGCGCCGCGCCTCCACCAGGCCCTGGTCCTGGAGCACCTTCAGCACCTCGCGCAGCGTCACCCGGCTGATCCCCAGCCGCTCCGCCAGCTCCCGCTCCGCCGGCAGCCGTTCGCCGCCCGGCACCAGGCCGAGCCGTACCACCTGGAGGATCTGCTCCAGGGCCTCCTCGAAGCCGTTGCCCGCCCGCACCGGTCGCAGCACCGGGGCGAGCCGGTCGCCCACCCCGTGCCACTCCGTATGAGACGACATCCGCCGTACCCCCTTCCCAAGCAATGGTTCTGAGCAATACCTTATGGCTCCCGGCCCGGCCGAAGAAGCGCGAAGGCGCCCAAGGAGGCTTTTCCGTGGCAGACCGCACAGCCCCGCTCCCCGTCGAGGAACTCCGTGCCCTCGTGGAAAGCGGTGAGATCGACACTGTCGTCCTGGCGTTCCCCGATATGCAAGGGCGCCTCCAGGGCAAGCGGTTCGCCGCCCGGTTCTTCCTCGACGAGGTACTGGAACACGGCACCGAGGGCTGCAACTACCTGCTCGCCGTCGACACCGAGATGAACACGGTCGACGGCTACGCGATGTCCTCCTGGGAACGCGGCTACGGCGACTTCGCCATGCGCCCCGACCCCGTCACCCTGCGCCGCATCCCCTGGCACCCCGGCACCGCCCTGCTCGTCGCCGACCTCGCCTGGAGCGACGGCGCCCCGGTCGTCGCCGCCCCCCGGCAGATCCTGCGCCGCCAGCTCGACCGGCTCGCCGAACTCGGCTACACCGCCCAGGTCGGCACCGAGCTGGAGTTCATCGTCTTCAAGGACAGCTACGAACAGGCGTGGGACGCGGGATACCGGGGGCTGACCCCGGCCAACCAGTACAACATCGACTACTCGATCCTCGGTACCGGCCGCATCGAGCCCCTGTTGCGCCGGCTGCGCAACGACATGGCGGGCGCCGGGCTCACCGTCGAGTCGGCCAAGGGCGAGTGCAATCCCGGGCAGCACGAGATCGTCTTCCGCTACGACGAGGCGCTCACCACCTGCGACCAGCACGCCCTGTACAAGACCGGCGCCAAGGAGATCGCCGCCCAGGAGGGCGTCTCGATCACCTTCATGGCCAAGTACAACGAGCGTGAGGGCAACTCCTGCCACATCCACCTCTCGCTCACCGACGCCGACGGCGCCAACGTGATGGCGGGCCCCGACGGGATGTCCGAGGTGATGCGGCACTTCCTCGCCGGACAGCTCGCCGCCCTGCGCGACTTCTCCCTGCTCTACGCCCCCAACATCAACTCCTACAAGCGGTTCCAGCCCGGCTCCTTCGCCCCCACCGCCGTCGCCTGGGGCCACGACAACCGCACCTGCGCCCTGCGCGTGGTCGGCCACGGCCGCGCCACCCGCTTCGAGAACCGCCTGCCGGGCGGTGACGTCAACCCCTACCTCGCCGTCGCCGGACTGGTCGCCGCGGGCCTGTACGGCATCGAGCAGAAGCTCGAACTCCCCGAGCCCTGCCCCGGCAACGCCTACACCGCGGGCTTCGCCCACGTCCCCACCTCCCTGCGCGAGGCCGCCGAACTGTGGGAGAACAGCCCGATCGCCAAGGCCGCCTTCGGCGACGAGGTGGTGGCCCACTACAGCAACATGGCCCGCGTCGAACTGGACGCCTTCGACGCCGCCGTCACCGACTGGGAGCTGCGCCGCTCCTTCGAACGCCTGTGAGCTTGCCCGCCGCCCCCTGGTCCGCCCGCCTGTGAAAGGTCGATCCGTGTCCGACTCCGACGAGTTGAAGGTCCTCAACCCCGCCACGGAAGAGGTCCTCGCCACCGTCCCCGCCGCCACCGCCGAGGACGTCGACGCCGCCGTCGTACGGGCCGTCCGCGCCCAGCGCGGATGGGCCGCGCTCGCCCCCGCCGACCGGGCCCGGCTGCTGCGCCGCTTCGCCGACACCGTCGACGCCCACCTGGAGGAACTCGCCCGTCTGGAGGTGAGCCAGGCCGGGCACACCCTCGGCAACGCCCGCTGGGAGGCGGGCAACGCCCGGGACCTGCTGGAGTACGCGGCCGGCGGCATCGAACGCCTGCTCGGCAAGCAGATCCCGGTGCCCGGCGGCTGGAACATCACCTTCCAGGAACCCCTCGGGGTGGTCGGGGTGATCGCTCCCTGGAACTTCCCCATGCCGATCGCCGCCTGGGGCTCCTTCCCGGCGCTCGCCGCGGGCAACGCCGTCGTCCTCAAACCCGCCGAGACCACCCCGCTCACCGCCCTGCGCCTTTCCGAACTCGCCCTGGCGGCGGGCCTGCCCGAGCACCTCTTCCAGGTGCTGCCGGGCCACGGCCACATCGCCGGGCGCGCCCTGGTGGACCACCCGGACGTGGCCAAGATCGTGTTCACCGGGTCCACCCGCACCGGCCGCGAGATCATGGAGCGCTGCGCCCGCCTGGTCAAACCGGTCACCTTGGAACTCGGCGGCAAGAGCCCCAACATCGTCTTCGCCGACGCCGACCTGCGCACCGCCCTCGACCCGTTCTCCTTCCTGGACAACTCCGGGCAGGACTGCTGCGCCCGCACCCGGATCCTCGTCCAGGAGACGGCCCTGGACGAGGCCCGCGACTTCCTCGCCGACGCGCTCGCCACCGTCGTCGTGGGCGACCCGGCCGACGAGAAGACCCAGATGGGCCCGCTGATCTCGGCGGCACAGCGGGAGCGCGTGCGGTCGTACGTCCCCGACGGCGCCCCCGCCCTGCGCGGCAGCGCGCCCGACGGACCCGGCTTCTGGTTCCCGCCGACCGTCCTGGTGGGGGAGCGGCACGACAGCCCGGCCGCCCGCGAGGAGATCTTCGGGCCCGTCGCCGTCCTGCTCCCCTTCACCGACGAGCGGGACGCGATCCGCCTCGCCAACGACACCCCCTACGGGCTGGCCGGCTCCGTCTGGACCCGCGACCTCGGCCGCGCCCTGCGCGTCTCCGGGGGCGTGCGCGCGGGCAACCTGTCCGTCAACTCCCACTCCAGCGTCCGCTACTGGACCCCGTTCGGCGGCTACAAGCAGTCCGGCCTCGGCCGTGAACTCGGCCCCGACGCCCTGACCGCCTTCACCGAAACCAAGAACGTCTTCATCAGCACGGAGGGCCCCGCACAGTGACCGACAACAGTGTTTGCCGCCGCCTGGTCGGCCGTACCGCCGTCGTGACCGGAGCCGGCAGCGGCATCGGCCTCGCCACCGCCCGCCGCCTCGCCGCCGAGGGCGCCCATGTCGTCTGCGCGGATGTGGACGAGGTCCGCGGCAAGGCCGCCGCCGAGGAGGTGGGCGGGCTCTTCGTCAAGGTCGACGTCACCGACCCCGAGCAGGTCGAGGCGCTGTTCAAGACGGCGTACGACACCTACGGCAGCGTGGACGTGGCCTTCAACAACGCCGGTATCTCCCCGCCCGACGACGACTCCATCCTGGAGACCGGCCTGGAGGCGTGGAAGCGCGTCCAGGAGGTCAACCTCACCTCCGTGTACCTGTGCTGCAAGGCCGCGATCCCCTACATGCGCCGCCAGGGCAAGGGCTCCATCATCAACACCGCGTCCTTCGTGGCCCGGATGGGCGCGGCCACCTCCCAGATCTCGTACACGGCCTCCAAGGGCGGCGTCCTCGCCATGTCCCGTGAACTGGGCGTGCAGTTCGCGCGCGAGGGCATCCGGGTCAACGCGCTGTGCCCCGGGCCCGTCAACACCCCGCTCCTCCAGGAGCTGTTCGCCAAGGACCCGGAGCGGGCCGCCCGCCGGCTCGTGCACATCCCGGTCGGCCGGTTCGCCGAGGCCGAGGAGATCGCCGCCGCAGTCGCCTTCCTCGCCAGCGACGACTCCTCCTTCGTCAACGCCACCGACTTCCTGGTGGACGGGGGCATCGCGGGCGCGTACGTCACGCCCCTGTAGGCCCTCCTTCTCAGGGGCTCAGAGGAAGGTGTGCCCCTCGCCCCGGTACGTGGGCACGGTCGCCGTCACCTCGTCGCCCTCGACGAGGTGCAGCGACGCGAACCGCTCGCACAGCTCGCCCGCCTTGGCGTGCCGGAACCACACCCGGTCGCCGATCAGCAGATCGTCGGCGGGCGAGCCGAGCAGCGGGGTCTGCACCTCGCCGGCCCCCTCCTGCGGGTCGTACTTCAGCCCTTCCGGCAGATACGGCACCGGCGAGCGGTCGGGGCCCGCCGCGCCGGAGGCCGGGTAGCCGCCGCCGAGCACGGTGACGACGCCCACGCCCGGCCGCCGTACCACCGGCAGCGCGAAGAGCGCCGCCGGACGGCCGCTGAAGGACGTGTAGTTGTCGAACAGCCGCGGCACGTACAGCCCGGAGCCGGCCGCGACCTCGGTGACGGCGGACTCGGCGGCGGTGTGCTGCACACTGCCGGTGCCGCCGCCGTTGACGAACTCCAGGTCCGGCGCGACGGCCCGCACCGCGCGCACGGCCGCGCCGCGCCGCTCGGCCAGCTCCCGGCGGGCGGCGGCCTGCATCAGCCGGATCGCCCGCGACCGCAGCGGCCGCCCGGCGACCGCGTCACCGACCCCCGCGATATGACCCTCGTACGCCATCAGCCCGACCAACCGGAACCCGGGGCGTTCGGCCACCACCCGTGCGACCTCGGCGAGTTGGGCGGGGGAGTGCAGCGGGGAGCGGCGGGCGCCGACCCGTACCCGGCCGCCGAACAGCTTCAGCGAGGTGTCCAACTCCAGGCATATCCGGACCACTTCGCGCCCGTCGCCGCGGGCCGCGTCGATCAGGTCGAGCTGGGCGGGGTCGTCCACCATCACGGTGACGGCGGCGGCGAGCTTGGGATCGGCGGTCAGTTCGGCGAATCCGGAGCGGTCGGCGCAGGGGTAGGCGAGCAGGATGTCGTCGAAGCCCGAGCGCGCCAGCCACAGCGACTCGGCGAGGGTGAACGACATGATGCCCTGGAAGCCGTCCTTGGCCAGCACCCGCTCCAGCAGGGCACGGCAGCGCACGGACTTGCTCGCGACCCGTAGCGGCTTGCCGCCGGAGCGGCGGACCAGATCGGCCGCGTTGGCGTCGAAGGCCTCCAGGTCCACGAGCGCCAGCGGCGCTTCGAGATGGGCGGTGGCCCGGTCGTACCGGGCCCGGTCGGCGGCACGCGCAGTCATGCCGGAAGCCTGCCAGAAGGGATTACCGCAGGGTAGAGGGACGTTCCGGGCAAGTGCCCCGGCTTCCCGTACTGGTTCCGCCCAGGCCCCCGGCAACCCGTAGAGTGACGCGCACGTACGACGGACCCGCCCGGGACGGGGGCCCGGTCGTACGGGTACGAGGAGACGGCCCGGGTCGCGAGGAAACGGGGAACGCATGACCACGGAAGCACGCCACTCCTCCCTGCCACCGGGCCCGCGGCCCTCCTCCGGCCCCCGCGCGGGCGCCAGTTGGAACCCGGGTGGCGTTCCCGGCGCGGGAAGCGCGGACGGTGTACGGGGCTTTGCCGCCGCGCCCCTGGGGGACGACCCCGGTGACGAGCCGTCCGTCTTCACCCCGCGCGGCCCGGCGAACGGGACGCACGGGAGCCGTACCGTCCCCGAGGCCGCCGATCCCGTGAGCCCTCCGCCACCCCCCGCCTCGGCCCGCTTCCCCGACACCCCGCCCCGCGCGGCACGCCCGCGCACGGAGACCGACGTCCCGCGCCCCGCGCACGCCGGCGCGAGCGGGGGCGGCGCCGGTGCCGGTGCCGGGGGCTCCGGGCAGCCCGGTGTCACCGGTGCGGAGGGTCCCGCGCCGGTGGACGGCGGCCGTGGGGAAGGTTCCGTACGGCCCGACAGCGGCGGTTCCGCCGGATCCGTGCCCCCGGATCGCCGGGCCGGGCGGGCGGGGCACGCGGAGGTGCCCGCGCGGACCGCGCCCGAGACGGCGACCCCGTCGACCACGGAGGACGCGGCGGAGCCGACCGCCCGGCTGCGGCCGATCCCGCCCGGCCCCCCTGCCGCCGCGAACCCTCCCGGCCCCGGGGCCCTTTCCGGCACTCCCGCGGGCGCACCCGCGAGCACTCCCGCGGGTGCGCCCGCGCACGCGACCCGGCCCACCACCCGGTGGCACCCCCCACCGCCCGCCCCGCACGCCCCCGAGCCCGCCCGGGCCCGGGGGAGCGCCGCCCGGCCCCATGTCACCTTCGCGGAACCCGACCTGTTCCGGGCGCGCGGACGGGGGCGGGCCGTCGTCGCCGGGGTCTGCCTCGTGCTGGGGCTCGGGCTCATCGGCGGTGCCGTGGCCGGGAGCTGGATCGCGGAGGACCACGAGGACAGCGCCGCACAGGGCTTCGCCGCGGCCGTGCCCGTGTGGCACAGCGTGCCCGTCGACACCCTGTTCCCGCCCGTCGTGCAGGGGACGGGGGACGGCCCCGGCGGGGCGGACCGGACCTGGACGCGGATCGCCGTCGCCCCGGACGGCGGCTGCGCCGACGCGTTCGACCCGCTGCTGTGGAAGGTCCTCGCCGACGCGGGCTGCCGTCGGCTGCTGCGCGCCACCTACACGGACGCCACCCAGAGCTATGTGACCACCGTCGGCCTGCTGTTCACCAGGGCCGACCCCGCGGGCATGTCCGCGCTCGCCACCCGCTTCCGCACCCAGCACCTCGCCGAACGCCCCGATCTGATGCCCCGCCCGTACGCCGCGCGGAACACCCCCGCGGCCGGTTTCGGCGACGACCAGCGCGCCACCTGGACCATCTCCGTGCGCACCGACGCCCCCGTCGTCGTCTACGCCGTCTCCGGCTGGGCGGACGGCCGGAGCGTGGACACCCCCCAGCCCGCCGCCGACGCCGTACGGGCCGGTGCCACCACCGCGCAGGCCCAGTCCGGCCTCGGCGACGAGGCACAAGGGCTGTCCGGACAGATAGCACGGCGGCTGCGCCAGGCCATCGGCTCCGACGCCACGAACACCCCGAACACCCCGAACACCCCGAACACCCCGAACACCCCGAACACCCCGAACACCCCGAACACCCCGAACGCCACGAAGAGTTCCTCATGAAGCGCGCCTGCGGGGCCGCGGTGAGCGCCCTGCTCGCCGGTGCCCTCACCCTGCTGCCCACCGCCGCCGCCCACGCCGACGGCATCCGCGCCCAGCAGTGGGGCCTGTCCGCCCTCCATCTCGACCAGGCCTGGCACACCACCAGGGGCCAGGGCGTCACCGTCGCCGTCCTCGACACCGGCGTCCAGGAGGACCACCCCGACCTCGTCGGCAATGTGCTGCCCGCCAAGGACATGATCGGCTTCGGCGCCCGGCCCGGCGACCGCACCTGGGGACGGCACGGCACCGCCATGGCCGGCATCATCGCCGGACACGGCCATGGACCCGGCGGCTCCGACGGCGTCATGGGCGTCGCCCCCGAGGCGAAGATCCTTCCCGTACGGGTGATCCTGGAGGACAGCGACCCCGCCCGCGCCAAGGCCCGCACCACCCGCGGCACCGCCCTCGCCGACGGCATCCGCTGGGCCGCCGACCACGGCGCCGACGTCATCAACCTCTCCCTCGGCGACGACTCCGCCTCCGCCCACCCCGAACCCGGCGAGGACGAGGCCGTGCAGTACGCCCTGAAGAAGGGCGTGGTCGTCGTCGCCTCCGCGGGCAACGGCGGCGACAAGGGCGACCACGTCTCCTATCCGGCCGCCTACCCCGGCGTCCTCGTGGCCACCGCCGTCGACCGCTACGGCACCCGCGCCGCCTTCTCCACCCGCCGCTGGTACGCCGCGGTCAGCGCGCCCGGCGTCGACGTCGTCATCGCCGACCCCGACCACAAGTACTACGAGGGCTGGGGCACCTCGGCCGCCTCCGCCTACGTCTCGGGCGTCGCCGCCCTGATCAAGTCGGCCCACCCGGGGCTGAGCCCGGCCCAGATCAAGACGCTCCTGGAGGACACCGCCGACGCCCCGCCGGCCGGTGGCCGCGACGACTCCCGGGGCTACGGCACGATCGACCCGGTGGCCGCCCTGGCCGCGGCCGACCGCCTCAGACCCGAGAAGCTGAGCCCGGCGTCGTACCCCCGTCGGTACTTCGGCCCCGGCCCCGACGCGCCCCGGGCAACCGGATCGGCCGCCGACTGGGCGGCGCCCCTGGCGGGCAGTGTCGGCGGGGTGCTGCTGGTCGTGGGCGTGATCCTGTGGCGCGGCCGCCGACAGCCCTTCTGAGGCGGGCACCGGGCCGCCGCCGAGCCGGACCGTTTCCCCCGATAGGGTCGGTGACCGTGGCGAACAAGAACATCCCCGACTCCGGCTACTCCGACGACGACGGCTCCGCCGACCCCCGGCTCGGTGCCGCGCTCGCCGCGTGGGCCGAGGACCGCACCGCCGTCGGACCGGTCCTCCAGGCGCTGAAGGGCGCCCGGCTGCTGGTCCCCGTCGTCGCCGTCCTCGGTGAGGTCGAGGAGGACGAGAACGGGCTGCGCCGCGAGAAGACCAGCGACATGGCGGTACCCACGCTCAAGGCCGGGGGCCGTACCGCGCTGCCCGCCTTCACCTCCACCGACTCCCTCGCCCGCTGGGACCCCGAGGCCCGCCCGGTCGCCGTACCCCTGCACCAGGCGCTCCAGGCCGCCGCGCACGAGAAGGCCGACACGGTGGTGCTGGACCTCGCGGGGCCGGTGCCGTTCGAGCTGACCGGGCCCGCGCTGCTCGCCCTCGCCGAGGGCCGCACCAGCACCGACCCGCTCACCGACCCGGCCGTGGCCGAGGCCGTGCGTACGGCGGTGGCGGCCGAGCCCGCCGTACGGCGCGCCCACCTGGTGCCCGGCCCGGCCGACGGCACCCTCGCCCTCGTCCTCGACCCGGCCGCGCCGCCCGCCGAGACCGCCCGGGCGATCGCCGGCCGGCTCGCCGCCGACGAAACACTGAGGGCCCGCCTGGTGCGCGGCCTCGACCTGGCACTGCTGCCGGCCGGGACGACGCCTCCGGGCGAGCCCCTGTACGTGAAGGAATAGCTCAGCTGTAGATCGGGCCGGTGTACTTCTCACCCGGTCCCTGGCCCGGCTCGTCCGGGACGATCGAGGCCTCGCGGAAGGCCAGCTGGAGCGACTTCAGACCGTCGCGCAGCGGGGCCGCGTGGAAGGAGCTGATCTCGGTCGCGCCGCCGTCCAGCAGACCGGCGAGGGCGGTGATCAGCTTGCGGGCCTCGTCCAGGTCCTTGAACGTGTCGCCCTCCTCGCTGAGCCCGAGCTTCACGGCGGCGGCGCTCATCAGGTTGACGGCGACCGTCACGATCACCTCGACGGCGGGGACCTCGGCGATATCGCGGGTCATCGCGTCGAAGTCGGGGTTCTCGGCAGGGGTCTCACTCATGCCCCACACCCTAAGCGGCCCGTCACCCTCCGCGTGACGCCCGCCCGATTAGCCCTTGTCAAGCCATCCTGCTAATCTGGTGGGCGACCGGCCGGACGTAGGTATGTACTTATCGCTCGGCCCACAAGTGGAGGCTCCGATCTCCCACCCGATCCGTCCCCCGGGACGGCGGGTCTCCGGTCAGGCGGCCGCCATCGTTCCGTACGGACGATGGAGTCGCCCGATTCGCGCCCCGCGTTCATCGCGGCGGTGCTCCGGTAGTCAGGAGCCCCGCCTGTGATCGTCCGGGGCATTTTTTGTGCTTCGGCGCGGTTGGTCTGACGAACACAGACGTTACGCGGCAGTCCGCCAGGCCGTCGCGTGGTGCTATCGAGGAGGATCCATCAGCGCCGAGCCCCGCATCAACGACCGGATTCGCGTTCCCGAGGTGCGACTTGTCGGTCCCAGTGGCGAGCAGGTCGGCATCGTGCCGCTCGCGAAGGCACTGGAGCTTGCGCAGGAGTACGACCTGGACCTGGTCGAGGTGGCGGCGACCGCCCGTCCGCCCGTGTGCAAGCTCATGGACTACGGGAAGTTCAAGTACGAGTCGGCCATGAAGGCCCGTGAGGCGCGCAAGAACCAGGCGCACACGGTCATCAAGGAGATGAAGCTCCGGCCGAAGATCGACCCGCACGACTATGACACCAAGAAGGGTCACGTCGTCCGGTTCCTCAAGCAGGGCGACAAGGTCAAGATCACGATCATGTTCCGTGGTCGCGAGCAGTCCCGGCCCGAGCTGGGCTACCGACTGCTGCAGCGTCTCGCGGAGGACGTCCAGGACCTCGGGTTCGTCGAGTCGAACCCGAAGCAGGACGGCCGAAACATGATCATGGTTCTCGGTCCGCACAAGAAGAAGACCGAGGCGATGGCCGAGGCCCGTCAGGCGCAGGAGGCCCGCAAGGCCGACGCGAAGGCGAACCCCGGCAAGTCGCAGAACCCGGCCGAGGCGTCGTCCGAGGAACCCGTCGAGGCTGTCGAGGCCGAGGCGTCGTCCGAGGAACCTGCCGAGGCGTGATCCCGGGGAGCCCCACGGCTCCCAAGGATGTAACCGAAACAAGAGCGACGCTCCACCGTGCCCGGTTTTCGCGACCGGGCACCGGAGCGCCACCGACGAGGAGAGAACGGCGCTATGCCGAAGAACAAGTCGCACAGCGGTGCCAGCAAGCGCTTCAAGGTCACCGGCTCCGGCAAGGTGCTCCGCGAGCGCGCCGGCAAGCGCCACCTGCTTGAGCACAAGTCGTCCCGCGTGACGCGCCGCCTCACCGGCAACGCCGAGATGGCCCCGGGCGACGCCGCGAAGATCAAGAAGCTTCTCGGCAAGTGACGCCGCGGCGCTCGACGAGCGCCGTGCGTCTGGACCGGGACCCAATCGTTTCCGGGTCGTGTGAGGACACCCACGACCCCGCTACAAGGAGTTAACAAGTGGCACGCGTCAAGCGGGCAGTCAACGCCCACAAGAAGCGCCGGGCGATCCTGGAGCAGGCCTCCGGCTACCGTGGTCAGCGTTCGCGCCTGTACCGCAAGGCCAAGGAGCAGGTCACCCACTCGCTGGTCTACAACTACAACGACCGCAAGAAGCGCAAGGGCGACTTCCGTCAGCTGTGGATCCAGCGCATCAACGCCGCTGCCCGCGCCAACGGCATGACCTACAACCGCTTCATCCAGGGTCTGAAGGCCGCGAACGTCGAGGTCGACCGCAAGATCCTGGCCGAGCTGGCCGTCAACGACGTGAACGCGTTCGCCGCGCTCGTCGAGGTCGCGCAGAAGGCGCTGCCGTCGGACGTCAACGCGCCCAAGGCCGCGTGACGCTGCGCTGAGCTTCAGCCGAAACAACACCGGGACCCGCAGGCTGTTGGCTTGCGGGTCTCGCTGTTGAGGTTCCCTGGTGCGTTTTCGGCTGCGGGTGCGTCGTGGTCGCTCGCGCAGTTCCCCGCGCCCCTTCGGGGCGCGACACCAACAAGACTCTCCGGAAAGTGAAGAAGAGCATGGTCCCCGTCAGCCCCGAGCTGATCTCTTCCCGGTCCGCCCGTGTCGCCGCCGCGCGGCGCCTCGCCAAGCGGAACTTCCGGGGGAAGGACCGGCTGTTCCTCGCGGAGGGGCCGCAGGCCGTGCGGGAGGCGGCGGCGCATCGGGACGGCGGGCAGGCGACGCTGGTCGAGCTGTTCGCCACGGTCGAGGCCGCGGAGCGGTACGCCGACATCGTCGGTGAGGCCCGCGCCGTCGGCGCCCGGGTGCATCTCGCCGCCGAAAACGTCATCGCCGACATCTCCACCACGGTCACCCCGCAGGGGCTCGTCGGCGTCTGCCGGTTCCTGGACACCCCGTTCGAGGACGTCCTCGCCGCCCGCCCGCAACTGGTCGCCGTGCTCGCACACGTCCGCGACCCCGGCAACGCGGGCACCGTGCTGCGCTGCGCGGACGCCGCGGGCGCCGAGGCCGTCGTCCTCACCGACGCCTCCGTGGACCTGTACAACCCCAAGGCCGTACGCGCCTCCGTCGGCTCCCTCTTCCACCTCCCGGTCGCCGTCGGCGTGCCCGTGGAGCAGGCCATCGAGCGGCTCAAGGGCGCCGGGGTGCGCATCCTCGCCGCCGACGGCGCCGGCGACCGCGACCTGGACGAGGAGCTGGACAAGGGCACCATGGGCGGGCCCACCGCCTGGGTGTTCGGCAACGAGGCCTGGGGGCTGCCGGAGGAGACCCGGGAGCTCGCCGACGCCGTCGTACGGGTGCCCATCCACGGCAAGGCCGAGAGCCTGAACCTGGCCACGGCCGCCGCCGTCTGCCTGTACGCCTCGGCTCGTGCGCAGCGCGCCCGCGGAGGGTGCCGTTCCGTCACCCAGAGCTAGTAGGGTGGCCAGCTCGGGGCCCTGCGCCGTATGAGAGGTGGGGTACGGGGATGAGTGTGGCCGGCACGAGCACCGGGCCGGAGGGACGGGACACGCGGGGCGCACCCGCGTCCTCGTGCGGTGCGGGCGGACTCGATCCGGACCAGCTCCCCGACGGACTGGTGGTCGCCGACGAACGGGGACGCGTCGTCGGGTTCAACGCGGCCGCGGAGCGCATCACCGCCGTACCCGCCGCCGAGGCCCTCGGGCAGCCGCTGGAGAAGGCGCTGCCGTTAGAGGACCTGGAGGGGCGCCGCTGGTGGCAGCTCACCGACCCCTACGGGGGCCTCTCCACCCGGACCCGGCAGCCCGAGCGCAATCTGCTGCTGCCCGGCGGCCGGGAGGTGCTCGTCACCGCCCGGTACGTCCGCACCGCGCCCCTCGGCCCCGTGCACCGTCTGATCATCTGCCTGCGGGACACCGAGGCCCGCCGCCGCACCGAGCGCAGCCACGCCGAGCTGATCGCCACCGTCGCCCATGAGCTGCGCTCCCCGCTGACCTCCGTCAAGGGCTTCACCGCCACGCTGCTCGCCAAGTGGGAGCGGTTCACCGACGACCAGAAGCGGCTGATGCTGGAGACCGTCGACGCGGACGCCGACCGGGTCACCCGGCTCATCGCCGAGCTGCTGGACATCTCCCGGATCGACTCGGGGCGCCTGGAGGTGCGCAGGCAGCCCGTCGACATAGGGGCCGCCGTCTCCCGCCACATCCAGGCGTACGTCGCCGCCGGGCAGAGCGCCGGGCGTTTCCTGCTGCGCATCGAGCAGCCGCTGCCCGATCTGTGGGCCGACCCCGACAAGATCGACCAGGTGCTCAGCAATCTGCTGGAAAATGCCGTGCGGCACGGCGAGGGAACCGTCACCATCGACATCACGCCCACGGCGTCCCCCCGCGAGGGCGAGGAGGTCGGCACATCGGTCACGGTGAGCGACGAAGGGCCCGGCATCCCGGAGGAGTCCATGAACCGCGTCTTCACCCGCTTCTGGCGGGGCAGCAAGCGCGGTGGCA
This sequence comes from Streptomyces sp. NPDC093018, assembly GCF_040684035.1. NCBI lineage: Bacteria > Bacillati > Actinomycetota > Actinomycetes > Kitasatosporales > Streptomycetaceae > Streptomyces > Streptomyces sp. NPDC093018. The sequence continues at coordinate 52,340 of NZ_JBFBFF010000010.1, forward strand.
CCGGACTGGGGCTGTATATCGTCAAGGGCATCGTCGAGGCCCACGGCGGCACCATCACGGTCGGCCGCGCCCGCGGCGGCGGCGCCGAGTTCCGATTTACGTTGCCCGTGAGCGCCCCGGCGTATCTCGCCTAGCGGCCCACGGGCTCTTCGTACAGCTCCACCCCGTTAGACTCGGCCTTTGGCACCTTTGTGTCCTTCACGCGGCCCTCGCGAGTCGAGACGAGTCGGTGACGGGGACCATCCGCCAGCCAAACGGAAGCACGGGAAGAGATGTCGGCACCCAATAAGTCGTACGACCCTGTCGAGGTCGAGGCGTTGAAACCGGAAGAGATCGAGCGCATGCGGGACGAGGCGCTCGCCGCCTTCGCCGCCGCGGACTCCCTCGACGCGCTGCACGAGGCCAAGGTCGCCCACACCGGCCCCGCGTCCGCGCTCTCGCTCGCCAACCGCGAGATCGGCGCCCTGCCCCCGCACGCCAAGGCCGAGGCCGGCAAGCGCGTCGGCATGGCCCGCGGCGCCGTCAACAAGGGGCTCGCCGCCCGCCAGACCGAGCTGGAGGCCGAGCGCGACGCCCGGGTGCTCGTCGAGGAGGACGTCGACGTCACGCTGCCGTACGACCGCGTCCCGGCCGGCGCCCGGCACCCGCTGACCACGCTGTCGGAGCGCATCGAGGACATCTTCGTGGCCATGGGCTACGAGGTCGCCGAGGGCCCGCAGGCCGAGGCCGAGTGGTTCAACTTCGACGCCCTGAACATCGGCCCGGACCACCCGGCCCGCGGTGAGGCCGACACGTTCTTCGTGCAGGGCCCGGACGGCGGCGCCGAGTCGGGTGTGGTCATGCGCACCCACACCTCGCCCGTGCAGATCCGCTCGCTGCTCGGCCGTGACCTGCCGGTCTATGTGATCTGCCCCGGCCGCGTCTACCGCACCGACGAGCTGGACGCCACGCACACGCCCGTCTTCCACCAGGTCGAGCTGCTCGCCGTGGACGAGGGCCTGACCATGGCCGACCTCAAGGGCACCCTGGACCACATGGTCCAGTCCCTGTTCGGTGCGGGCATGAAGACCCGGCTGCGCCCGAACTTCTTCCCCTTCACCGAGCCGAGCGCCGAGATGGACATGCTCTGCTACGTGTGCAAGGGCGAGTCCGTCGGCAACCCCGACCGGCCCTGCCGCACCTGCTCCAGCGAGGGCTGGATCGAGCTGGGCGGCTGCGGCATGGTCAACCCGCGGGTGCTCACCGCCTGCGGTGTCGACCCGGAGAAGTACAGCGGCTTCGCCTTCGGGTTCGGCATCGAGCGGATGCTGATGTTCCGCCACAACGTCGAAGACATGCGAGACATGGTCGAGGGTGACGTCCGGTTCACCCGGCCCTTCGGGATGGAGATCTGATGCGGGTCCCGCTTTCTTGGCTGCGGGAGTACGTCGACCTGCCGGCCACCGAGACCGGTCGTGACGTCCAGGCCAAGCTCATCTCCGCCGGTCTTGAGGTCGAGACCGTCGAGCAGCTCGGCGCCGACCTCAAGGGCCCCCTGGTCGTCGGCCAGGTCCTGACCATCGAGGAGCTGGAGGGCTTCAAGAAGCCGATCCGCTTCTGCACGGTCGACGTCGGCCAGGCCAACGGCACCGGTGAGCCCCAGGAGATCGTCTGCGGCGCCCGCAACTTCGCGGTCGGCGACAAGGTCGTCGTGGTGCTGCCCGGCGCCACCCTGCCCGGTGACTTCGCCATCGCCGCCCGCAAGACCTACGGCAGGGTCTCGCACGGCATGATCTGCTCCAGCGACGAGCTGGGCATGGGCGAGGACAGCACCCACGGCATCATCGTGCTGCCGCCGGAGACCGAGGCCGGCAAGGACGCCATCGAGCTCCTGGAGCTGGTGGACGAGGTCCTGGACATCGCCGTCACCGCCAACCGCGGCGACTGCCTGTCCATCCGCGGTGTCGCCCGCGAGACCGCCATCGCCTACGGCCTGCCGCTGCGCGACCCCGCCCTGATCGACGTGCCCGCGCCCAACGCGTACGGCTACCCGGTCCAGGTCTCCGACCCGTTCGGCTGCGACCGCTTCACCGCGCGCACCGTCACCGGTCTGCGCCCCGAGGCCCGCTCCCCGCTCTGGCTCCAGCGCCGGCTCCAGAAGGTCGGCATGCGCCCGATCTCGCTGGCCGTCGACATCACCAACTACGTGATGATGGAACTGGGCCAGCCGCTGCACGCCTACGACCGCACCTCGGTCCAGGGCGCCATCGGCGTGCGCCGCGCCCAGGAGGGCGAGAAGCTCGTCACCCTGGACGGCGTCGAGCGCAAGCTGCACGCCGATGACCTGGTCATCACCGACGAGCGGGGCCCCATCGGCCTCGCCGGTGTGATGGGCGGCGCCAACACCGAGATCGCCGACCACGGCGAGGACGCGGCGAACGCGACCACCGAGGTCGTCATCGAGGCGGCCCACTTCGACGCGATCTCCATCGCGCGCACGGCCCGCCGCCACAAGCTGCTGTCCGAGGCCTCCCGCCGCTTCGAGCGCGGGGTGGACCCGGCCGCCGCGGCCGCCGCCGCACAGCGCACCGTGGACCTGCTGGTGCTGCTCGCGGGCGGCGCCGCCGAGGCGGGCGTCACCGAGGTCATCGCGCCCTCCGCGCCGCACACCATCACTGTCCCGGCGGACCACCCGGACAAGGTCGCGGGCGTCGCCTACGGCCGCGAGACCGTCGTACGCCGCCTCCAGGAGGTCGGCTGCGACGTCTACGGTCAGGACGAGCTGATCGTCACCGTGCCGTCCTGGCGGCCCGACCTGACGGACCCGAACGACCTCGCCGAAGAGGTCATCCGGCTGGAGGGCTACGAGAACCTGCCCGCCACGCTGCCGGGGCCCCCGGCGGGCCGCGGTCTGACCGCCCGCCAGCGGCTGCACCGCCGCATCGGCCGCGCGCTGGCCGGTGCCGGCTATGTCGAGGCGCTGAACTACCCGTTCCTCGGCGAGCAGGTCTTCGACCAGCTCGGCCTGGACGCGGGCGACCCGGTCCGCCGGGTCGTCAAGCTGGTCAACCCGCTCAGCGACGAGGAGCCCGCGCTCCGTACGACGCTGCTGCCGGGCCTGCTGGGCGCGCTCCGGCGCAACACCGGCCGCGGCGGGCACGACCTGGCCCTGTTCGAGACCGGTCTGGTCTTCCACCCGCGCGAGGAGCGCCGCGCCGCCGGGCATCTGCCGGTGGACCGGCGTCCCACCGACGAGGAGATCGCGCGGCTGGACGCCGCGCTGCCCGCGCAGCCCCGGCACGCCGCCGTCGTCCTCACGGGCGCCCGTGAGCAGGCCGGCTGGTGGGGCAAGGGCCGTCCGGCCGACTGGGCCGACGCCGTCGAGGCCGCGCGCACCGTGGCCCACGAGGCCGGTGCCGAACTCGTCGTGCGCAAGGGCCGGTACGGCCCCTGGCACCCGGGCCGCTGCGCCGAGCTGCTCGTCGTCGTGAACGGCGCCGAGCGGGTCGTGGGGCATGCGGGCGAGCTGCACCCGCGCGTCGTCAAGGCGCTGGCCCTGCCGGAGCGCACCTGCGCGATGGAGCTGGACCTGGACGTCCTGGAGGAGGCCGGCGACGGCATCCCGATGGCGCCGAGCATCTCCTCCTTCCCGGTCGCCACGCAGGATGTCGCCCTCGTGGTCGACAAGCCGGTGCCGGCGGCCGAGGTCGAGGAGGCGCTGCGCGCCGGTGCCGGTGAACTGCTGGAGTCCATCCGGCTGTTCGACGTCTACGAGAACGCCGAGCAGCTGGGCGAGGGCCGTAAGTCGCTGGCGTACGCGCTGCGCTTCCGCGCCCCCGACCGGACGCTGACCGTGGACGAGGCGTCGGCGGCCCGGGACGCGGCCGTCGCCCTGGCGGGCGAGCGCACCGGAGCCGTGCTGCGCGGCTGACCGCCGTAGCGCGAGGGGCGCGCCCGGTCACGGATTTCCGTGGCCGGGCGCGCTTGCGTTACGGCCGAAGGAACGTTTCCGACGTGCCGTCACCTCGTGCATAAATGCACTCCCACCTGCGCTTTCTCACTCGTTCGAGTGGACATGCGAGGTGATCCAGTCCTCCCGGGCCGAGCCGTCGACAGAATCGGACCGGCCTTTCGGGGTCGGTCCGTCCGCTCTGTCAGGGACTCTCCATGGGGGACAGAGGCATGATCCGCATCAAGGCACGGGCACCCACCGCGCGAGGCGCCGTGCTTCCCACCCTCTGGGGCGCGCTCGCGGTCGCCTACAAGTTCGGCTGCCCGCTCGCCACCCAGGAGCGGCTCGGCGCCCGTATCGCCGCCAGCGTCGTGTTCTTCGGGGTGGGCATCGGGCTGCTGGTCCATGTACGGCGCGCCCTGCTGCGGGAGTTGCGGCTCGCCCGGCGGGCGGCGCGGGTCGCGCAGGGCGTCGTGCTGCGGCCGCCGCCCCCGCGGCTCGACGGACTCGGTGTCGCCGCGGCCCAGTTGTCCGCCGACCGGGGCGCGAGCGTCGGCGGCGATCTGTACGAGGCCATCGCCACCGAGCACGGGGTGCGGGTGGTGATGGGGGACGTACGCGGGCACGGTCTGGACGCCCTCGGCACCGTCGCCGCCGTCCTCGGCAGCTTCCGCGAGGCCGCCCATGACGAGGCCCGGCTCGACGGTGTGCTGCGCAGGCTGGAGCGGGCGCTGGCCCGGCATCTGCGGGAACGGGCCCGCGCCGAACACCCCTCGACCGGGTGCGCCGCCGACCTCGACCACCCCGTCGCCGAGGAGTTCGTCACCGTCCTGCTCCTGGAGATCGGCCGGGACGGCGCGCTCGGCGTCCTCAACTGCGGGCACCCCTGGCCGTACCGGCTCACCGGCACCGCCGTCGAGCCCCTGACCCGCGCCGAACCGCTGCCCCCGCTCGGCCCGTTCCCGCTCCCGGCGGACCTCGTCCCGCACCGCTGTGAGCCGTTGCGGCCCGCCGAGTCGCTGGTGCTGTTCACCGACGGCGCCGAGGACGTCCGGGACGCCCGGGGCCGGTTCTTCGCCCTGCCCGACGCGCTGCGCACCGCCGTACGGGATCAACCGGCCTCGCCCCAGCGGGTGTTGCGGGCCCTCTTCACCGCGCTGCTGCGGCACACCGGCGGCACTCCCACCGACGACGTGGCCCTGCTGGTGCTGCGCAATGAGCGGGGACCGGCGCCGAGGGCGCGGGAGCCGGCCCGGCCGGCCACCACCACGCACGGCTGATGGTTCCCGCCAGGCCACCGCTGTAGGAGGGGGAGCCGGTGACCTGGCGGGCCTCTTGAGGAGGACCACCAGTGAACCGGCACGGCCACGCTCCGCGACAGCGCGCGCACGCCCCGGATGCGGGCATTCGGTTCACACCCCGTGTGAAGGCAGGGCCACTACGCTGACGGCATCAGGCACTCGGGGGTCATCCCATGCAGCCCAACACGCTCCTTGACGCCATCCTGGACGAGGCGGGGATCTCGCACGCCGGTCTCGCCGCCCATGTGAACCAGGCGGGGCGCCGCCGGGGCCTCGCGCTCCGCTACGAACACACCGCCGTGGCCCGGTGGTTGAAGGGCCAGCGGCCGCGCGGCCAGGTGCCCGACCTGATCTGCGAGGTGCTGGCCGCCCGGCTGCACCGCCCCGTCACCCTGGACGACATCGGTCTCGGTGTGCCCGGCCGGCCCGGCACCGGCTCCGCCGGCACCCTGTCCGGCTTCGTGGAGCGGGCCACCGCCCTGTGGCGCTCCGACGAACAGCAGCGCCCCCATGTGCTGGGCGCCCCGGCCGTCACCGGCACCCCCGCCGTGATGCCCGTATGGGAGTGGGAGAACCCGCCGGAGGACACCGATGTGTCCCGGGGCGGCAGACACCGGGTCACGGCGGCCGACATCGAGACGCTGCGCGCGGCCCGCGCCCACTACGAGCAGATGTACCGCAAGGCCGGTGGCATCGCGACCCGCGCCCGGATCGTCGGCTTCCTCAACACCGAGGCGGCACCCCTGCTGCGGGGCAGCTACACCGACGCCACCGGCCGCCAACTGCACCGTGCCACCGGCGGGTTGGTCGCCGTCGCCGGGATCTGCGCCTACGACTCCGACGCGCACGGACTCGCCCAGCGCTACTTCCACCAGGCGCTGCGCCTCGCGAAGGCCAGCGGGGACCGGGGACTTGGCGCCTATGTCATAGCGCTGCTGGTCAACCAGTCCCTTTTCATGCGGGAGTTCCGGCAGGCGGTGGCCTTCGCGGAGGCCGCGCTGCGCACCGCGGGACGGCACATCACCCCCGCGCTCGCCTCCGACCTGTACGCGATGCAGGCCAAGGCGTACGCGCATCTGGGCGACGCGGGCAGCGCGCTCGCCTGCATCCGGCGGGCGGAGAGCGCGGCGGAACGCATCCGGCGCGGCCATGAACCCGACGAGACCGGCTATGTGCAGCCCGGCCTGGTCAATGTGCAGGTCGCCGAGGCACTGCTCAGCCTGGGTGAACTCGCCGCCGCCCGGGAGCACGCGGCGGCCGCCGTGGACAACCCCGCCCACGACCGGGGCCGGGTGCACCGGCTGGCCATGCTCAGCACCATCGAACTGCGCCAGGGCAACGCGGAGAAGGCCGTGGTCACCGCCGTGCAGATGGCCGAGCAGGCGCGCGGCATGGAGTCCCAGCGGCTGCGCGACCGGCTGCGCGCGGTGCGCGAACATCTGGCGCGCTGCGGGTCGCCCGGCACCACCGAGGCCGCCGAACTCATCGACGGAGCGCTGCGCGTGCCCCTGTAGACGCCCTGTGGGCGCACGGCCGCTGCTGCGATATTGCCACCTACCCCCCGAAAGGTGGCAGAACCGTGCAGTGGACGAAACAGAACGAACAACCCGTGTATGAAAACCGCTGGTTCAGCGTCAAACTCGCAGATGTCCAGCTGCCCGACGGCCGGCATCTGGACCACTTCCTCATCCGGATGCGCCCGGTGGCCGTCGCCACGGTCGTCAACGAGGCCAATGAGGTCCTGCTGCTGTGGCGGCACCGCTTCATCACCGACAGCTGGGGCTGGGAACTGCCCGCGGGCGTCGTCGAGGACGGCGAGGACATCGCGCGCGCGGCCGCCAGGGAACTGGAGGAGGAGACCGGCTGGCGGCCGGGGCCCCTGCACCACCTGATGACGGTGGAGCCGTCCAACGGCCTCACCGACGCCCGGCACCACATCTACTGGTCCGACCGGGGCGAGTACCTCGGGCACCCCGTGGACGACTTCGAGTCGGACCGCCGGGAGTGGGTGCCCCTCAAGCTCGTCCCCGACCTGATCGCCCGCGGGGAGGTCCCGGCCGCCAACATGGCGGCCGCGTTACTGCTGCTGCACCACCTCAGGCTCGCCGAGGGCTAATGGGCGCGCAGGGCCGACCAGACGGTCACCACGAGCGCGCCGAGCGCGGTCAGCGCGGCGAGCGAGGGCAGCGGCCACCGCGTGTGTTCCAGCGAGACCATACGGGAGTTCAGCTCGTCCAGCTCCTTGGCGGTCTCCTCGGTACGGTGACCGAGCAGTGCGAGTCCGCCCTCGACCCGGGCGTAGGCCACGTCCAGTCGGCGCCGTAACTCTGCGAGTTCTCCATGGACCACGGGATGCTCCGGATCGCCGGTCAAGGGTCCACTCCTTTCCGTAGTCGAACGGGGGGTTCCGCACCCCCTTGCATGCGCATGAAGAGTGAACTCGCCTGGTGGTCGCGTGGGGAGCGTGTGCGCTGCGCGGCTGCGGGCCCGGCGCGCACACGGTGTGTGAAACGGATGCGCCCGGCACCGAATCCGGTGCCGGGCACGTCTGTTGGTGGCTGTGTGTGATGCCGGGGCCGCGTCGACTCACACGGAGCCCGGACGGCCCGAGCCCGCTTTCGGCAGCTCATGGTCCCAGCGGAAGAAGCTGACGGCGGCGTGCAGCGCGAGCGCCACCGGTACGGCGAACAGAACGGGCCACGGCACCACGCCGAGCGCGGCCAGCAGGCAGAGGACGGGAAGGGCGAGGAGCGTGGGGAGCGTCGAGGCCAGGGCGAGGCGTATGCGGGTGCGACGGTTCACGAGGAGACTCCTTGGACACAGGGGGCGTGCGGGCCGGCCGAACCCGGCGGGCGCAGGCCGGGCGGGGCGGTGGCGGCCGGGGCGATGGCGGGCTGGGTGATGGCGGGCGGTGGTCAGGTGGCGCTGTGGCGGGCGCGGTCCAGGTACTCGGCCAGCTCGCGCCAGTCGTCGGCCGGGGCGCCCGGATCTCCCGACATGGCGGCCGGGTCGTCGTGCCAGGCCGCCCGCACACCGGCGGAGATGCCGCCGTCGCCGCCGGTGAACAGGGTGCTCAACTCGTCCATGCGGGCCACCAGCCGGCGGACCTCCCGATCCGTGGCGGGAGTTCCGGCCGCCCGGAGGCGTTCGGCCCTGCGGTACAGCTCGGGCCATTCGATTTCGAGCAGGTAGTGCATCGCGGGTCCCAGCGCGGCGGCACGGGTCTTCAGGACCTGAATCTCGTCGGCGTCCAGGTGGCGGTCCAGGATGTGCTCGCCCTCCGGGCCGGTGCCGCCGATCGCCCGCAGCGCGTCGAGCAGGTCCGTGGTCCCCGGAGCCTGGCCGGCGGACAGCTCCGCGCCGAGCCGCGTGAGCCGCTCGCGCAGGACACCGAGCGCGGTGATGGACGCCTCCACGCCGGCCAGATGATCCCGGACCAGCCGTGCCGGGTCGACGCCCGCGTCGAGGCAGACGGCGATGGTGTCCAGTGCCAGGCCCAGGCTGCGCAGGGCCAGCACCTGATAGAGGCGGACGAGATCGTCCTCGCCGTACTCCCGGTGTCCGCCCGCGGTGCGCCGGGAGGGGCTGAGCAGGCCGATGGTGTCCCAGTGGTGCAGTGTGCGCACGGTCAGGCCGCTGGCCTCCGCCAGCCTGCCGACTTTCCAGGTGGTGGACGTAGTCATGGACTCACTCTGCATCCTCACATCGCGTGAGGTTCAAGCCCCGGCCGCGGGCAAGGCTCTCCCCAGCACAGAGGGCCGCCCCCGGATCACGGGTGGCGGCCCTCTCGACGTGCCGTGTGCGGGTCAGCCGTAGGTGTAGAAGCCCGAGCCCGTCTTGCGGCCCAGGCGGCCCGCCTCGACCATGCGCTGGAGCAGCGGGGGAGCGGCGTACAGCGGCTCCTTGTACTCGGCGTACATCGAGTTGGCGATGGAGACGATGGTGTCCAGGCCGATCAGGTCGGACAGCTTCAGCGGGCCCATCGGGTGGGCGCAGCCCATCTCCATGCCGTTGTCGATGTCCTCGCGGGAGGCGATGCCCGACTCGAACATCCGGATCGCGGAGAGCAGATAGGGCACGAGCAGCGCGTTCACCACGAAGCCCGAGCGGTCCTGGGCGCGGATGGCGTGCTTGCCGAGCGCCTTCTCGGCGAACGCCTGGGCGCGGCTGAGGGTGCCCTCGGAGGTGGTGAGCGCGGGGATCAGCTCGACCAGCTGCTGCACCGGGGCCGGGTTGAAGAAGTGGATGCCGACGACATGGTCCGGGCGCGAGGTGGCGACCGCGAGCTTCACCAGCGGGATGGAGGAGGTGTTGGAGGCCAGGATCGCGTCCGGCCGGGTCACCACCTGGTCGAGGACCTGGAAGATCTCGGTCTTCACGGCCTCGCTCTCCACGACCGCCTCGATCACGAGGTCTCGGTCGGCGAACTCGCCGAGGTCCGTGGTGAAGCTGAGCCGCGCCTGGGTGGCGTCCCGCTCCTCCACGGAGATCTTGCCGCGCTCGGCCGCCTTGGACAGGGAGTTGTGCAGCCGGGTACGGCCGATCTCCAGGGCCTCGCCGGTGGTCTCGGCGACCTTCACGTCCAGGCCCGCGCGGGCGCACACCTCGGCGATGCCCGCGCCCATCTGGCCGCAGCCCACGACTCCGACGCGCTCGATGTCGGTCACATCGTCCCCTTCGCTGTTCTCCGGCTTGGCTGGCAGACCTCCGGGTTTCGGCGCCTGCTCCGATCGTGCACGTTACCGCGAAGTATCGATGATCGATCGTCTGGGTGCGGGCATTCTTGGCCACGGAGACCATCCGTGACCGAGCGGATCCGGACCGTCAAGGAAAGTGGCCGATGGAACCCATCTCACGCCGGGCCTTCGCCCTCGCGACGCTGTCGGCGCTGACCACGACCGGATGCGGGGCGGCGGCGACCGGAGCCGCGGAGATCAGGCCGCCGGTCGGGAAGACCGGGGCCGAGGGCGCCACCGGCGTCCGCGCGGCCACCGAGATGCGGGGCGTGTGGATGGCGACCGTCGAGAACCGGGACTGGCCCTCCCGCCCCGGCCTGACCGCCGCCGCGCAGGAGAAGGAGCTGATCGCCCATCTCGACCGGGCGGTCCGCGACCGGCTGAACACCGTGCTGCTCCAGGTGCGGCCCACCGCCGACGCGCTGTGGCCCTCGCCGTACGAGCCGTGGTCCCGATTCCTCACCGGCACCCAGGGCCGCGACCCCGGCTGGGACCCGCTGGGCACCGCCGTGCGCGAGGCCCATGCCCGGGGTCTCCAGCTGCACGCCTGGTTCAACCCGTACCGGATCGCGAACCACACCGACCCGGGTCTCCTCGCCGCCACCCACCCGGCGCGCGTCCACCCCGACTGGGCGGTGCCGTACGGCGGCAAGCTCTACTACAACCCGGGCCTGCCCGAGGTGCGCGCCTTCGTCCAGCGGGCGATGCTCGACGCGGTCGCCCGCTACCCCGTCGACGCGGTCCACTTCGACGACTACTTCTACCCCTATCCCGAGGACGGGGAGAGCTTCGCGGACGACGAGGCGTACCAGCGCCACCGGGGCGCCTTCACCAGCCGGGCCGACTGGCGCAGGAACAACATCGACCTGCTGGTCCAGGAGATGGCGGCGGGCATCAAGCGGGTCCGGCCCGGTACCCGGTTCGGGATCAGCCCCTTCGGGGTGTGGCGCAACGCGGCCACCGACCCGCTCGGCTCCGACACGGACGCGGGCGCGCAGACGTACGACGACCTGTACGCCGACACCCGCACCTGGGTCCGGGAGAACCGGATCGACTACATCGCGCCCCAGCTGTACTGGGAGATCGGTGCGAGCGGCGCGGACTACGCGACGCTGCTGGACTGGTGGGCGCGGACCGCCGAGGGGACCGGGACCCGGCTCTACATCGGCGAGGCCCTGTACCGGGCCGGAGCGTCCGGCGCGGACGGGCGCCCCGCGGCCTGGCAGGACCCGGCGGAGCTGACCCGGCATCTCACCCTCGCCGCCCGCCGTCCGCAGGTGGGCGGGCACATCTTCTTCGCCGCCCAGGACGTGGCGAACGACCCGATCGGGGCGATGCGCCGCGTGGTCGCGGACCACTACGCGCAACCGGCGAGCCCGCCCCGCTGAACCGGCGCAGGCATCGGGGGCATCGGTTGACCCCCGGTGCCTATCGCTGCCCGTCCTCCTTGTGCTTGACCTGGCAGTCGGGCCCCGGCGACATGATCGCCTCGTGCCCGTCCGTGAACCGGACCCGGTAGGGCGGATTGCCCTCCTGACCCATCACTTCGACGACTTCGGACTCCTGGTCGTGTTGGCCGACCACCCTGCCGTGCTGGACAAGCCGGTCGCCCTTGGATGCGCGCATCTCCAGGCCCTCCTCAACGATCACGACCGCTGGGTGACGGCGATGCACACGAGTACGGCGACGGCGGTCAGGGGAGCGGCCGCCGTGAAGTGTTCGCCCAGCAGCAGCGCCGACCACACCAGTGTGAGCAGGGGCTGAGCCAACTGCAACTGGCTCGCCCTGGGCACCCCGATGGCCGCCATCCCCCGGTACCAGACGACCAGTCCGAGGAACTGCGAACCCAGCGCCACCCAGAGCAGTCCGGCGATCCCGTGCGCGGTCACCCGGTACGGCTCCTGCGACAGCGCCAGCGCGGCGGCCGGCAGCGTCAGCGGCAGGCACAGCACCAGCGCCCAGCCGATGACCTGCCAGCCCGGCATCTCCCGGGCCAGCAGTCCGCCCTCGGTGTACCCGGCGGCGCACACCAGCAGGGCCGCGAACAGACAGCCGTCGGCCGCGGTGAGCGCGCCCCCGCTCTGCATCACCGTGAACGTGAGCACCGCCACCGCGCCCGCCACCGCCGCGAGCCAGAACCGGCGGGAGGGGCGGTGGCCGGTGCGCAGCGCCGAGCAGACGGCCGTGGTCAGCGGCAGCAGGCCCACCACGACGGCCGCGTGCGCGGTGGTGGAGGTGCGCAGCGCCAGTGTGGTCAGCGTCGGGAAGCCGAGGACCACGCCGAGCGCCACGACGGCGAGGCCGCGCAGCCGGCGCCGCTCGGGCGGCCGTACCTTCAGGGCCAGCAGGGCGCCGCCCGCGACCAGGGCGGCCAGGACGCTGCGCACGGTCACCAGCGTCCAGGGGCCGAAGCCCTCCAGGCCCCAGGCGGTGGCCGGGAAGGTGAGGGAGAAGGCGGCGACGCCGAGGGCGGCGAGCGCGGTGCCGAGGGTCCGGTGCTCCGGCCGGGGAGCGGTGACCGCTATCGGTCCGGCATCAGTAGCGCTACTCTGTATCTTCATGCAAGAGCGTAGCAGCGTGGGTGAACTGGCGGAACAGCTGCGAAGGGAGCTGGACCGCTACTCACCAGGTGGAAAGCTGCCGTCGAGCCGGGCACTGGTCGAACGGTTCCGGGTGAGCCCGGTGACCGTCTCGCGGGCCCTCGCCCAGCTGGCCGCCGAGGGCCTTGTCGTCACCCGGCCCGGCGCGGGCGCCTTCCGGGCCCGGCCGCGCACCCCCGAGACACCGGCCGGGGACACCTCCTGGCAGGAGGTCGCGCTGAGCGCCGACGGCGCCGCCGACCTCGTACCGCGCACGGTGGACGCCACCGGGGTCACCGTCTCGCTCGCCGCCCCGCCGCCCGGGGTGCTGGAGTTCAACGGCGGCTATCCGCACCCCTCGCTCCAGCCCGAGCGGGCCATGGCGGCGGCGCTGGCCCGCGCGGGGCGGCGGCCCGGTGCCTGGGGGCGGCCGCCGCTGGAGGGGCTGCCGGAGCTGCGCGAGTGGTTCGCGCGGGAGATCGGCGGCACGGTCACCGCGGCCGAGGTGCTGATCGCGGCGGGCGGTCAGTCCGCGCTGGCCACCGCCCTGCGCGCGCTCGCCCCGCCCGGCGCCCCGGTGCTGGTCGAGTCGCCCACCTACCCCGGCATGCTGGCCCTCGCCCGCGCGGGCGGACTGCGCCCCATCCCGGTGCCGGTGGACCGCGACGGCGTACGGCCCGAGCTGCTCGCGGACGCCTTCCGGGCCACCGGCGCCCGGGTGTTCGTCTGCCAGCCCCTCTTCCAGAACCCGACCGGCGCGGTCCTCGCCCCCGCCCGGCGCGCCGAGGTGCTGGGCATCGCCCGCGCGGCCGGCGCCTTCGTCGTGGAGGACGACTTCGTACGGCGCCTGGTGCACGCCGACGCGGGCCCGCTGCCCCGCCCGCTGGCCGCCGACGACCCGGACGGCGTGGTGGTGCACGTCGGTTCGCTGACCAAGGCGACCTCGCCCAGCTTCCGGGTGAGCGCGCTCGCCGCGCACGGCCCGGTGCTCGAACGGCTGCGTGCCATCCAGGTGGTGGACTCCTTCTTCGTGCCCCGCCCGCTCCAGGAGGCCGCCCTCGAACTGGTCGGCTCACCGGCCTGGCCCCGCCATCTGCGCACCCTGTCGGGGGAGTTGAAGGAACGCCGGGACGCGATGACGGGCGCGCTCGCGCTGCGGCTGCCCGAACTCGCCCTGCCGCACGTCCCGTCCGGCGGCTACCACCTGTGGGCCAGGCTGCCGGAGGGCACCGACGACGACGCGTTCAGCGCCGCCGCCCTGCGCGCGGGCGTGGCCCTCACCCCGGGCCGCCCCTACTTCAGCGCCGAACCCCCCGCGCCCTACGTCCGGTTGAGCTTCGCGGCGGTGGCGGGCCTCGGGGAGATCACGGAGGGGGTACGGCGGCTGCGGGCGGCGTGCGACGAGGTGCTGTAGCGGCCCACCACGGGGAGTCACCGCTGCTGGTAGGCGAGTTAACGGTTCGACCCCGCGGGCGGGGCCTGCGACGATCGCGGGATGAGTGACGCATCCCGGCTCCGGCTCCCCGACGGCTACGAGTTCTCCACCGACACCGCCCGCGTCGATGTCGACCTGGTCCACCGCTGGCTGTCGACCGACGCCTACTGGGCGGGCGGCCGCACCCGCGAGAAGCACGAGGAGGCCATGGCGTCCTCGATCAACTTCGGGGTCTACGACCGGGCCTCCGGCGCGCAGGTCGCCTATGCGCGCGGGGTCACCGACCGGGCGCTGTTCGCCTGGCTCGCCGATGTGTACGTCGACCGCTCGGTGCGCGGCAAGGGCGTGGGCACCGCCTTCGTCGCCGGTGTCCGCGACCACCTCGCGTCCTTCGGCGTCCGCCGGATCCTGCTCGCCACCGCGGACGCGCACGGGGTCTACGAGCGGCTGGGCTTCACACCGCTGGAAGACCCCGGGACCTGGATGGTCCACCGCTTCGAGTGAGCGGGCGCTCACCGCCGGTACATCACCGGCGGAAAACCTTGACCTGTGCCCGTCACGGCCGCACCATCACCGCATGCCACTGAGGGTGACGTTCGTCGCCGCCGCGCGGAGTGCGCCGCTGCTCGCGGAGCGGTTCGACGACGACCGGCCGCTGGACCAGGCCGGCTGGGACGAGGTGCGGCGCGCCGCCGACGAACTGGTGCCGCTGGCCGCCGCCGAGCTGCGCTACTGCTCGCCGACCCCCCGCAGCCGCGCCACCGGCGACGCCCTGGGCTATGCCCCGCTGGCCCAGCTCGCGCTGCGCGACTGCGACATGGGGCGCTGGCGCGGGCTGACGCTGGGCGAGGCGATGGCCCGGGAACCGGCGGCGGTGGACGCCTGGCTCGCCGATCCGCGCGCCACCCCGCACGGCGGCGAGTCCCTGCTCGCCTTCATCTCCCGGGCCGGCGGCTGGCTGGACACCCGCCCCGCCGACGACGGCGCCCGGATCGTCGCGGTGGCCGAGCCCGCGGTGATCCGCGCGGCCCTCGTCTACGCCCTGAAGGCCCCGCCCGCCACCTACTGGAACCTCGACATCCGCCCCCTGTCGACCACCACCCTGACCGGCCACAGGGGCCGCTGGAACCTCCGCTTCGAGAGCCCGGCCGTACGGGCGTCCTAAGGTCTTGCGCCCGCACCGGGACGGGCTCGCGGGGTCATGACGTCCTGGCGATCAGCGCCGCGGCGCCCAGGAAGACCAGCCCGACGAGCAGCGTGAACACCACCGGGCCCACCGTGTGCCGCCACATCGACACCCGCGCGTTCTGCGGGTCGTACGGCAGATACACCACCGGCACCTGCCGCCCGGTCGGCAGGGACATGCCGCTGCCGCGCATCTTCGTGGTGAACTCCACCCGGTAGCCGCGCTGATCGGCGAAGGCGATGACCGGCGCCCAGGTCGGGCCCGAATCCCGCCTCTGCACCCGTACGTTGTCCACCACGACGCCCCAGACCCGGATCCCGTGCCGGCGCAGCCGCCACACCACCACGGTCTCGCGCAGCGCGACGCCCAGGAGCAGCACGCCGATCGCCCCGCACAGCGCGATCCCGAGGAATCCGTCCAACACGTCGCCGCCTCTTCCGTCCCGCCCGTGCCCTCGTGTCCACGGAGACAGGGGACGCGTCGCCCGCGCGGGCGGTTGCGGCCACGCGGGACCGAACGCCCGGACCGAACGCCCGGACCGGACCGCCGAGTTCGCCGGGTTCAGCCGCCGAAGTACTGCTGCGCCGCCCGTACGCCCTCGACCAGCGCGTCCACCTCGGCCAAGGTGTTGTAGACGTAGAAGCTGGCGCGGGTGGTCGCGGGAATGCCGTAGCGGCGCACGATCGGGCGGGCGCAGTGGTGGCCGACCCGGACGGCCA
Organism: Streptomyces sp. NPDC093018; assembly: GCF_040684035.1. Lineage (NCBI taxonomy): Bacteria > Bacillati > Actinomycetota > Actinomycetes > Kitasatosporales > Streptomycetaceae > Streptomyces > Streptomyces sp. NPDC093018. Next base: position 68,227 of record NZ_JBFBFF010000010.1, read on the forward strand.
CGCCCCGGTCGTCCAGGATCTGGCCGACATCGTGCGGATGGACGCCGTCCACGGTGAAGGAGACGGCCGAACCCCGGTCGGTGAGATCGGCGGGGCCGACCACGCGGACGCCCGGGACCTCGGCCAGCCGTTCCAGGGCGCGGGCGGTCAGCGTCTCCTCGTACGCCGCGACCTCGGACATGCCGAGGCGCTCCAGATAGCCGATCGCCGCCGCGAGTCCCACCGCCTGCGCGGCCATCGGGACGCCCGCCTCGAAGCGCTGCGGGGGCGGCAGGAAGGTGGTGCGGTCCATCTCCACGATCTCGATCATGGAGCCGCCGGTGAGGAACGGCGGCAGCGCGCCGAGCAGTTCGGCACGGCCCCACAGCACCCCGATGCCGTTCGGGCCGAGCATCTTGTGCCCGGAGAAGGCGAGGAAGTCCGCGCCCAGCTCTCGCACGTCGACCGGGCGGTGCGGCACGGACTGGGCGCCGTCCACGACCACCAGGGTGCCGAACGCATGGGCCCGGTCGGCGAGTTCGCGCACCGGGTTGAGGGTACCGAGCACATTGGACTGATGGGTCAGGGCGAGCACCTTGGTGCGCTCGTCGAGGAGTTCGCCGATCCGGGTGAGGTCCAGGCGGCCCTCGTCGGTCAGCCCGAACCAGTCGAGCGTCGCCCCGGTGCGCCCGGCGAGCTGCTGCCAGGGCACCAGATTGGCGTGGTGCTCCATCTCCGTCACCACGATCCGGTCGCCGGGGCCGATCCGGCCGGCGTTGCCGAGGGCGTAGGCGACGAGGTTGATGCCCTCCGTGGTGTTCTTGGTGAACACCACCTCGTCGTCGGCGGCGCCGATGAACCGGGCCACCGCATGCCGGGCGCCCTCGTACGCCTCCGTCGCCTCGCCCGCGAGCTGATGCGCCCCGCGGTGCACGGCCGCGTTGCGCGTGACGTAGTAGTCCCGCTCGGCGTCCAGGACCGCCAGCGGTTTCTGCGTGGTCGCCCCGGAGTCCAGGTAGACCAGCGGCGCCCCGCTCTCCAGCGTCCGCCCCAGGATCGGGAAGTCCTCGCGCAACGCGCCCGCGTCGAAGGCCACAGCGTCTCACCTCTCACGGCTTCGTGACTGTTTCTCCGTGAGGCACGCTCATCCCGCCTCACGGAGAAGCACAAGGATTACCATGAGAGCCGTGGATCAAGAGACCCCCGTCTACCTGCACCGGCTCCCCGTCCCCGGCGAGGACCGCTACACCTGCCTGGCCCTGGTCAACAGCCGGTTCCGGGTCAGCCACGGCCAGGTCGACCTGCTCGACGGCGCCGAGGCCGCGCATCTGTGGCTGGTCCGGCACGGACTGCTGCCCGACCGGGTGCCGGTGAACGGACGCCAGACCGGCCGGCTGTGCGCGCTGCGGGAGGCGCTGCGGGCCCTGTTCGAGGCGTACGAGCGGGGCGGTCCGCCGCCCGCCGAAGCCCTCGACGCCCTCAATGCCGCGCTCGCCGCCGCCCCGGCCACGCCCCGCCTCGTCTGGAGCGCCGAGGGGCCGCGCCGGGACGACGTCCCCGACGACGGCAACCCGGCCGCCGCCGCGCTGTCCCTGCTCGCCGAGGACGCCACCGAACTGTTTACCGGGAGCGACGCGGCCCAGCTCGCCGAGTGCGCGGCCCAGGGCTGCGAGCGGTGGTTCCTGCGCTCCCACGGCGCCCGGCGCTGGTGCACGACCCAGTGCGGCAACCGGGTCCGGGCGGCCCGCGCCTATGCGGCCCGCAAAAGCACGTCACCTTGAAAACACCTGCGAATAACATGCAGGAAAGGTCGAGTTTCCCGGCCGGACATCAAATTCCTTAATTTTGCACGGCGTTCGGTGTAAAAAGCATCAACTTCCGTTGAGGGCACAACCGATCGGAATGCTGTCCCGTCTAGGTTGGCGAAATCCAAGGTGAATTCGCTGGGGGGTCTGCCGACCGATGGACCGTTCGACCGTGCCGGGTGCGAGGTGCCGGGCCGCCGCGGCACTCGCCGCCCTCGTGGCGGGCGTGGCATTGTGCGCCGGTGATCTGCTGGCCCGCGACTTTCCCTTCGGCTCCCGCACCCGGGGCGTCAATGACCTGGGCAATCAGTACGTGCCCCTGCACGCCCACCTCTGGGACCTGCTGCACGGCAGGGCGGACGGCGGGCTGCTGGTCAACTGGCAGTCCGGGTACGGCTCCAGCTTCCTGCCGGACTTCGGCACCTATCTCTCCAGCCCGTTCGCACCGCTGGTCGCGCTCTTCCCGCGCGACCGGATCGACCTCGCGGTGTACGCGATCACCGTTCTGAAGATCGCGAGCGCCGCGGCCGCGATGGCCTGGCTGCTGCTCCGGCTGCGCCCCGGCCGCTGGTGGGCGGCGGCGCTGCTCGGGGCGTCGTACGCGCTGTGCGGCTGGACGCTCGCCGCGGACTACAACCCGATGTGGCTCGACGGGCTGATCGCGCTGCCGCTGCTCTGCCTGGTCGGCGAGTGGGCCCTGGCCGGCCGGCGCCTGGTCCCCGGGGTGCTGATCGTCGCGCTCGCCTGGAGCGCCAACTTCTACACCGCCTACATGGCCACCCTCGGCGCCGGACTCGTGCTGCTGGTACGGCTGTCGCTCGCCGCCCCACCGCGCCGGCAGGCCCTGGCCGCCGCCGGCCGTGCCGTGCTCACCGTCGTCCTCGGCATGGGCCTCGCCGCCCCGCTGCTCACGGTCGTCTACCTGGGCACCACGCACGCCTACCCCGGCCGCCTCGCCCGATTCCATCCCGTCCCGGCCGAGAACCTGCTGGCCCGGCTGCTCCCGGCGACGTACGACTACAGCTCCCCGGCGCTCTACGTCGGCACCACCGCCCTGCTCCTCGCCCTCGCCCTGCCCTTCCACCGGGCCGTCCCCGGCCGGGTCCGCGCGGGATGGACCGCGCTGGTGCTGCTGGTGGCCCTCTCCCTGCAATGGGCGCCCACCAGCCTGGCCTGGCACGCCTTCGCCGTCCCGCAGGGCAGCTCCTACCGGCAGAGCTTCGTGCTGTGCGGACTGCTGGTCATCGCCGCCTGGCACGCGCTGTCGTACGGCCCGCCGGGGCTGCCCGCCCTCGGCGCGGCCGGGGCCCTGCTCACCCTGACCGTCGCCGCCGCGAGCCGCACGAACCTGGTCCACGCGCACACCTGGCCGGTGCTGCTGCTCGGCGTCGCCGGGGCGCTCACCGGGCTGCTCCTGCTGCGCCGCAGCGGTCAGCGGGGGCGGCTCGCCGTGCTGGCCGTGCTCGTCCTGCTCGGCGCGCAGACGGGGGAGAGCGCCGCCAGTGCCGCCGTGGCGAGCGGGCTGCGCCTCAAGCACCTGGACGACTACGCGCCCTGGGGCGAGCGGCAGCGGCTCCAGGCCGCCGCGATCGCCCGCGCCGACGGCTGGCCCCGCTACCGCACCGACCCCGGCCGCGAACAGACCGTCGCCAACGACCCGTTGGCGGTCGGCGGCCAGGGCGCCGCCTACTACAGCAGCCTGACCTCCGACGTCCTGACCCGCACCCTCACCGCGCTCGGCGGCGGCTGGACCTCGGGCGGCCGGGGCGTGCAGAGCCTCGACAACGCCGTCACGGACGTGCTCTTCTCAGTCGGCGCCCGGGTGCACAGCCCGCCCGACCCGCACCAGACCCACCGGCCCGAGGACACCGCCGCGCCGACCGTCACCCGGCGGGACGTGCCGCCCCTGGTGACCGTGCGGGCCCGCCCCGACGAGGCGCCCTTCGGCTCCTCGCCGTACCGCAACCAGGAACTGCTGCTCGGCAGCCGCGTCTACACCGTGCCCCGCGTCACCGTGCGGGGCGACGACGGGAGGCAGGTGGCCGGCCGCTGGGTCGGCTCCGGGAACGCGTTGACCGGGCCGACGATCACCACGAGCTGCCCGCCCGGCACCCAGGTGAATCTGTGGGCGCCGCACTTCTCCGGGACCGCCCGGCTCACCGGGGACACGGACGTCGCCGTTTTCCGGTTCACGAACGGGCGTGCCCTGGCCGCCATGGAGCCGCTGGGCCGCGCCCCCGCCTCCGGGCGGGTACGGATCGACCTGGTCCCCGACCGGCCCGGCCGTATCCCGCCCGGCGCCGTCGGCTGCCTGGACACCGCCCGGCTGAGCACCGCCGCCGCCCGCCTCAGGGCCACCGGCGCCACCTCCGTCACCGTCTCCGACGACACCGTACGCGCCCAACTCCCTGCGAAAAGCACGGGGCTTGCCGTCCTCGCCGCGCCCCGCATCGCCGGCTGGCGCTGCGCCGCGGGGGACGGCCCGGCCCGCCCCGCCCGGCAGTACCACGGACTGATCGCCGTCCCCCTTGACGGCACCGAGACCAGCCTGACCTGCACCTTCCACCCACCCGGCCTGCGCCTCGGCACGGCCGTCGGCCTCGCCTCGCTCGCGGCACTGCTGCTGCTCACCGCCGCGACCGCCGTCCGCCGCCGACGCCTGCCGACACCCGCCCCAACCACACCACCGGCACCGCGCGAACGCGTGACAGCCGCGCCCTGACCGCGATCCGACCGCGCCCCTGGGGGACCTCCGCCATGCTGATATCGATCGTCGCGCCCTGCTACAACGAGGAAGACGTCCTGGAACGCTTCCACGAAGCCGTCCAGGAGATCGCCGACGAACTGCTGCCGCTCGGCCACGACATGGAGTTCGTGTACGTCGACGACGGCAGCCGCGACCGCACCCTCACCGTCCTCGAACGCCTCGCCGCCCGCGACCAGCGGGTGCGTTACGTCTCCTTCAGCCGCAACTTCGGCAAGGAAGCCGCCCTGTTGGCCGGGCTGCGGCACGCCTCCGGCGACTCGGTCGTCGTCATGGACGCCGACCTCCAGCACCCGCCCGAGCTGATCGCCCGCATGGTCCGGCTGCGCGAACAGGGCTACGACCAGGTCATCGCGCGCCGCACCCGCACCGGCGACCGCCTCACCCGCACCCTCACCGCCCGCCTCTACTACCGACTCGTCAACCGCCTGGTCGACGTCGAACTCATGGACGGCGTCGGGGACTTCAGGCTGCTGTCCCGCCGGGTGGTGGACGCGGTGCTCGGCCTGACCGAGTACAACCGCTTCTCCAAGGGCCTGTTCGCCTGGGTCGGCTTCCCCAGCACCACCTTCGCGTACGAGAACGCCGTGCGCGAGGCCGGCAGCAGCTCCTGGAACCTGCGCGGACTGCTCGACTACGGCCTGGACGGCGTCCTCTCCTTCAACAACCGCCCGCTGCGCGCCGCCCTCTGGCTCGGCATCAGCCTGCTGCTGTGCGCCGGTCTCTACACCGCCTGGATCGTGGTCGCCGCGCTGCTGCACGGAGTGCAGACACCCGGATATGTCACCATCATCACCGCGGTCACCGCCCTCGCCGGTGTACAGATGGTCATGCTGGGAGTGATCGGGGAGTACACCGGGCGCATCTACTACGAGGTGAAGGGCCGCCCGCACTTCCTGGTGAAGGCGACCAATGTGGAACGGACGAAGGATCTCATTCCTTGATAGCGCGACAGATCATCACCTTCGCCGTGGTCGGCGTGCTCAACACGGCCGTCTACTACGGCCTTTACCTGCTCTTCCTCACCTGGCTCCCCTATCTCGCCGCGCATGTTCTCGCATTCGCGCTGAGCATGATCGGTTCCTTTTTCCTCAATGCGCGGTTCACCTATCGCATCCGTCCGACCTGGCGGAAATTCCTGCTGTTCCCGCTGACCAACGCGGCGAATTTCGTGATCACCACGGTGGGCGTGTACGTGATCGTGGACGTCCTGGGCGCCGGCAGCCGCTTCGCCCCGCTGCTCGCCTCGGCGGCGGCGATCCCGATCACCTTCGTGGTGTCCCGCTGGATCATGCTGCCGGGCGCGTCGCCGCGGGTGGCGGTCGAGGAGTGACCGCGGCCGCCCCGGGCGGCCGAGCGGGGACAGGGCCATCACGGCGGGGCAGACCGAGCCCGCCCAGCTGCCCGGCACCGGCGTGGAGCGTCAGGACGGCGAAGAGCGGCAGCACCACCAGGCTTGTGTGCTCGCCCAGTTGGGAGACCGTCTGACCCGCCCACAGCCGGCGGAAGTCGCGGTCGCGCCACAGCCCCGACGGAGCACCGGACACGGCGGAGGCGGACGGAGAAGAGGAAGCGGACGGCACGGGTGAGGGCCCCTCGGAGTACCGAAGACGGGTCCCGCCGGCCGCTTCGGGCAGCGGGAAGGAAGGGCTCGCGGTGCCGCGCGTTCAGGGCGGCACGCGATGACCGGCCGCTCTCACGGCCACGACGTCAACGCGCGCCCGGACGACCGACCATGTCCTCGCTCCTCCCAGGTCACCGACCGCACGCACCCCAGCCCTCGCCCGGCGCCCCCCGAAAGCCGATTACGCGGCGGCTCAGGGCAGGGCGAGCACGCGGAACTCATGCCCCTCCGGGTCGGTCAGACAGGTCCACGGGGCGTCGCCCTGTCCGAGGCCGGGATCGGTGGCGCCGAGAGACCGCAGCCGGGCCGTCTCCGCCTCCTTGTCGTCACCGGGGTACGGCAGCAGGTCGAGACGGACGCGGTCCGGTGCGGTCCTTCCCCCGGGTGTGCGGAGGAATTCGAGGTAGGGGCCGGTGCCCTCGGCGGAGCGCAGCACCGCGAGACCGTCGCTCACCCGGTGCACGGTCCAGTCCGTCGCCGCGCCCCAGAACCGGGCCATGGCCCGCGGATCCGCGCAGTCGACCACCACCGCGGCGATCGGCCCGGTGTCCCGGTAGACCTCCCGGGGCTCCAGCACACAGAACTCATTGCCCTCCGGATCGGCGAGGCACCGCCACGGCACGTTGCCCTGGCCCACGTCGACGGGCGTCGCGCCGAGTTCCGTGAGGCGTGCGACCAGCTCCGCCTGGTGGGCCGGGGAGGTGGTGGCGAGATCGAGGTGCGTACGGTTCTTCACCGGCGGTTTGGGCTCCGGCACGGGCACGACCTCGATGCCGAGGGCGACCAGGTCCGGCCGGACGAGGCCGCCCGCGGGCCCGACATGGGCGGTCCCCCCGGAGCGGTACGCGCTCCGGCCGAGCGCCGCCGCCCAGAACCGGCCGACCGCCGGGGGATCGAGGGCCTTGATGTTCACCTGGACGGGTCGCAGCGCCATGCCGGTGATCCTATGCAGCCGCGCCCCGACGTCCTCCGGCCTCGCACGGGACGCCGTGGCCCGCGCCTGGGACGACGGGCACGTTCGCCGGTCCCGGCTGACCATCCGGCCTGAGCACGCGTACTCAGCCGCGCCGCGCGGACGTCCCGGCACGGTGTGCCCATGGCGGACACCCTCCCCGAACGACCGGCCCGGCGCGACCTCGATCCCGGGGTTCCGGCAGCCGGGAGCCGCGTCAGCATGGTCCCCGGTGCGCCGCCCCGCCCCGTCGGGCGCCGCCCCCCTGCCGGCCGCGGTGGTCGCGGCTACTTGGTGGTGTGCGTCGGGTAGACCTGGACGTCGGTGTAGGCGCCCTTGATCGCCCCCGCGCCCGTGGGCCACTTCAGGGTCACGGTGTGGGTCTCGTTCGGGGGCGTGACCAGGATGTCGGTCGGGGACGCGAGGCTCTTGCCGCTGGGGTCGATGTCGTAGGCGATGTCGAAGACGGCGGCGTCGCCGGGCTTCAGGGTGGTGACACGCGGCTGGGCGGGGCCGCGCTCGATGGGGCTGGAGGTGTGGTCGGCGTCCTTGATGTCGACGCCCGCGAAGCCCGTCGCCGAGCAGGTGGTCGAACCCCGGTTGACCATGGTGACGTCGATCCTGCCGGACGCCTTGTCGGGCGAGGCGTTCGCGGCGTCGATCGCCAGGTCCGCCGTCCTGCAGAACGTGACCTTGCCGCTGGTCGCCGTCCCGCCGCTCGTGCTACCGGTCCCGGCCTTGCCGCTCCCGCCGGAGGACGACGCCGACTGCCCGGCCGCCGAGCCACCGGAGCCCGAGCCCCCCGGCTGCGAGCCACCCTCGGAGGACGAGGAGCCCGAGGACGACGCCGAGGACGCATCCGTGGGCGCGGACGAGGCCGCGGCGCCCTTCGAGGACGTGTCCTTCCCGGAGTCGTTGCCGCAGGCGGTGAGCGAGAGGGTGGCGACGAGGCCGAGGGCGGCGAGAGCGGTGATTCGCGTGGTCTTCACGGTGTTTCCCCCAGAAACAGTGCACTGCGCGTGGTCGGGAACCTTTGTATCCCGCAGCCAGCTACGGGCGGTTCTCTACGATGTCCTTGTTCGGTCACGGCCCGCAGCGGCCGTCGCCGGACCGCCCCCTGCCTCCGCATAACTCATTGCATAAACGTGCAGAGATGCGTATAGTCATGCCATCCAGAGGAGGACGGACATGGCGGTACGTGCGGCGGTTGCCGGAGCGAGCGGATACGCGGGCGGAGAGGTCCTGCGGCTGCTCCTCGCGCACCCCGAGGTCGAGATCGGGGCCCTGACCGGGAACTCCAACGCCGGGCAACGGCTCGGGGCGCTTCAGCCCCACCTGTGGCCGCTGGCCGACCGGGTGCTGGCCGAGACCACGGCCGAGAGCCTCGCCGGGCACGACGTGGTCTTCCTCGCGCTGCCGCACGGCCAGTCCGCCGCCGTCGCCGAACAGCTCGGCCCGGACGTGCTCGTGATCGACATGGGCGCCGACTTCCGGCTGAAGGACGCGGCCGACTGGGAGAAGTTCTACGGCTCCCCGCACGCCGGCACCTGGCCCTACGGCCTGCCCGAGCTGCCCGGCGCCCGCGCCGCGCTCACCGGCACCAAGCGGATCGCCGTGCCCGGCTGCTACCCCACCGCCGCGACCCTCGCCCTCTTCCCGGCGTACGCGGCGCGGATCGCCGAGCCCGAGGCCGTGATCGTCGCCGCCTCCGGCACCTCCGGCGCGGGCAAGGCACCCAAGGCGCACCTGCTGGGCAGCGAGGTCATGGGCAGCATGTCGCCGTACGGCGTCGGCGGCGGCCACCGGCACACCCCCGAGATGATCCAGAACCTCGGCGCGGTCGCGGGGGAGCCGATCACCGTCTCCTTCACGCCGACCCTCGCCCCGATGCCCCGCGGCATCCTCGCCACGTGCAGCGCGAAGGCCGTCCCCGGAGTGGACGAGCAGACCGTGCGCGCCGCGTACGAGAAGGCGTACGCCGACGAGCCGTTCGTCCACCTGCTGCCCGAGGGGCAGTGGCCCGCGACGGCCGCCGTCCACGGTTCCAACGCCGTTCAGGTGCAGGTCGCGTACGACGCGGCCGCGGGCCGCATCATCGCGATCAGCGCCATCGACAACCTGACCAAGGGCACCGCCGGCGGTGCCGTCCAGAGCATGAACCTCGCCCTGGGTCTCACCGAGACCACCGGGCTTTCCACGATCGGAGTCGCACCGTGAGCGTCACGGCAGCCAAGGGATTCCGGGCGGCCGGTATCGCCGCCGGGATCAAGCAGAACGGCAACCCGGACCTGGCCCTCGTGGTCAACGACGGGCCCCGCCGTGCCGCCGCCGGCGTCTTCACCGCCAACCGCGTCAAGGCCGCGCCGGTGCTGTGGTCCGAGCAGGTCATGAAGAGCGGCCAGGTCTCCGCCGTGGTCCTCAACTCCGGTGGTGCCAACGCCTGTACGGGCCCCCAGGGTTTCCAGGACACCCATGCGACGGCCGAGCAGGCGGGCGAGGTCCTCGGTCGCGGCGCCATCGAGGTCGCCGTCTGCTCCACCGGCCTCATCGGCGTCCTGCTGCCCATGGACAAGCTGCTCCCCGGCATCGGCACCGCCGCCGCCCAGCTGTCCGAGCACGGCGGCGAGAAGGCCGCCATCGCCATCAAGACCACCGACACCGTGCACAAGACCTCGGTCGCCACCGGGCCCGGCTGGACGGTCGGCGGCATGGCCAAGGGCGCCGGCATGCTCGCCCCCGGCCTCGCCACCATGCTGGTCGTCATCACCACCGACGCCGATGTGGACGACGCCACCCTGGACAAGGCCCTGCGCGCCGCCACCAAGGTCACCTTCGACCGCGTCGACTCCGACGGCTGCATGTCCACCAACGACACCGTGCTGCTGCTCTCCTCCGGCGCCTCCGGCATCACCCCGGAGTACGACGCCTTCGCCGAGGCCGTACGGCAGGTCTGCGACGACCTCGGCCGCCAGCTCATCGGCGACGCCGAGGGCGCGAGCAAGGACATCAAGGTCGAGGTCGTGGGCGCGGCCAGCGAGGCGGACGCCGTCGAGGTGGGCCGCTCCATCGCCCGCAACAACCTCCTCAAGTGCGCCCTCCACGGCGAGGACCCCAACTGGGGCCGCGTCCTGTCCGCGATCGGCACCACGAGCGCCGTCTTCGAGCCCGACCAGCTCAACGTCGCCATCAACGGCGTCTGGGTGTGCAAGAACGGCTCCGTCGGCGAGGACCGCGACCTGGTCGACATGCGCTACCGCGAGGTCCACATCGTGGCCGACCTCGCCGCCGGCACCGAGACCGCGACGATCTGGACCAACGACCTCACCGCCGACTACGTCCACGAGAACAGCGCCTACTCCTCATGACCACGACCCGTAAGCACACGGCCCTGCCCAAGGCGCAGATCCTCGTCGAGGCGCTGCCCTGGCTGACCCGGCACCACGGAAAGACCGTCGTCATCAAGTTCGGCGGCAACGCCATGGTGGACGAGGAGCTGAAGGCCGCCTTCGCCCAGGACGTCGTCTTCCTGCGGCACGCCGGACTCAGGCCGGTCGTGGTGCACGGCGGCGGCCCCCAGATCAGCGCCGCCCTCGACCGGCACGGCATCGTCAGCGAGTTCAAGGCGGGCCTGCGGGTCACCACCGCGGACGCCATGGACGTCGTACGGATGGTGCTCGCCGGACAGGTGCAGCGCGAACTGGTCGGCCTGCTCAACCAGCACGGCCCGCTCGCCGTCGGCCTCACCGGCGAGGACGCGCACACCATCACCGCCACCAAGCATCTGCCCGAGATCGACGGGGAGCTGGTCGACATCGGGCGCGTCGGCGAGATCACCGCGATCGACACCGGCGCCATCGAAGCCCTGCTCGCCGACGGCCGCATCCCGGTCGTCTCCTCCATCGCCCGCAGTCAGGACGACGGTCATGTCTACAACGTCAATGCTGATACGGCGGCTGCGGCACTCGCTGCGGCCCTTGGCGCCGAAACGCTCATGGTCCTCACCGATGTCGAGGGCCTCTACGAGGACTGGCCGCACTCCGACGAGGTGATCAGCCGCCTCACCGCCACCCAACTGGAGAAGCTGCTGCCGGAGTTGAGCTCCGGCATGGTGCCCAAGATGCAGGGCTGCCTGCACGCGGTGCGCGGCGGCGTGCGCACCGCCCGCGTCATCGACGGCCGGGTACAGCACTCCATCCTGCTGGAGATCTTCACCGACGAGGGCATCGGCACCATGGTCGTGCCCGACGAGCCCGAAGGGGACACACAGTGACGGGGCACCAGACCGGCAACCAGGACCTGACCCGGCGCTGGCAGGGCGCGCTCATGGACAACTACGGCACCCCCCGCCTGCCCCTGGTACGCGGCGCGGGCACCACCGTGTGGGACGCCGAGGGCCGCGCGTACACCGACTTCGTGGGCGGCATCGCCACCAACGCGCTCGGCCACGCCCACCCGGCGATCGTGGACGCCGTCAGCAAGCAGATCGCCTCCCTCGGCCATGTCTCCAACCTGTTCATGGCCGAGCCGCCCATCGCGCTCGCCGAACGGCTGCTCCAGCTCTTCGGCCGCGAGGGCCGGGTGTTCTTCTGCAACTCGGGCGCCGAGGCCAACGAGGCCGCCTTCAAGATCGGCCGGCTCACCGGGCGCACCCATGTCGTCGCCACCGAGGGCGGCTTCCACGGCCGTACGATGGGCGCCCTCGCGCTCACCGGGCAGCCCGCCAAGCAGGACCCCTTCCGGCCGCTGCCCGGCGATGTCACCCATGTCCCCTACGGCGATGCCCAGGCCCTGGCCGCGGCCGTCACCGACGAGACCGCCCTGGTGATCATCGAACCGATCCAGGGCGAGAACGGCGTGGTCGTGCCCCCGGCCGGCTATCTCAAGGCCGCCCGCGCCATCACCGCCGCCACCGGCGCCCTGCTGGTCCTGGACGAGGTGCAGACCGGCGTCGGCCGCACCGGCACCTGGTTCGCCTACCAGGCCCACGAGGGGGTGCTGCCCGATGTGGTCACCCTCGCCAAGCAGCTCGGCGGCGGCCTCCCGCTCGGCGCCACGGTCGCCTTCGGCCGCGCCGCCGAACTGCTCCGGCCCGGCCAGCACGGTACGACCTTCGGCGGCAACCCGGTCGCCTGCGCCGCGGGCCTCGCCGTCCTCGACACCATCGAGGGCGAGGGACTGCTGGAGAACGTGAAGCGGCAGGGCGAGAAGCTGCGCGCGGGCATCGAGGCGCTGGGCCACCCGCTGGTCGGCCATGTCCGGGGTGCGGGCCTGCTCCTGGGTATCGTGCTCACCGGGCCGCGCGCGCACGAGGTGCAGCAGGCGGCCCAGGAGGCCGGCTTCCTGGTGAACGCCCCCGCCCCCGACGTCGTACGGCTCATGCCTCCGCTGAACCTGCGCGACGACGAGGCGGGCGCCCTGCTCCAGGCGCTGCCCGGCATCCTCGACGCAGGCGGGGACGGACGATCCGGAGAATGAGACGACGATGAGCCACGCGCAGGAGCACGAGCAGCAGACAGGTGCCGGGCCCGCCGTGCCGCAGACCCGCACCGCACGGCACCGCCGGATCGTGGACATCCTCAACCGGGAGCCGGTGCGCTCGCAGAGCCAGCTGGCCAAGCTGCTCGCCGACGACGGGCTCAGCGTCACCCAGGCGACGCTGAGCCGGGACCTCGACGAGCTGAACGCGGTCAAGATCCGCAACAACGACGGCGATCTCATCTACGCCGTGCCCAGCGAGGGCGGCTTCCGCACCCCGCGCGCACCGCTCGGCGAGTCCGCCAAGGAGGAGCGGATGCGACGGCTGTCCCAGGAACTGCTGATCTCCGCGGAGGCCTCGGCCAACCTGGTGGTGCTGCGCACCCCGCCCGGGGCCGCCCAGTTCCTCGCCTCGGCCATCGACCAGGCCGAGCTCCACGACATCCTCGGCACCATCGCGGGCGACGACACCCTGCTGCTGATCAGCCGCGACCCGACCGGCGGCCAGGCCCTCGCGGACCATCTGCTCAAGCTCGCGCAGAACGGCCACTGAGCCGGACCCCGACCGGCATGCGGGCCCCCGCCCCGCGGCGGAGAATGGAAGCGGCAATCTCCCTGAACGGGAGCAGCAATCTCCCTGCGGCCGTCGGCCGTACAAAGAGGTGTGTCGGGTTTGCGGTTCCCCGTGGGTCGCCTCCCGGACGAGGCTCTGCTGTCCGGGCTGGCCACCGGAGACCAGGAGCTGGCCGTCGTCTTCGTACGACGTTTCCAGCACCGGGTCTTCGGTGTCGCCATGGCCGTCACCGGGGACCGTCAGCTCGCCGAGGACGTCGCCCAGCAGACGTTCGAACGCGCGTGGCGGCACGCGCAGATCTACGACTCGCGCCGTGGTTCGGTCACCACCTGGCTGACCACCATCGCGCACAACCTGGCCATCGACGCGGTACGCGCCCGGCGCACCGAGCCGGTGGCCCCCGAGGACCTCGACGCCCTCCTCGGCACCGTCACCGAGACCCCCGAGCGCTGGGCGCTGGCCGACGAGGCCTCCGCCCGGCTGCGGGCCGCGGTCTCCCGGCTGCCCCGCGAACAGGCGCGGGCCCTGATGATGGCCGGTATCTACGGAATGACCGCCCAGCAGGTCGCCGACACGGAACAGATCCCGCTGGGCACCGCCAAGACCCGCATCAGAGCGGCGATGGGCAAACTGCGCACCACACTGTCGGCTCCGGAGCGAGGCGGCCATGTCCAGTGACGCGAACTGCGAGAAAATGCGCGAGATCGGCGCCGAGCTGGCGCTGGGCGTGCTGCCCGGCCGGGAGCGCGCGGAGGCGGTCGCCCATCTGGACACCTGCGCGGACTGCCGGGAGTTCGTCCGGCAGCTGACCCTGGTCGGCGACCGGCTGATCGGCCTGCTGCCCTGCCAGGAGCCGCCGCTGGGCTTCGAGTCCCGGGTGGCCCGCAGCCTCGCCCAGCAGGCGGCCGCGGACGGGCGCACCGCCGCGCGCGCCCCCGCGTTCCCGGTGCTGCGCGGGCGGGCACGCCGGGCCCGGATCCGGCTCGGGGCGGCCGCGGCGGGCCTCGCGGTGGTCGCCGGGTTCGCCGGCTGGGGCATCGGCACCGCCGTGGAGACGGTCACCGCCTCGGCCCCGCACACCATGGAGTCCGAGCCCATGCTGGTCGGCGACATGACCGCGGACTCGGCCGCCGACGGCTCGCCCATCGGCGAGGTCTACGCCCACCCCGGCAGCCCCGGCTGGATCTTCGTGACCGTCGACCTCGCCGGGCACGGCAGCGCGTACAGCGGCCGGGTCAGCTGCGTGCTGGAGCGCTCCGACGGCACGACCGTGCGCGTGGGCGACTTCACCGTGCGCAACGGGCAGGGCCACTGGGGGGCCCAGGCGCCCGTGGACGCGGACGCGGTCTCCGGCGCCCGGCTGACCTCCGCCGACGGCACGGTCCTCGCCCGCGCCCACCTCCAGACCGGGCACGTACTGACCCGGGAGACGCATGTGCCGTCCCAGCAGACATGAGGGCGGCCACCGGGACGGCGAGGGCTTAAGACAGCCGAGGGCTCAAGACAGCACGGTGCCGGTGTTCAGCCGGTGCAGCCGGGCGTACATCCCGTCGCGCACCAGCAGATCGCCGTGGGCGCCGTCCTCCACGACCCGGCCCCGGTCCAGCACCACGATCCGGGTGGCGTCGCGCACGGTGAGCAGATTGTGCGAGATGACGATGGTGGTCCGCCCGGCCATCAGCCGGCGCAGCGGCTCCATGATCCGCCGGCCGGAGCCCGCGTCGATCCCGGTGGTCGGCTCGTCGAGGAGCAGCACGGGCGCGTCCCTGACCATCGCGCGGGCGATCGCGAGGCGCTGGCACTGACCGCCGGACAGGGTGCGGCCGCGCTGCCCGACGAGGGTGTCGTAGCCGTCCGGGAGCCGTTCGATGAACTCGTGCGCGTCCGCCGCCCGCGCCGCCGCGACGATCTCCGCCTCGGACGCCTCCGGGCGGCCGTAGGCGATGTTCTCCCGCACCGTGCCGTGGAAGACCAGGGTCTCCTGGAGCACCACCGCGACGCTCTCGCGCACATCGGCCAGGCGCAGTTCGCGCAGATCGGTGCCGTCGAGCCGGACCGCGCCCCGGTCGGGGTCGTAGAAGCGCAACTGGAGCCGCGCGGCGGTGGACTTGCCCGCGCCGCTCGCCCCGACCAGCGCCAGCGTCTCGCCCGGCGCCGCCCGGAACGACACGTCGGCCAGGGCCCAGGGACCGGCGCCTGGGTAGCGGAACCAGACGCCGTCGAACTCCACCGCCCCGCGCGCCCGGCCGCGCGGGCGGGCACCGGCGCGCTCGGTGACCTGCGGCCGCTGGTCCAGCAGTTCGATGATCCGCTCGGCCGAGGCGGCGGCGGAGTAGAAGGTGGTGCCGAGCCCGGACAGGCCGTGCACGGGGCTGTACATCTTGCCGATCAGGGCGAGGAAGACCAGCAGCCCGCCGAGGGTGAGCTGGCCCTGGGACAGCTTCCAGGTGCCGAGGCCAAGCACCGCGAGCCCGCCCACCACCTCGATGATCTCCACGAGCGGGGCGTACAGGGACCGGATCCGCGTCGAGGCCATCACCGCCCGGAACCGCCCCACACTCTCCCGCTCGAACCGGCGCGCCTCCCAGCCCTGCCGGTTGTACGCCTGCACGAGCGCGACATTGCCGAGCACCTCCTCGGCGATCGCGCTGAGCGAGCCGGTGCGCCGTCTGCGCTCCCGGGAGGCGTCCTTGATCAGCCGCGAGAAGTGCCGGGCCGCGCCCCAGAACAGGGGCACGATGACCAGCGCGAGCAGGGTCAGATCCCAGCTCAGATAGAACAACAGGCCGACGAAGACGGCCAGTTGGAGCACGTAGTACAGGGCGTCCGCCACGCCCGAGAGCAGAAAGGTCTCGACCGCGTCCACATCACCCGTGACGCGGGAGAGCACATCGCCGAGCCGGCGGCGTTCGAAGAAGCCGAGGGACAGGCCCTGCACATGCCGGAAGACATCGCAGCGCAGCGAGAGCAGAAAGCGTTCGCCGACCCAGGTGGAGGTCATCTCGTCGGCGAAGCCGAGGATGCCGGAGCAAAGGATCAGCCCCAGGTAGGCCGGGGCGATCCACAGAAAGGGGTGCAGGTCCCGGGGGACCAGCACCTGGTCCACGACGCTCTTGAACAGCCACAGTTCACCGGCGTCGATGACCGGTCCGGTCAGGCTGAGCAGCAGCAGCGGGGCGAGCCAGCGCCGGTTGCCGCGGGTGTAGGGCCAGAACCGGCGGAAGACCGCGCGCGGTGAGACGGTGGGCGCGGCCGCGACGACATCGCCGGATGCCTCGGGGATGTCGGAGGAGGAGCCATCGGGGTCTCCCCAGGACAGCAGACGCCGCAGGACTTGCGCCATGGGATGCGTTCCTCGGACAGCGGCCGGGCGGACCGGGTCCTCCGGGCCCCGGTCCGCTCAGCCTGTGGGGGTCGGTCAGTAGCCGCCGTGGCCGCCGCGTCCGCCGTGACCGTGGCCACCGCGTCCGTGGTCATGGCCGTGACCGTGGCGGTCGCCGTGCCGGTGTCCGTGGCGGTCGAAGCGGTCGAAGGCGTCGAAGCGGTCGTCGTCGTGGTCACGGCCGTGACCCCGGCCGTGGCCGCCGCCACCCTTGGGCAGCAGACTGCTGAAGATAGCCATGGTGTTCCTCCCGGAAAATTTGCTGCACCTGGGATACGTCCGAGGGCGGCACAGGGATGGCTCTTCGGCGAAAAAATTTCCCTTTCAACCCCTTTTTCACGCTATGTACGTGATCAGTCCCGCGGTGTGGAGCACCTCGCCGTCCGCCGTGAGCAGCAGCGCCTCGGTGTCCGGCAGCGACTCCAGCCATCCGAGGCCCGCCCGCGACCCCCGTGCGAACGCGGCCGTGGCCCAGCAGTCCGCCCAGGTCAGACGAGGTGCCACCACGGTCACCGCCACCAGGTCGGTGACCGCGGGCCGCCCGGAGTGAGGGTCCGTGATGTGCGCGCCCCGCTCGGCCGTGCCCGAGGTGGCCACGGCCAGTTCGCTCGCCCCCGCCGTCGACACCACCGCGATCAGCCCGCCAGGCCGCAGCGGGTCCGCGATCCCCACCCGCCAGGGCCGCCCCGGCTCCGGCGCGCCCAGCGACTGCACATCGCCGCCGCCGCTGACGCTGACCCCCCTCACCCCGGCCACCTCGGCCAGCCGCCGCGCCGCCCGCTCCGCCGCCCACCCCTTGACGATCCCGGTGGGATCCGGCACCCCCCGGTACCGCGCGCTGAACCACCCCTCGCTCACCCGCTCCGCCTCCGCCGCGAGCCCCAGCACCCGTGCGACCTCGGCCGGGCAGCGCTCCACGGTCAGCTCGCCCCGGGCCAGCCGCGACACCGCGCTGTCCGCGCGATAGGTGCTGAACACCGCGTCCACCTCGTGCAGTCGAGCCACCACCTCCCCGAGCGCCGCCCGCACCGCGCCGGCCTCGCCGCCCCGCACATCGAAGGAGAACACGGTCCCCATGACCTCCTCCGCGTGCCGGGCGCCCTCACCCATGGACCCGGTCCAGGGCGGACTGGAGCGACTGCAGGTAGCCGGCGCTGGTGTACGTCGCGCCCGAGACCATGTCGATCCGCGCGCTCTGCGCGGCCAGCGCCTCGCGCCGCAGCTGGGGAAGCGCGTAGCTGTTGATCTCCTGGTCGCGCGGGTTCTCCGTGGGGTACCGCACGGCCGTCACCTCGGTGAGCCTGCCGCCCTTGACCGTCACCCGTACCTGGACCGGACCCCAGCGGGTCTGCGCGGTCTCACCGGTGACGGTCCTCGCGGCCCCTCCGGCCGCCGGGGCACCGCCGGTTGCCGATGCACCGCCGGGCTCCGATGCGCCGCCGGACGGCGAGGAACTCCCGGCCGCCGAGGAACCTCCGGAAGCGGCGGGCGCGCTCGCGCCGCCCCCGGAGCCCTGCGCCGACGCGCCCAGGGCGAGACCCGGGCCGGTGTGCGGCTTCAGGGACAGCAGCAGCACCACGGCGGAGACCGTCGTGGCACTCGCCAGCACGATGCGGCGCAGCGGGCGGTTCTTCCTCAATGCGTGCATGACCTCGGCCTCACAGCTCGAACGACTCGTGATGGATACGGCGGTCCGGCGAACCCGCCGCGCGCAGGGCCTCGTACACGTCCCGGGCGAACCCATGGGGCCCGCAGATGTAGACGTCATAGGCGGGCAGACCGGGGAAGCGCGCCCGCAGCGACGCCGCGGTGATGCGGGGCCGCTCGCCGCCCGGACCGTTCAGCGCGTACAGCACCTTCGCGCCGCGCCACCGCGCTATCGCCTCCAGCTCCCCGCCCAGCGCCAGATCCTGTGCCGAGCGCGCCCGGTACAGCAGCGTGACCTCGCCGGGCAGCGTCTCGAACAGGGCCCGCAGCGGGGTGATGCCGACACCGGCCGCGATCAGCAGGGACCGCCCGCCGGTCGCCCGGTCGGCGGTCAGCGCGCCGTAGGGGCCCTCCGCCCACACCCGGGTGCCGGGCCGGAGCGTGGATATCGCCGCGCTGTGGTCGCCCAGCGCCTTCACCGTGATCCGCAGCCGCTCCGGGCGCGGCGGCGCCGACAGCGAGTACGGCGTGGACGTCCAGGCCATCCCCTCGGCGAGGAACCGCCACCGGAAGAACTGCCCGGGGCGCGCGCCCAGCAGATCGAGGTCCCGCCCGCGCACCACGACCGAGAACACCCCCGGCGCCTCCCGCGTCACCGACTCCACCCGCAGCCGGTGGCGCCGGTTGAGCCGGACCGGCGCGAGGACCCGGAACCACACCACGAGCGCCGCGACCCCGAGGTACAGCGCGTACCAGGCGGCCGTCGCCACCGGCTCGCCGTTGAACTGCTCGCCCAGCGACACCTGGTGGAAGAAGGCCAGGAACACGGCCGCGTACGTCAGCAGATGGACGTAGTACCAGAACTCGTGCCGCATCCGGCGCCGGGCCGTCCGCGCCGAGGTGATGCCGACCGCGAACAGGATCAGCGTGCCCGCGGTGGCCTTCAGCATGTCCGGGTAGTCCAGCACCACGGTGACCGCCTCGTGCCACAGCGACGCCCGGTCCTGCGCGGCGTACCCGGTGAGGATCAGCACGATGTGCGCCACCAGCAGGCACACCGTGTACCGCCCGGCCATCGCGTGCCAGCGGGCCACCCGGTCCGAGCCCACCCGGTTCTCCAGCGCCGGGACCCGCGCCATCAGGCCGACCAGCACCGCGCAGGCGTACCCGCACAGCAGCCCGGCGAGCCGCCCCGCACCGGTCAGCCAGCCCGCCGCGCCGGCCACGGAGGCGGTGTCCGCCCACCACAGCCCGACCACGGCCGCCGCCCCCGCCCACAGCACCGCCAGCAGCGGCCCCGCCGGGGAGCGCCGCGCGACCCCCGGCCGGGGCGGTGCCGCCCGTCTCATGTCCACGGCTGTCATCAGTGCCGTTCCCTTCGTCCGCCGCCCGGGCCACCGGCCGGCCGGAGCCACTGTGCGGGACCCAGCTCTGAGGCGCCTCTGAGAAGGGGCCCCGCGGCCGGTTCTCTGAGGGCTTTCTCACAGAGGTCTCAGCGAGCTCTCACACACCGCCCTGACCAGGGAGTACGACACTGCGCCGAGCCCACTCAGAGGAAACTCAGAGCCGCCGCGGCGACCGGGCGCCGCGCGCACCCGCGATGCTGGGAGGCGCGATGAACACGACCCGTTCCGGCCGCCCGGCCCTCACCCGCCCCGACGGCACCGCGCTGCGTGTCCTCGTCGTGGACGACGACCCCGACCTCGCCGAGGTGCTCACCGGCGCCCTGCGCTACGAGGGCTGGCAGGTGCGCGCCGCCGGTGACGGCGCCGCCGCCCTCACCGCCGCGCGCGAGCTGGCGCCCGACGCCGTCGTGCTGGACGTGATGCTGCCCGACATGGACGGCTTCACCGTGCTGCGCCGGCTGCACGAGACCCAGCCCGAGGTGTGCGTGCTCTTCCTCACCGCCCGGGACGCGGTCGAGGACCGGATCGCCGGGCTCACCGCGGGCGGCGACGACTACGTCACCAAGCCCTTCAGCCTGGAGGAGGTCGTGGCCCGGCTGCGCGGACTGCTGCGCCGCGCCGGCATGGCCCGCCGCCCGGAGCCGGAGGAGGACCCCGGGCTGGTCGTCGGCGACCTGGTGATGGACGAGGACGCCCGCGAGGTGACCCGGGCCGGCGAGCTGATCGAACTCTCGCCGACCGAGTTCGAGCTGCTGCGCTTCCTGATGCGCAACCCCCGCCGCGTCCTCAGCAAGGCGCAGATCCTCGACCGGGTCTGGTCCTACGACTTCGGCGGTCGCGCCCATGTGGTCGAGCTGTACATCTCCTACCTGCGCAAGAAGATCGACGCCGGCCGCGAGCCCATGATCCACACGGTGCGCGGGGCGGGGTACGTACTGAAACCGGTGACCGGGTGAGGATCGGTGAGCGGGGGAGGACCGGTGAGCGGGGGAGAACCGGTGGCCGGGTGCGGGTGGGTGGCCGTGACCGCGCGAAGGACGGGGGCGGCGCGAAAGAAGCGTGCCGCGTGAAGGACGGTGACCGGGCGGCGTCCGGCGGCCGGACGCGACCCGGTGGCCTTCTCGCCCGGCTGCCCCGCTTCCGCACCCTGCGCGCCCGGATCACCTTCGGCCTGGTGGTGCTGCTCGCGGTGAGCTGCGCCGCGGTCGGGGTGGCCGCCGTGGTCGAGCTGAACGGCTTCCTCACCCAGCGCCTGGACGAGCAGCTCGCCCAGGTCGGCACCCGGTTCCCGGAGAGCCTGGAGCACCACGGCAAGCTGCCCGACGACCACGACGGGGACGAGGACGCCGATACCCGCCGGATGGCCACCGGCACCTTCGGCGCCTGCCTGCGCGGCGGCGCCGTCACGGACAAGGGCCTCATCCGCTCCGGCGACCTCTCCGTCGACCTGGACATCACGCTGACCGCGCGGGACGCCGAACGGCTCGCCCGGATCCCGGACGACGGCCGCCCGCACACCGTCGAACTCTCCGACCTGGGCCACTACCGGGTCGTCGCCACCCCCGGCCGCGACGGCGACATCCTGATGGCCGGGCTCCCGCTGAAGCCCGTCGAGGCGGCCGTGCACCGCCTGGAACTGGTCGCCGGGATCGTCTTCGGCCTCGCCCTCGTGACGGCCGGGGTGAGCGGCGCCCTCTGGGTCCGCTGGTCCCTGCGCCCCCTCGGCCGGGTCACCGCCACCGCCACCCGGGTCAGTGAACTCCCGCTCGCCAGCGGCGTGGTGGCACTGCCCCCGCGCGCCCCCGTCGCCGACCCGCACAGCGAGGTCGGCCAGGTCGCCGCGGCCCTCAACGGCATGCTCTGGCATGTCGAGGACGCGCTCACCAAGCGGCACGCCAGTGAGGAGCGGCTGCGCCGGTTCGCCGCCGACGCCAGTCATGAGCTGCGCACGCCGGTCGCCTCGGTGCGCGGCCACGCCGAACTGGGCCTGCTGCATCCGGGGCCGGTGCCACCGGAGATCACCCGGGCCCTGGAGCGCATCGCCGCCGAGTCCTCCCGGATGGGCCTGATGGTGGACGACCTGCTGCTGCTCGCCCGCCTCGACGCGGGGCGCCCGCTGGAGCGCGGCCCGGTCGATCTGACCCGGCTGGTCCTGGACGCGGTCACCGACGCCCGCGCCGCGGGCCCCGGCCACGGCTGGGCCCTTGACCTCCCGGAGGACCCGGTCACGGTCACCGGCGACGCCCACCGCCTCCACCAGGTGTTGGCCAACCTGTTGGCCAACGCCCGTTTGCACACACCTGTTGGCACCAAGGTCACCCTCACCCTGGACCCCGGCGCCGGCCCCGGCTCCGTCCTCCTCTGCGTCCACGACGACGGCCCCGGCATACCCGAGGAGCTGCGCTCCGCCGTCTTCGAACGCTTCACCCGCGCCGACCACCGCCGCCACGGCGACGCCTCCGCCACGGGCGCGGGCCTCGGCCTGTCGATCGTGTCCGCGGTGGTGGAGGCACATGGGGGCACGGTCGGCGTGGAGAGCACACCGGGCTCCACGACGTTCACGGTGAAGCTGCCGACCGGATAAGCAGCCAGGGGCGCGAGGCCGCGTCGACAAGCGGCTCCGCCGCGCGGGCGCAGAGCAGATCAATACCGGGTGACCCCGGTGGCGCCGCCCTCCGTGCCGATGGCGATACGCGGCGCGGCCCCCGGCACCACCCACCGGAGGATCCGTCGCATGGCATCCTCCGGCACCGACACACAACCGGCCGTCGCCCCGGCCCCGTCGACATGCAGGAAGATCCCGGCCCCCCGCCCCCGCACCGGCCGGTGGTAGTTGAACCCCACGACGAGCGCGTACGCGTACTGCCCGGCGTACGCGCTCAGATGCTCCGCCTCCGCGGCCCGGCAGTCGCCCGGCAGCGGATCCGTCCAGCGGTTGTACGACGACGACGCGTTGTCCTGGCACCACCAGGAACTCTCCTTCACCGCCCGGTAGGAGATCCCCGTGCCGGCCGGCGCCGCCTTGACCCCGAACCCGAACGGAAGGTCGTACAACCCGGTCGGTGTCGTGTCCGTCCCCTGGGTGCGCGCGTTCCCCTCGACCAGCCCCTTCGCCCCGAACCGCGCCGGCGCGGAACCGGCCCGGGTCCAGGTGCCGTCGCGCAGGTCCCACCAGCTGACCGTGCCCGTCGTGGACGAGGTGTCCGGCGCCTGCGCGATGATCAGCTGGGTGCCGCCGCCGGTGTCCGCGAGGCGTGCGGGCAGCGGCACCGGGACCGGCGCGCGCGGCGCGGGCGCGGCCCCGAGCAGGCCGAGCACGGAGGCGGACAGGAGGCTGGCGACGACACCGGGGCGCATGCTCAGACGCTAGACGGGGGCAGCGGCAACGGCAGCCCGGGCAGTCCGTCCAGGCTCCTGGCGATGTGCTCCTTCTTGGTGAAGTAGTCGTTCAGGGAGGCGTCGTCCTCCCGCGCGAAGCGCCGCTCGTGCAGATCGCGCTCCTCCTCGTAGGCCATGAAGGGGACGGCGTACCCGCAGGTGTCCCGCACCAGCTCGGCGTGCACCACGATGACCGCGCGCAGCCCGTGCGCGCGGGTGTCGACGCCGGGGAAGCGGGCGAGCAGTCCGCAAAAGCGCGGGTCGTCGCGGAAGACCGGCTCGCCCCGGCCGTGCACCCGCACGATGTTCGGCGGGCCCTGGAAGGCGCACCACATCAGCGTGATCCGCCCGTTCTCGCGCAGATGGGCGATGGTCTCCGCGTTGGATCCGGCGAAGTCCAGGTAGGCCACGGTGAGTTCGTCCAGTACGGCGAACGAGCCCTTGAGGCCCTTGGGGGAGAGGTTGACCCGGCCGTCGCCGGACAGCGGCGCGGTCGCGGTGAAGAAGAGGGGCTGTTCCTCGATGAACGTACGGAGCCTGCCGTCGATGCGCTCGTAGGTCTTTCCCATGCCCGCGGATTATCCCCGGAACTCTTTTGGCTGTCTAAGGATTCTCGGGCCCCGCACGCATCACTCGGAGGGGTGATTGACGAACCATGCGGTGTACTGCATACTCATGCATATCAGCGAATGCACTGTGAGGAGAAACCCCGTGACCGAGCGCGTCGTACTCGCCTACTCAGGCGGTCTGGACACCTCCGTCGCCATCGGCTGGATCGCCGAGGAGACGGGCGCCGAGGTCATCGCCGTTGCGGTCGACGTCGGCCAGGGCGGCGAGGACCTGGACGTCATCCGCAAGCGCGCCCTCGCGTGCGGTGCGGTCGAGGCCGAGGTCGCCGACGCCAAGGACGAGTTCGCCGACGAGTACTGCCTCCCGGCGATCAAGGCCAACGCCCTGTACATGGACCGCTACCCGCTGGTCTCCGCCCTCTCCCGGCCGACGATCGTCAAGCACCTCGTGGCCGCCGCCCAGAAGCACGGCGCCACCACGGTCGCCCACGGCTGCACCGGCAAGGGCAATGACCAGGTCCGCTTCGAGGCCGGCATCGTCGCCCTCGCCCCCGACCTGAAGTGCATCGCCCCGGTCCGCGACTACGCGATGACCCGGGACAAGGCGATCGCCTTCTGCGAGGCCAAGCAGCTCCCGATCGCCACCACCAAGAAGTCCCCGTACTCCATCGACCAGAACGTCTTCGGACGCGCCGTCGAGACGGGCTTCCTGGAGGACATCTGGAACGCCCCGATCGAGGACATCTACGAGTACACCTCCAACCCCGCCACCGCGCGCGAGGCCGACGAGGTCGTCATCAGCTTCAAGCAGGGCGTCCCGGTCGCGATCGACGGCAGGCCCGTCACCGTCCTCCAGGCCATCCAGCAGCTCAACGAGCGCGCGGGCGGCCAGGGCATCGGCCGGATCGACATGGTCGAGGACCGCCTGGTCGGCATCAAGTCCCGCGAGGTCTACGAGGCCCCCGGCGCGATCGCCCTGATCACCGCCCACCAGGAGCTGGAGAACGTCACGGTCGAGCGCGAGCTGGCCCGCTACAAGCGCCAGGTCGAGCAGCGCTGGGGCGAGCTGGTCTACGACGGCCAGTGGTTCTCCCCGCTCAAGCGCGCCCTGGACGGCTTCATCAACGAGGCCAACCAGCAGGTCAACGGCGACATCCGGATGACCCTGCACGGCGGCCGCGCGGTCGTCACCGGCCGGCGCTCCGAGTCGTCCCTGTACGACTTCAACCTCGCCACCTACGACACCGGCGACAGCTTCGACCAGGCCGCGGCCAAGGGCTTCATCGACATCTACAGCCTGTCGTCGAAGATCGCCGCCAAGCGGGATCTCGCGTAACCCCTACGGGTTCACCTCGCCCGCAGCACGCCGACGGCCGCCTCCCCACCTGCAAGGGTGGGGAGGCGGCCGCACAGACACACTCCGAGGAGCAACGCAGTGAGCAGCAACAGCGGTGACGTACGGCTCTGGGGCGGCCGTTTCGCCGACGGTCCCGCCGAGGCCCTGGCGAAGCTGTCCGCGTCCGTCCACTTCGACTGGCGGCTCGCGCCCTACGACATCGCCGGCTCGCGCGCCCACGCCCGTGTGCTGCACAAGGCCGGACTCCTCACCGAGGACGAGCTGACCCGCATGATCGCCGGGCTCGACCGGCTGGAGGCGGACGTCGCCGACGGCTCCTTCACCGGCACCATCGCCGACGAGGACGTGCACACCGCCCTGGAGCGCGGTCTGCTGGAGCGCCTCGGCCCGGACCTCGGCGGCAAACTCCGCGCCGGCCGGTCCCGCAACGACCAGGTGGCCACCCTCTTCCGGATGTACCTCAGGGACCACGCCCGGATCATCGGCGGCCTGATCGCCGACCTCCAGGACGCCCTGGTCGGCCTGGCCGAGGCCCACCCGGACGTGGCGATGCCCGGCCGCACCCACCTCCAGCACGCCCAGCCGGTGCTCTTCGCCCACCATGTCCTCGCCCATGTCCAGTCCCTGTCCCGGGACGCGGAGCGGCTGCGCCAGTGGGACGAGCGCACGGCGGTGTCGCCGTACGGCTCCGGCGCCCTGGCCGGCTCCTCGCTCGGCCTGGACCCGGAGGCGGTGGCCGCGGACCTCGGGTTCGAACACGGCAGCGCCGCCAACTCCATCGACGGCACGGCCTCCCGGGACTTCGTCGCGGAGTTCGCGTTCATCACCGCGATGATCGGCGTGAACCTCTCCCGGATCGCCGAGGAGATCATCATCTGGAACACGAAGGAGTTCTCCTTCGTCACCCTCCATGACGCGTTCTCCACCGGCTCCTCGATCATGCCGCAGAAGAAGAACCCGGACATCGCGGAGCTGGCCCGGGGCAAGTCCGGCCGCCTGATCGGCAATCTGACCGGTCTGCTGGCCACGCTCAAGGCGCTGCCCCTCGCCTACAACCGCGACCTCCAGGAGGACAAGGAGCCGGTCTTCGACTCCTGCGACCAGCTGGAGATCCTGCTGCCCGCCTTCACCGGCATGATGGCCACCCTCACCGTGCACCGCGAGCGCATGGCGGAGCTGGCCCCGGCCGGCTTCTCCCTCGCCACCGACATCGCCGAGTGGCTGGTCCGCCAGGGCGTTCCCTTCCGGGTGGCGCACGAGGTCGCGGGGGAGTGCGTCAAGGCCGCCGAGGCCGAGGGCAAGGAGCTGGACGAGCTGACGGACGAGCAGTTCGCCAAGATCTCCGCCCACCTCACCCCCGAGGTCCGCACCGTCCTGAACGTCCCCGGCGCCCTGGCCTCCCGCAACGGCCGCGGCGGTACGGCCCCGAGCGCGGTGGCGGTGCAGCTGGCCGAGGTCAAGACGGACGTGGCCCGGCAGCACCGGTGGGCGGAGGCGAAAAAGCCCCGTTAGGGGCGCGGGGCTGTGCCGATATGCGGCTGCCGCCGCGTGGGCGCGAGCAACCCGGACGCACTCGCACTCGCGCACCCACCGCACGAGCCACGCCCCTGGGCGGAGCCCCTCGCGGGTTACGTTGGTCGCAAGCCGAACCGGAGCCGACCCAACGGAGCCCGCGATGCCCTTCGCCCGCCTCGCCCACGCGACCACCCCGACCTGCCACCTCGGACTCGGTCTCGCCGCCGTCGGTCGCCCCGGCTACATCAACCTCGGCCGGGACGACGACCTCGGCGCGGACCGCAGCGTCGACGCCCTGCGCACCCGTACCCATGAACTCCTGGACGCCGCCTACGCGCAGGGCGTCCGCTACTTCGACGTGGCCCGCTCCTACGGCCGTTCGGAGGAGTTCCTCGCCCAGTGGCTGGCGGCGAACCCGGGCATCGACGACGTGGTGATCGGCAGCAAGTGGGGCTACACCTACACCGCCGACTGGTCCACCGACGCCGAGCGGCACGAGGTCAAGGACCACACCCTGGCGACGTACGAGCGGCAGCGCGCCGAGTCCGACGCGCTGCTCGGCGACCGGCTCGACCTCTACCAGATCCACTCGCTCACCCCGGACAGCCCCGCCCTCACCGACAAGGAACTCCACGCGCGGCTCGCGGAGGCCGCCGCCGGGGGGCTGACCATCGGCTTCTCCACCAGCGGGCCCCGGCAGGCGGACACCGTCCGCGCCGCCCTCGCGGTGACGGTCGACGGCGAGCCCCTCTTCCGCACCGTCCAGTCGACGTTCAACATCCTGGAGCACTCGGCCGCCCCCGCCCTCGCCGAGGCCCATGACGCCGGGCTGACCGTGATCGTCAAGGAGGGCATGGCCAACGGCCGGCTCGCCGGCCCGAACGCCCCCGAGGCGCTGCGGTCGATCGCCGCCGAGGAGGGGCTCGGCTGTGACGCCGTCGCCCTCGCCTGGATCCTGCGCCACCCCTGGGTGGGCGTCGTCCTCTCCGGCGCCGCGACCCTCACCCAGCTCTCCTCCAACCTGCACGCGCCCGCCGTCGACCTGGACGCGGACCGGATGACCCGCCTCGCCACGCTCACGGAGGAGCCGCGCGTGTACTGGGAGCGGCGCGGACAGCTGCCCTGGCACTGATCGAAGACCCCCGCTGACCCAAGTCTCCCGCTGACCCCTCGCTGACCAGCGACGATGAGTCGTACATGCCCATGATGAGACATTTGTGTCTCACATGGGCTACTCTTGTCTCATGGCCCTGGACCGAGACCATGTACTGCGCAGCGCCGCTGCCCTGCTGACCCGTAAATCCACCGCGACCATGGACGAGGTCGCCAAGGCCGCCGGGATCAGCCGGGCGACGCTGCACCGGCATTTCGCCGGCCGCGACGCGCTGGTACGGGCGCTGGAGGCGCTCGGCATCGCCGAGTGCGAGGCGGCACTGGACCGGGCCCGCCCGGAGGAGGGCACCGCGACCGACGGCGTACGCCGGCTGGTCCGCGAGATCCAGCCGGCCGCGGGACTGCTCGCCTTCCTGTACGGCGAGAGCCAGCTGTGGGAGGGCGACCGGCAGAACGACGGCTGGCAGCGGCTCGACAGCCGGATCGGCGCCCTGTTCCAGCGCGGACAGCAGGACGGCGAGTTCCGTATCGACCTGACCCCCGCCTGGCTCACCGAGGCGCTGTACGGCCTGACCGCCTCCTGCGCCTGGGCCACCCTGGACGGCCGGGTGGCCGCCCGCGACTTCCCGACCATGGTCGCCGAACTACTGCTCGGCGGCGCTCTACGGAGAGAGGAATCATGACCAGCACCATGCGGCCGGCAAGCGTGACGGAGGCGGAGAAGCGTCCGGGCCGCTGGCTCGCGCTCTGCGTCCTCGTCCTGGCCGTGCTGCTGGTGGCCGTCGACGCCACCGTCCTCGGCCTGGCGACCCCCTACATCAGCGAGGACCTGCACCCCTCCGGCACCCAGCTGCTGTGGATCGGTGACGTCTATTCCTTCGTCATCGCCGGCCTGCTGGTCTCCATGGGCAGCCTCGGCGACCGCATCGGCCGCAAGCGGATCCTGCTCTGCGGCGCCACCGCGTTCGGCGCGATATCCGTGCTCAACGCCTACGCCTCGTCACCGGAGTTGATGATCCTGGCGCGGGCGCTGCTCGGAGTCGCGGGCGCGACCCTGATGCCGGCCACCCTCGCCCTGATCCGCAACCTCTTCCACGACCCGCGCGAGCGCAGCCTCGCCGTCGGCATCTGGGGCGCGACGGCCTCGGCCGGTACGGCGGTCGGTCCCATCGTCGGCGGCTTCCTGCTGGAGCACTTCTGGTGGGGCTCGGTCTTCCTGATCAACCTGCCGGTGATGGCGGTCCTCGTCCTGGTCGGCATCCGCACCCTGCCCGAGTCCCGCAACCCGAACCCGGGCCCCTGGGACCTGGCCAGTGTGCTGCTGTCGCTCATCGGCATGATCGGCGTGGTCTACGCCGTCAAGGAGGCGGCCACCCACGGCTTCTCCTGGCCCACGCTCGCCGCGGGTCTGCTGGGCGCGGGCGCGCTGTACGGCTTCGTACGCCGCCAGCTGACCATGCCGGCCCCGCTGCTGGACATGCGGCTGTTCCGGCACCGCGGCTTCAGCGGCGCGGTCCTCGCCGACCTGCTGACCGTGCTCGGCATGTCCGGCCTGGTCTTCTTCCTCTCCCAGTACCTCCAACTCGTCCAGGACAGGCGCCCGTTCGAGGCGGGCCTGGCCGAACTGCCCGCCGCCGTGGGCGCGGTGGCGGCCGGACTGGCCGCGGGCAGCGCCGCCCGGCGCTTCTCGGTCCGCTCGGTGGTCTCGGCCGGGCTCGCCGCGGTCGGCCTGTCCCTGGCCGTGCTGACCTGCCTCGGCCAGAGCACGGGCTATCCGGTGCTCGGCGCCGCCCTGCTGGTGGTGGGCGTCGGCGCGGGCCTGTCCTTCACGGTCACCGCCGACGTCATCCTCTCCAGCGTCCCCAAGGAGCAGGCGGGCTCCGCCTCCGCGGTCTCCGAGACGGCCTACGAACTGGGCGCCGCCCTCGGCATCGCCCTCCTCGGCTCCATCGTGACCGCCGTCTACAGCGGCTTCCGCGGCCCGGCCGGCACCCCGCCGGGCGCCCATGACTCACTGGGCGCCGCCGTGCAGGCATCGGCCCACCTGCCCCCGCAGACCGCCGAGTCCCTCCTGGCCGCGGCCCGCGACGCCTTCGTCCACGGCCTCCACCTGGCCTCCGGCGCGGGCGCGGTCGTCCTGCTGGGCACGGCGATCGCGGCGTGGTTCCTGCTGAAGGGGTGCTCTCTGCGCTGAGCCGGATGCCGTGGGCGTTCCTTGTGAGCGGCTCCGGTGCGTCGCCGCAGGGCTACGATCACTCCCATGACGACCTCGGACATCCATGAGCCACCGAAAATCACGGAAGAACACTTTCTCGACATCGGAACCGATGTCGAGGCGGAGACCGAGGCCGAAGATGCTCCGCCGGAGATCGCCCGTCCGTGGAATCCGGAGCAGATCCGCGTAAACACCAAGCAGTTCTCTCTGCGAAATGCTCTGGACATGATCGAGGACGAGTCCCTGGAGCTTGCTCCGGACTTCCAGCGTGGCCGGGTCTGGAATCCTGTGCAAAAATCCCGGCTGATCGAGTCGGTGTTGCTGCAGATCCCACTTCCTGCCTTCTACTTCGCCGAGGACGCCGACGGCTATATGCGGGTCGTGGACGGTCTGCAGCGGCTTTCGACCATTCATGAATTCGTACGCGGTGACGGATTCGTGCTCAAAGGGCTCGAATATCTGAAGGATGTGGCCGAAGACAGACGGTTCGAGGGGCTGCCCGCTCCCTGGAAGCGGCGTATCCATAATACGCAGATCGTCACTCACGTCATTGACCCGACGACCCCGCCGGATGTCATGTACGACATCTTCAAGCGCATCAACACGGGCGGCACGCCGCTGAATGCGCAGGAGATCCGGCACTGTATGAGTAAGGACCGTAGCCGGAACATCCTCCGGGACATGACATCCAGCGAGGAATTCAACGCAGCTACCAATGGCATGGGCGGCCATATCCGGATGAACGACCGGGAAATGGCTTTGCGGTTCGCCGCGTTCTGGCTGATGGGTACGGAGGGCTATGCAAAATGTGCTGCTATGGACACGTTCCTTCAACGTACCACAAGAATGCTCGACAACCCGAGCGAAGTGGACGATGTTACTGTCGATAACCTCATGACGGGCTTCCGTAAGGCCATGGTGAACGCTCGCCTTGTCTTTGGTGCTCACGCGTTTCGTAAATGGCCCATGTATCACTTCGGTGGACGTAATCCGATCAACCGTGCGCTTTTTGAAACCTGGTCGATAACGCTGGCTGAAATCGAGACCGAGGATCTTGCGCTGCGCAATGATGCCATTGTCAGGGCCGCGCGCACCCTCATGTCCCGTGATTGGAGGTACCTAGAAGCCATCACGTCGTCTACAGGCGACGTGAATCGCGTGTGGTACCGGTTCCGTGCTACGGCGAAGGCCGCAGAGGCCGGAAAATGATCACCTCTCTGCGGGTCCGCTCCTTCAAGCGCTTTACTCATGCCTCGTTCGTGATGCGACCGCTAACTGTTCTCACCGGACTCAACGGCACGGGTAAGAGCACGACGATCCAGTCTCTCCTGCTTGTCCGGCAGCTCTCGGAGGCACCCGACGGGGGCGTAGTCCAGCTCAACGGTCCTTACGGGCTTGCCCTCGGGAAAGCACACGAGGTGCTGCACCCCAGCGCTCCCGATTCGACCATCGAGATCGAGGTCGCCAGCGACCCAGGCATCGAGCCGAACGCTTGCCAATTCACTGTCCCCGATGAGCAGGCTCTCTACCTTGAGGTGACGGGTGGTCCAGCTCGGCCCCTGCCGGAGCTGAGCGGCAAGGGAAGCGCGTTCACCTACCTTTGTGCGGAACGCCTCGGCCCTCGCGACCAGCTCGGAGTCTCCGCCGAGCACCCCGACCTCATCGGTATCGGTGTACGGGGCGAATACACAGCGCAGGTACTGGCCTTGCATGAGACACGGCCAGTCCACGAGTCGCTGCTGC
Source organism: Streptomyces sp. NPDC093018 (assembly GCF_040684035.1). Lineage (NCBI taxonomy): Bacteria > Bacillati > Actinomycetota > Actinomycetes > Kitasatosporales > Streptomycetaceae > Streptomyces > Streptomyces sp. NPDC093018. The sequence continues at coordinate 99,725 of NZ_JBFBFF010000010.1, forward strand.
ATCCGAGGACCCATGACACTCATAACGTCACCACCCTCCGGACACAGGTGGAAATGTGGGCTTCTGATATCATTCGCTCCACAAAGATCACCGCTCAGTGGCCGCCGGGCATTACGGCCAGCACTATTCGGTTTCAGGAACCGGGACTGCTCAGCGAGCCGATCCGCCCCACCAATATGGGTTTCGGCTTCTCGTACGCGCTGCCGGTGATTGTGGCCGGTCTTCTCACCCGCCCAGGTGACCTCCTGATCGTCGAGAATCCGGAGGCCCACCTCCACCCGGGCGGTCAGTCCAAGCTCGGTCGTTTCCTCGCGCGTGTCGCCGGGGCGGGAGCCCAAGTGATCGTGGAAACACACAGCGATCATGTCCTCAACGGCGCGCGGCTGGCCGTGGCGGAAGAGCGAGTGCTGGCACCGGAGCACGCGATCGTTCACTACTTCGGTGACGAAGAGGTCGGTTCGATCCCCATCGAGTTCACCGAGAAAGGTGAACTGACGGAATGGCCGCAGGGCTTCTTCGACCAGATCGAACATGACTTGGGGAGGCTGGCACGTGCCAGGCGCCGGGGGCGGTGAGTCTTACCGGTTCGTCGTGGACGAGTCGTCCTTCGACTTCCGAGGGCTGACGGAGGAGCGGCTCACGGATCTGTTGAACGACTTCAGCGATGTACTCGACACCGTGTCCGAGCAGCGCACGGTCGCCGTCTCGCCATACTGGATCGAGACGGAATGCGTGGAGGGGCGAGAGCTGTACGACGTTCTCTACGAGGGCGAGGCTCCGAAGGTCGGCCGTGATGCCCGGCTGAGGATGGTGCGCCTCATGGACCGCTGTCCCGCCTGGGACACGGACTTGCCCGGCCTCCCCGACCGAGTCGAGCTGGGTGGGGTCACCCAGGATCCGGCCTGGTCCATCGGTTATGCCTGGTGGCGGACCCGGCAAAGACATCACGTCGGGTGCCTGGTTTTCGCGAGTGAGGCTCGTCGTGGCTGGCAACCGGTCGGCGCGAAAGACGGGACGGGGCAAGGGCTCCCCGAGACGGCGGAGGTTTTCTTCCTCGGTGAGGATTCAGCTCTTCCGGAATTCTGGCGCCCGCTTTTCTCGCGCGAGGACGTCGCGGAGCCGGACTTCTTGGATCTGGCCCGTGATGCCTTCACGGGACTCGTGTTCGCCGACTCACTCTCCTTCCGTAAGTTCGACGGATCGTATGCGCAGATGCGTGACTGGGTGGTGAAGATCCTCGCCGTGGTCAACGATCACTTCGCAGAGGCACTCGCGGCTCACGCGGGACAACCACACGCCGTCCAGGCCGAACTGGGCCGCTTCGGGCTGGATTTGTCGCCAGAGAGCCCCAACACTCGCTCCAAGCCCGGCATCATGAAGCAGAGAGACGTCGACCATGATGGCGAGACCTACCGCTGCGAGTGGCACGGAAAGAAGGAAAGACACCGTAACCGTGTGCATTTCAGTCTGCCCGAACAGCGTCTCGACGGCCGCATGCTGATCGGGATCTTCACTGACCACTTGGACACCTGAGCGATCGCTTTCACCGCTTGTAGCCGAGCACCGTCATCATCCCGCTCTCCGAGTGGTACTGGTTGTGGCAGTGCACCATCCACAGCCCGGGGTTGTCCGCGTCGAACTCCACCACCAGCTTGCGGTGCGGCAGCACCAGGGCCGTGTCCTTGCGCGCGCCCACCGCGTCCAGGCCCGTCATCGCGAAGGTGTGCCCGTGCACATGCATGGGGTGCCACATGTCCGTCGCGTTGATGAGGGTCAGCCGCACCCGCTCGCCGGCGTGGATCTCGTGCCGCTGGCGGACGTCGTACGGCTTGTGGTCGAAGCCCCAGTCGAACTTCGCCATGCTGCCGGTGATCTTGATGCGCAGCTGGCGGTCGGGGTGCCGCTCGGGCAGCGCCACCGAGTCGGCCGGCCGCAGCCGTCGCGCGGGCACGCACTCGCCGTCCAGTTCATCGGGGCGGACATTCGGCGCCGGAAGGTTCTTCCCCTTGTCGGTGCGCAGGACGGCGAGCGCGTTGCCCTTCTTGCCCTCGGCCAGCGCGACCAGCGGGAAGCAGCCGTCCTTGGCGGTCACCAGCACGTCGTACCGCTCGGACATCCCGATGAGCAGCGCGTCGGTCTCCTTGTGCCGCACCGGGTAGCCGTCGGTGTGGGTGACCGTCATGGCGTGGCCGCCGAGCGAGACCCGGAAGGCCGTCTCCGAGCCCGCGTTGACGAAGCGCACCCGGATGCGCTCGCCGGGACGGCAGCGGAACTCCTGGGGGTGGTGCGGCAGCCGCCCGTTGGCGAGGTAGTACGGGTAGTCGACGCTGCCGCCGTCGCCGTCCAGCATGCGGCTGTGGGAGTCGTGCAGCACCCGGTTGGGGCCGCCCCCGGCCTTCATGGACGGCGCCGGCTTGGCCTTGGCCGATCCGCGCGGGCTCGGGGAAGGGCTCCCGCTCGCGTGCGGGTGCTCCGGGCCCATGCCCATGCCGGCCATCCCGGAGCCGCCCGGCTTGAGTTGTTCGAGCACGCTGTCGGGGGTGGAGCCGTCCACGCCGTCGAGCCAGTCGTCCAGGACGACGACCCACTCCTTGTCGTAGGCGAGCGTCTCCTTGGGATCGTCCACCACCAGCGGCGCGTACAGGGCGCGGTCCGGCTGCATCCCGACGTGGGAGTGGAGCAGATATGTGCCGGGGTGCTTCACATTGAACCGGTAGCGGAAGTCCGTGCCGGCCGGGATCGGGCGCTGCGTCAGATCCGGGACGCCGTCCATGTCGCAGCGCAGCCGCACCCCGTGGGAGTGCAGGGTGGTGGTGGTCGGCAGCCGGTTGGCGAGTGTCAGATCCAGGATGTCGCCCGCGGTCACCCGGACCAGCGGCCCCGGCACCGTGTCGTTGTACGCCCAGGTGCGCACCGAGCGCCCGCCCAGGTCGAGCTTGGTCTCCGCGGCGGTGAACCGGTACGTGCGCACGCGCCCCGCCCCGCGTTTGCGCTCGGCGGCGAGCACCTCCGGGTCCGACGGGTTGACGTACCCCTTGGGCCCCGCCGGTACGAAGTTCCCCTCGATGCCCGCCCCGAGGGGTCCGGTGTCCGGGTGATGCGGACCGGAGCGGGTCTCGGGCCCCGAACCGGAGCCGCAGGCCGCCAGGAAACCCGCGCCGGCGGCTGCGAGCGGGACACGGAGGAGGGTTCGCCGCGAAGGTGTATCCATGTCTGAATAAGACATGTTCTGTGGATCATGCGCTCGGGGGCGTAGGCCGAATGACCCTGCCCCAGGGCAGATTCACACCGGCAGACGGACGAACGCGGGCCGCCCCGGTACAACCGGAACGGCCCGCGGCCATCTGCTGCGTGGGACTCAGGCGGCCTTCGCCTTGGTGGCGTACATGTCGACGTACTCCTGCCCGGACAGCCGCATGACCTCGGCCATCACGGAGTCGGTGACGGCGCGCAGCACATAGCGGTCGCGGTCCATGCCGTCGTAGCGGGAGAACTCCATCGCCGGGCCGAACCGGACGGTGACCTTGCCGGGCCGCGGCATGCCGTTGCCGCCGGGCTGGAGCTTGTCGGTGCCGATCATCGCGAACGGCACCACCGGCGCGCCGGTCATCAGGGTCAGCCGGGCGATGCCCGTACGCCCCCGGTACAGGCGGCCGTCGGGGGAGCGGGTGCCCTCCGGGTAGATCCCGAAGACCTTGCCCTCCTCCAGGACCCGGCGACCCGTCATCAGCGCCGCCACACCGCCGTTCGCGCCGTCCCGGTCCACCGGGATCATGCCGACCCCGGTGAAGAACCACGCCATCAGCCGGCCCTTGAAGCCCTTGCCGGTGACGTACTCGTCCTTGCCGATGAAGAGCACCTGACGCTTCGTGACGACCGGAAGCACGATCGAGTCGATGAAGGTGAGGTGATTTCCGGCCAGAATCACCGGTCCGTCCCCCGGGATGTTCTCCGCGCCCTCCACCTGTGGGCGGAACATCAGGCGCATGATCGGTCCGAGCACTGCCTTGATGAGGCGGAAGCGGGACAACGGGTCCTCCGATGTCAGGGGGCGGTATGAATCTGTGCGATGTGGGTCTGTGCAGGTGAGGACATTACTCGCGGCTTCGCCGCGAGCGCACATCGGGGACGAGCGGTTCACCGAGGTCTTACGAAGTGTTGACATGGGTTTACCTGCGGTGACGTGCCGCGGACGGCGTGTAACGCCCTTGTGCCGATGTGACGGACATCGCTCGCCTGGTCCCCGTACGCGACACCCCGTCACCTGCCCGCACGCACGGGCCATACGCCGGCACCCGCGAGTTCGACGCGAAGCCGCCCGTCTGTCATGTGTGCGCCCCTACGATCTCCCGGACTGATGAGCATCGGACTGATGAGCGAAGACAGAAGACGGCAGGAGGCCGCCATGGGAACCGAGCGTACGACCGAGACGCAGCCACAGACGCAGGTCACGGGACGGCGGGCGCTCCTCGGCGCCGCGATGCTGGGCGCGAGCGGCGCGGTCCTCGGACTGTCCGGCACCGCCCGGGCGGCCGAGAACCCGGCGGCGAAGCGCACCGCGCGCGGGCTCAAGGGCCTGCCGGTGCCGACCATCGTCGGCCACCGCGGCGCCAGCGGCTACCGCCCCGAGCACACCTTCGGCTCCTATGAGCTGGCCCTCGACCTCGGCGCCGACATCGTCGAGGCCGGCGACCTGTGCCCCACCAAGGACGGCCATCTGGTCTGCCGGCACGAACCGGAGATCGGCGGCACCACCGATGTCGCGGACCACCCCGAGTTCGCCGGCCGCAAGACCACCAAGGTGCTCGACGGCGTCCCCACCACCGGCTGGTTCACCGAGGACTTCACCCTCGCCGAGCTGAAGACGCTGCGCGCGATCGAGCGCATCCCGGACAACCGGCCGCACAACAAGCTCTACAACGGCCGCTGGGAGATCCCCACCTTCGAGGAAGTCCTGAAGTGGCAGGACGAGCAGACCCGCAAGCGCGGCAAGCAGGTCTGGATCTACCCCGAGACCAAGCACCCCACCTACTTCCGCAAGCTGGGCCTCGCCCTGGAGGAGCGGGTGGCCAAGCTGCTGCGCAAGCACGGCAAGGACACCCGCAACTCCCCGGTGATCCTCCAGTCGTTCGAGCCCACCAGCATCCAGCGGCTGAACCAACTGGTCGACAACCCGCTGGTGGTGCTGCTGTCCACGGCCGACAGCCGCCCCTGGGACTTCGTGGAGACGGGTGACCCGCGCACGGTCGCCGACCTGATCACCCCCAAGGGCCTGCGGGAGATCGCCGGTTACGCCCAGGGCATCGGCCCCACCCTGGACCTCGTCATCCCCAAGAAGGCGGACGGCTCCCTCGCCGAGCCCTCCACCCTGGTCTCCGACGCGCACCGGGTCGGCCTGATCCTGCACCCCTACACCATGCGCAACGAGAACCCCTTCCTGCCCACCGAGTTCCGCAAGGGCGGCGCGGCCGACGGCTACGGCGACCCGTTCGGTGCCTTCAAGGCGTACTTCGCGACCGGCATCGACGGCGTCTTCACCGACAACGCCGACACCGGCGTCCTGGCCCGCGCCGACTTCCTGGGCTGACCCGCGCGTCTGTCGCCGTGTCGACGCCCCCGCGATCTCCCGGAAGGCCCCGCTCCGCCGGGAGATCGCGGGGAGTCGGCTATGTCACAGGGCGTCCCCGTGCGACGAAGGTTGCTTCCCGTCGAGCGCGGGGATAGGAGTGTGGGGGACAACAGATGATCAGGTGAGCGGGAGGCATGCGCACATGGGCATGAGCGTGACCATCTCGGTGGCGACCGAACAGGACGCGGAGGAAATCTTCCGCCTCCAGTACCTGTGCTTCCAGAGCGAGGCGCAGCTGTACGGCAACTACCGCATCGACCCGCTCGTCGAGACCCTCGACGCCGTCCGCCGCGAGATCGGCGTCGACTGCGTCTTCGTCGCCCGGCTCGGCGACGAGGTGATCGGCGCCGTACGCGGCAGGATCACCGAGGACGGTTCCGCCGCGATCGCCCGCCTCTGCGTCCACCCCCGCCTCCAGGGCCACGGCATCGGCGCCCGGCTGCTGCGCGCCGCCGAGGCCGACCTGGCCGGGGCACGCGGCGCCACCCTCTTCCGCCTCCGGACCGGCCACCGCAGCGAGGGCAACCTCCGCCTCTACCGCCGCGTCGGCTACGAGCCGGTGGGCCGGTCGAAGGGAACGGACGGGGTGGACCTGATCGTGCTGGAGAAGGCGGCGGCCACGTATGTGGCTACGGCGTGAGCGGCGCGCCCCCGCGACTCAACCGGCCCCCTGCGACCGCGCCTTCCGCAGCCAGTACATCGCGGAGATGGGCAGCAGCACGGGAATGAACACGTAGCCCATCCCGTAGTCGGACCACACCGTGGAGTCGGGGAACGCCGAGGGATCGGCCACCGTCCACGTCCCCACGAGCAGCACCCCCACCAACTCGACCCCGCAGCACAGCAGCGCCGCCCGCCGGGCCACGTCCCCGCCCCGCACCAAGGTGTAGGTGATGAACGCGTAGATCAGCCCGGCGACCGCGGACAGCGTGTACGCGAGCGGCGCCCGTCCGAAGTCCGTCGCGATCTGGTACACGGAACGCGACACCGCGCCGACGACCATCACGCCGTAGAACCACACGAGCAGCATTCCCGGCCCGCTGATCAACCGGGCCGGCTTCTCCTCGACCGTCGTCATCCTCAGCCTCCCCAGATGTCAAAGAGCCGGACCTGAAGCACGGCCAGCACCACGCCGCCCGCCGCGGCCGTCACCGAACCCCATCGGGTCCGCTCGGCCAGCGACATGAACCCCGCGGCCGGCACACACGCGAACGCGCCCAGCAGATACGCCACGAAGATCGCGGTCCCCTGCTCCGGCTTCTCGCCCCGCGCCAGCTGCACGATCCCGATCACCAGCTGGATCACGCCCAGCAGCGACACCACGGCCATACCGATGAAGTGCCAGTCCTTCGTCGGCTGGTCACGATAGGCGGCCCAGCCGCACCACGCGGCGAGCAGCAGCGCGGCGACCCCGGTCACCAGCGTCAGGACAGTGAGCATGCGGTCGACCTTATTACGGCGGAATCGGGTCAACGCCGCCGACCCCGCCGTACGCCGTAGGGTCGAGGCCATGACGATCCACGCGCACGCTCTCCTGTTCGACAACGACGGCACCCTGGTCTCCTCCTACGACTCCGTCGTGCGCTGCTGGACGCTCTGGGCCCAGGAGTACGGCGTGACGGCCGAACAGTTCGGACAGGTGGAGCTGCACGGGCGTACCGCGGCCGAGATCATCGGCGATCTGCTGCCCGCCGACCTGGTGCCGGAGGCCGTCGCCCGGGTCGAGCAGCTGGAGGTGGCGGACGTGTCCGACGTAAGGCTGCTGCCCGGCACCCGGGAGTTCCTGGAGCCGCTGCCCGCCGACCGCTGGGCTGTAGTCACCTCCGCCACCCGCCGGCTCGCCGAGGCCCGCCTCGCGGCCGTGGATGTCACCCCGAAGTGCCTGGTCAGCGCCGACGACGTCAGCCGGGGCAAGCCCGACCCGGAGCCCTATCTGCTGGCCGCCCGGCAGCTCGGCGCGGACCCGGCCGACTGCGTGGTCTTCGAGGACGCCCCCGCGGGACTGCGCGCGGCCCGCGCGGCCGGCATGCGGACCGTGGCGTTGGCCACAACCCACCGCGCCGAGGAGCTCGACGCCGACCTGGTCGTGGACGACCTCGCGGCCTTGCGCGCACTGGTCACCGACGGGGGAGTGGAGATCTCCGTCCGCGACTGAGCCCGCCCCGAGGTGTCCGCCGCTGTCCACTATGCGGACGGCGGCCACCGCTCCCCGGCGGGCTTCTGCTTTACTGGGCCGCATGACCACGACGAACAGCCGCATCCCTGCGACCGAGGCGACCATCGCGCCCGGTGCTGTTTGTCTGTGTCCGTGTCGAATGTGCGCCTTCTAGAGGGCCCCCGCACCACCTGAGCCTCGCGCCCCGAAGCGAGAGCCGCGGCCCGTCCCGCGCCCCTACCCGGGCGAGTGGGACCCGAGGGCCGTACCGCGCACACCACGTTCTCTCCGCTGCACCGCCACCCGAGAACCGTGCCGCGTACCCCACGAACGCACGCAACGCACCCGTGCCCGGGCACACCCGCGCCCGCGCACTCGACAGTGACGGAAATCCTGTGATCACCACATCGGGCCTGACCAAGGTCTACCGCTCCCGCGGCCGCGATGTCACCGCCCTCGACGGCGTCGATCTCCACGTCCGCGAGGGCGAGGTCTACGGCGTCATCGGCCAGTCCGGCGCCGGCAAGTCCTCGCTCATCCGCTGCGTCAACCTGCTGGAGCGCCCCACCTCCGGCACCGTGACCGTCGCCGGTCAGGACCTCACCGCCCTGGCCGGCCGCGGCCCGCGCGCGGGCCGGGAACTGCGCCGGGCGCGCAGCCGGATCGGCATGGTCTTCCAGCACTTCAACCTGCTGTCCTCGCGGACCGTGCAGGACAACATCGAGCTGCCGCTGGAAATCCTCGGCACCTCCGGGAAGGAACGTTCCCGCAAGGCGCTGGAACTGCTGGACCTGGTCGGCCTCGCCGACAAGGCCAAGAGCTACCCCGCCCAGCTCTCCGGCGGTCAGAAGCAGCGCGTCGGCATCGCCCGCGCCCTGGCCGGCGACCCCAAGGTGCTGCTCTCCGACGAGGCCACCAGCGCCCTCGACCCGGAGACCACCCGCGCCATCCTCCAGCTGCTGCGCGACCTGAACCGGCAGCTCGGCCTCACCGTCCTGCTCATCACCCATGAGATGGACGTGGTCAAGTCGATCTGCGACTCCGCCGCCCTGATGGAGAAGGGCCGGATCGTGGAGTCCGGCACGGTCAGCGAGCTGCTGGCGACCCCCGGCTCCCAGCTGGCCGCCGCGCTGTTCCCGGTGAGCGGCGAACGCACCGGCGCGGAGCGCACCGTCCTCGACGTCACCTTCCACGGCGAGGCCGCGACCCAGCCGGTCATCTCCCAGCTGTCGCGCACCTACAACATCGACATCTCGATCCTCGGCGCCGCCATCGACACCGTCGGCGGGCTCCAGATCGGCCGGATGCGCATCGAACTGCCCGGCCACTACGAGGACAACGTGGTGCCCATCGGCTTCCTGCGCGAGCAGGGGCTCCAGATCGACGTCGTGGGCCAGGAGTCCGCACTGGTGAAGGAAGGTGCCAAGTGACCTGGTCCGAGATGCAGCCGCTGTTGTCGGACGCGTGTTCCCAGACGTTCGACATGGTGCTCTGGTCCACCCTGATCGCCATCGTCGTGGGCCTCCCGCTCGGCCTCCTCCTCGTCCTCACGGACCGCGGGGGCCTGCTCCAGAACGTCGTCGCCAACAAGGTGATCGGCCAGATCGTGAACGTCGGCCGCTCGCTGCCGTTCATCATCCTGATGGTCGCCCTGATGAGCTTCACCCGCTGGGTCACCGGGACGACGATCGGCACCGCCGCGGCGGTCGTACCGCTCGCCATCGGCGGCATCCCCTTCTTCGCCCGCCTGGTGGAGACGGCCGTGCGCGAGGTGGACGGCGGGCTCGTGGAGGCCGTGCAGTCCATGGGCGGCAACACCTGGACCATCGTCCGCAAGGTGCTCGTCCCCGAGTCCCTGCCCTCCCTGATCGCCAGCACCACCACCACGGTCATCGCCCTCATCGGCTACTCCGCCATGGCCGGCACGGTCGGCGGCGGCGGCCTCGGCGACCTCGCCGTCCGCTACGGCTACCAGCGCTTCGAGACCGAGCTGATGTGGATCACCGTCGGCATCCTCGCCGTCGTCATCTCCCTCATCCAGTTCGCCGGCGACTTCGCGGCCCGCGCCCTGCACCACCGCGGCGGCCGCTCGGGCCCCGCGCCCAAGCTGCGGCTGCTGAAGGCCAAGGAGACCGAGAAGTCCGAGAAGACCGAGGATCCGGGCCCGGCCGAGGTCACCAAGGCCGCCTAGCAGCACCCCCAGACTCCCCGTCGCCCACCCGTCACCCGACCACCACCCCTCAACGAGGCGCTCCGCGCCACACCCCCTCATCCGGGGTCGCACCACCCATAAGGAAAGGCACTTTTCGTGCGTAACACCGCCAAGCTCACCACCGCCGTCCTCGCCGCCGCAGCCCTCACCTTCGGGCTGACCGCCTGCGGCTCCGGCAAGTCCTCCGCCTCCCACGACTACAGCGGGCCGCTGGTCGTCGCCGCCAGCCCGGTCCCGCACGCCGAGATCCTGAACTTCGTCGAGAAGAACCTCGCGAAGAAGGCCGGGCTCGACCTCCAGGTCAAGGAGTTCACCGACTACATCACGCCGAACACGGCGACCGAGGACGGCTCGGTGGACGCCAACTACTTCCAGAACCAGCCGTACCTGGACGACTTCAACAAGAAGCGCGGCACCCACATCGTGCCCGTCGTCACGGTGCACCTGGAGCCTCTCGGCCTGTACTCCCACAAGGTCAAGAAGGCGGACGAGCTGAAGAGCGGTGCGACCGTCGCCGTCCCCAACGACGCCGTCAACGAGGGCCGCGCCCTCAAGCTGCTCGCCGACAACGGGCTCATCACCCTGAAGTCCGGCGCGGGCAACGACGCCACCCCCGAGGACATCGCCAAGAACCCCAAGCACCTCCAGTTCAAGGAGGTCGAGGCGGCCCAGACCCCGCGCTCCCTGGACGACGTGGACGCGGCGGTCGTCAACGGCAACTACGCCATCTCCGCGGGCCTCAAGCCCGCCAAGGACGCCCTCGTCCTGGAGTCCGCGAAGAACAACCCCTACGGCAACTTCCTCGCGGTGAAGAAGGGCAACGAGAACGACCCCCGGGTCAAGAAGCTCGCCAAGCTCCTCACCTCGCCCGAGGTCAAGAAGTTCATCGAGGACAAGTACCAGGGCTCGGTCATCCCGTCCTTCTGATCCGGCCACCGGCAGCGCACGGCACCGCGACGCACGGGGTCCGCTCCCTCACCGGGAGTGGACCCCGTCGTGCGGTTCAGTGGTTTCATGCTGCATGCTGGGCAGTTCAGCAGGTACTTACGAAGGCTACGGAGCGGCGCATGACGAGCACCTTCCCCAACATCTCCATCAGCACGGAGCGGTTGGTGCTGCGCCCCCTCGACGAGGACGACGTACCCGCGCTGGCCGAGATGATGAACGACGAGCAGGTCGCCGCCTGGACCGATGTGCCCCAGCCGTTCACCGAGGCCGGCGCCCGGCGCTGGATCGGCGAGCAGGCGCCCGCCGAACGCGCCGCGGGCCGCGGACTCGACCTCGCCGTCACCGAGTTCCTCACCCAGCGCCTGGTCGGCATCGTCCGGCTGACCCGCACCGACTGGCGCATCCGCGCCACCGAGCTGTCGTACATCGTCGCCCCCTGGGCCCGCGGCGAGGGCTACGCCTCCGAGGCCGCGCTCGCCACCGCCCGCTGGCTCTTCGGCGACCAGCGCTTCGAGCGCATCGAGCTGCGCACCGCGGCCGACAACACCGCCTCCCAGCAGGTCGCCCAGAAGATCGGCTGCATCAGCGAGGGCGTGCTGCGCAACGCGTGCATAGTCCATGTACGCACCGAGGACGACGGCTGGGCCGATCTGCGCACCGACTTCATCGTGTGGAGCCTGCTGCCGGAGGACCTGGAGGGCGCCGACGAGCAGCTCGCCGACACCAGCGGCTTCACGTCGTACGCCGACTGGAACTGATCCCCGCCACGGCCGCCCGACCGGGTACCCTCACGGAGCCCGCCCACGGGCCTCGTACCCCTGACGACCTGCGAAAACCTGGAGATGGACGACGATGGCCGACCGGGTCACGGTGATCGGCTGGGACGGCTCGCCGCTGACCGAGGCGGCACGCTCCGCGCTCGGCGCCGCCACCCTCGTGGCAGGCGCGGCCCACCATCTGGCACTGCCCGAGGTCCCGCCCCTCGCCGAACGCATCCGGCTCGGCAGCGTCGCGCTCGCCGCCCGCCGGATCGCCGGCCACCGCGGCACCGCGGTCGTGCTCGCCGACGGCGACCCCGGCTTCTTCGGCGTCGTACGCACCCTGCGCGCACCGGAGTTCGGCCTGGAGGTGGAGGTCGTCCCCGGCGTCTCCTCCGTCGCCGCCGCCTTCGCCCGGGCCGGGATGCCCTGGGACGACGCCCAGGTCGTCGTCGCCCACCCGCGCACCCTGCGCCGGGCCGTGAACGTCTGCCGCGCCCACGCCAAGGTGGCCGTCCTCACCTCACCGGGCGCGGGCCCCGCCGAACTCGGCCTCCTCCTCGCGGGCGTCCACCGCACCTTCGTCATCTGCGAGGAACTGGGCACCGAACGCGAACAGGTCTCCGTCGTCACCTCCGACAACGCCCCCGACCACACCTGGCGCGACCCCAATGTCGTCATCGTCATCGGCGGCCCGGTGGGCGCGGCCGAGGACGGCGGCTGGATCGCCGGCCGCGACCCGGGCACCGGCCCGCGCGGCTGGGTCCAGCCCGACGAGGCGTACGGCGACGGCACCGCGCTCGGCGAGGGCGAGACCGAGCTGCTGCGCGCCGCCCAACTCGCCCGCCTCGGGCCCCGGGTCGGCGACCTCGTCTGGGACATCGGCTGCGGCTCCGGCGCGTTCGCCGTCGAGGCGGCACGCGCCGGCGCCGCCGTCATCGCCGTCGACCGCGACCCGGCCGCCTGCGCCCGCACCGACGGCGCCGCCCGCCGCTACGGCGTCCAGCTCCAGGTGGTGCACGGCAGCGCCCCGCATGTCCTGGAGGACCTGCCCGAACCCGATGTGGTCCGGGTCGGCGGCGGGGGAGCGGCCGTGGTCTCGGCGGTCGCCGACCGGCGCCCGCAGCGCATCGTCGCCCACGCCGCGACCCGCGACGCGGCCGAACTCGTCGGCCGCGACCTGACCGAGCACGGATATCGCGTCGAGTGCGCCCTGCTCCAGTCCGTCGAACTCGACACCCGGGCCTGGCGGGAGACCGAACGGAACGTCGCGTTCCTGCTCAGCGGCGTACTGTCCGATCGCCCCGTGATCCGGTAGTCGTACCGCGCGCGGTAGGCTGGCCGATCGTTGTACCGCACCGGTGGCCCGGAACTTCGTTCGCCAATGTCCGGAACGCACGCCCGTTTTGGGTCGGGGTGGTACGGCGAACCCGTGGACGCGCAACGTGGCGTAGTCCACAGCGGCCTGTCGCGGATCATGCTGTCGCGACGGCGCAACGACCGGGACAATGCCACTGAATGGCTTTGTCGCCTTTTCCGGCGGGTCGTTCGTGCCGCTGGGCACGGACGCTCGTTCTTCACTATGGGGCGGTCGGTGTGCCGTTCCGGGTGAGCTGGTCGTAGGAGCACTAACCGATGGGGCGAGGGGTACGCATGACCGACACCGGCCAGGTCCCGGGCGAGGGACAGCCGGAGAGCGCAGGCATGGTGGAGCAGCCGGGCGTCACCGCGCACGGTGCGTACACCTACCTCTCCGAGGCCCCCGCCGAGGACGAAGACCTGCTGCTGCCGGGCGCCCAGGGCGCATGGGGCAACGAAGTGCCACCGCCCGCTCCGGAGCCGGTGGTCGAGACCCTGCACGAGGCCTCCGGCCATGACACGGGCTCCGTGGACCTGGGCGGCGTCCGCCTCCCGTCCGCGCAGGAGACCTCGGCGCCGCGCCGTCCGCTGCACCTCGGCCCGCCCATCCCCGACACCTCCGCGGGACCGGTCCGCACCCTCGCCGACCGCGGCCCCGAGTACCTCGACGCCCAGCCGCTGAGGGAGATGGGCCCGCAGAGCGCGGCCCCCTGGGGCGCGGCCCCGGCGGGTACGGCCGTGACGGCGCCGGTCATCGGCCAGGCACCGGGCGCGGTGGAGACCGCCCCGGACGCGGCCCAGCTGCCGGGCGTGGCGGAGACCGGACAGGTCGCCGTGCAGGTGATCGGCGTGCCGGTGGCCGCGGCCGAGGCCGTACCGGTCGCCGTCGAGGCGCCGGAGCCGATCGCCGACGTGGCCGCCGACGCCGAGGCGCCGGGTACGGCTCCGGACGCGGTCGTCGTCGTTCCTGAGGCGCCGGGCGCGGGGGCCGTGGCGGTCGCCGAGCCGGTCGCCGGGGAGGCGCCCCAGGTGCCGGTCGCAGAGCAGGTGCCGGTCGCCGAAACGGTTGACCCGGCGCTCGCCGGAACGCCGGAGACCGCCGCCGGTGAGGTCGCCGCGCAGGCGCCCGCCCCCGAGCAGGCCGTACAGGATGAGGACGGTCCGCGGCCCCTCGACAGTCAGGATGGCGCGGGGGCGCCGCAGGTTCCGCAGGGACCCGAGGTTTCCCAGCAGTTGGCGGCCGAGGGCACGGAGAGCGTGCCGGTCGCCGCGGAGCCCGTGCCGGTGCCGGACGTCCAGGTGGTCGAGGCCGTCGCGGAAGCGGCCGCTCCCGTGCCGCCGGTCCAGGAAGCGCAGGCCGTCGAGGCGGCGGCTCCCGTGGCGGACGCGCCCGCGCCGACCGAGGCTCGGATTCCCGGTGCCGCCGCGCCGGTCGCCGAGGCCGTTCAGCCGGTCGCCGTCGAGCCGGTGCAGGTGGCCGAGCCGGTCGAGGCAGCCCAGCAGCCCCAGTCGCCCCAGCCGGTCGAGGCCGTCGCCGTCCCGGTGCCGGACGTCCAGCAGGCTCCCGAAGCCGTGGCTCCTGGCGCCGAGGCCGTCCAGCAGAACGAGCCGATCGAGTCGGTCGAGCCGGTCACGGCTGAGGCCGTCGAGGCCGTACAGGCCACCGAGCCGGTCGAGCCCGTCGCCGTCGAAGCTGTCGCCGTCGAGCCCGTCCAGGTGATCCAGCCGGTCCAGCCCGGCGCCGCCGAGGCGGCTCAGCCCGCCCAGCCCGTGGCCGTCCCGGTCGAGCAGGCCCAGCCGGTCGAGGCCGTCGAAGTGCCCGCCGCCCTCGCCCCGGACGCCCAGCAGGTCCAAGGCCCGCAGCCGGTGGAGCCCGTCGTTCAGGACGCCCCGGCCGTGCCCGGCGTCCAGCAGCAGCCGGAGCCTGAGGCGCAGCCGGTGGCCCAGGACCCGGTGGTGGCCCAGGCGGCTCCCGTCGCCGAGCCCGTTCCGGCCGGCGCCCCCGCCGTACCCGCGCCCCAGCAGCCCGCGGACGTCACCCCTGCGCCCGTAGCCGCCGTAGCCGCGGACCCGCAGGCAGACGTCAACGCCGTGGCGGCCGAGGCCGCGCAGCCGCAGGCCGTCGCCGAACCGGCACCCGCCGCACCCCCCGCACCCGTCGCCCCCGCCGCCGAGCAGCCGCAGGCCGTCCCGGCACCCGTCGAGGCTCCGCTGCCCGCCCCGGCCGAGATGCCCGCCGAGGCCCCGGCCCAGCAGAGCGCCGTGCCGACGGACGCCCCCGTGCGGCCCGCTCCCGCCGAGCAGTCGCCCGGGGCCCTCCCGGAGCCGGCTCCCGAGCAGCCGCTCGGGGAGTTCGTGCCGGTGGAGGGGCAGGTGCCGAGCGCGCCGCATCTCGCGCCGACCCCGCCGCACCCCCTCGTGCTGCCCGCCCAGGGACCTGCGGCGGGGGCCACCGTGCCCGCGCCCCGGGAGGCCGAGGCCCTGCCGCACGCCGAGGTCCCGGAGCCCGCCGCCGAGCAGGGGGAGACCCCGGCCGAGGCGGCACCGGCGCCCGCGCCGGGGCCCACCGGACCCGCCGCCCCCGGCTACGACGACGCCGAGCGCGAGGCCGTGCTCAAGGTGATGCGCGAGCGCCGCGACATCCGCAACGGCTTCCGCAAGGACCCCATCCCGCACGAAGTGCTGCTCCGCGTCCTGGAGGCCGCGCACACCGCGCCCTCCGTCGGCCACTCGCAGCCCTGGGACTTCGTCGTCATCCGGTCCGCCGAGACCCGCAACACCATGCACGAACTGGCCGTGCGCCAGCGCGAGGCGTACGCGAAGTCGCTGCCCAAGGGCCGGGCGAAGCAGTTCAAGGAACTGAAGATCGAGGCCATCCTCGACACCCCGGTGAACATCGTCGTCACCGCCGACCCCACCCGCGGCGGCCGGCACACCCTGGGCCGCTACACCCAGCCCCAGATGGCGCCGTACTCCGCCGCGCTCGCCGTCGAGAACCTCTGGCTCGCCGCCCGCGCCGAGGGTCTGGGCGTAGGCTGGGTCAGCTTCTTCGACGAGCGCGAGATGGTGCGGGCCCTCGGCCTGCCCGAGCACCTGGAGGTCATCGCCTACCTGTGCGTCGGGTACGTCGACGAATTCCCGGACGAGCCCGAGCTGATGCAGGCCGGCTGGTCCAAGCGACGCCCCCTGTCCTGGGTGGTGCACGAAGAGACGTACGGCCGCCGCGCCCTGCCCGGAGAGGAACCCCACGACCTGCTTGCCGAGACCGTCGCCCAGATCCGCCCGCTCGACGCCAAGGCCCTCGGTGAGGCCTGGGAGCGACAGAAGCGCATGACCAAGCCGGCCGGCGCGCTCGGCATGCTGGAGATCATCTCCGCGCAGCTGTCGGGCCTGTCCCGGCAGTGCCCGCCGCCGATCCCGGAGCCCGCGGCCGTCGCCATCTTCGCGGGCGACCACGGTGTGCACGCCCGGGGCGTCACCCCCTGGCCCCAGGAGGTCACCGGCCAGATGGTGGCCAACTTCCTGGGCGGGGGTGCGGTCTGCAACGCCTTCGCCGCCCAGGTCGGCGCCGAGGTGTGCGTCGTGGACGTCGGCGTCGCCGCCGACCTGCCCGCCACCCCCGGACTGCTGCCCCGCAAGATCCGCGGCGGCACCTCCGACATGACCGCGGGGCCCGCGATGAGCCGCGAGGAGGCCAAGGCCGCCATCGAGGTCGGCATCGAGACCGCCCGCGATCTGGTCGCGGCCGGCAACAAGGCGCTGCTCACCGGTGAGATGGGCATCGCCAACACCACCGCGTCCGCCGCGCTGATCTCCGTCTTCACCGGCACCGACCCGGCCGAGGTCACCGGCCGCGGCACCGGCATCAACGACGAGACGCTGGCCCGCAAGACCGAGGTGGTCCGCCGCGCCCTGGACCTCCACCAGCCGGACCCGTCCGACCCCATCGGCGTCCTCGCGGCCCTCGGCGGCTTCGAGCACGCGGCGATGGTCGGCCTGCTGCTCGGCGGCGCGTCCCTGCGCACCCCGGTCATCCTGGACGGCGTGAGCGCCGGTGCCGCGGCCCTGGTGGCCCGCGCCATCGCGCCCGAGGTCCTCGCGGCCTGCATCGCCGGTCACCGCAGCGCCGAGCCGGGCCATGTCGCGGCCCTCAACAAGCTGGGCCTGCGCCCCCTGGTCGACCTCGACCTCCGCCTCGGCGAGGGCACCGGCGCCCTGCTCGCCCTGCCGCTGGTGCAGAGCGCGGCGAGAGCGATGCACGAGGTGGCCACGTTCGACTCGGCGGGAGTCACCGAGAAGTAGGTGCTACGGCACCGCGGTCCCGGGCGCGGCCCGGTGGGTGGTTGTGCCCACCCACCGGGCCGCCCCTGCCCACCCCCCGGACACCCGTCCCGCCACCGCCCTCCGTCACCGTAAAATCCGCACGTCAGGGCCACCACAACGCCCCCGGAGGAGCCATGGCCGAACACCCCGCCTACCCCGTAGGTCTGCGCCTCTCCGGCCGCCGCGTGGTCGTCCTCGGCGCCGGACAGGTCGCCCAGCGTCGGCTGCCCGCCCTGATCGCGGCCGGCGCGGACATCGTGCTCGTCTCCCCCGAGGCGACCCCCTCCGTCGAGGCCATGGCGGACGCGGGCGAGCTCACCTGGCACCGGCGGCGCTACACGGACGGCGATCTCGCCGACGCCTGGTACGCGCTCATCGCCACCAGCGACCCCGAGGCCAACACCGCCGCCTCCGCCGAGGCCGAGCGGCACCGCGTCTGGTGCGTCCGCTCCGACGACGCCGACCGGGCCACCGCCTGGACCCCCGCGACCGGCACCAGCGAGGGTGTCACCGTCGCCGTCCTCACCACGGACGCCCGCGGCCGCGACCCCCGGCACACCGCCGCCATCCGCGACGCGGTCGTCGAGGGCCTGCGCGACGGCACCCTCGTCGCCCCCCACCACCGCACCCGCGCCCCCGGCGTCGCGCTCGTCGGCGGCGGCCCCGGCGACCCCGATCTGATCACGGTCCGCGGCCGTCGGCTGCTCGCCGAGGCGGACGTCGTCATCGCCGACCGGCTCGGCCCCCGCGACCTGCTCGCCGAACTCCCGCCGCATGTCGAGGTGATCGACGCGGCGAAGATCCCGTACGGCCGCTACATGGCCCAGGAGGCCATCAACAACGCGCTGATCGAGCACGCCAAGCAGGGCAAGTCGGTCGTACGGCTCAAGGGCGGCGACCCCTTCGTCTTCGGGCGGGGCATGGAGGAGGTCCAGGCGCTCGCCGAGGCCGGCATCCCCTGCACCGTCGTCCCGGGCATCTCCAGCTCCATCTCGGTGCCCGGCGCGGCCGGCATCCCGGTCACGCACCGGGGCGTCGCCCATGAGTTCACGGTCGTCAGCGGCCATGTCGCCCCCGACGACGCGCGTTCGCTGGTCGACTGGCCCTCGCTGGCCAGGCTCACCGGCACCCTGGTGATCCTGATGGGCGTCGACAAGATCGGGAAGATCGCCGAGACGCTCGTCGCGCACGGCAAGGCCCCCGAGACCCCGGTCGCCCTGGTGCAGGAGGGCACGACGGCCGCGCAGCGCCGGGTCGACGCCACCCTCGCCACGGTCGCCGAGACCGTCCGCACCGAGGACGTGAAGCCCCCGGCGGTCATCGTGATCGGCGCGGTCGTGACCGAGGGCCCCGACCGGACCGTCTGACCGAATACCCCCTTGATCACGCGTAACCTCGGGTAACGCACCTCTACCCAGCCGTTGGCACCACACCCAGG
This sequence comes from Streptomyces sp. NPDC093018, assembly GCF_040684035.1. Classification (NCBI taxonomy): domain Bacteria; kingdom Bacillati; phylum Actinomycetota; class Actinomycetes; order Kitasatosporales; family Streptomycetaceae; genus Streptomyces; species Streptomyces sp. NPDC093018. The sequence goes on from NZ_JBFBFF010000010.1 coordinate 118,547, forward strand.
ACAAGGCAGTATCACCCTGTGGCCGATCTCATCACCGTCGAGGACCCCGACGACCCGCGCCTCGCCGACTACACGGACCTGACCGACGTCGAGCTGCGCCGCAAGCGCGAGCCCGCCGAGGGCCTGTTCATCGCCGAGGGCGAGAAAGTCATCCGCCGGGCCAAGGAAGCCGGCTACGAGATGCGCTCCATGCTGCTCTCGGCCAAGTGGATCGACGTCATGCGCGACGTCATCGACGAACTTCCCGCCCCCGTCTACGCCGTGAGCCCCGAACTCGCCGAGCGCGTCACCGGCTACCACGTGCACCGCGGCGCCCTCGCCTCCATGCAGCGCAAGCCGCTGCCCACCGCCGCCGAACTGCTCGGCTCCGCCCGCCGCGTGGTGGTCATGGAGTCGGTCAACGACCACACCAACATCGGCGCCATCTTCCGCTCCGCCGCCGCCCTCGGCATGGACGCCGTGCTGCTCTCGCCCGACTGCGCCGACCCGCTGTACCGGCGCAGCGTCAAGGTGTCGATGGGCGCCGTGTTCTCGGTGCCGTACGCCCGCCTGGAGAATTGGCCGAAGGGCCTGGAGCAGGTCCGTGAGGCCGGCTTCACCCTGCTCGCCCTCACCCCGGACGAGAAGGCCCGCAGCCTGGACGAGGCCGCCCCGCACACCATGGACAGGGTCGCGCTGATGCTGGGCGCGGAGGGCGGCGGCCTGTCCAGGCAGGCCCTGGTCGCCGCCGACGAATGGGTCCGCATCCCGATGTCCCACGGCGTCGACTCGCTCAACGTGGGCGCGGCGGCCGCGGTCGCCTTCTACGCGGTGGCGACGGGACGACCCCGGCCCTGACCGGGGACTCCCCTAGATTCCGGCGCCGCGCCGGGTGGGGGAGGACCCGTACGGGTCGTCGTACGGCCGCTCGTCTCCGGCCGCTCGCGCGCGCTCGGCCGACAGCTGCTGCGACTGCCGTACGTCCGTCCCGGCGCTCCCGCCGGACGCGCCCCCGAACCCGTCGCCCAGCCCCCGGGCCGGGCCCTGGCAGCCCTGGGCCAGGGCGATACCGAGGGCCACGAGCAGGGTCACCACGAAGAACACGGTGAGGCGCTGACGCAGCAGGCGGGGGTTGGCGGGGCGCAGCCCGGTCTTCGTGGTGCGCGGCGCCGGACGCCGGGCACCGCCGCGGGCACCGGGACGGCTGCCACCGGTGGACCGGGGGCCACCGCCCCGCTGCTCGGGGGCGGGCCGCGCCGCCCCCGGACGCGAGGGAGCGCCGCCGGCCCGTGAACCGCCCCGCGAGGGCACCCCGCCCCGGGGGCCCGCGCCGCGCGGCAGCGGTGTGCCGGGAGCCTGGCGGCGCGCGGCACGCCCCGGTTCGGGGTAGGTGTCGACGAGCCGCCCGGTGGGCCGGTCCGCCTCCGCCGCGCGCGGGGACGGCGGCCGTACCTCGCCCAGACCCTGGGCCTCGCGGGCCGCGATCTCCTTGAGCCGCAGCGACAGTTGGAGGGTGCTGGGCCGGTCCTCGGGGTTCTTGGCGAGACAGGCCCGGATCAGCGGGGCGAGCGCGTCGGGCACACCGTGCAGATGCGGCTCCTCGTGCACCACGCGGTACAGCATCACCTCGGAACTGCCGTGTCCGAAGGGGGAGTCGCCGGTCGAGGCGTAGGCGAGGGTCGCGCCCAGCGAGAAGACGTCGGTGGCCGGGGTGACGGCGGCGCCGCGCACCTGCTCGGGCGCGAGGAAGCCGGGGGAGCCCACGGCGGTGCCCACATGGGTGAGGGTGGAGGCGCCGGTGGACCAGGCGATGCCGAAGTCGATGATCCGCGGCCCCTTGGGGGACAGCAGGATGTTGGAGGGCTTCAGGTCCCGGTGGACCACCCCCGCCTCGTGCACCGCGACCAGGCCCTCGGACAGCGCCGCGCCGATCGCCGCAGCGTCGGCCGCGAGCAGCGCGCCCTCGTCGGCGACCCGGTCGTGCAGCGAGGGCCCGGGGACGTACTGGGTGGCGAACCAGGGGCGGTCGGCCTCCAGGTCGGCGGCCACCAGCCGGGCCGTGCAACCGCCCCGGATACGGCGGGCCGCGGAGACCTCGCGCGCGAAACGCGAGCGGAACTCCTGGTCCTCGGCGAGATCGGGCCGGATCACCTTCAGCGCGACCCGCTGGCCCTTCTTGTCGGAGCCGAGGTAGACCACGCCCATCCCGCCCGCGCCGAGCCGTCGGTGAAGCCTGAACGAGCCGACGACGCGCGGGTCCTCGCGCCTCAGGCGCATCATCGCCATGTTCATCCCCGCTGCCCGGTCCCTCTGACGTGGCACAGCTTACGTTTCCCGGGCCGCCCGCGCGCAGAGGCCGCGCCCTCTCGGCGCGACGGATTGTGCGCGCCACGCCGGTGAGGTGAGAGACGGTCAGGACGGCAGCGCCCGCCGCCCTCCTGACCGTCCGTCACCGTCAACCGGGCGCGACCGAGGGGACGTTGACCCCGTCGCGACCAGGGGCCGCCTTCCTCTCCGCCCTTCCCGCGCCCCACCGCGGACACCCCGTCCCACCCGTCGCCGACCGGCACCCGGACCGCGCCCGGCAGCCGTCCCATGACCGTCCCGAGTGATCGAAGTCACGCGTTCCGGGGCGCCGCCCGCATCCGACATGCCCGACACGGTGGGCCACCCCTCAGGGATGACCCCGAGACCCGGGACCGGCTCTCCACCCTGGGGAGTAGACCGCGGCCGGGGGCTCATCCTCCGGGAGGCCCGCCAATCGGTACGAGGGCATGACGCCCGGTTCGGGCCCCGCGCCTAGATTTGAGGTCAAGCGGCGGGTGCAGCGCTCGTCCCCCGAGGTCGGACACCCGCCGCTGTGAAGAGAAGCCACAAGGACAACACGAGACGGTCAGGAGAGGGACCATGACCCACCCGGCACCGCGACGTCCCACGTTCGCACCCCGCCGCGCGGGTCGCCGCCACCCCTTGGTGGCGACACTCATGGCCCTTCCCCTGGCGGCCCTGCTCCTGCTCGTCTTCGACGGCTGGGAGACGGTGGCCACACAGGCGTCGTCCGTGGGTGCGATGCTGGGGCGCTGAGCGGCGACCCCAGGCCCGAAAGAGCGGTTCGGGCGGGGACATCCATCCATGAAACCCCGTGGGGACGGGGGTGCGGCGGACGGCACATATGCCGGCGCAGCTGGGGAGCTGCGCCGGCATCGCCGTTTTCCGGGCGCGGTGCGCTGTGCCGCCGGGCGCGGCCCCGCCATGGGCCGCCCGCGCACCGGAACCGGCACCCTCCACTCCACCGTCGTACCCCTCACTTCACCCCCGACCACCCGAAGGCCCCGTGACCATCCTCCCCGCGCTCACGGCACACATCAGCGCCCCAGGCGCCCCCGCCGGTGCCCCCACCACCCTCGCCGACCGCCCCGACGCCACCGTCCTCCGCCTCGGGGACACCGTCGTCAAGGCCCACGCCCCCGGCACCGACCCCGCCGAGCTGACCCGGCGCCTCGAAACGGCCGCCGGGCTGTCCGGCATCCTGCTGCCCCCGCTCACCCCCACCGCGGAGAAACTGCACGACCGCCTGGTCACCTCCTGGCCGTACGGCACCCCCGTGGACCCCGACACCCCCAGCGCCGCCCCCTGGGAAGCTGTGGCCACTCTCCTCGCCCGGCTGCACCACAGCACCCCCCACCCGGCGCCGCCCCCGATGCGCGGCCCCGCCAAGGCCGCCCGCGCCGTCACCCGGCTCCGCGCCGCCGTCCGCGTGCGTCCGCACCCCGCCGCCCGCCCCGTCCTCGACGCCTGGTCCGCCCTCCCCGCCTGGGCCCGTGCCCAGGCCCCGATGCCGGGCCCCGCCCTCCTCTGCCACGGCGACCTCCACCTCGGCCAACTCGTCCGGCACCCCGCCCCCGACGGCCCCTGGCGGCTGATCGACGTGGACGACCTGGGACTCGGCGTCCCCGCCTGGGACCTCGCCCGCCCCGCCGCCTGGTACGCCTGCGGACTCCTCCCGCCCGCCGAGTGGACCCGCTTCCTGACCGCCTACCAGGAGGCGAACGGCCCCGCCGTGCCCGCGACCGGCGACCCCTGGCCCGCCCTGGACGTCCCGGCCCGCGCCCTCACCGTCCAGACGGCCGCCCTGGCGATCACCAAGGCGCTCGCGGCGGACCGCCCGCTGGACGAGATCGAGCAGGCCGTCGTCGACGCCTGCGCCCGCATGCCCGCACGGTGACCCGGAGGCTTCCGTAAAAACATTGCAACCACGGAGCGGTGAAACGGAGTCTGTGCTGGGGAACCACCAAGCAGTACCGACCGGCGAGGAGTTGAGCCGACGATGCAGTGTCCGAAGTGCCACGCACCCATGCAGACGTACAACCGCAGCGGCGTCCAGATCGAGCAGTGCGGCGGGTGCCGCGGCATCTTCCTCGACTACGGCGAGCTGGAGGCGCTGACCCAGGTGGAGTCCCAGTGGTCCAAGCCCGTCCCGCCGGCCCCGCCCGCCGCCCCGGGGGGCTACCCGGCCCCGTCCGCGCCCGCCTGGGGCGCCCCGTACGGCGGCCATGGCGGCGGTCACGGCGGTGGGCACTACGAGCACGGGCATCATGGTCATCACGGCCACCACGATCGCCACCACCGGAGCTTCACGCACATGCTGTTCTCCAGCTGAGGCCCACGCAGAAGCCCCCGGCCGTGGGAACGGCCGGGGGCTTCTCGGTGTGTGGACGATACTGGGATTGAACCAGTGACCTCTTCCGTGTCAGGGAAGCGCTCTCCCGCTGAGCTAATCGTCCGCGGACAGTGATCCGGGGATCACGGTCAGTGCGCGATACTGGGATTGAACCAGTGACCTCTTCCGTGTCAGGGAAGCGCTCTCCCGCTGAGCTAATCGCGCGGGGTGGTCTTCGAGAGACCCGGGATCTCCGGACGGACCGGGGATCCAGTGGACGATACTGGGATTGAACCAGTGACCTCTTCCGTGTCAGGGAAGCGCTCTCCCGCTGAGCTAATCGTCCTTGGAGGTGGAGACGGGATTTGAACCCGTGTAGACGGCTTTGCAGGCCGTTGCCTCGCCTCTCGGCCACTCCACCAGGAGTGTAGGGGATCGGGATGACCCCTTCTTCCTTCGAGCGGACGACGAGGCTCGAACTCGCGACCTCAACCTTGGCAAGGTTGCGCTCTACCAACTGAGCTACGTCCGCTTGTCGTTTCGGTCCGCTTCCGCGTCCCGGCGACGTGTTGAACTCTAGCGGATTCCCGGGCCAGTACAAAAACGCGTTTGCGCAGCGTGCTGCGGTGCACCCGGCGGACCCGGTGGTCAGGGGCCCCTCCGGGACATCCCCGGGTCACCTCCGGGACACCCACCTAGACTCGGGCACGTGCTCCACCATGCTCCTGGCCTTCCCCCTCTGGCCCGCTTCGGCGACCGACTCGCCACCGGCCTCCTCGATGTCACCAGCGATCCCGCCGCCCTGGAGTCCACCGGCTTCTGGGCCGTGTGCGCGGACTTCGAGGGCCGTCTGACCTGCGCACGCTTCGCGGACGTACGACCTGCCCCGGTGCCCGCCCCGGCGCCCGGCGGCTGGCACGGCCCCGCGGTGGGAGACTGGGCCACCTCCCTGGACCGCGCCGCCTACACCGCGGCCGTCCGCCGCATCCGCGCCCACATAGCGGCCGGCGAGGTCTACCAGGCCAACCTCTGCCGGGTGCTCAGCGCGCCGATCGCCCCGGACGCCGACGTGGACGCCCTGACCGCCCTGCTGGCCCGCGGCAACCCGGCGCCGTACGCGGGAACGATCCGGCTGCCCGCGCACGGCGTGGAGATCGCCACCGCCTCCCCGGAACTGTTCCTGCGCCGCTCCGGCCGCACCGTGGAGTCGGGCCCCATCAAGGGCACCGGCCGCACCGAGGCGGACCTGCTGGAGAAGGACTACGCCGAGAACGTGATGATCGTGGACCTGGTCCGCAACGACATCGGGCGCGTCTGCGCCACCGGCAGCGTCACCGTCCCCGACCTGTGCGTCGTGGAGAAGCACCCCGGGCTCGTCCACCTCGTCTCCACCGTCCGCGGCGAACTGCGCGCCGACGCCGGCTGGCCCGAGCTGCTCGGCGCCGCCTTCCCGCCCGGCTCCGTGACCGGCGCGCCCAAGTCCAGCGCCCTGCGGATCATCGAGGCCCTGGAGCCGGTACCGCGCGGCCCCTACTGCGGGGGCATCGGCTGGGTGGACGCCGACCGGGGCACCGCCGAGCTGGCCGTGGGCATCCGCACCTTCTGGATCGACCGCGCCGAGGGCGTCCTGCGCTTCGGTTCCGGCGCCGGGATCACCTGGGGGTCGGACCCGGAGGGGGAGTGGCGGGAGACCGAACTGAAGGCGTCCCGGCTGCTCGCGGTAGCGTCGGGGTCGTACGAGGCGAGTGGAGAGGCGTGCGCATGAGGATCTGGCTGGACGGCGGGCTGCGGGACGCGGATTCCGCCCGGGTCTCCGTGTTCGATCACGGGCTGACCGTCGGCGACGGCATCTTCGAGACGGTGAAGGCGGCCGAGGGGCGCACCTTCGCGCTCACCCGGCACCTCGACCGGCTGACCCGCTCGGCCCGGGGCCTCGGGCTGCCCGACCCCGACCACGACGAGATCCGCGAGGCGTGCGCCGCCGTGCTCGCGGCCAACCCGATGCCGCTCGGCCGGCTGCGGATCACCTACACCGGCGGCCACGGCCCGCTCGGCTCCGACCGCGGCGAGCACGGCCCGACGCTGGTGGTCGCCCTCGGCGAGACCGCCCGCCGACCCGACAGCACGGCCGTGATCACCGTCCCCTGGACCCGCAACGAGCGCGGCGCGCTGACCGGCCTGAAGACCACCTCGTACGCCGAGAACGTCGTCGCCCTCGCCCGCGCCCACGAACGGGGCGCCTCCGAGGCCCTGTTCGCCAACACGGTCGACCAGCTGTGCGAGGGCACCGGCTCGAACGTCTTCGTCGTCCTGAACGGCGAGATCCACACCCCGCCGGTCTCCTCGGGCTGCCTTCCCGGCATCACCCGGGCCCTCGCCGTCGAATGGACCGGCGCCACGGAGACCGACCTCCCGCTCGACGTGCTGGACCGCGCCGACGAGATCTTCCTGACCTCCACCCTGCGCGACATCCAGGCGGTGCACCGGGTGGACGACCGCGAACTCCCGGGCGCACCGGGCCCGGTGACCGCCAAGGCGATGCGGATCTTCGAGGAGCGGTCGGGGCAGGACCTCGACCCGCGCTGACACGCCGACCGATCCGCCGGGGCGTGCGGCGAGGTCCCGCCGTCCCGGGACGGCCCTTGCCGCCCGGCCATTCCGCACGACCCCGGCTCCGCTCCCGGCTCCCGGCCTCGCCGCCCGGCCCCGGCTTCCGGCCGGCCTTGGCCCCGCCCCGGCTCCCGGCCCTGGTCCCAGCCTCGGCTCTCGGCCCCGCCGCCCTGTGTCGGCCCCGGCTCCGCTCCCGGCTCCCGGCCTCGCCGCCCGGCCCCGGCTCCCGGTCGGCCCTGGCCCCGACTCTCTGTCCCGGCCCCGGCTCCCGACTCCAGCCCTGGCCCCGGCTCCCGGCCTCGCCGCCCGGCCGCGGCCCTGGTCCCGACTCCCGGTGAACCGCCCGAACCGGCTGACCCGGCCCGTGCGGTGGGGAGAACACGTGGGTAGAACAGCTGTGATGACCACGACCCTGCGGCCGGCCGAGCCGCTTCAGCAGCACCCCGACGGCACGCGTTCGCGCCGCTACCAGGTGTGCGTGAACAGCCGTCCCGTCGGCGAGATCCGCCTCGGCACCTCGCCGACCCTCGGGGACACGGTGGGCCGCATCGACGAACTGCGGATCGCCGAGGGGGACCGCCGCCGCGGCCGGGGCACGATCGCCGCGCTCGCCGCGGAGGAGGTGGCGCGCGGCTGGGGCTGCCGGCAGATCGAGACCGTCGTACCCGCGGCCTCGGCGGACGGCGCGCTACGGCTGTTCGACGCCCTCGGCTACACCCTCCGCAACCGGGGCATGGAGAAACGCCTTGCCGCCGCCCCGCCCGCACTGCCGCCGGATCTGCGCGAACGGCCCATGACCGAGGCGGAGTTCGCGGCCTGGCAGACCCGCGAGCACGAGCGCTACGCCCGCAACTGGGCCGAGCGCGGCGTCCCCGAGACCGTCGCCCGCGCCAAGGCCCACGACGACCAGGCCCGGCTGCTGCCGCACGGCCTCGTGACCGACGGCATGCTCCTCAGCGTCCTGGAACGCGCCGGAACCCGGGTCGGCACCCTGTGGCTGGCCCTGCGGGAGGACAAGGCGTACGTGTACGACGTCGAGACCGCCGCTGCCGAGCGCGGCCGGGGGCACGGCAGGGCCCTGATGCTCCTCGCGGAACGCCAGGCACTGGCATCCGGCCGACCGCTCCTCGGCCTCAACGTGTTCGCGGGCAACACCCCGGCGGAGCGGCTCTACGAGTCGCTCGGCTACGAGACGGTGACGTACTCCCTGGCGAAGCCACTGCTGTAGGCGGGGCGACGTCGCACGGTGCCGCCCCGCCTACCCGTACCCGAGGGCCTCAGCCCTCCTGCTCGGCCAGCAGCCGGTCCGCGATCTCCTCGATCCGGGCGCGCAGCCCCTCCTGGCTCTTGCCGCCGTCCAGCCGCTCGCCGCCGATGACGTACGTCGGGGTGCCGGTCACGCCGATCGCCTTGCCCTCGGCCTGGTCGGCGTCGACGATCAGGATGTGCCGGCCGTCGATCAGCGCGGTGTCGAATTCCTCGGCGTCCAGACCGAGTTCACGGGCCACCTCGACCAGGAGGGGTTCTCCCGTACGGCCCAGCTCGTCGACCCGCGCCAGGACGGCCTCCACGTACGGCCAGCCGTCGCCCTGCGCCAGCGCCTCCTCGACGGCCTGCGCGGCGGCGAAGGCGTGCTTGTGCCGCTCCAGCGGGAAGTGCCGCAGCCGTACGTCCAGCCGGTCGCCGTAGCGGGCGCGCAGGGCGCGCACGTCGTCGAGGGCGGTACGGCAGTCGGGGCACTGGAGTTCGCACCAGACGTCGAGGACGACGGCGTCGGCGCGCACGGGGGAGGAGTCGCTCATACGCCCCAGTCTCCCAGGCCGGCCACGACCACCCCAATCCGGACCTGGGCACGCGTCCGCGGCGCCCCGTAGGGGTTCGGCACCGCCGCCCCCCTTCGCGTGCCCCGCCACCGGCACCCGAGGAGGAGGCGACCCGGAGATCACCCTGATCTGTGGCCGGGGCCGTGGCCCCGCAGGGGGCGGGCGGTGCAGGATGGAAGGGACGAAGCGCACGTCGGCCCGGCCGTGGTGCCGCTTCCGTCGTACGTGCCTGCCACCCGACCGAGCCCGCCTGGAGGACCGGATGATCGCCGAGACAGTCTGCTCCGCCGTGTCCGCGGCGGGCCTGGGAATCGCGGTGGTCACGGCCTACCGCAGACGCTTCCTGGCGGCCGCCCGCATCGCGGCCTACTCGCTGGTGCCGGTCGGCCTGGTGATGACCGGCGTCGTGGGCTGGCTCTCGGACACCGCCCTCAGCCCCACCGCCTGGGCCGGCTTCGGCGTGCTGGCTGGGGCCTGGCTGCTGTTCGCCACCACCCGCGCGGTGGAGCGCCGCAGGACCGGCGCGGGCGCGGAAGGCGGCGCGGCGGCCGGCACCGGTTCGATACGCCCGGGCACCACGGCACCCGCCTCCGCCACCCCGGCCCTGCGCCAGGGCCGGGACAAGGGAGCGGCGCAGGGACAGCCGCAGGGACAGCCGCAGGGCCAAGGCAAGCGCCCGGCGTCCGGCGACGACTTCAGCGACATCGAGGCGATCCTCAAGAAGCACGGCATATGACAGTCACATGACTCGCCGGATCGTCACAGTGGGTCCGCGGACGTCCTGATTCGTTCACCAGCCGAAGCGAGCCGGAAGCAAGATCATGGGATTCGGCGAACTCCCGCAAGATCGTGCGTCTTGATCGCTTACGGGGTTCCGGGTACGCCATCATCGGCCGCGAGATGCTGGATACGACACAGAGCGAGGCCGCGCCGCCGAAGGACGAGCCGCGCGGGTGCCTCTTCGCCCTTTCCCAGCCACCGCTGATGATCTTCCTTGCGGTGATCGGGTGTCTGATCCTCATGGCTGCGCTGCACGATCTGCTGTTGCTGTGAGCCGTACACGTCCGTCCCGGCGCCACCCGCCGGGACCGACGTCGCCCGAGCACCGCCGCCGTCGACAGGGGCGCCGGCCGGGGTCGGATTCACCCGCTCGGACCAGACCGGGTCAGCCGGTCGCCTCCTTCCGGCGCGCCCGGTACGCGGCCACATGCAGACGGTTGCCGCAGGTGCGGCTGTCGCAGTAGCGGCGGGAGCGGTTGCGGGAGAGGTCCACGAAGGCGCGGCGGCAGTCCGGGGCCTCGCAGCGGCGCAGCCGCTCCTCCTCGCCGGCGACGACGAAGAAGGCCAGGGCCATGCCGCAGTCGGCCGCGAGGTGGTCGGCCACGGAGGAACCCGGGGCGTAGTAGTGGACATGCCAGTCGTAGCCGTCGTGATCGGTCAGCCGCGGGGTGGTGCTCGCCGCCGCGACCAGCTCGTTGATCAGCCCGGCCGCGCTCCTGGCGTCCGGGGCCGCGAAGATCGCCGCGAACCGCGCCCGGACCGCCCGCACCGCCGAGAGGTCGGCGGAGGACATCACGCCGACATCGCTGACCTCGTGGTTCCGTACGAATTCCGCGAGGGCCGGGACATCGGGCAGCCCCTCCGGCGCCGATTCGTCCTCCGGCGCGGTGTTCACCAGGTCCACCACGGTGTCGAGGGCGCACCGGGTGTCATGGGTGATCAGCACGTTTCGCTCCCTGGCCTGGGGGTCGGGCAGGCGCCCGCCGATGCTGGCCGATGGTAGCGACAACGCGCCCACCGCACGGGCCTTGTCCGGCCCGACTGCCGGTGGAACGCCTCCGGGGCCCCCGGGGTTCCCGGAGGCCGCCGTACGCCCGCTCCGGGCCGCCACAGGCGACACGCGGACGCGCGCGGACGGACCGACGCCGTTCCGTGAGCGCTCACGGTGACGGCGCCGGCCCGTGCCGTATGCGGTTGTCCTGGCCCAGGCCGTCTCCCCGAGTGGACGGCGCCGGGCTGCTCAGAAGGGCGGGCTAGCTTTCCGCCAGGATGTGGGAGAGCTCCTGGTCCAGATCGAAGTGCCGGTGCTCCGTGCCGGGCGGCACGGCGGCGTCGGTTCGCTTCAGGAAGGACTCGAGGGCCCGTGCGGGCGCCTCGAGCAGGGCCTCCCCCTCAGGGGAGCTGAGGGCGATGCAGACAACGCCCTGACCATGGCTGCGGGACGGCCAGACGCGGACGTCTCCGGTTCCGGTGGGCCGATGCAGCCCCTCGGCGAGGAGGTCGCGGGCGAACACCCACTCGACGGTCTCCTCGGCTCCGGTGTGGAAGGTGGCGTGCACGGCGTAGGGGTCGGCCGTGTCGTACCGCAGGCCTGCGGGGACAGGCAGGGAGGACTCGCTCGACACAACGAGGCGCAGGTGCAGCTCGCAGCTGACCGTGGTGTTCATAAGCGCCAGGGCCTTTCGCTCAGTGTGCGCTCGGGGATTCGCACGTCGGCGAAATCGACATGCCACCTACGGTGCCGTTGTAAACCCCTCTGAGGGTTTTGCGTGCGTTTACGACACTCTTCCGGCCGAGAACTCGTACCGGATCTACGACCATTCCGGTGATGTGAATCACTCGGGTAGCGTTGTCGGTATGAATACGGGGAGTGACCACCCTGGGCTCGGGTCCCGCGCGCCGGAATTCATCAAGGCGCGCAGACTGCTGCACCGCGGCTGGCAGGCCGGCGTCTTCGTGATCGGCCTCGCGGTCGTGATCGCCGGCGTCGCCATGCTCGCGCTGCCCGGACCGGGCTGGGTGGTGATCTTCGCGGGCATGGCGATCTGGGCGACCGAGTTCGTCTGGGCCCAGGTCGTGCTCCGCTGGACCAAACGCAAGGTCACCGAGGCGGCACAGCGCGCCCTCGATCCCGCGGTGCGCCGCCGCAACATCGCGCTGACCGTGACCGGAGCGGTGATCATCGTGGTGCTGTGCACGATCTACTTCTGGCGCTTCGGACTCGTGCCGCCCTGGAAGATCAAGGGCCGGTGAGCCGCTCGCGCCACCCCGCGCCCGCACCGGCGGGCCGCTGGTCGAAGGCACCGCCTGACATGGGGTAATCTTCTTCCTGTGCCCGGGCGATTAGCTCAGTGGGAGAGCGCTTCGTTCACACCGAAGAGGTCACTGGTTCGAACCCAGTATCGCCCACCCCGGACCGACGGCCCATCCGCGAAAGAGCGGATGGGCCGTCGTCGTATTCGTAAGCCATGACGAACCGTCACCCGGTGGGAGAAGTTCCGGTCACGTACAACTGGCCGAAAGTATCCGGGTTTTCCGGAAAGCCGCGGACTTTCCCGCGCGCCGCGCCTGGAGCGCGGAATTCCGTGTTGTGCCAACGCCGGTGAACCGTAAGCAATCTGAGGTCTCCTCGGTGTCCGGCGCGGTCGGCCGCCCCGGTGCGGGCAGACTCGGCGCATGGACTGGAACCACTACCGCTTCCGCAGCCCATGGCGCCTGCCGGTGGCACCGGCCGCCGTCTTCGCCGTGCTGGAACGGCCCGAGGACTACCCCCACTGGTGGCCCCAGGTGCGCTCGGTGACCCGGCTCGACGACGCCACCGGCATCCTCACCATCCGCTCGGTGCTGCCGTACGCCATGACCTTCACCGCGCACGAGCGCCGCCGCGATCCGGCCGCCGGGATTCTGGAGATCGCCATGAGCGGCGACATCGAGGGCTGGGCGCGCTGGACGGTCACCGCCGCGGGTGCCGGGACGCTCGCCGTCTACGAGCAGGAGGTCGACGTCCGCAAGCCCCTGCTCCGGCGTCTGGCCCTGCCCGGCCGCGCGGTGTTCCGCGCCAACCACCGCCTGATGATGCGCTCCGGACGGCGCGGACTGCTGCGCCGGCTGCGAGCGGTTTGAAGGATCGGCGTCGGGACCTGTATTGTTCAGTGCGTTCCCGGGCGATTAGCTCAGTGGGAGAGCGCTTCGTTCACACCGAAGAGGTCACTGGTTCGAACCCAGTATCGCCCACCGGGAAAGAGCCGGTCCGCAGCAGCGGACCGGCTCTTTTTGCTGCCGGGGGAGGGGCGGCCCCGGGCAACTGAGCGGCCGTACACCGGTGATGCACCGGCGGGATCACCCCTTCGACCGCGGGGCCGGGGAACGGCAGGATGCCCAAGTGACTCATCCGCTCCGGCTCCGTGACTTCCGGCTGCTCTTCGTCAGCCGCACCATGTCCACGCTCAGCGACGCCCTGGTGCCCACCGCCCTGAGCCTCGCCGTGATCGGGGTGACCGGCTCGGCGACCGATCTGGCCGTGGTGCTCGGCTGCGCCCTGGGCGCCCGGCTGCTCACGCTGCCCGTGGCAGGCGTCGTGGCCGACCGCTACAACACCCGCCGGGTGGCCTTCGGCGCCGACCTCACCCGGGTCGCCACCCAGGCCCTCGTCGCCTTCCAACTGATCGGCGGCCACCCCTCGATCCCGCTGATCGCCGCCGCCCAGGCCGTGGCGGGGGTGGCCTCGGCCGTCAGCCTCCCCAACCTCGCGCCGCTCGTCACCCGGGCCGTGCCCGGCCCCGGACCGGAGCGGCAAAAGGCCAACTCGCTGATGGGCGTGGCCAAGAGCATCTCCCAGCTGGCAGGACCCGCCCTGGCCGGCGGGCTGATCTGGGCGGTCGGCATCGGCTGGGTCTTCGTCCTCGACTCCGCCGCCTTCGCCGTCAGCGCGACCATGATGCTCCTCGTCCGCCTGAACCGGGAGGGGACACCGCCCGGCGCCCACCGCGCGATCCTCGTCGGCCTGGTCGAGGGCTGGGCCGAGGTGCGGGCCCGTGACTGGTACCGGATCAGCCTGATCGCGCACGCCACCTGGAACTTCGCCGCCAACGTCCTGCTCACCCTCGGCCCGCTCGTCGCGGTCACCCGGCTCGGCGGACAGGGCACCTGGATCGCCGTGACACAGGCCGGCGGCATCGGCCTGCTGGCCGGCTCGCTGCTGGCCGGACGGGCCCGCCCGCGGCGCCCGATCCTCGCCGGCAACCTGGTCCTGGCGAGCTACGCCGTGCCCCTGACCTGCTTCGCGATCGGGGCCCCGGTACCCGTGCTCGTGGCCGGGTACGGCGTCGCCATGGCCGGCCTCGGCTTCCTGAACCCCACCTGGCAGACCGCGGTGCAGACGGCCGTCCCGCAGCGCGTGCTCGCCCGCGTCAGCTCCTACGACTGGCTGGCCTCGCTCGCCGCACAGCCCCTCGGCGTCATCCTCGCCCCGATCGCCCTGCACGCCTGGGGCGCAAGACTGCCCTTCGCGCTCACGGCCGTCCTGGTCGCCACCGTCTGCGTCGGTGCCGCACTGGCACCCGGCGTGCGCAACCTGCGCCTCGAACAGCCCGCCGACACCACGGGCGACGGCCCCCGTTCCCTCCGCGAGGCCGCGTCGGACAAGGCGACGGACACGGTCTGACCCCTCGTCCGGGGGCCTCGCGCACCGGACGCGACACGGCCCCCGCGGTGATCACTCCACGCACACCGGTGCCGACGGGGCCCTCCGGCCCACGCGTCGAAGCACCGGAGGCGCTACGCCGCCGCCGGCATCTCCGGCCGCAGCGGCCACTCCGTGTGGACCGTCTCCTCCGAGCCGTTGCGCGCGAACCAGGACTGGAGGCCGCGGGCCTGGGCGGCATGCCAGTTGGCCTGGAGGGTGTGCAGCTCGGCGGGGGAGAGGCGTTCGAGGCGGGTGGCGAAGCGGCGGCCCAGCGCGCGCACCACCTCCAGCGCGGCCAGCGCGTCCGCCGCCGCGTCATGCGCCCCCTCCAGCTCCACGCCGTAATGCGCGCACAGATCCGTCAGCGTGCGGCGCCCCTTGCGGTAGCGGTCCAGATGCTTGTCCAGCACCCGCGGATCCAGCACCCGCAGCGGCACCGAAGGGAACCACCGCTCCAGCGACGACGCCCGGTGCCGGCGCAACTCCCGGTCCAGCAGCGTCAGATCGAACGGCGCGTTCATCACCACCAGCGGGCGCCCCCGCGCCGCGTGCTCCGCCAGCTGCTCGGCTATCTCGAACATCACCGGCGCCGGCCAGCGCCCGTTGCGCTGCAGGTGCTCCTCCGTCAGCCCGTGCACCGCCGTCGCCCCCGCCGGCACCGGAACCCCCGGGTTCACCAGCCAGCGCGAGACGCGGGGCAGGGTCTCCGGCGCGTCCTGGACGACGACGGCGGCCGACACGATCCGGTCGGTCTCGACGTCCACACCTGTGGTCTCCGTGTCGAAGGCGGCCAACGGCCCTTCGTACCAGTACGTCATCCCAACCCAACTCCTCGTTCACCCACGGCAGATGACGTCCCGTCTTCTGCCCGTTTGGTGATACCCGGGCCGTTTGCGCCGTACGCCGGAAGGAGACAACAGGAGTACGGGTCTTTGCAGTTCAGCAGCCCGCAGCGGAGAAACTCTTGGCTCGGAAGGCTGTTGGTCATGGCCACTCTGCAGCCCGAGCGCGGTGGGCTGCTGCCCGAGCGCACGGGCACCGTCCGCGGCTCGCTCGCCACCACCGCCTGCATGGAGACGCTCCAGGTCGGCTATCTGCACGCGGTCGCCGCCGCGGCCGGCTGCTCGCTGTCCCAGCCCTTCCCGGACAACGGCATCGACTGGCACGTCAGCCACAGCGCGCCCGGCCACACCGTCGACGACGAGGTCACCATCAAGGTCCAGCTCAAGGCCACGTACCAGATACCGCCCCACCCCCCGGGCCGCACCTTCTCCTTCACCCTCGACAACGACCATCTGCGCAAGCTCGCCCGCACACCCGTCTCGGTGCACAAGATCCTCGTCGTGATGCTGGTCCCGCGTGCCCAGGACGACTGGCTGCGCGCCGGCCACGACCGGCTCGACCTGAGGCACTGCTGCTACTGGGTCAACCTGGCCGGCCACCCGCTCACCGGCCGGACCCGGACCACCGTGCGGATACCGACCACACGCATCTTCGACGACCGGGCGCTGTGCGAGATCATGACCCGCGTCGGGACGGGAGGCAGACCATGAGGATCCGTCCCGACGAGGAGCAGGTGCCGCCGCGGCCGCACCCGGGCGCCCTCCCCTGGCACCGCCCCCCGAACCCCGCCGACGTCGACCCCGCCGTCCTCGCCGTCCTGCTGCGCCGGCACGGCTGGCAGCGCCGCGGCGGGGCCGCCGGACGCTACGGCCGCTGGACCCCGCCAGGACCGGGCGGCGCCGGCACCAGCCTGCTGGTCCCCGAGGGCCGCGCCTACCCCGACAGCGACGACCTGCTCGCCGAGGCCCTGGACGCCCTCGCCCGCAGCGACACCCCCGCCGCCCGCGAGGTGCTGATCGGCCTCGCCGTACCCAGCGACGAGATCCGCTGGTGGCGCGATGCCCCGAGCGGCCCGGCCGGCGCCGCCTCCTGGGGCCACGAGGAGCAACTACGCGACGCCGGACGCCAGTTGCTGCTCGCCGCGGCCCTCGCCACCCGCGCCAGGGCCGGCTACCACGGAGCCCGCCACCGGCGCGCCGCCACCGCCCTCCTCGACGACGTCCTCGTCGGCCCCGCCGCCGAGGACGGCCGACTGACCGCCTTCGCACCCGTGGCCGTCGCCCGCCCCCTCGCCGTCCGCCTCCACCAGGCGCTGTACGCCGCCCGCGAGGCCATCGACTACCGGCGCGCCACCGGCGGCATGGACGCCTTCGACGGCGCCGTCGAGGCCGGCGTCAGCCGCGAGCTGACCGAGGCGATCGGCGCGCTGGTGCGGGGCACCGAGGGCGCCGGGGTCGCCGTCGCCTGGGCACCCGCCGCCGGTGTCCCCGAGGGCTGCGCCCCGGGCGCCGAACCCGTCGAGTTCTCCCCCGGCGACCTGCCCGTGCTGCGCGAGGCCGCGGCCCGCTATCTGCACGAGGAACCCTCCGAGCCGGTGCGGATCACCGGCGCGGTGGTGCGCCTGCGCCGCTCGGGCCCGTGCGGCGAGGGCACCGTACGGCTGCGCGTCCTCGCGGGCGCCGAGGTGCCGCACGTCCGCGTCACCCTGGACGAGGAGGACTACCGGATCGCGGGCCACGCCCATCTCGTCGGCCTCCCGGTGCGGGTGCACGGCCGGCTGGAGCGGCGCGGCGGCTTCCGCAGGCTCACCGGCGCCTCCGGGGTCGTACCGGTACAGGTGGACGAGGCGGAGCGGGACCGGCTGATGAAATCCCTCCAGGAGAACCTGGACTTCTTCGAGGAGGCCTGCGGGGAGGCGTGAGGGGCCGGGGACCGACCGTAACCGTTTCGCGGTCGGCGCCCTCGGGTCGGTACGATCGCCTGTGCGCGCGCTCCTGGTATGGCGCCGCACCCACCTTCAGTCAGGAGAGACCGGTGTCAGACGTCCGTGTGATCATCCAACGCGATTCCGAGCGGGAAGAACGCGTGGTGACGACGGGCACTACGGCCGCCGACCTCTTCGCGGGCGAGCGCTCGATCATCGCCGCGCGCGTGGCCGGCGAGCTGAAGGACCTCGCGTACGAACTGTCCGACGGCGACGAGGTCGAGGCCGTCGAGATCGCCTCCGAGGACGGCCTGAACATCCTGCGCCACTCCACCGCGCACGTCATGGCACAGGCCGTGCAGGAGCTGTTCCCCGAGGCCAAGCTGGGCATCGGCCCGCCGGTCAAGGACGGCTTCTACTACGACTTCGACGTCGAGAAGCCGTTCACGCCCGAGGATCTCAAGGCCATCGAGAAGAAGATGCAGGAGATCCAGAAGCGCGGGCAGAAGTTCGCCCGTCGCGTCGTCACCGACGAGGCCGCCCGCGAGGAGCTGGCCGACGAGCCGTACAAGCTGGAGCTGATCGGCCTCAAGGGCGCCGCGTCGCACGACGACGGCGCGGACGTCGAGGTCGGCGCCGGCGAGCTGACGATCTACGACAACCTGGACGCCAAGACCGGCGAGCTGTGCTGGAAGGACCTCTGCCGCGGTCCCCACCTGCCCTCCACCCGCCTCATCCCGGCGTTCAAGCTGATGCGCAACGCGGCCGCCTACTGGCGCGGCAGCGAGAAGAACCCGATGCTCCAGCGCATCTACGGCACCGCCTGGCCGTCCAAGGACGAGCTGAAGGCGTACCTGGAGTTCCTCGCCGAGGCCGAGAAGCGCGACCACCGCAAGCTCGGTGCCGAGCTGGACCTCTTCTCCGTCCCCGAGCAGATCGGCTCCGGCCTCGCCGTCTTCCACCCCAAGGGCGGCATCATCCGCCGCACCATGGAGGACTACTCGCGGCGCCGCCACGAGGAGGAGGGCTACGAGTTCGTCTACACCCCGCACGCGACGAAGGGGAAGCTCTTCGAGACCTCGGGCCACCTGGACTGGTACGCCGACGGCATGTACCCGCCCATGCAGCTCGACGAGGGCGTGGACTACTACCTCAAGCCCATGAACTGCCCGATGCACAACCTGATCTTCGACGCGCGCGGCCGCTCCTACCGCGAACTGCCGCTGCGCCTCTTCGAGTTCGGGACCGTGTACCGGTACGAGAAGTCGGGCGTCGTGCACGGCCTCACCCGCGCCCGCGGCTTCACGCAGGACGACGCGCACATCTACTGCACCCGTGAGCAGATGTCCGAGGAACTGGACAAGACGCTCACCTTCGTCCTCGGACTGCTGCGGGACTACGGTCTGACCGACTTCTACCTGGAGCTGTCCACCAAGGACCCGGAGAAGTTCGTCGGCTCCGACGAGGCCTGGGAGGAGGCGACCGAGACCCTGCGCCAGGTCGCCGAGAAGCAGGGCCTGCCGCTGGTCCCGGACCCGGGCGGCGCCGCGTTCTACGGCCCGAAGATCTCCGTCCAGGCCAAGGACGCCATCGGCCGCACCTGGCAGATGTCGACCATCCAGCTCGACTTCAACCTGCCCGAGCGGTTCAACCTGGAGTTCACCGGCTCCGACGGCACCAAGCAGCGCCCGGTCATGATCCACCGCGCGCTGTTCGGCTCCATCGAGCGGTTCTTCGCGGTGCTCCTGGAGCACTACGCGGGCGCGTTCCCGGCGTGGCTGGCCCCGGTGCAGGCGCTCGGCATCCCGATCGGCGACGGTCATGTCGAGTACCTGGAGAAGTTCGCCGCGGCGGCCCGCAAGCAGGGCCTGCGCGTCGAGGTGGACTCCTCCTCGGACCGTATGCAGAAGAAGATCCGCAACGCGCAGAAGCAGAAGGTGCCCTTCATGGTCATCGCGGGCGACGAGGACATGTCGAACGGCTCGGTGTCCTTCCGTTACCGCGACGGCTCCCAGGAGAACGGCATCCCGGTCGACGAGGCCATCGCCAAGATCGCCAAGATCGTGGCGGAGCGGGCCCAGGTCTGACCCTGGCCGAGAAGGGCCCCCGGCGGACTTCGGTCCCCGGGGGCCCTGGCCTGTACGGGGGCCTTACGCCATATGCTGCACAGCATGACGAGTGAGCCGGAGCAGCAGATCGGCGTGGGGACGCAGGACGCGTTCCAGCGCCTGTGGACGCCTCATCGGATGGCCTACATCCAGGGCGAGAACAAGCCGAGCGGCCCGGAGGCCGGAGACGGCTGTCCCTTCTGCTCGATCCCGGCCAAATCGGACGAGGACGGGCTGATCATCCGCCGCGGCGAGCATGTCTACGCCGTCCTCAACCTGTATCCGTACAACGGCGGCCATCTGATGACCGTGCCCTACCGGCATGTGGCCGACTACACGGAGCTCACCGGGCCGGAGACCGCCGAGCTGGCGGAGCTGACCAAGCAGGCGATGACCGCCCTGCGCACCGCGTCCGGGGCGCACGGCTTCAACATCGGCATGAACCAGGGCGCGGTGGCGGGCGCCGGCATCGCCGCCCATCTGCACCAGCATGTGGTGCCCCGCTGGGGCGGCGACACCAACTTCATGCCGGTCGTCGGCCACACCAAGGTCCTCCCGCAGCTTCTCGCCGACACCCGCAAGATGCTGGCGGACGCCTGGCCCGCGTAGACAGGTACGTCGTACGGAAGAGGGCGCCCCCCGCTCGGGGAGGCGCCCTCTTCCGTGTTTTGGACGCGCTACGCGTCGTACAGGTCAGCCTTGCGCGGCGAGGGGTCCTGGATCATTCCGCTGAGCACCGAGGAGCGGTTGCCGAACTTCTCCGTCTCGACGCCGTGGTCCTTGAGGACCTTGATCGCGGCCGAGTGCACGACCCGCAGCACCGGGGTGGCCGCGCGCAGCGCGTCGTCGGCCATGAAGCGGTGCTTCCACGGCTGGTCGGCCCAGGCGTGCCGCAGACCGAACGGCTCGGGCAGGCCCAGCGAGCCGCCGAGCCAGTTGAGCAGCGGCGGGTACCAGGCCAGCGGGGCGCGCACGGCGAGCCGTACCACCTCGTCCGTGGTCATCAGCGGCAGGTTGATCTTGCGGGTCTCCCAGAACTTGAAGGTCTTGGTGACCTCCTTGGTCCGGCCCTCCGGCTTGCCCCAGAACAGGCCGTTGACCGGGCCGAGCGCATGGCCGGTGACCTCGATGCGCAGCGTTTCGTGCAGCACGGTGACCGTGATCATCATGGTGATCACCAGCTGGCCGTCCCACAGCGTCCACTGCACGCCCAGGTAGTGCCGGTCGCCCTTGCCGAACTGCTGCTTGTTGCAGATGTCCTGTATGGCGTGCGGCTTGACCTGGAAGGCCTCCACGTCGGCGCCCTCGGGCCGGGACACCGCGCCCGCGCCCTCCGGGATCGGGGTGACGATCCAGTGCTTGACCGACGGCTTGGGGAAGCCCCCGGTGTTCAGCGGGCCGCGCTCCAGCAGGGCCAGCTGGTCATGGATCGCGCGGATGACGTCCCAGCTGCGGAACGGGTGGATCTCCCGGCCGGGGGCGTCGGACACCAGCTCCTCGGCGAGCTGCCAGGAGCCCCAGCGGGTGCCCATGCCGAGTATGCCCTTGGGGCCCGCGTAGAAGACCGAGTTGGACTGCTGCTCGGCGGTGAGCCGGGCCAGGGACTCGCGCAGCGCGTCGGCCGCGGTCTGGTCCGGGCCGCGCGGCACCGCCTCGGGCACCTTGATGCCGACGCTGCTGCCGGAGAGCAGGCCGTCCCAGCGGGAGCGCAGGTCCTGGGCGGTGCGCTCGCAGATCCGCTTGGCCAGGTACCAGCCGACGACGGGGAGCACCACGGCCGCCCGCGCGTACCACCCCCAGAAGCCGCCGAACGGCATCTTCCACAGGAACAGCGCCGCCAGCAGGCCCACGCCGAGGAGCAGCGTGGTGGCCAGGGTGCCGGCCCGCTTGTCGTCCCGCTTGGCGACGAAGGCGCGCAGCTGGAAGACGAGCAGCCAGCCGATCAGGCCCGGCAGGAAGAGCACACCGCACAGGACCGTCACGAGCGTCAGCCGGTTGTCGCGCTCCCGGCGGATGTTGTTGGCCGCCAGACAGTGCTCGACCACGAACTGGGGTTCGGAGCCGAAGGACTGGATGAGCGGCTTGCGGCCGGCGCCGAGCATGCGGTCCACGACGGCGCGTGAGAACGCCTCGCCGAGGTTGGGCCTGAACAGGGCGATCCTGCCGCCCTTGACGGTGGACTGATGCCACTCGTTGTCCGCGTCCTTGATCTTGTCGACCGGGCCGTCCCGGTAGGCCGCGGAGGCCAGGGCGGCCGTCGCCGCCTGCTGGCCGTCGCCGGAGACGGGCACCTGGGGCCCGTCCCACTCCGTTCCAAACGACATTCCCGCCCCCATCGCCGCCGGTGTCGCTTCTGCGGCCTTCCCGACTTCCCTGCCCCGCACACCTGTTGAGCCCGTCGTCGTACCGGAACCGGACGGCCGGCGCGGGACGTGCCCAGGTGATCAGCGTATCGGCCGGCACCGACAAGCGGAGGGCGGACGGCCGAAGCCGTCCGCCCCGGTGTCCGGGAACTACCCGTCCTCCCCGCCCTGTTCGCGGATGCGTTCGGCGATCTGCGCCGGCATCGGCTCGTGCCGTGCGTACGCCCGGTCGAAGCGGGCCGTGCCGTGGGAGAGCGAGCGCAGGTCGACGGCGTAGCGGCCGATCTCGAACTCGGGGACCTCGGCCCGGATCAAGGTGCGTCCGGAGCCCACCTGTTCGGTGCCGAGCAGCCGGCCGCGGCGGCCCGAGAGGTCGCTCATCACGGCGCCCACGTAGTCGTCGGGGACGAGGACGCCCACCTCGGCGACCGGCTCCAGCAGGTGGATCCTCGCGTCGGCGGCGGCCTCGCGCAGGGCGAGCGCGCCCGCGGTCTGGAAGGCGGCGTCGGAGGAGTCCACCGAGTGCGCCTTGCCGTCGAGCAGGGTGACCCGTACGTCCACGAGCGGATGTCCGGCCGCGACGCCCTTGGCGGCCTGGGCGCGGATCCCCTTCTCCACGGACGGGACGAACTGGCGCGGCACCGCGCCGCCGACCACCTTGTCCACGAACTCGATGCCGGAGCCGCCGGGCAGCGGTTCGACCTCGATCTCGCAGATGGCGTACTGGCCGTGCCCACCGGACTGCTTGACATGCCGGCCGCGCCCGGTCGCCCTGTTCGCGAACGTCTCCCGTAGGGGGACCTTGTGCGGTACGACGTCCACCTGGACGCCGTAGCGGCTGCGCAGCCGTTCCAGTGCGACGTCCGCGTGCGCCTCGCCCAGGCACCACAGCACCACCTGGTGGGTGTCCTGGTTCTGTTCCAGGCGCATCGTCGGGTCCTCGGCGACCAGCCGGGACAGTCCTTGCGAGAGTTTGTCCTCGTCGGCCTTGCTGTGCGCCTGGATGGCGACCGGGAGCAGCGGGTCCGGCATCTGCCAGGGCTCCATCAGCAGCGGGTCGTCCTTGGCGGAGAGCGTGTCCCCGGTCTCGGCGCGGGCGAGCTTGGCCACGCTCACCAGGTCCCCGGCGACGGCCTGGGTGACGGGCCGCTGCTGCTTGCCGAAGGGCATGGACAGGGCGCCGATCTTCTCGTCGACGTCATGGTCCTCGTGGCCCCGGTCGGTCAGGCCGTGTCCGGAGACGTGCACCGTCTGGTCGGGGCGCAGCGTGCCGGAGAAGACACGGACCAGGGAGATGCGGCCGACGTAGGGGTCGGAGGCGGTCTTGACGACCTCGGCGGCCAGCGGTCCTTCGGTGTCGCACGGTGTGAGCTCGCGGGCCTTTCCGTCGGGGGTGGTCATGCCGGGCACCGGGTGTTCGAACGGGGTCGGGAAGCCGCCCGTGATCAGGTCGAGCAGTTCCACGGTGCCCAGGCCCTGGCGGCCGCCGTCGGCCGCGGGGGCGGCCGCGAGCACCGGGAAGAAGCTGCCGCGGGCCACGGCCCGCTCCAGGTCCTGGATCAGGGTCTTGATCTCGACCTGCTCGCCGCCGAGGTAGCGGTCCATGAGGGTCTCGTCCTCGCTCTCGGCGATGATCCCCTCGATGAGCCGGTCGCGGGCCTCGTCCAGGTCCGGCAGCTGGTCCGCGCCGGGTTCGGACTCCTTGCGCTCGCCGGTCGAGTAGTCGAACAGCTTGCGGGTGAGCAGCCCCACCAGGCCGGTGACGGGCGCGTGTCCGTCGGGGCCCTCGGCGCCGCGCAGCGGCAGGTAGAGGGGCAGTACGGCGTCCGGGTCGTCGTCGCCGAAGGCCTCCGCGCAGATCCGGGTGGTCTCCTCGAAGTCGGCGCGGGCCGCCTCCAGGTGGGTGATCACGATCGCCCGGGGCATCCCGACGGCCGCGCACTCCTCCCAGACCATGCGGGTGGAGCCGTCCACGCCGTCCGAGGCTGAGACCACGAAGAGGGCCGCGTCCGCGGCACGCAGACCGGCCCGCAGTTCTCCGACGAAGTCGGCGTATCCGGGGGTGTCCAGGACGTTGATCTTGATGCCGTCCCAGCTGACCGGCACCAGGGACAGCTGGACGGAGCGCTGCTGGCGGTGCTCGATCTCGTCGTAGTCGGAGACGGAGCCGCCGTCCTCCACGCGGCCCGCCCGGTTCACCGCCCCGGCGGTCAGCGCGAGGGCCTCCACCAGGGTCGTCTTGCCCGATCCGGAGTGGCCGACCAACACCACATTCCGTATGGACGCGGGCTGGTCGGCCGTCAGAGCCCTGCCGGCGGCCCCGGGGTGTGTCTGGTTCTTGTCGCCCATGATCCTGCCTCCCGTGCACGGTGAGGTCATCGGGGCGCGGACACGCGAACCGCGTGCTGCGGCGGCTTCGGCGACGCCCGCGGTTATTCGAGCTTTCCACTCCCGTCACGTCGCGTCCATACGACGGACCCCGCGACGGTCCCGATCCCGCCGCCGGCGCCCGGCACGGGGTCGTACGGCTGCCCCCGCCGCGCCCCGCGAGGGGCCCGCGGAATCCCTCCGCCGCCGCACCGGGCGGGATCGTACGGGCCGCTTCCGGACGTTCTCGTGCGAGCCCGGCGCACCACCTCGGCGCACGGCCCGCGGGTGCCCGCCCGCCACGCGTACGCGCGCGTGGCTACGATGGGCCAGCCGGCGGCCATCAGGGCCGCGGCGACACCGACCGTCGGGAAGGCCATGCTGAACAAGTACGCGCGTGCATTTTTCACGCGTGTCCTCACACCGTTCGCCGCGTTTCTCATCCGGCGGGGGGTGAGCCCCGACACGGTCACGCTGCTCGGCACGGCGGGCGTGGTGGCGGGCGCGCTGGTCTTCTACCCCCGGGGCGAGTTCTTCTGGGGCACGGTCGTGATCACCCTGTTCGTCTTCTCCGACCTGGTCGACGGCAACATGGCCCGCCAGCTGGGCCGTTCCAGCCGCTGGGGCGCCTTCCTGGACTCCACCCTGGACCGGGTCGCCGACGGCGCGATCTTCGGCGGCTTCGCGCTCTGGTACGCGGGGCAGGGCGACGACAACATGATGTGCGCGGTCTCGATCTTCTGCCTGGCCAGCGGCCAGGTGGTGTCGTACACCAAGGCGCGCGGCGAGTCGATCGGGCTGCCGGTCGCCGTCAACGGTCTGGTCGAGCGTGCGGAGCGGCTGGTGATCTCGCTGGTCGCGGCCGGTTTCGCGGGTCTGCACAAGTTCGGTGTGCCCGGCATCCAGTGGCTGCTGCCGGTCGCCCTGTGGATCGTGGCCGCGGGCAGCCTGGTCACGCTGATCCAGCGGGTCGTCACGGTGCGCCGCGAGTCCGCGGAGGCCGAGGCGGCCGCGCGGGACGCGAGCGGGGCGGCGAAGTGAGCGTCTCGGACCGGCTCAGCGACGCGCTGTACGGCGCGGGCTGGAGCACCGTCAAGAAGCTCCCGGAGCCCGCCGCCGCCCGCCTGGGGCGGACCGTCGCGGACCTCGCCTGGAAGAAGCGCGGCAAGGGCGTGCTGCGCCTGGAGGCGAACTACGCGCGCGTCGTGCCCGGCGCGAGCCCCGAGCGGCTCGCGGAACTCTCCCGCAAGGGCATGCGCTCCTACCTGCGCTACTGGATGGAGTCCTTCCGGCTGCCCGCCTGGAGCCCCGAGCGGATCAGGACGGGCTTCGCCGCCAAGGACATACACCACCTGACCGAGGGCCTGGACGCGGGCAAGGGCGTGATCCTCGCCCTGCCGCACCTGGCCAACTGGGACCTGGCCGGCGCCTGGGTGACCACCGAGCTGCGCACCCCGTTCACCACGGTCGCCGAACGCCTCAAGCCCGAGACGCTCTACGACCGCTTCGTCGCCTACCGCGAGGGCCTCGGCATGGAGGTGCTGCCGCACAGCGGCGGCTCCGCCTTCGGCACCCTGGCCCGCAGGCTGCGCGACGGCGGCCTGGTCTGCCTGGTCGCCGACCGCGATCTGTCCGCCTCCGGCGTCGAGGTCGACTTCTTCGGCGAGAAGGCCCGGATGCCCGCGGGCCCCGCCCTGCTCGCCCAGCACACCGGCGCCCTGCTGCTGCCGGTCACCCTCTGGTACGACGACTCGCCCGTCATGCGGGGCCAGGTCCACCCCCCGATCGAGGTGCCCGAGTCGGGCACCCGGGCGGAGAAGTCGTCCGTCATGACACAGGCCCTGGCCGACGCCTTCGCCACCGGGATCGCCGAGCACCCGGAGGACTGGCACATGCTGCAGCGGCTGTGGCTCGCCGACCTCGACCCCGCGAAGGGACCCTCGTGAGAATCGGGATCGTCTGCCCGTACTCCTGGGACGTGCCCGGTGGCGTCCAGTTCCACATCCGCGACCTCGCCGAGTACTTCATCCGCCTCGGCCACGAGGTCTCGGTGCTGGCCCCGGCCGACGACGACACCCCGCTGCCGCCGTACGTCGTCTCGGCGGGCCGCGCGGTCCCGGTGCCGTACAACGGCTCGGTGGCCCGGCTGAACTTCGGCTTCCTGTCGGCCGCGCGGGTACGGCGCTGGCTGCACGACGGCGCCTTCGACGTGGTGCACATCCACGAGCCGACCTCGCCCTCGCTGGGCCTGCTCACCTGCTGGGCGGCGCAGGGCCCGATCGTGGCCACCTTCCACACCTCCAACCCGCGCTCGCGGGCGATGATCGCCGCGTACTCGATCCTCCAGGCCGCCCTGGAGAAGATCAGCGCCCGGATCGCGGTCAGCGAGTACGCCCGGCGCACCCTGGTCGAGCATCTGGGCGGGGACGCGGTGGTCATCCCGAACGGCGTCGACGTCGACTTCTTCGCGAAGGCCGAGCCCAAACCCGAGTGGCAGGGGGAGACGATCGGCTTCATCGGCCGGATCGACGAGCCCCGCAAGGGCCTGCCCGTGCTGATGAAGGCCCTGCCGAAGATCATGGCCGCCCGGCCCACCGCGCGGCTGCTGGTCGCGGGCCGCGGCGACGAGGAGGCGGCCGTCGAGCACCTGCCCGCGCAGCTGCGTTCCCGGGTGGAGTTCCTCGGCATGGTCAGCGACGAGGACAAGGCCCGCCTGCTGCGCAGCGTGGACGTGTACGTGGCGCCCAACACCGGCGGCGAGAGCTTCGGCATCATCCTGGTCGAGGCCATGTCCGCGGGCGCCCCGGTGCTCGCCTCCGACCTCGACGCCTTCGTCCAGGTCCTCGACCAGGGCCGGGCGGGCGAGATCTTCGCCAATGAGGACGCCGACGCGCTCGCCGACGCCGCCGTACGGCTGCTGGCCGACCCGGAACGCCGGGCCGCGCTGCGCGCCCACGGCAGCGCCCATGTGCGGCGCTTCGACTGGTCCACGGTCGGCGCGGACATCCTCTCCGTCTACGAGACGGTCACGGACGGCACGACGGCGGTCGCGGCGGACGAGCGGTCCACGGGGCTGCGGGCGCGGTTCGGGCTGGCGCGGGACTGAGACCCGACGCCGGGTGCGGGTGCACTGAGAGCTTGTCCGGGACCCAAACCTCGTGCGGGGGTGAGAGCCTCGGGCGGGGGTGAATCAGGTGCCTTCCCGGCGCGCGTCCGGCGGGCCCGAGAGGTGCCGATAGCCTTCCCGCGTGACCGCAACCCTCATCTGGATCCTCGTCGCCCTCCTCGCGATCGGCGTCTACCTGAGCTGGACCGCAGGACGCCTGGACCGGCTGCACGTACGGATGGACGCCGCCCGCGCCGCGCTCGACGCCCAGCTGCTGCGCCGCGCCTCCGTGGCCCAGGAACTCGCCACCTCCGGCGTGCTCGACCCGGCCGCCTCGATCGTGCTGTACGAGGCCGCGCACGCCGCCCGGCAGGCCGAGGAGGAGCAGCGGGAGGTCGCCGAGAGCGAGCTGAGCCAGGCCCTGCGTGCGGTGTTCGCGGAACCGGCCCAGGTGGAGGCCCTGCGAGAGGCGCCCGGCGGCGAGGACGCGGCCCATGAGCTGGCCGAGGCCGTGCGCCGGGTCCCGATGGCCCGTCGCTTCCACAACGACGCCGTGGGCGCCGCCCGCAGGCTGCGCGGGCACCGCAAGGTCCGCTGGTTCCGGCTGGCAGGCCACGCCCCCTTCCCGCTGGCCTTCGAGATGGACGACGAACCCCCCGCCGCCCTGGTGGAACGGGTCGCCTGACCGCCCCTCACCTGGCATTCCCAGCGAAAACGAGCCACGGGCTTTCCATTGGCCCTTGCTGTGGCCTGGTCCCCTCGCGTTTCCTCGGTGCAGCAGAGAACCCTCTTTCCCTTCAGTGAGGTCGCCCGTGTCCACCACCGAGAACCAGGCTCCCGAGACCGGCACCGCCCGCGTGAAGCGCGGCATGGCCGAGCAGCTCAAGGGCGGCGTCATCATGGATGTCGTCACCCCGGAGCAGGCGAAGATCGCCGAGGACGCGGGCGCCGTCGCCGTCATGGCCCTGGAGCGGGTCCCGGCCGACATCCGCAAGGACGGCGGCGTGGCCCGGATGTCCGACCCGGACATGATCGAGGGCATCATCGAGGCCGTCTCGATCCCGGTCATGGCCAAGTCCCGCATCGGCCACTTCGTCGAGGCCCAGGTCCTCCAGTCCCTCGGCGTGGACTACATCGACGAGTCCGAGGTCCTCACCCCGGCCGACGAGGTCAACCACTCGGACAAGTGGGCGTTCACCACCCCGTTCGTGTGTGGTGCCACCAATCTGGGCGAGGCCCTGCGCCGCATCGCCGAGGGCGCCGCGATGATCCGCTCCAAGGGCGAGGCCGGCACCGGCAACGTCGTGGAGGCCGTGCGCCACCTGCGCCAGATCAAGGGCGAGATCGCCAAGCTGCGCGGCTGCGACAACAACGAGCTGTACGCCGCCGCCAAGGAGCTGCGCGCCCCCTACGAGCTGGTCAAGGAGGTCGCCGAGCTGGGCAAGCTCCCCGTGGTGCTGTTCTCCGCCGGCGGCGTGGCCACCCCGGCCGACGCGGCCCTGATGCGCCAGCTCGGCGCCGAGGGCGTGTTCGTCGGCTCCGGCATCTTCAAGTCCGGCGACCCGGCCAAGCGCGCCGCCGCCATCGTGAAGGCCACCACCTTCTACGACGACCCGAAGATCATCGCGGACGCGTCGCGCGACCTCGGCGAGGCCATGGTCGGCATCAACTGCGACACCCTCCCCGAGACCGAGCGCTACGCGAACCGCGGCTGGTAACCACAGGCCACAGGTAACTGAACCCCATGAACACTCCTGTCATCGGTGTCCTGGCGCTCCAGGGCGACGTACGGGAGCACCTCATCGCCCTGGCCGCGGCGGACGCCGTGGCCAGGCCGGTGCGGCGCCCCGAGGAACTCGCCGAGGTCGACGCGCTCGTCCTGCCCGGCGGCGAGTCCACCACCATCTCCAAGCTGGCCGTGCTCTTCGGGGTGATGGAGCCCCTGCGCGCCCGGGTGCGCAGGGGCATGCCCGTCTACGGCACCTGCGCGGGCATGATCATGCTGGCCGACAAGATCCTCGACCCGCGCTCGGGCCAGGAGACCATCGGCGGCATCGACATGATCGTGCGCCGTAACGCCTTCGGACGACAGAACGAGTCCTTCGAGGCCGCGATCGACGTGCGCGGCGTCGCGGGCGATCCTGTGGAGGGCGTCTTCATCCGCGCCCCCTGGGTGGAGTCCGTGGGCGCGGACACCGAGGTGCTCGCCGAGCACGGCGGCCATATCGTCGCCGTCCGCCAGGGCAACGCGCTCGCCACGTCGTTCCACCCGGAACTGACCGGCGACCACCGGGTGCACGCCCTGTTCGTCGACATGGTGCGCGCCAACGCCGACGCGGAGTCCTTGTAGGATCTCAGGCGTTCGTTCATAGATGGGTAACGCGAAGGAGACAGGCAGATGTCCGGCCACTCTAAATGGGCTACGACGAAGCACAAGAAGGCCGTGATCGACGCCAAGCGCGGCAAGCTCTTCGCGAAGCTGATCAAGAACATCGAGGTCGCCGCGCGGATGGGCGGCGTCGACCTCGAAGGCAACCCGACGCTCTACGACGCCGTCCAGAAGGCCAAGAAGCAGTCGGTCCCGAACAAGAACATCGACTCCGCGATCAAGCGCGGTGGCGGTCTTGAGGCCGGCGGCGCCGACTACGAGACGATCATGTACGAGGGTTACGGCCCGAACGGCGTCGCGGTGCTCATCGAGTGCCTCACCGACAACCGCAACCGCGCCGCCTCCGACGTGCGCGTGGCCATGACCCGCAACGGCGGCAACATGGCCGACCCGGGCTCGGTGTCGTACCTCTTCAACCGCAAGGGCGTCGTCATCGTCCCCAAGGGCGAGCTGAGCGAGGACGACGTGCTCGGCGCTGTCCTGGACGCCGGTGCCGAGGAGGTCAACGACCTCGGTGAGTCCTTCGAGGTGCTCAGCGAGGCCACCGACCTGGTCGCGGTCCGCACCGCCCTCCAGGAGTCCGGCATCGACTACGACTCCGCCGAGGCCAACTTCGTCCCGACCATGCAGGTCGAGCTGGACGAGGAGGGCGCCAGGAAGATCTTCAAGCTGATCGACGCCCTGGAGGACAGCGACGACGTGCAGAACGTCTTCGCCAACTTCGACGTGAGCGACGAGGTCATGGAGAAGGTCGACGCGTAACGCGTACGGCTGACCGACCGGGCCGACGGGACACACCCCGTCGGCCCGTCGTGTTGCCGGGTACCGGCGGGGCGGCAACGGGGGCGTTGGTGCGCGGCGTTGTCAGTGCCACCCGATAGCCTGCACAAACAGGTGATCGAGCGGTCGGAGGGAGGGGCCCGTGCGGGTGCTGGGGGTGGACCCGGGACTGACCCGGTGCGGGGTCGGCGTGGTCGAGGGGGTCGCGGGGCGCCCGCTCACCATGATCGGCGTCGGCGTCGTCCGCACCGCCGCGGACGCCGAGCTCAGCCGCCGGCTGCTCGCCGTCGAGCAGGGCATCGAGGCGTGGCTGGACGAACACCGGCCCGAGTTCGTCGCCGTGGAGCGCGTCTTCAGCCAGCACAATGTGCGCACCGTGATGGGCACCGCCCAGGCAAGCGCCGTCGCCATGCTGTGCGCCGCCCGCCGCGGCATCCCCGTCGCACTGCACACCCCCAGCGAGGTCAAGGCCGCCGTCACCGGCTCGGGCCGCGCCGACAAGGCCCAGGTCGGCGCCATGGTCACCCGGCTGCTCCGGCTCGCCGCGCCCCCGAAACCCGCCGACGCGGCCGACGCCCTCGCCCTCGCCATCTGCCACATCTGGCGCGCCCCCGCCCAGAACCGACTCCAGCAGGCCGTCGCCCTGCACACCACCCACGCAACGAAAGGCCGTACGGCATGATCGCCTTCGTCAGCGGCACGGTCGCCGCGCTCGCCCCCGACGCCGCGGTGGTGGAGGTCGGCGGTGTCGGCATGTCCGTCCAGTGCACCCCGGACACGCTCTCCACGCTCCGCGTCGGACAGCCCGCCAAACTGCACACCTCCCTGGTCGTGCGCGAGGACTCGCTGACCCTGTACGGCTTCGCGGACGACGACGCCCGCCAGGTCTTCGTCCTGCTCCAGACCGCCAGCGGCGTCGGCCCCCGCCTCGCCCAGGCCATGCTCGCCGTGCACTCCCCGGACGCGCTGCGCCGCGCCGTCGCCACCGGTGACGAGAAGGCCCTGACCGCGGTCCCCGGCATCGGCAAGAAGGGCGCGCAGAAGCTGCTCCTGGAACTGAAGGACCGCCTCGGCGCCCCCGTCGGCACCGCCCCCGCCATCGGCGCCCCGGTCACCCAGGGCTGGCGCGACCAGCTGCACGCGGCCCTCATCGGCCTCGGCTACGCCACCCGCGAGGCCGAGGAGGCCGTGACCGCCGTGGCCCCGCAGGCCGAGGCGGCGGGCGGCACCCCGCAGGTCGGCCCGCTCCTGAAGGCCGCCCTGCAGACCCTGAACCGCGCCCGCTGACCCCCACCCCTGTTGAGGCACACCACATGAACTGGGACGACACGGCCGACACCGCCGACACGCCCGCCGCCGAGCGACTGGTGGGCTCCGCCGCCGACCGCGAGGACCAGGCCGTCGAGGCCGCCCTGCGCCCCAAGGATCTCGGCGAGTTCATCGGCCAGGAGAAGGTCCGCGAACAGCTCGACCTGGTGCTGCGGGCGGCCCGCGCGCGCGGCGCCACCGCCGACCACGTGCTGCTCTCCGGCGCCCCCGGCCTCGGCAAGACCACCCTGTCGATGATCATCGCCGCCGAGATGGGCGCCCCCATCCGCATCACCTCGGGCCCCGCCATCCAGCACGCCGGCGACCTCGCCTCGATCCTCTCCTCCCTCCAGGAGGGCGAGGTGCTCTTCCTGGACGAGATCCACCGCATGTCCCGGCCCGCCGAGGAGATGCTCTACATGGCGATGGAGGACTTCCGCGTCGACGTCATCGTCGGCAAGGGCCCCGGCGCCACCGCCATTCCCCTCGATCTGCCCCCGTTCACCCTGGTCGGCGCCACCACCCGGGCCGGGCTGCTGCCGCCCCCGCTGCGCGACCGCTTCGGCTTCACCGCGCACATGGAGTTCTACGAGCCCCGCGAACTGGAGCGCGTCGTGCACCGCTCCGCGCAGCTCCTGGACGTCGGTATCGACACGGACGGCGCCGCCGAGATCGCCGGCCGCTCCCGCGGCACCCCCCGTATCGCCAACCGCCTGCTGCGCCGCGTCCGCGACTACGCGCAGGTCAAGGCGGACGGCGCGATCACCCGGGACATCGCCGGTGCCGCCCTCGCCGTCTACGAGGTCGACGCACGCGGCCTCGACCGGCTGGACCGTGCCGTCCTGGAGGCTTTGCTGAAGCTTTTCGCCGGCGGCCCCGTCGGCCTGTCCACCCTGGCCGTCGCGGTGGGGGAGGAGCGGGAGACCGTCGAGGAGGTCGCCGAGCCCTTCCTGGTCCGCGAGGGACTGCTGGCCCGCACCCCGCGCGGCCGCGTCGCCACGCCTGCCGCCTGGACGCACCTCGGTCTCACCCCGCCCGGCTCCGCCGCGTCGGGAAACGGACAACCGGACCTGTTCGGGACGTGACACCACCGGCCCCGGGCATCCCTCCGCTTCGGTGGTGGCCCGGTGCGGAACCCAGGTGCCATGCTGGGCGTTGTTCCATGTGTGCGGACTCGCTTAGACTCCGCCGATGCCGCCCTTGTGGGCGGCGCCGACACACCCCCATCCCCGAAAAGGCCGCTCTCCGTCGCGGTCGCGCGAAGGAAATCCCGTCCCGTGAATCCGTATACCCTTCTCCCGTTCATCGTGCTCATCGCGGCCATGTTCCTGATGACGCGCTCTGCCAAGAAGAAGCAGACTCAGGCCGCGCAGATGCGCAATGAGATGCAGCCCGGCTCCGGTGTCCGCACGATCGGGGGAATGTACGCGACGGTCAAGGAGGTCAATGAGGACACCGTCCTCCTGGACGCCGCTCCCGGTGTCGACCTCCTCTTCGCCAAGAACGCGATCGGCGCCGTCCTCACCGACGACGAGTACAACCGCATCGTGCACGGCATCGAGCACGACCTGAAGTCCGACGCCGACATCGTCCCGGACGACGCCTCCTCCCTCACCGAGACCGACGAGACCGACGGATCTGCCGCCGCTGCCGCCGCCTCCGACGACAAGATCGACCTCGGTAAGAAGGACGCAGACGAGGACACCGCCGACGAGTCCGAGGCCGCCGAGGCCTCGACGGAGGACAAGCCGAAGAAGTCCGACGGCGATTCCGACGCGAAGTAGTCACGCCCCGGTGGTGCGCGAGACGGCATAATCACGCCCCGCGCACCACCGGGCGCGTCTGTTTCCCGTACGGGGAGCCCGACACCATGTCATGGCCGCCGAGCGCCGACCGGGCGCCGGAGCGGCCCGAGAGGGAGTACGAGAAGGTGGCAGCACCTAAGAAGGGCCGGAGCGCGAGCGCCCAGAGCAAACCAGGGCGCTCACTGGCCCTCATCCTGATCGCCATCGTGGCGCTCACCGGAGGGATGTTCGCCTCCGGGCACACCACCCCGCGTCTCGGCATCGACCTCGCCGGTGGTACGAGCATCACGCTCAAGGCGAAGGCCGACCAGGGGTCCGCGGTCAACAAGGCCAACATGGACACCGCGGTCGAGATCATGAACCGCCGTGTCAACGGCCTCGGCGTCTCCGAGGCGGAGGTGCAGACCCAGGGAACCGACAACATCATTGTCAACATCCCGCGGGGCACCAACTCCAAGGAGGCCCAGCAGCAGGTCGGCACCACCGCCAAGCTCTACTTCCGGCCGGTTCTGGCCAGCGAGCCCAGCGGTGCCGCGGCCAGCCCCTCGCCGAGTGGCTCCCCGACGGCCGGCTCCTCGCCCAAGCCGGGCTCCAGCTCCTCCCCGAGCGCCTCCTCCTCGCAGAAGGCCTCCTCCCCGTCGTCCTCGTCCCCGTCGTCGAGCACGTCCCCGACCGGCTCCGCGACCACGCAGGGCCGTGTGGTCACCGACGCGCTCAAGGCCGGCTCCAGCCCCTCGCCGAGCGCGACGCCCACCGGCGGCTCCTCCCCGAAGCCGACCCCCTCGGCCTCCGGCGGCACGGACACGGCCAAGCTCCAGGCCGCGTACACCGCCCTGGACTGCTCCAACCCGGACGACCGCGCCAAGGCGGGCAACAACGCCAAGCCG
Organism: Streptomyces sp. NPDC093018; assembly: GCF_040684035.1. Lineage (NCBI taxonomy): Bacteria > Bacillati > Actinomycetota > Actinomycetes > Kitasatosporales > Streptomycetaceae > Streptomyces > Streptomyces sp. NPDC093018. Next base: position 152,963 of record NZ_JBFBFF010000010.1, read on the forward strand.
GGCGACTCCACCATCGCCTGCGGCAAGGTCGGCAAGGGCTACTACAAGTACCTGCTCGGCCCGGCCGGCGTGGACGGCACCGAGGTGAAGAAGGCCCAGGCCGTCTTCGACACCCAGGGCGCCTCCGGCTGGCAGGTCCAGATGACCTTCAACTCCACGGGCGCCAAGAAGTTCGCCGACATCACCGGCGAGCTGGCCAAGAACCAGGCCCCGCAGAACGAGTTCGGCATCGTCCTGGACGGCGAGGTCGTCTCCAGCCCGTATGTCAGTCTGGCCATCACCGGCGGCCAGGCGGAGATCTCCGGCAGCTTCACGCAGCAGGACGCGCAGAGCCTCGCCAACATGCTGTCGTACGGCGCGCTGCCGCTCTCCTTCCAGGAGCAGTCCGTCACCACCGTGACCGCCGCGCTCGGCGGTCAGCAGCTGCACGCCGGTCTGCTCGCCGGCGCCATCGGCCTCGCCCTGGTCGTGCTCTACCTGGTGGTCTACTACCGCGGCCTGTCGCTCGTCGCCATGGCCTCGCTGCTCGTCTCGGCGATCCTCACCTACGTGATCATGTCGCTGCTCGGCCCGGCCATCCATTTCGCACTGAACCTGCCGGCCGTCTGCGGCGCCATCGTCGCCATCGGTATCACCGCCGACTCGTTCATCGTGTACTTCGAACGCATCAGGGACGAGATCCGCGAGGGCCGCTCGCTGCGACCCGCCGTCGAGCGTGCCTGGCCGCGCGCCCGGCGCACCGTCCTGGTCTCCGACTTCGTGTCGTTCCTCGCCGCCGCCGTGCTGTTCATCGTGACCGTCGGCAAGGTCCAGGGCTTCGCGTTCACGCTGGGCCTGACCACCGTGCTCGACGTGGTCGTCGTCTTCCTGTTCACCAAGCCGCTGATGACCCTGCTCGCCCGCCGCAAGTTCTTCGGCAACGGCCACAAGTGGTCCGGCCTCGACCCGAAGAGCCTCGGTGGCAAGCCGCCGCTGCGCCGCACCCGCCGTCCCGCCGGCCCCGCCGCCGGCCCTGTCGACCCGAAGGAGGCGTGAGCGATGTCGAAACTCGGCTCCATCGGCGCCCGGCTGCACCGCGGTGAGATCAGCTACGACTTCATCGGCAAGCGCAAGATCTGGTACGGCGTCTCCATCCTGATCACCATCACGGCCATCCTCGGCCTGGCGGTGCGCGGCCTGAACATGAGCATCGACTTCCAGGGCGGCGCCGTCTTCACGACGCCGACCAACATGAGCACCTCGATCGCTCAGGCGGAGTCGTACGCCAAGGACGCCTCCGGCCACGAGGCCGTCGTGCAGAAGCTCGGCAACGGCAGCCTGCGCATCCAGGTCGCCGGCCTGGACACGGCCAAGTCCGACCAGGTCAAGGAGAGCCTGGCCAAGGACCTGAAGCTCAACCCCGAGAAGCTCGCCGCCGACCTGGTCGGCCCGAGCTGGGGCCAGGAGATCGCCAACAAGGCCTGGGAGGGCCTGGCGATCTTCATGGTGCTCGTCGTGATCTACCTGGCCATCGCCTTCGAGTGGCGCATGGCCGTCGCGGCCCTGATCGCGCTGATCCACGACATCACCATCACGACCGGTATCTACGCCCTGGTCGGCTTCGAGGTCTCGCCCGGCACCATCATCGGTCTGCTGACCATCCTCGGTTACTCGCTCTACGACACGGTCGTCGTCTTCGACAGCCTCAAGGAGCAGACCAAGGACATCACCAAGCAGACCCGCTTCACCTACAGCGAGATCGCCAACCGGTCGATCAACGGCACCCTGGTCCGCTCCATCAACACCACGGTCGTCGCCCTGCTGCCGGTCGCCGGTCTGCTCTTCATCGGCGGCGGCTTCCTCGGCGCCGGTGACCTCAACGACATCTCGCTGTCGCTGTTCGTCGGCCTCGCGGCCGGTGCGTACTCCTCGATCTTCATCGCCACTCCGCTGGTCGCCGATCTCAAGGAGCGCGAGCCCGCGATGAAGGCGCTCACCAAGCGGATCATGGCCAAGCGCGCCCAGGCCGCTTCGGAGGACGGTCCCGTCACCACCGGTGGCGACGACACCGAGGACGCCGCGCCCGCCGTGGTCGGCCCGCGCAACCAGCCCTCCGCCCGCGGCCGTGGCCGCGGCCGGCAGGCGGGCGGCAAGCGCCGATGACCGACATCCAGGAGCTGCTGCTCAGCCGCATCCGTGACGTCGCGGACTACCCGGAGCCGGGAGTGATGTTCAAGGACATCACCCCGCTCCTGGCGGACCCCGCCGCGTTCACCGCCCTGACCGACACGCTCGCCGGTATCGCCACCGGCACCGGTGCCACCAAGATCGTCGGTCTGGAGGCCCGGGGCTTCATCCTCGGCGCCCCGGTCGCCGTCCGCGCGGGCCTGGGCTTCATCCCGGTCCGCAAGGCGGGCAAGCTGCCCGGCGCCACCCTGCGCCAGGCCTACGACCTGGAGTACGGCTCGGCCGAGATCGAGGTGCACGCGGAGGACCTGACCTCCGGCGACCGCGTCCTGATCGTGGACGACGTGCTGGCCACCGGTGGCACCGCCGAGGCGGCCATCCACCTCATCCAGCGCGCCGGTGCCGAGGTCGCGGGCCTCGCGGTCCTGATGGAGCTGGGCTTCCTCGGCGCCCGCACCCGGCTGGAACCGACCCTCGCCGGAGCCCCCCTGGAGGCCCTCCTCCAGGTCTGACCAGGCTTCCGCCGGCAGCAACGCCGTACGGCCGCCCCGGCACCCCGCCGAGGCGGCCGTACGGCGTTCCCGGCCCGGTCCTCCCGGCGCTCCGCGCCCTGGTCTTCCCGGTGCTCCACGTCCCGGTCCTCCCGGCTCTGCGCGTCCTCGGCGGCACCGCCCGGCCACCTCCCGGAATCCCAGGTGCACCTCCGGCGTTACCGGGGTAGTCGGTCCCTACGATCCGCCTGCGGGCGATCCGCGGCGGCGGGATCGCTACCATGGGGTCTCCGGAGCCTGACCGGGGGACCCGGAACGTGCACGAGGAGCCCTCTTGCCAGACGAGGCCCAGAGACTGACCGCCGCCAAGCCCGAGCCCGCCTCGGCGCCCGCGGCCAAGCCCGCGCCCACTGTGTCGACCGCCAAGAACGACACCCGCGGGGCGGTCGAGCACGCCCCGGCCGCGCCCGTCGAGAAGTCCGCGGAGTCCTCGCGTCCCAAACCGGCGACCCCCGTCGAGCGCCCCGCCCAGCCTCCCGTCGTGCGCCCGCCCGCCGTGCAGAACGGCCGCTCCGGCTCCTCCAACCGCGTCCGCGCCCGCCTGGCCCGGCTCGGCGTCCAGCGCGCCAACCCGTACAACCCGGTCCTGGAACCGCTGCTGCGGATAGTGCGCAGCAATGACCCGAAGATCGAGAACGCCACCCTCCGCCAGATCGAGCGCGCCTACCAGGTCGCCGAACGCTGGCACCGCGGCCAGAAGCGCAAGAGCGGCGACCCGTACATCACGCACCCGCTCGCGGTCACCACCATCCTCGCCGAGCTGGGCATGGACCCGGCCACGCTGATGGCGGGCCTGCTGCACGACACCGTCGAGGACACCGAGTACGGCCTGGAGGACCTGCGCCGCGACTTCGGCGACGTGGTCGCCCTGCTCGTCGACGGCGTCACCAAGCTGGACAAGGTCAAGTTCGGCGAGGCCGCGCAGGCCGAGACCGTGCGCAAGATGGTCGTCGCCATGGCCAAGGACCCCCGTGTCCTGGTCATCAAGCTCGCCGACCGGCTGCACAACATGCGCACCATGCGCTACCTCAAGCGCGAGAAGCAGGAGAAGAAGGCGCGCGAGACCCTGGAGATCTACGCGCCGCTCGCCCACCGCCTGGGCATGAACACCATCAAGTGGGAACTGGAGGACCTCGCCTTCGCGATCCTCTACCCCAAGATGTACGACGAGATCGTCCGGCTGGTGGCCGAACGGGCGCCCAAGCGCGACGAGTACCTCGCCATAGTGACCGACGAGGTCCAGTCCGACCTGCGGGCCGCCCGCATCAAGGCGACCGTCACCGGGCGCCCGAAGCACTACTACAGCGTCTACCAGAAGATGATCGTCCGCGGCCGCGACTTCGCGGAGATCTACGACCTGGTGGGCATCCGTGTCCTGGTCGACACGGTCCGCGACTGCTATGCCGCCCTCGGCACCGTGCACGCGCGATGGAACCCGGTCCCCGGCCGGTTCAAGGACTACATCGCGATGCCCAAGTTCAACATGTACCAGTCACTGCACACCACGGTGATCGGCCCCAACGGCAAGCCCGTCGAACTCCAGATCCGCACCTTCGACATGCACCGCCGCGCCGAGTACGGCATCGCCGCGCACTGGAAGTACAAGCAGGAGGCCGTCGCCGGCGCCTCCAAGGTGCGCACCGACGCGCCCAAGACGGCCGGCAAGGACAAGGACGCCATCAACGACATGGCGTGGCTGCGGCAGTTGCTCGACTGGCAGAAGGAGACCGAGGACCCGGGCGAGTTCCTGGAGTCGCTGCGCTTCGACCTGTCGCGCAACGAGGTCTTCGTCTTCACGCCCAAGGGCGACGTCATAGCGCTCCCGGCCGGCGCCACCCCGGTGGACTTCGCCTATGCCGTGCACACCGAGGTGGGCCACCGCACCATAGGAGCGCGGGTCAACGGCCGCCTCGTACCGCTGGAGTCCACCCTGGACAACGGCGACCTGGTCGAGGTCTTCACCTCCAAGGCGCCCGGCGCCGGACCCTCCCGGGACTGGCTCGGGTTCGTCAAGTCGCCCCGGGCGCGCAACAAGATCCGCGCCTGGTTCTCCAAGGAGCGCCGGGACGAGGCGATCGAGCAGGGCAAGGACGCCATCGTGCGGGCCATGCGCAAGCAGAACCTGCCGATCCAGCGCATCCTGAACGGCGACTCCCTGATCACGCTCGCGCACGAGATGCGCTACTCGGACATCTCCGCGCTGTACGCGGCGATAGGCGAGGGCCATGTCTCCGCGCAGAACATCGTGCAGAAGCTGGTGCAGGCCCTCGGCGGCGAGGAGGCCGCCACCGAGGAGATCGACGAGACGGTCCCGCCGTCCCGCGGCCGTCGCAAGCGCCGCTCCAGCGCCGACCCCGGTGTCGTGGTCAAGGGCGTCGACGACGTGTGGGTGAAGCTGGCCCGCTGCTGCACGCCCGTGCCCGGCGACCCGATCATCGGTTTCGTCACCCGCGGCAGCGGCGTCTCCGTGCACCGCAGCGACTGCGTCAACGTGGACTCGCTGTCCCGGGAGCCGGAGCGCATCCTGGACGTCGAGTGGGCGCCCACCCAGTCCTCGGTCTTCCTGGTCGCCATCCAGGTCGAGGCCCTGGACCGCTCCCGCCTGCTGTCGGACGTCACCCGCGTGCTGTCCGACCAGCACGTCAACATCCTCTCGGCCGCCGTCCAGACCTCCCGGGACCGCGTCGCCACCTCCCGCTTCACCTTCGAGATGGGCGACCCCAAGCACCTGGGACACGTCCTGAAGGCCGTACGGGGCGTGGAGGGCGTGTACGACGTCTACCGGGTGACCTCGGGACGCCAGAAGCACTAGAGGGGCTCCGAGCACAGCGAAGGGCGGGCCGGGCAGAGTGACTGCCCGGCCCGCCTTTTTTGCTGCGCTCAGTGCCTCTTCCAGGCCCTGAGACGTCTGAAGTACTTCACGAAGAGAATGACCCCGGCCACGGCGATCAGCGCGCCGCCGCCCTGGATCCATGGAGAATTCTCGGGCCCCTCCGACAAGTAGCCGAGCCCGACGGCGATGAAAATAAGCCCCAGGAGAACACCGGCGATATGCGCCCAGGTCCTTTTCAAGGAGTTTCTCCCCTCTCCTCCGTCACTCCGTGAATGTCATCGATCAGGTGGTCGAGTAAATGGGCCACACCCGGGAGTTGGACGTGTGGGCGGTTGCCGGGCTCTGCGGCCCGTACATGTTCACCACATCGCTGAACGTCACGGTTCCCGAGGGACCGCACACGGGAAGCTTCTTCGCGATGCACGCCTGGAGGACGACCTTGCCCTCCACGTGGTAACGCCCGCCGTCACCCTTCTTCACATACGGCTGGGTGAAATCCATCTTGATTCCGAGCGCCATGCCCTGGACGTTGTTGTGCCCCGACAACGTGCCCTTCACGTCGACCAGCTTCCCCTTGCCGTCACGGGTGGTGGTCACGACGAAGTCGATCTCACCCGTGCGGCTGTGGCCCGCGCCCCCGCCGGGATAGAAACGGTAGACCTGACTCGAAACGTGGTTGGCGGCGAAGGCGCTGGGCGCCATGGCCACACCGGACGCCACTACGGCGGCCAGCGATACTGCGATCCCTGCGGTACGGGCGCGCAATGTTCCCCCTGTTTTCAATTTGAACCAGATATATGAATGAATCGATCCAGGCGGTTGGTCAGGTGCCGCCGGATGATCACATTGAAGCATGGGGGTTCAATGGGGCTCCAGCGAGATTCACTGAGAGGAAATTCATGATGTCCGGCCGGAACCAGGACGCCCATAAAGCGGTCGGGGCGGCAACCGTTTCCGGTCACCGCCCCATGAGGTGCGTGCTGTCGCCGGCAGGTCAGCCGCCGAACTCCTGGAGACCCTTCAGGGCCTGGTCCAGAAGTGCCTGGCGGCCTTCCAGCTCCTTCTGGAGCTTGTCGGCCCTGGAGTTGTTGCCCTGGGCGCGGGCCTGCTCGATCTGCGTCCCGAGCTTGTCCACGGCGGCCTGGAGCTGACCGGTCAGACCCTCGGCGCGCGCCCGCGCCTCCGGGTTCGTCCGGCGCCACTCGGCCTCCTCGGCCTCCTGGATCGCCCGCTCGACCGTGTGCATCCGGCCCTCGACCTTCGGGCGCGCGTCCCGCGGGACGTGGCCGATGGCCTCCCAGCGCTCGTTGATCGAACGGAAGGCGGCACGGGCGGCCTTCAGCTCACCGATCGGCAGGAGCTTCTCGGCCTCCTCGGCCAGCTCCTCCTTGAGCTTCAGGTTCTCCGCCTGCTCCGCGTCCCGCTCGGCGAACACCGAGCTGCGCGCCGCGAAGAACACGTCCTGGGCGCCGCGGAAGCGGTTCCACAGGTCGTCCTCGTGCTCGCGCTGGGCGCGGCCCGCGGCCTTCCACTCCGACATCAGATCGCGGTAACGGGCCGCCGTCGGACCCCAGTCCGTGGAACCCGACAGCGACTCGGCCTCGGCGACCAGCCGCTCCTTGATCCGACGGGCGTCCTCGCGCTGCGCGTCCAGCTGCGCGAAGTGCGCCTTGCGGCGCTTGGAGAACGCCGACCGGGCGTGCGAGAAGCGGTGCCACAGCTCGTCGTCGGACTTGCGGTCCAGACGCGGCAGCCCCTTCCAGGTGTCCACCAGCGCCCGCAGCCGCTCACCCGCGGCCCGCCACTGGTCGGACTGCGCCAGCTGCTCCGCCTCGGCGACCAGGTCCTCCTTGGCCTTGCGGGCCTCGTCGGACTGCTTGGCCCGCTGGACCTTGCGCTCCTCGCGGCGCGCCTCGACCGTCTCCACGAGCTTGTCCAACCGACCGCGCAGCGCGGCCAGATCGCCGACCGCGTGATGCGCGTCCACCTGCTCGCGCAGATGGTCGATGGCGGCCTGGGCGTCCTTCGCCGACAGGTCGGTGGTCCGCACTCGCTTCTCGAGGAGGCCGATCTCGACAACCAGGCCCTCGTACTTGCGCTCGAAGTAGGCCAGCGCCTCCTCAGGGGAGCCGGCCGCCCAGGATCCGACGACCTGCTCGCCGTCGGCCGTACGCACGTACACGGTCCCCGTCTCGTCGACGCGGCCCCACGGGTCGCTGCTCACAGCGCCTCCTCCACATGATGCCTCGGGGTGCCTCAGCGCCCCCGGGCATCGACCACAGTTTCGTCACGGCCAACATAGGCGACCAGCGGGTTCCCTGTCCGCATCCAGCGCGACCGAAATTCCGCCGACGGCCCCGGCCGCTCTCAGGACTTGGCGACCGTCGCCTTGTTGATCACAACGGTCGCGTTCGGGGCGGTGTTGCCGGAGGTCGGGTCGGCCGGCTGGGCACCTGCCGCCGCGATCTTGTTCAGCACCTTCATGCCGGACGCCGAGATCGTGCCGAACGGCGTGTACTGGGCCGGCAGCGGGCTGTCCTTGTAGACCAGGAAGAACTGGCTGCCACCGGTGTGCTTCTGGCCGGTGTTGGCCATCGCCACCGTGCCCGCCGGGTAGGTGTTCTTCTTCAGACTGGCGTCCTTCAGGTTCTCGTCCGGCAGCGTGTAGCCGGGACCGCCCATGCCGGTGCCCTGCGGGTCGCCGCACTGGAGCACGAAGATGCCATCGGTGGTCAGCCGGTGGCACTTGGTGTGGTCGAAGAAGCCCTTGCCCGCGAGGAAGTCGAAGGAGTTGACCGTGTGCGGGGCCGCCGACGTCTTCAGCGCGATCGAGATGTCACCGCACGTCGTCGCGAGGTCCATCGTGTACTTCGCCGACGTGTCGATGGACATCGCCGGTTCCTTCTTCCAGCTGAGCTTCTTCACCGAGCCCGCCGCCGGCTTCTGGCACGGGTCCGGCGCCTTGCTCTGCTGCGTGGACGCGCTCGGCTTCGTCTTGGCGCCGGCGTCGGTCTTCTTGTCGTCGCCCCCCAGCACATGGGTCGTGTAGAGCGCCACACTGCCGATCACGATCACGCCCAGTACCGACGCGATCGCGGAGTTGCGCACGCGGGCCTTGCGCCGCGACTCGGTGCGTCGCTGCTGCTGCCGCAAGAACTTCTCCCGGGCGAGCTGACGCCGCCGCTGCTCCTGGCTGACCACCGGGTTCTCTCCTCATGCGTGTCGTGTGTCGAGCGGTACGCGTGCGTCCTCGTGGGCCGACCACTGCGTGTAGCCCCGTACCGTATATGGGTTCGCTGAGGAAACGGCAGCGCCGGTAGGCTCTGAGTGCGGTCGAGGCCGCCTTGTCACCACCTGCACACCGATGAAACGAAGGACGATCGTGCTCATTGCCGGGTTCCCCGCCGGGGCTTGGGGGACGAACTGCTACCTCGTCGCCCCCGCCGCCGGTGAGGAGTGCGTGATCATCGACCCGGGCCACCAGGCCGCCGAGGGAGTCGAGGAAGCGCTGAAGAAGCATCGGCTCAAGCCCGTCGCCGTCGTCCTCACCCACGGCCACATCGACCATGTGGCCTCGGTCGTCCCCGTCTGCGGCGCCCATGACGTGCCCGCCTGGATCCACCCCGAGGACCGCTTCATGATGAGCGACCCGGAGAAGGCGCTCGGCCGCTCGATCGGCATGCCCCTCATGGGCGAGCTGACCGTGGGCGAGCCCGACGACGTCCGGGAGCTGGCGGACGGCGCGCAGCTGGACCTGGCCGGACTGGAGTTCTCCGTCGCGCACGCGCCGGGCCATACCAAGGGGTCGGTGACCTTCCGGATGCCCGAGAGCGCCGACGTGCCGTCGGTGTTCTTCTCCGGGGATCTGCTGTTCGCCGGCTCCATCGGACGCACCGATCTGCCGGGCGGATCCATGGCGGACATGTTCGGGTCGCTGGCACGGGTGTGCCTGCCGCTCGACGACTCCACCGTGGTCCTGTCCGGCCACGGCCCCCAGACGACCATCGGCCGCGAGCGCGCCACCAACCCCTACCTGCGGGAAGTGGCGGCCGGCCAGGGAGCCCCCGCGGCTCCCCGACGAGGAATGTGACGAGAGAGCTTCCGTGAGCACCTTCCAGGCCCCCAAGGGCACCTACGACCTGATCCCGCCGGACTCCGCGACGTACCTCGCGGTCCGCGAGGCGATCGCCGCCCCGCTGCGCAACTCCGGCTACGGCTACATCGAGACCCCCGGCTTCGAGAACGTCGAGCTGTTCGCGCGCGGTGTCGGCGAGTCCACCGACATCGTCACCAAGGAGATGTACGCCTTCGAGACCAAGGGCGGCGACAAGCTCGCCCTGCGTCCCGAGGGCACGGCCTCCGTGCTGCGCGCGGCCCTGGAGGCCAACCTGCACAAGACCGGCAACCTCCCGGTCAAGCTCTGGTACTCGGGCTCGTACTACCGCTACGAACGCCCGCAGAAGGGCCGCTACCGCCACTTCTCCCAGGTCGGTGCCGAGGCGATCGGCGCGGAGGACCCGGCGCTGGACGCCGAGCTGATCATCCTGGCCGACCAGGCGTACCGCTCGCTGGGCCTGCGCAACTTCCGCATCCTGCTCAACAGCCTGGGCGACAAGGAGTGCCGACCGGTGTACCGGGCCGCTCTCCAGGACTTCCTGCGCGGCCTGGACCTCGACGAGGACACGCTGCGGCGCGCCGAGATCAACCCGCTGCGCGTCCTGGACGACAAGCGCGAGTCGGTCCAGAAGCAGCTCACCGGCGCCCCGCTGCTGCGCGACTACCTGTGCGACGCCTGCAAGGCGTACCACGAGGAGGTCCGCGAGCTGATCACGGCGGCGGGCGTGGCCTTCGAGGACGACCCGAAGCTGGTCCGCGGCCTGGACTACTACACCCGCACCACCTTCGAGTTCGTGCACGACGGCCTCGGCTCGCAGTCCGCGGTGGGCGGCGGCGGCCGCTACGACGGCCTGTCCGAGATGATCGGCGGCCCCGCGCTGCCCTCCGTCGGCTGGGCCCTGGGCGTCGACCGCACGGTCCTCGCGCTGGAGGCCGAGGGCGTGGCGCTGGACCTCCCGTCCACCACGTCCGTGTACGCCGTCCCGCTCGGCGAGGAGGCCCGCCGCGTCCTGTTCGCCAAGGTCACCGAGCTGCGCAAGGTGGGCATCGCGGCGGACTTCGCCTACGGCGGCAAGGGCCTCAAGGGCGCCATGAAGAACGCCAACCGCAGCGGCGCGCGTTACACCCTGGTCGCCGGCGAGCGCGACCTCGCCGAGGGCGTCGTCCAGCTCAAGGACATGGAGTCCGGCGAGCAGAGCGCGATCGGTGTCAACGAGATCGTGGCGGAGCTGGAGTCACGGCTCGGCTAGCAGCCGACAGCGAGTTCAGGAAGGGCGCCGGGGACATTCCCGGCGCCCTTTTCCACGGCTCCTGCAGCCCGTGCCGGGGCCCGTCGTCAACCCCTTGAACGCCGATTCGTCCTGCCGGCGGATCCCGAACATCTCACCGCGCCGGGCGCCGGGATCCGGGCCGTCCACCGCGGTCACGTCCCCGTACCGCTTGCGCGACCCCGTCCCTTCACCGCGAATTCGCTCACATGTGCTGTCATGGCCTTGATGCTCCGGCCGAAACCATACGGTCCGTGACCGCCGGGCGGCCTTCCTTATGCCCATCGAACGGTGGACACACAGAAGGGTGCGGCACAATGGCCGGTGCCCGAAGATTGTCCAACTCTCAAGTGACGGAATCGGCGTGATGAGCAAGACGACAGTCAACGACGTCTCCGCGGTGTCCGGTCCCGACCGCCCCGCCGACGGCCGCACCGTGGGCGGCAGCCGCGCCTTCGCCCTGCTGCTGGTCATCACCGGCGCGGCCGGACTGCTGGCCGCCTGGGTGATCACGCTCGACAAGTTCAAGATCCTCGAGTACAAGGTCGCGGGCAAGACCTTCACGCCCGGTTGCAGCGTGAACCCGGTGGTCTCCTGCGGCAGCGTGATGGAGAGCAAGCAGGCCGCCGCCTTCGGCTTCCCCAACCCGATGCTCGGCCTGGTCTGCTACGGCATCGTGATCTGCGTCGGCATGAGCCTGCTGACCCGCGCCCGCTTCCCGCGCTGGTACTGGCTGACCTTCAACTTCGGCACCCTCTTCGGTGTCTGCTTCGTCACCTGGCTCCAGTTCGAGTCCCTGTACCGGATCAACGCGCTGTGCCTGTGGTGCTCGCTGGCCTGGGTCGCCACGATCACCATGTTCTGGTACGTCACCTCGTTCAACGTCCGCAACGCCTTCCTGCCCGCCCCGCGCTGGCTGCGCTCCTTCCTCGGCGAGTTCACCTGGGTGCTGCCGGTCACCCACTGCGGCATCATCGCCATGCTGATCCTGACCCGCTGGGGCAGCACCCTCTGGGCCTGAGACCCCGCCCGCGGCCCGGTCCCGGCATGGGTCCGGGCCGCATTGTCAGTGCCGTGACTTAGGGTTTCAGCGTGGAACCCGACCTCTTCACCGCCGCAGCAGAAGAACGCCAGGAGAAGGACCCGGCGGCCAGCCCCCTGGCGGTGCGCATGCGCCCGCGCACCCTCGACGAGGTCGTGGGCCAGCGGCATCTGCTCAAGCCCGGCTCGCCCCTGCGCCGCCTGGTCGGCGAGGGCTCCGGCGGCCCCGCGGGACCGTCCTCGGTGATCCTCTGGGGCCCTCCCGGCACCGGCAAGACCACCCTCGCCTACGTGGTCTCCAAGGCCACCAACAAGCGCTTCGTGGAGCTGTCCGCGATCACCGCGGGCGTCAAGGAGGTGCGCGCGGTCATCGACGGCGCCCGCCGCGCCACCGGCGGTTTCGGCACCGAGACCGTCCTCTTCCTGGACGAGATCCACCGCTTCAGCAAGGCCCAGCAGGACTCCCTGCTCCCCGCCGTCGAGAACCGCTGGGTGACCCTGATCGCGGCCACCACCGAGAACCCCTACTTCTCGGTGATCTCCCCGCTGCTGTCCCGCTCCCTGCTGCTGACCCTCGAACCCCTCACCGACGACGACATCCGCGGCCTGTTGCGGCGCGCCCTGGACGCCGAGCGCGGCCTGAAGGGCGCGGTCACCCTCCCCGAGGACACCGAGGAGCACCTGCTGCGCATCGCGGGCGGCGACGCCCGCCGCGCCCTGACCGCCCTGGAGGCCGCCGCCGGGGCCGCCCTCGACCAGGACGAGCGCGAGATCTCCCTCGCCACCCTGGAGCAGACCGTGGACCGGGCGGCGGTCACGTACGACCGCGACGGCGACCAGCACTACGACGTCGCCAGCGCCCTCATCAAGTCCATCCGCGGCTCCGACGTGGACGCGGCCCTGCACTACCTCGCCCGCATGATCGAGGCCGGCGAGGACCCCCGGTTCATCGCACGGCGCCTGATGATCTCCGCCAGCGAGGACATCGGCCTGGCCGACCCGAACGCGCTGCCCATCGCGGTCGCCGCCGCCCAGGCCGTCGCCATGATCGGCTTCCCCGAGGCGGCCCTCACCCTCAGCCACGCCACCATCGCCCTCGCGCTCGCCCCCAAGTCCAACTCCGCGACGACCGCGATAGGCGCCGCCCTGGAGGACGTCCGCAAGGGCCTGTCCGGCGCGGTGCCGCCGCATCTGCGCGACGGCCACTACAAGGGCGCCGCCAAACTCGGCCACGCACAGGGTTACGTGTATCCGCACGACGTGCCCGAGGGCATCGCCGAGCAGCAGTACGCCCCGGACACGATCAAGGACCGCGAGTACTACGCGCCGACCCGGCACGGCGCCGAGGCGCGCTACGCGGACGCGGTCGACTGGACCCGCAGGCACCTCGGTCGCAGGCGGTCCTGAGCAGCCTGTAGAATGCTCCGAAGCGCCCAGTCCCGTGCCGTCAGAGCGGGACAACGGGCCGGAGACCCCGTCCCCCCGGGGACGGACTCCAGGAGCGTCGCGCACCGTCGAACGGTGTCGCGGGCAGCCCACCACCACCCGGAGTCCCGGAGCGGTCGGTGGGCCACTCGCGTGCTGCACGTATGTGCCCAGATCAGGGAAGCGGCTGCCCAGCGGGTCCCCAAGTGGACCGGCGGGTCTTCCCGGCTGCGGATGCGACCTCCCGAAACCTCTGGCAAGCCGAACACTACGAAACGAGATTGAGACAGTGGCGAACCAGTCCCGCCCCAAGGTCAAGAAGTCGCGTGCCCTCGGCATCGCGCTGACCCCGAAGGCCGTCAAGTACTTCGAGGCCCGCCCCTACCCGCCGGGCGAGCACGGCCGCGGCCGCAAGCAGAACTCGGACTACAAGGTCCGTCTGCTGGAGAAGCAGCGCCTGCGCGCTCAGTACGACATCTCCGAGCGCCAGCTGGTCCGCGCCTACGAGCGCGCCTCCAAGGTCCAGGGCAAGACCGGTGAGGCCCTGATCGTGGAGCTGGAGCGCCGCCTCGACGCGCTGGTCCTGCGTTCGGGTCTCGCCCGCACGATCTACCAGGCCCGCCAGATGGTCGTCCACGGCCACATCCAGGTCAACGGCCAGAAGGTCGACAAGCCGTCCTTCCGTGTCCGTCCGGACGACGTCGTGCAGGTCCGCGACCGCTCCAAGGACAAGACGCTCTTCCAGATCTCCCGTGAGGGTGGCTTCGCCGCCGACGGCGAGACCCCGCGCTACCTCCAGGTGAACCTCAAGGCCCTGGCGTTCCGCCTGGACCGTGAGCCGAACCGCAAGGAGATCCCGGTGATCTGCGACGAGCAGCTCGTCGTCGAGTACTACGCCCGCTGATCCCAGCCCCGGCGCAGCACCGCACTCCGGACCGCCGTCCTCTCCGTCCTGCCGGGCGGAGGAGGCGGCGGTTCCGCGTTTCCCGGCGCCCTCCCCGACGTGCCGCCCGCCCTACCGGCCCTTCCCCGCCTCGCAGCCCCCGCCGGTGCGCACCGCGCCCCACCGCCCCGCCCCGCGCGGCGCCGGTACCGAGGCCGGCGGCCGGTTCCCCGCCCGGCCCAGCGCCCGGCTGACCGCGGCCTCCCGGTCCAGGCGCCCCCCGCGTCGTACACACTCCTCGTAACGGGCATCGCCGAGCGCCCCGCGGGCGGCCGACTCGCACTGGGCGTGCGGCGCGTTGTAGTGCGCCGAACCGAAGAGGGGCAGGCCCACCGAGGGCCACAGCCGGGCGGCCGCACCCTGGAGGACGGCCGCCTCGGCAAGATCGCCCTCGGTCGCCGTCACCAGGGCGAGCAGTTCGAGGGCCAGCACCGAGCCGAGCAGATCGTCGAAGGCATGGGCGTTGCCCAGACACTCGGTCAGCAGCTCCCGCGCCCGCCCCGGCGCGCCCTCCCGCCAGGCCGCGTACGCCAGGACGTACAGCGCGTACGACCGCGCCCAGCGCTCCCCGTGCTCCTCGCACACCCGGCGCACGTCCTCGCACAGCCGTACCGCGTCCGGCAGATCCCCCTGGAAGGCACGCGCCATCGCCAGCTCGACGCGCCCCATGAGCACATTGCTGTTCAGCTCGCCGATCTCCGCATAGCGCGCCAGCGCCGAGCGCAGCAGCGTTTCTGCACGGGGGGGATCGTCCGTGACCAGCGCCAGACAGCCGGTGCGATGCTCCGCGTACGCCAGCGCCGGCGCGTCCGCCGACCGCTCCGCCCGCTCCCGGCACGCGCGCAGTGTCCGCCGCGCGAGCCCGCTGTCGCCCTGGAGCACCGCCACGTACCCGAGCACCCACAGGGCCTTCAACAGGGACCGCTCGTAGCCCGACTCCAGCGCCACGCTCCGCTCCAGCCAGCGCCGCCCCTCCGCCAGCCGCCCGCACCCCACCCAGCAGAACCACAGCGACCCCGCCAGGTACTGCCCCAGATGCGCCTCCGCGGGCTCGGTCAGGCAGAACTCCAGCGCGGCCCGCAGGCTGGGCAGCTCCACCGCCACCCGCGCGGCCACCTCCCGCTGCCGGGGCGAGAACCACTCCAGTTCGCACCAGGTCGCCAGGCCCAGGTACCAGTCCCGGTGCCGCCGCCGCAGCCGTACCGCGTCCCCGGTCGCCTCCAGCCAGCCGGCGCCGTAGGCCCGCACGGTGTCCAGCATCCGGTAGCGCGAGCCCGCCGCGGTCTCCTCGCGGGCGATCACCGACTGGGCCAGCAGCTCCGAGAGCACATCGAGGATCTCCGTGTCGGGCAGCCCGTCCCCGCTGCACACGTACTCGACCGCCTCCAGATCGAAGGTCCCCGCGAACACCGTGAGCCGCGCCCACAGCAGCCGCTCGGGCGGGGTGCACAGCTCATGGCTCCAGCCGATCGCCGTGCGCAGCGTCTGATGGCGGGGGAGCGCGTCGCGGCCGCCGCCGGTCAGCAGCCGGAACCGGTCGTCCAGCCGGTCCAGCAGCTGCGCGGGGGACAGGGCCCGCAGCCGCGCCGCCGCCAGCTCCAGCGCCAGCGGGATGCCGTCGAGCCGCGCGCACAGCTCGCGCACCTCGGGATCGTCGGACACCGTGATCCCCTGCTCCCGGGCCCGGTCCATGAGCAGCCGCACCGCCTCGTCCGCGCCCAGCGGCGCCAGCGGGAACAGCCGCTCGCCCGCGAGACCCAGCGGACGCCGGCCCACCGCCAGCACCCGCAGCTCGGGCAGCTTGCGCAGCAGCTGCGCGACCAGCTCGGCGGTGGCCGCCACCAGATGCTCGAACCCGTCGAGGACCAGCAGCGTCGGGCGCGCGGCCAGCTGCTCCAGCACCGTCTCGCGCGGCGTCCGGGTGGTGTGGTCGGTCAGCCCGAGGGCCTCCGCCAC
The DNA here is from genome assembly GCF_040684035.1 of Streptomyces sp. NPDC093018. NCBI lineage: Bacteria > Bacillati > Actinomycetota > Actinomycetes > Kitasatosporales > Streptomycetaceae > Streptomyces > Streptomyces sp. NPDC093018. The sequence goes on from NZ_JBFBFF010000010.1 coordinate 169,262, forward strand.
CTCGTACTCCACGAACTCCGGGTCGTGCGCCGGCGCCAGCTCCACCCAGCCGTGCGCCGTCTCCCAGTCCGCCACGACCCGTGCGGCCAGCCGGGACTTGCCCACTCCGCCGGGCCCGGTCACCGTCACCAGGCGGGCCGACCGCAACGCCGCGGCGAGCCCCGCCACCTCCGTCGTACGTCCGACGAATCCGGTCAGTTCAAGGGGCGGCTCGCCGTCGGCGAAAGGTTCTGGGCACTGAGGACCTCGCATGGGACACGGAGCGTACTGAACCGTGTTCATTCCGTACAATCGCTTCCCGTAACTCCACCGTTCCCGCCGGTAATCCGGTACGGAGCGTCCGCCCCGGCGCGATAGGCTCGGGACACGACTTTTCCGATGCTCAGGCACGTTTCAGGGAGCGGGTGCGCACAGTGTCCGGTGGCGAGGTGGCCGGGATCCTGGTGGCCGTCTTCTGGGCGGTCCTGGTCTCCTTCCTCGCGGTGGCTCTCGCGAGGGTGGCCCAGACGCTCAAGGCGACCACCAAGCTCGTGGCGGACGTGACCGACCAGGCCGTCCCGCTGCTCGCGGACGCCTCCCAGGCGGTGCGCTCCGCGCAGACCCAGATCGACCGGGTCGACGCGATCGCCACCGACGTCCAGGAGGTCACCTCCAACGCCTCCGCGCTGTCCACCACCGTCGCCTCCACCTTCGGCGGCCCGCTGGTCAAGGTCGCGGCCTTCGGCTACGGCGTCCGCAGGGCGCTCGGCGGCCGCAAGGAGGAGGACGTGCCCGGGAATTCGGCCCGGCGTACGGTGATCATGGGCCGCACGGTCCCCGCCGCACGACGCAAGCGCAACCTCCGCGGGAAGAGGGACTGAGACCGAGCCATGTTCCGTCGTACCTTCTGGTTCACCACCGGCGTCGCCGCCGGTGTCTGGGCCACCACCAAGGTCAACCGCAAGCTGCGGCAGCTGACCCCCGAGAGCCTGGCCGCGACCGCGGCCAACAAGGCTCTGGAGACCGGTCAGCGCCTGAAGGACCGCGCGGTCGGCTTCGCGCTCGACGTCCGCGACAACATGGCCCAGCGGGAGGACGAGCTCCAGGAGGCCCTCGGCATCCAGGACGACGCGCTCCCGGCGCCCCGGCGGCTCACCGCCATCGAGTACACCCCGAGCACCGACTGCACCAACCCGAAGTACATCGAATCCCCGATGCACTCGTACAACCGGAATGAGGACCACTGATGGAGTCGGCCGAGATTCGCCGCCGCTGGCTGAGCTTCTACGAGGAGCGCGGTCACACCGTCGTCCCTTCGGCGTCGCTCATCGCGGACGATCCGACCCTGCTCCTCGTCCCCGCCGGCATGGTGCCCTTCAAGCCCTACTTCCTGGGTGAGGTCAAGCCCCCCTTCCAGCGTGCCACCAGCGTGCAGAAGTGCGTGCGCACGCCCGACATCGAAGAGGTCGGCAAGACCACCCGCCACGGCACGTTCTTCCAGATGTGCGGCAACTTCTCCTTCGGCGACTACTTCAAGGAAGGCGCCATCAAGTACGCCTGGGAGCTGCTCACCAGCGACCGGGACAAGGGCGGCTACGGCCTCGACCCCGAGCGGCTGTGGATCACCGTCTACCTGGACGACGACGAGGCCGAGCGGATCTGGCACGAGGTCGTCGGCGTGCCCAAGGAGCGCATCCAGCGCCTGGGCAAGAAGGACAACTTCTGGTCCATGGGCGTCCCCGGACCCTGCGGCCCCTGCTCCGAGATCAACTACGACCGCGGCCCCGAGTTCGGCGTCGAGGGCGGCCCGGCCGTCAACGACGAGCGGTACGTGGAGATCTGGAACCTCGTCTTCATGCAGTACGAGCGGGGCGAGGGCACCGGCAAGGACGACTTCGAGATCCTCGGCGACCTGCCCAGCAAGAACATCGACACCGGCCTCGGCCTGGAACGCCTCGCCATGATTCTGCAGGGCGTGCAGAACATGTACGAGATCGACACCTCGATGGCCGTCATCGAGAAGGCCACCGAGCTGACCGGTGTCCGCTACGGCGACGCCCATGACTCGGACGTCTCCCTGCGCGTGGTCACCGACCACATGCGCACCTCCGTGATGCTCATCGGCGACGGCGTCACCCCGGGCAACGAGGGCCGCGGCTATGTGCTGCGCCGCATCATGCGCCGCGCCATCCGCAACATGCGGCTGCTGGGCGCCACCGGACCGGTCGTCAAGAACCTGGTCGACACCGTGATCGCCATGATGGGCCAGCAGTACCCGGAGCTGGTCACCGACCGCGAGCGCATCGAGAAGGTCGCCGTCGCCGAGGAGAACGCCTTCCTCAAGACGCTCAAGGCCGGCACCAACATCCTGGACACCGCCGTCACCGAGACCAAGCAGTCCGGCGGCAGCGTCCTGTCCGGCGAGAAGGCCTTCCTGCTCCACGACACCTGGGGCTTCCCGATCGACCTCACCCTGGAGATGGCCGCCGAACAGGGCCTCGCCGTGGACGAGGAGGGCTTCCGCCGCCTGATGAAGGAGCAGCGGGAGCGGGCCAAGGCCGACGCCCAGGCCAAGAAGACCGGCCACGCCGACCTCGGTGCCTACCGCGAGATCGCCGACAAGGCCGGCGCCACCGACTTCATCGGGTACGGCGACACCGAGGGCGAGTCCACCATCGTGGGCCTCCTGGTCGACGGCGTCTCCTCGCCCGCCGCCTCGGAGGGCGACGAGGTCGAGGTCGTCCTGGACCGCACCCCGTTCTACGCCGAGGGCGGCGGCCAGATCGGTGACACCGGCCGGATCAAGGTCGACTCCGGTGCCGTGATCGAGATCCGCGACTGCCAGAAGCCGGTCCCGGGCGTGTATGTGCACAAGGGCGTCGTCCAGGTCGGCGAGGTGACCGTCGGCGCCAAGGCCCAGGCCTCCATCGACGTGCGCCGCCGCAAGGCCATCGCCCGCGCCCACTCGGCCACCCACCTCACCCACCAGGCCCTGCGCGACGCCCTCGGCCCGACGGCCGCCCAGGCCGGTTCCGAGAACCAGCCGGGCCGCTTCCGCTTCGACTTCGGTTCGCCGGCCGCCGTGCCGACGGCCGTGATGACCGACGTCGAGCAGAAGATCAACGAGGTCCTCGCCCGCGACCTCGATGTGCACGCCGAGGTCATGGGCATCGACGAGGCCAAGAAGCAGGGTGCCATCGCCGAGTTCGGCGAGAAGTACGGCGAGCGGGTCCGCGTGGTCACCATCGGCGACTTCTCCAAGGAGCTGTGCGGCGGCACGCATGTGCACAACACCGCCCAGCTGGGCCTGGTGAAGCTGCTCGGCGAGTCCTCCATCGGCTCCGGTGTGCGCCGTATCGAGGCCCTGGTCGGCGTGGACGCCTACAACTTCCTCGCCCGTGAGCACACGGTCGTCAACCAGCTGACCGAGCTGCTCAAGGGCCGCTCCGAGGAGCTGCCGGAGAAGGTCTCCGCCATGCTCGGCAAGCTGAAGGACGCCGAGAAGGAGATCGAGAAGTTCCGCGCCGAGAAGGTGCTCCAGGCCGCCGGCGGCCTCGCCGAATCGGCCAAGGAGGTGCGGGGCATCGCCCTGGTCACCGGGCAGGTCCCGGACGGCACCACGCCGGACGACCTGCGCAAGCTGGTCCTCGATGTGCGCGGCCGCATCCAGGGCGGCCGGGCCGCCGTGGTCGCCCTGTTCACGGTGAACAACGGCAAGCCGCTGACGGTCATCGCCACCAACGAGGCCGCCCGCGAGCGTGGTCTGAAGGCCGGTGACCTGGTGCGCACGGCCGCCAAGACCCTCGGTGGCGGCGGTGGCGGCAAGCCGGACGTCGCCCAGGGCGGCGGTCAGAACCCGGCCGCTGTCGGCGAGGCCGCCGAGGCCGTCGAGCGTCTCGTCGCCGAGACCGCCAAGTGATACCCGAGTAAGGAAACGGTCGGAAATGCGCAGAGGACGTCGGCTTTCGATCGACGTCGGGGACGCCCGGATCGGGGTCGCCTCGTGTGACCCCGATGGGATCCTCGCCACCCCGGTGGAGACGGTCCCCGGCCGGGACGTCCCCGCCGCCCACCGCCGGTTGCGTCAACTGGTGGCGGAGTATGAGCCGATCGAGGTAGTCGTCGGTCTCCCTCGCTCCCTCAAGGGGGGCGAGGGCCCGGCCGCCGTGAAGGTCCGGGCCTTCACCCAGGAGCTGGCCAAGGGCATCAAGCCGGTGCCGGTCCGCCTCGTGGACGAGCGGATGACCACGGTGACGGCCTCGCAGGGACTGCGGGCCTCGGGCGTGAAGTCCAAGAAGGGCCGGTCCGTCATCGACCAGGCCGCGGCCGTGATCATCCTCCAGCAGGCCCTCGAATCCGAACGGGTGTCAGGTAAGCCACCCGGCGAGGGCGTCGAAGTGGTCATCTGATCGCGATACGGTAACGTTCCGCGCGATGCGGCGGCGTTCGAACAGCCGCCGCACAGCAAGAGGCGGAGCGGAAGCCGGCCCCCGGCCGCGTGACCGTCGGCCTCGCGGCTCTAGGGGATCGATGACTGAGTATGGCCGGGGCCCAGGCTCCGAACCGTGGCATCCGCAGGACCCGTTGTACGGGGACGGCGGATGGGAAGGGCAGCAGGCGTACGCCGGGCATCAGGCTGCCTACGGCGGCCAGTCGCAGCAGCAGTACCCGCAGCAGCAGTACGGCGGCGAGTGGGCCCAGGGCCCCCAGCCCGGATACGACGGTCAGCAGTACCCGTACTACGGCGACCAGGGCCATCCCCAGTACGACCCCCAGTACCAGGGCCAGTATCCGCAGCACCCGCAGCAGCCGGGCCATCCGCAGCAGCCCGGCCATCACCAGGGCGGCTGGGACGCGACCGGCACCCATGGCCAGATGCCCTACGCGGCCGACCCCGGCGACCCCTACGGCCAGCAGCCCGTGGCCTACGGCGCCGAACAGCCCGACCTCTACGGCACCGAGGACGCCTACCCCCCGCCGGAGCCCCCCGGCCGCAGACGCCCCGAGGCCGAACCCGACCCGGAGGCCCCCGCCGACGACGAGGAGGAGCACGCCTTCTTCGCGGGCGGCGCGGACGACGACGAGGACGGCGAGGAGCACGAGCTGGCCGGCCGCCGGGAGCGGCGCGGCGGCAAAGGCAGAAAACCCGTCAAGAGCAAGAAACGCCGCACCGGCTGCGCCTGCATGGTCGTCGTCCTGGTCTTCGGCGGCGGCCTCGGCGGAGTCGGGTACTACGGCTACAAGTTCTACCAAAATCGTTTCGCCCCGGCCCCGGACTACGCGGGCGACGGCACCGGCGAGACGGTGACCGTCGAGATCCCCAAGGGCGCGGGCGGCTGGGACATCGGGCGGCGGCTGAAAGAGGCCGGTGTCGTCAAGAGCGCCGACGCGTTCGTGCACGCCCAGGGCACGACACCGGGCGGCGACTCGATCCAGGCCGGCGCCTATCTCCTGAAGAAGGAGATGTCCGCCGCGAGCGCGGTGCGCATGATGCTCGACCCGAAGAGTCAGAACAATGTGATGGTGACGCCGGGCGAGCGTAATTCCGCCGTGTACCAGACCATCGACAAGAAGCTCGAAATGCCCGCCGGCAGCACCGAGAAGATCGCGAAGAAGAACTACACCAGCTTCGGGGTCCCGGCCTGGGTGCAGAAGAACTCCGAGATGAAGGACCCGCTGGAGGGCTTCCTCTTCCCGGGCACGTACCCGGCCGCCAAGGGCATGAAGCCGGACGCGATCCTCAAGCAGATGGTGACCCAGGCCAAGGAGCGGTACGCCGCCTACGGACTGGACGCGAAGGCCAAGTCCCTTGGTCTGCATGATGCGTTCGAGCTGGTCACGGTCGCGAGCCTGGTCCAGGCGGAGGGCAAGACGCACGAGGACTTCCGCAAGATGGCCGAGGTGGTTTACAACCGCCTCAAGCCCACCAACACCGAGACGAACCAGCTGCTCCAGTTCGACTCGACGTACAACTACGCCAAGGGCACCAGTAACATCCATATCTCCGAGAAGGAGATCAACAGCAACCAGAGCCCGTACAACACGTACACCCACAAGGGCCTGCCGCCCGGTCCGATCGGAAACCCCGGCGAGGACGCGATCAAGGCGGCGCTGAATCCGACCCACGACGGCTGGATCTATTTCGTGGCGACCGACGGTACGACCAATACCGAATTCGCCAAGACGTACGAAGAATTCCAGCAACTCAAGGACAAGTTCAATGCCAGCTCGGGCAACTGACGCCCGCCGGGCCGCCGTGCTCGGAAAGCCCATCGCCCACTCGCTCTCCCCGGTGCTGCACCGGGCCGCCTACGCCGAACTCGGCCTCACCGGCTGGTCGTACGACCGGTTCGAGGCCGACGAGGCGGACCTGCCCGGCTTCTTCGAGAAGCTCGGGCCCGAGTGGGCGGGGCTGTCGCTGACCATGCCCCTGAAGCGGGCGGTCATCCCGCTGCTGGACGAGATCAGCGAGACCGCCGCCTCGGTGGACGCGGTCAACACGGTCGTGTTCGGCGCGGACGGCCGCACGCGCGGCGACAACACCGACATCCCGGGCATGGTGGCCGCGCTGCGCGAACACGGCATCGAGGAGGTCGAGTCCGCCGCGATCCTCGGCGCCGGCGCCACCGCGTCCTCCGCGCTCGCCGCCCTCTCCCGTGTCTGCACCGGCGAGGTCGTCGCCTATGTGCGCAGCGAGCCCCGCGCCGCCGAGATGCGCCAGTGGGGCCGCCGCCTCGACGTGGACGTCCGTACGGCCGACTGGTCGGACGCGGCCGAGGCACTGCGCGCCCCGCTGGTGATCGCCACCACCCCGGCCGGCACCACGGACGCCCTCGCCGCCGCCGTGCCCGAGCGCCCCGCCACCCTCTTCGACGTGCTCTACGAGCCCTGGCCCACCGAGCTGGCGGCCCGCTGGTCCATGTACGGCGGCGCCGTGGTCGGCGGCCTCGACCTGCTGGTCCACCAGGCGGTCCTCCAGGTCGAGCAGATGACCGGCCGCGCCCCCGCGCCCCTGGAGGCCATGCGCCGGGCCGGGGAAGCGGCACTCGCCGCCCGCTGACCGGCCGAGTCCGGCCCGCTGAGCGCCGCGCGTCCGGCCCGCCGAGCGCCCGTATCCCGTCCGGTTGCTGGACCGGACGCCGGACACCCGTCGCGGACGTGGGAGGATCGGACATGGCGGACCGGGGTCGCGCATCCGGTCACTCCGTCGGCGCCCGCGGAAAGACGCGTGGGCCGGGCAGTACCGGGCGCGAACACTGAGGAGCACCGTTGAGCAGGCTGCGTTGGCTGACCGCGGGGGAGTCCCACGGTCCCGCACTTGTGGCGACGCTGGAGGGCCTTCCCGCCGGCGTACCGATCACCACGGAGATGGTGGCGGATCACCTCGCGCGGCGGCGGCTCGGTTATGGCCGCGGTGCGCGGATGAAGTTCGAGCGGGACGAGGTCACCTTTCTGGGTGGTGTCCGGCACGGACTGACCCTCGGCTCCCCGGTCGCGGTCATGGTGGGCAACACCGAGTGGCCGAAGTGGGAGCAGGTCATGTCGGCCGACCCGGTCGACGCCGAGATCCTCGACGGGCTCGCCCGCAATGCGCCGCTGACGCGGCCGCGGCCCGGTCACGCGGACCTGGCGGGCATGCAGAAGTACGACTTCGAGGAGGCCCGCCCGATCCTGGAGCGCGCCTCCGCCCGGGAGACGGCCGCGCGGGTGGCGCTGGGTGCGGTGGCCCGGTCGTACCTGAAGGAGACGGCCGGGATCGAGATCGTCTCCCATGTGGTCGAGCTGTGCTCGGTGAAGGCCCCGGCCGGGGTGTACCCGACGCCGGCCGATGTGGAGAAGCTGGACGCGGACCCGCTGCGCTGCCTGGACGCGGACGCGTCGCGGGCGATGGTCGAGGAGGTCGATCAGGCCCACAAGGACGGCGACACCCTCGGTGGCGTGGTCGAGGTGCTGGCGTACGGCGTGCCGGTGGGTCTGGGCTCGCATGTGCACTGGGACCGCAAGCTGGACGCGCGGCTCGCCGGTGCCCTGATGGGCATCCAGGCGATCAAGGGTGTGGAGATCGGCGACGGCTTCGAGCTGGCCCGGGTGCCGGGCTCGCAGGCGCACGACGAGATCGTGAGCACTCCGGAGGGCATCCGGCGGGTCTCCGGGCGGGCGGGCGGCACCGAGGGCGGTCTGTCCACGGGTGAGCTGCTGCGGGTGCGGGCGGCGATGAAGCCGATCGCGACCGTGCCGCGTGCGCTGCGGACCGTGGACGTGACCACCGGCGAGGCCGCGCAGGCCCACCACCAGCGCTCCGACGTCTCCGCGGTGCCGGCCGCGGGCATTGTGGCCGAGGCGATGGTCGCGCTGGTCCTGGCGGATGCGGTCGCGGAGAAGTTCGGCGGCGACTCGGTGGGCGAGACCCGTCGAAACGTCCGCTCGTACCTCGACCATCTGCGGATCCGATGAGCGGGCCGCGTCTCGTCCTCGTCGGCCCGATGGGTGTCGGCAAGTCCACCGTGGGCCGGCTGCTGGCCGAGCGGCTGGACGCCGGCTACCGGGACACCGACGACGACATCGTGGCCGCCGAGGGCCGGGAGATCTCCGAGATCTTCGTGGACGAGGGCGAGGAGCACTTCCGGGCGCTGGAGAAGGCGGCCGTGGCCAGCGCGCTCACCGAGCACCGGGGCGTCCTCGCGCTCGGCGGCGGCGCGGTCCTCGACGCGGACACCCGGGCGCTGCTCGCCCCGCACCCGGTGGTCTACCTCTCCATGGACGTGGAGGAGGCGGTCCGCCGCACCGGTCTGAATGTGGCCCGTCCGCTGCTCGCGGTCAACCCGCGCAAGCAGTGGCGCGAGCTGATGGAGGCCAGGCGCCACCTGTACGAGGAGGTCGCCACCGCCGTCGTCACCACCGATGGGCGCACCCCCGAAGAGGTCGCCCAAGCAGCGCTGGACGCACTGGAGTTGAAGAAGGCATGAGCGAGGCAGTCACCCGGATCCAGATCGCGGGCAGCGCGGGCACCGACCCGTACGAGGTGCTGGTCGGCCGCCAACTCCTGGGCGAACTGGCCGGGTTGATCGGTCCCAGGGCCAAGCGGGTCGCGGTGATCCACCCGGAGGCGCTGGCCGAGACCGGGGACGCGCTCCGCGCCGACCTGGCCGAGCAGGGCTACGAGGCGGTCGCCATCCAGGTGCCCAACGCCGAGGAGGCCAAGACCGCCGAGGTCGCCGCCTACTGCTGGAAGGCGCTCGGCCAGTCCAACTTCACCCGCACCGACGTCATCGTCGGCGTGGGCGGCGGCGCGACCACCGACCTGGCCGGGTTCGTGGCCGCGACCTGGCTGCGCGGGGTGCGCTGGATCGCCGTACCGACCACGGTGCTCGCCATGGTGGACGCGGCGGTCGGCGGCAAGACGGGCATCAACACCGCCGAGGGCAAGAACCTGGTCGGTGCCTTCCACCCGCCGGCCGGGGTGCTGTGCGACCTGGCCGCGCTGGACTCGCTGCCGGTCAACGACTACGTCTCCGGGCTCGCCGAGATCATCAAGGCCGGTTTCATCGCCGACCCGGTGATCCTCGACCTGATCGAGGCCGACACCGAGGCCGCACGGAGCCCGCAGGGGCCGCACACGGCCGAGCTGATCGAGCGCTCGATCCGGGTGAAGGCCGAGGTGGTCTCCTCGGACCTGAAGGAGTCCGGCCGCCGCGAGATCCTCAACTACGGCCACACGCTCGGCCACGCCATCGAGAAGAACGAGCGCTACAAGTGGCGGCACGGCGCCGCGGTCGCGGTCGGCATGCACTTCGCCGCCGAACTCGGCCGTCTCGCGGGCCGGTTGGACGACGCGACCGCCGACCGGCACCGCGCGATCCTGGAAGCCGTCGGCCTCCCGCTGCACTACCGCTACGACCAGTGGCCCAAGTTGGTCGAGAACATGAAGGTCGACAAGAAGTCCCGCGGCGATCTGCTGCGCTTCATCGTCCTCGACGGGCTGGCCAAGCCGACCGTCCTGGAGGGCCCGGACCCGGCCGTCCTGCTGGCCGCCTACGGGGAAGTCGGCGAGTAGCTCCGCGTTCTCGCAGGTTGCGCCATCTTTCTCGGCGCAGCGGGCACTTCGGAACGTCCCCGGCCGTTTCACCGAACGACGGCCGGGGACGGTACCGTTCGCAGAGGAGCGGGGCCCACCCCCGCCGCCTGCACCCCCAACTGCCTGTACGAGACGGAGTGGCAACGGATGCAGCACGCAGTGGGATCTCCGCTGCCGCCGCCCCATCAGCCGGGGCACCGGCCGCACACCGGCTGGCCGTCGGCCGCACAGCCCCCGGGTGAACCCCCCGCGCAGGGCTCCGCGGCCCCGCCCCCGGCCTTCCCGCCACCGTCGCCGCAGGTCCCGCCGGGCGGGCAGCAGCCGCCGTCGCGGGGGATCCCCGGAGGTCACCAGCCCCCGCAGGCCCCTCCGGGGCAGCAGCGGCCACCGGTTCCGCCCGCACCGGCACCGTCGGGGCACCCGCAGCCGCACCCGCATGCGTCGCCCCCGGCTCCCACCCCTCCGGCCGCCCCGGCGCATCCGCGGACCTCGGCCCCCGGGGGCCCCGTGCCGCCGCAGGCGCCCGCCGGGCAGCACAGGCCCGCGCCGCCGCCCCCCGACGGCACCGGCCATGTGCACCTGCCCCCGGGCGCCCCCTTCGGTGTGCCGACCCCGGCGCCGACCGCCACCGCGGTGCCCGACCCGACGACCACCACGCTGGCCGTCCTGCTGATCGGACCCGCGGGCGCGGGCAAGACCAGCGTGGCGAAGTACTGGGCGGACCACCGGCGCGTGCCGACGGCCCACATCAGCCTGGACGACGTCCGCGAATGGGTGCGCTCCGGTTTCGCCGATCCGCAGTCCGGCTGGAACGACCACTCCGAGGCCCAGTACCGCCTGGCCCGCCGCACCTGCGGCTTCGCCGCGCGCAACTTCCTGGCCAACGGCATCTCCTGCATCCTGGACGACGCGGTCTTCCCGGACCGCCCGGTCGTCGGCCTCGGCGGCTGGAAGCGCCATGTCGGCCCCGGCCTGCTCCCGGTCGTACTGCTGCCCGGCCTGGACATCGTCCTGGAACGCAACGCCGAACGCTCCGGCAACCGCCGCCTCACCGATGAGGAGGTCGCCCGCATCCACGGCCGCATGGCCGGCTGGTACGGCTCGGGCCTCCCGATCATCGACAACTCCCAGCTGGACGTCCCGGGCACGGCGAGGGTCCTGGACGAGGTCCTGTCGAGGGCGATAGCAAGCCCGCCGAACTGGTGATCACGGGGGCCCGGTCCCGACCCGAGGGGCGCGGGGAACGGCGCGACCAGCCACGGGGAACCCGCACCCGGCGGCGAGACAGTGCCACCCCCCCCAAACCCCACTCGGCCCCCCTGAATCGGCACAAACGGCATAAAACTCCTACGCTCATCTCATGTCAGAGGTGTACGCGAACCGCCGATCCCGTCTGCGGGACCACTTCAACGCGGCCGGCACCGCGGCAGCGCTCGTCACCCGCCCCGCCAACGTGCGCTACCTCGCGGCCGCCGCCCCGCACGGCGCCGTCCTGCTCCTCGGCGGCAGCGAGGACCTCCTGGTGTGCGCGGTCCCGCCCGACGACCGCCCCTTCGAGGGCCGCCCGGACGAGGCCCTGCGGGTACAGGTCCTGCCCGCGCGGGGCGGCGACACCGCCGTGACCGCCGCCGACCTCGCCCGGAGCCAGGGCGCGGACTCCCTCGCCGTCGAGGAGCACCATCTGACGGTCGCCCGGCACCGCGCCATCGCCGCGGCCGCCCCGGCCCTGCGCCTCGCCGACGTCGGCTGCGCCGTGGAGCAGCTCAGGGTCGTCAAGGACGAGGAGGAGATCTCCTGTCTGCGGATCGGCGCCGAGATCGCCGACCAGGCCCTCGGCGAGCTGCTGGAGTCCATCCTCGTCGGCCGCACCGAACGGCATCTCGCCCTGGAGCTGGAGCGCCGCCTGGTCGACCACGGCGCCGACGGCCCGGCGTTCCCCACCTCCGTCGCCACCGGACCGAACTCCGGCCGCCGGGGCCACCGGCCCACCGACCGGCGGGTGGAGGAGGGCGACTTCCTCTCCGTGTGCCTCGGCGCGACCTACCGCGGCTACCGCTGCGAGATCGGCCGTACGTTCGTCATCGGCACCTCTCCGGCGGACTGGCAGATCCAGCTGTACGACCTGGTCTTCTCCGCCCAGCGCGCCGGACGCGAGGCCCTCGCACCCGGCGCCGCCTACCGTGATGTGGACCGCGCGGCACGCCATGTGCTGGACTCAGCGGGCTACGCGGAGGCCCTGCCGCCGCTCACCGGGCACGGTGTCGGACTCGAAATCGACGAGGACCCGCAGTTGTCCCCCGCGGCCATGGGTAAACTGGACGCTTGCGTGCCGGTCACCGTCGAACCGGGGGTCCACCTCCCGGGCCGGGGCGGTGTCCGGATCGATGACACGCTCGTCGTGCGCCCCGAGGCGGACGGCGGACCCGAGCTACTCACCATCACGACCAAGGAGCTGCTCGCGCTGTAGCGCGTGACCCGGGGTCGTACGTCAGTCCAGGAGATTCCGCAACCGTGGCTTCCACGAACGACCTCAAGAACGGCCTGGTGCTCAAGCTCGAAGGCGGCCAGCTCTGGTCCGTCGTCGAGTTCCAGCACGTCAAGCCCGGCAAGGGCCCGGCCTTCGTGCGCACCAAGCTCAAGAACGTGCTCTCCGGCAAGGTCGTCGACAAGACCTTCAACGCCGGTGTCAAGGTCGAGACCGCCACTGTCGACAAGCGCGACATGCAGTTCTCGTACATGGACGGCGACTACTTCGTCTTCATGGACATGCAGACCTACGACCAGCTGATGGTCGACCGCAAGGCCGTCGGCGACGCCGCCAACTTCCTCATCGAGGGCTTCACCGCCACCGTGGCCCAGCACGAGGGCGAGGTGCTCTTCGTGGAGCTGCCCGCCGCCGTCGAGCTGGTCATCCAGGAGACCGAGCCGGGCGTCCAGGGCGACCGCTCCACCGGTGGCACCAAGCCCGCCACCCTGGAGACCGGTCACCAGATCCAGGTCCCGCTCTTCATCACCACCGGTGAGAAGATCAAGGTCGACACCCGTACGAGCGACTACCTCGGCCGGGTGAACAGCTAACCGTGGCTGCCCGCAACACGGCCCGCAAGCGCGCCTTCCAGATCCTCTTCGAGGGCGACCAGCGCGGCGCCGACGTCCTGACGGTCCTCGCCGACTGGGTGCGGCTGTCCCGGTCCGACACCCGCCAGCCGCCGGTCAGCGAGTACACGATGCAGCTGGTCGAGGGCTACGCCGAGCACGCCCGGCGCATCGACGAGCTGATCGCCCAGTACGCGGTCGGGTGGACGCTCGACCGGATGCCCGTCGTGGACCGCAACATCCTGCGGCTGGGCGCGTACGAGCTGATCTGGGTGGACGAGACCCCGGACGCCGTCGTGCTGGACGAGATGGTGCAGCTGGCGAAGGAGTTTTCGACCGATGAGTCGCCCTCGTTCGTCAACGGTCTCCTGGGGCGCTTCAAGGAGCTGAAGCCTTCGCTCCGCCGGGCCTAGCCCGTAGAGACCGCTCAGAGGGGCGCCGGGTGACTGTGGACGGCGGCTACGGGTGTGCCCGTGGCGCGTCGCACAGTGCCTCGCGCCCCTCAGGCATGTCCGCGGCCACCGGCGTCGAGAAGCCGGCCCGGACTGTCGTATGAACTAGACAGTCGTATCAAAACGCCGCCGGGGTGGCCGGAACCATCTGGTTCCGGCCACCCCGGCGACACGTTTCTGCTTGTTTGTCCGTCCGGACCTATCTGGTCACGCCTCTTCGTGCGTGGCGACCGCGCGGCGCGCGTCCGCGTCCAGGACGCCCCAGCTGATCAGCTGCTCGGTGAGGACCGAGGGGGACTGGTCGTAGATGACGGCGAGTGTGCGCAGGTCGTCCTGGCGGATCGAGAGCACCTTGCCGTTGTAGTCGCCGCGCTGGGACTGGATCGTCGCCGCGTAGCGCTGGAGGGGGCCCGCCTTCTCGGCCGGGACCGTGGCCAGCCGCTCCAGGTCGAGGACCAGCTTCGGCGGCGGCTCGGCGGCGCCGCCGGGCGTGGTGCCCGGCAGCAGCTCCTGCACCGGGACGCCATAGAAATCGGCCAGCTCGGCAAGGCGCTGCACGGTCACGGCACGGTCGCCGCGCTCGTACGAACCCACCACCACGGCCTTCCAGCGACCCTGGGACTTCTCCTCGACACCGTGGAGGGAAAGGCCCTGCTGGGTGCGGATGGCCCGGAGCTTGGCCCCGAGCTGTTTGGCGTATTCGCTGGACATATAGCTCCCCGGACACTGTGTCGACGCGGCCGGCTGTCTTCCCGCCGCGCGTTTTGGTAACTCACTGTGAGGTTACGCAGCGTGATTCTTCTGCGTCAAGCCGAATGGGCCACCCCGACGCTTCCGTGGTAGTGCTGACGCGTTGGGCCAAGGGGGTGAACCGAAGCGGTCCCCGCGACCTGCTACCGTAGATGGCGCAATTCCGACGTCCTTTAAGGTCCGTCCCGTGAGGCGGAGAAGGAGGTCCGTTTTCTATGGACACGAACGCCCATCTGTCGGCAACCGATGCCCGGCCCGTTCTTGAGGGCCCCGACATCGCGCGGGTACTGACCCGTATCGCCCACGAGATCGTCGAGCGCGCCAAGGGCGCCGACGACGTGGTACTCCTCGGCATTCCCACCCGGGGCGTCTTCCTCGCCCAGCGGCTGGCCGCCAAGCTGGAGCAGATCACCGACCGCGCCATCCCGGTCGGCTCCCTCGACATCACCATGTACCGCGACGACCTGCGCATGCACCCGCCGCGTGCGCTGGCCCGCACCGAGATCCCCGGTGACGGCCTCGACGGCAAGCTGGTCGTCCTCGTGGACGACGTGCTCTTCTCCGGCCGCACCATCCGCGCCGCCCTCGACGCCCTGAACGACCTCGGGCGCCCGCGCGCGGTCCAGCTCGCGGTCCTGGTCGACCGCGGCCACCGGGAACTGCCGATCCGCGCCGACTACGTCGGCAAGAACCTCCCCACGTCGCTGCGGGAGACGGTCAAGGTCCAGCTCGCCGAGGAGGACGGTCGCGACACCGTGCTGCTCGGTGTGAAGCCGGCCGGCCAGTAGCAGGCCAGGCGCGTCAGGGTCGCTTCGGCGTACCCACCCGCGCCCGGGTTTGCCCCAATCCTCCCGAACTGCCTTACGGAGCCTGACAGATGCAGCGTCATCTCATCTCGGCCGCCGACCTCTCCCGCGACGACGCCGTCCTGATCCTCGACACCGCCGAGGAGATGGCCCGGGTCGCCGACCGGCCGATCAAGAAACTGCCGACCCTGCGCGGCCGTACCGTCGTGAACCTCTTCTTCGAGGACTCCACGCGCACCCGGATCTCCTTCGAGGCCGCCGAGAAGCGCCTGTCCGCGGACGTCATCAACTTCTCCGCCAAGGGTTCGAGCGTCTCCAAGGGCGAGTCCCTGAAGGACACCGCCCAGACCCTGGAGGCGATGGGCGTCGACGCCGTCGTCATCCGGCACGGCGCCTCCGGCGCGCCCTACCGCCTCGCCACCTCCGGCTGGATCGACGCCGCCGTGATCAACGCGGGCGACGGCACCCACCAGCACCCCACCCAGGCCCTCCTGGACGCCTTCACCATGCGCCGCCGCCTGGTCGGCCGCGACGCCGGCCTCGGCCAGGACCTGGCAGGCAAGCGCGTCACCCTCGTCGGCGACGTCCTGCACAGCCGGGTCGCCCGCTCCAACGTCGACCTGCTGCACACCCTCGGCGCCGAGGTGACCCTGGTCGCCCCGCCCACCCTGATCCCGGTCGGCGTCGAGTCCTGGCCCTGCGAGGTGTCGTACGACCTCGACAGCACGCTGCCCAAGTGCGACGCGGTGATGATGCTGCGCGTGCAGCGGGAGCGGATGAACGCCGCCTTCTTCCCGACCGAGCGCGAGTACTCCCGGCGCTACGGCCTCGACGGCGACCGCATGGCCAAGCTGCCCGAGCACGCCATCGTGATGCACCCCGGCCCGATGGTGCGCGGCATGGAGATCACCGCCGAGGTCGCCGACTCCGACCGCTGCACCGCCGTCGAGCAGGTCGCCAACGGCGTGTCCATCCGGATGGCCGTCCTGTACCTGCTGCTCGGCGGCAACGAGCCCGCCGCCGCCCCCACCCGCACTGAGGAGAAGTAAGAACATGAGCAAGATCCTGATCCGCGGTGCGAAGGTGCTCGGCGGCGAGCAGTGGGACGTGCTGATCGACGGCGAGACCATCGCCGAGGTGGGCACCGGACTGTCCGCCGAGGGCGCCGAGGTGATCGAGGCCGAGGGCAAGGTGCTGCTGCCGGGCCTGGTCGACCTGCACACCCATCTGCGCGAGCCCGGCCGCGAGGACTCCGAGACCGTCCTCACCGGCACCCGGGCGGCCGCGAGCGGCGGCTACACCGCCGTGTTCGCCATGGCCAACACCTTCCCCGTCGCCGACACCGCCGGCGTCGTCGAGCAGGTCTGGCGGCTCGGCAAGGAGCACGGCTACTGCGACGTCCAGCCCATCGGCGCCGTCACCGTGGGCCTGGAGGGCAGGAAGCTCGCCGAACTCGGCGCCATGCACGAGTCCGCCGCCGGGGTCACCGTCTTCTCCGACGACGGCAAGTGCGTGGACGACGCGGTGATCATGCGCCGCGCCCTGGAGTACGTGAAGGCGTTCGGCGGCATCGTCGCCCAGCACGCCCAGGAGCCGCGGCTGACCGAGGGCGCCCAGATGAACGAGGGTGTCGTCTCCGCCGAACTCGGCCTGGGCGGCTGGCCGGCCGTCGCCGAGGAGTCGATCATCGCCCGCGACGTCCTGCTCGCCGAGCACGTCGGCTCCCGCGTCCACATCTGCCATCTGTCGACCGCCGGCTCCGTCGAGATCGTCCGCTGGGCCAAGTCCCGCGGCATCCAGGTCACCGCCGAGGTCACCCCGCACCACCTGCTGCTCACCGACGAGCTGGTGCGCACCTACAACCCCGTCTACAAGGTCAACCCGCCGCTGCGCACCGAGCGCGACGTCATGGCCCTGCGCGAGGCCCTCGCCGACGGCACGATCGACATCGTCGCCACCGACCACGCCCCGCACCCGCACGAGGACAAGGACTGCGAGTGGGCCGCGGCCGCCATGGGCATGGTGGGCCTGGAGACCGCGCTGTCGGTGGTGCAGGAGACCATGGTCGACACGGGTCTGCTGGACTGGGCCGGCGTCGCCGACCGGATGTCCGCCAAGCCCGCGCAGATCGGACAGGCCACCGGACACGGCCGTCCCGTCTCGGCCGGTGAGCCTGCCAACCTCACCCTGGTCGACACGGCATACCGTGGCCAGGTGGACCCCGCGGGCTTCGCCTCGCGCAGCCGCAACACCCCCTACCAGGGGCGCGAGCTGCCGGGCCGTGTGACGCACACATGGCTGCGGGGCAAGGCCACGCTCGTCGACGGGAAGCTCACGTGACACCTGTAATCCTCCTGGCCGAGGCAGAGAAGTCGGCCCCGGTCACCGACTGGCCGGCGCGCATCGGCTGGCTCGTCGGTCTCCTGCTCTTCATCGCGCTCGTCTACTGGCTGATGCGCGAGGGCTGGAAATGGCGCGCCACGCTCCAGAGCGACATCCCGGAGCTGCCCGCCGCGCCCGAGGACACCGGCCCGGTGAAACTGACCATGAGCGGCCGCTATCACGGCTCCACCACCGCGGGGCAGTGGCTGGACCGCATCGTGGCCCACGGCCTGGGCACCCGGAGCCTGGCCGAGCTCACCCTCACCGACACGGGCATCGAGGTCGAACGCCCCGGTGCGAACGACTTCTTCATCCCGGCCGCCGCGCTGCGCGAGGCCCGGCTCGACAAGGGCATCGCGGGCAAGGTCCTCACCGAGGGCGGTCTGCTGGTGGTGACCTGGGCGCACGGCGACAAGCTGATCGACTCCGGCTTCCGCTCCGACCACGCGGCCGAGCACCCCGCATGGGTCGACACCATCAACCACATGATCAACGACACGGAAGGCGCACGATGACGACCTCCACCAGGGGAGCCGCGAAGACTCCCGCCGTACTCGTCCTGGAGGACGGCCGCATCTTCCGCGGCCGCGCCTACGGGGCCGTGGGGGAGACCTTCGGCGAGGCCGTGTTCTCCACCGGCATGACCGGCTACCAGGAGACCCTGACCGACCCGTCGTACGACCGCCAGATCGTCGTCGCCACCGCCCCGCAGATCGGCAACACCGGCTGGAACGACGAGGACGACGAGTCGGGCCGCATCTGGGTCTCCGGCTACGTGGTCCGCGACCCCGCGCGCGTGCCGTCCAACTGGCGGGCCAAGCGCTCCCTGGACGACGAGCTGGAGCGCCAGGGCGTCGTCGGCATCTCCGGCATCGACACCCGCGCCCTCACCCGCCATCTGCGCGAGCGCGGCTCCATGCGCGCCGGCATCTTCTCCGGCGCGGCCGTCGCCGCCGAGCCGGAGCTGCTGGCCCGGGTGCAGGCCCAGCCCCACATGAAGGGCGCGAGCCTCTACGAGGAGGTCGCCACCAAGGAGGCGTACGTCGTCCCCGCGGTCGGTGAGAAGAAGTTCACCGTCGCCGCCGTCGACCTCGGCATCAAGGGCATGACCCCGCACCGCATGGCCGAGCGCGGCATCGAGGTGCACGTGCTGCCCGCCACCGCCACCGCCGACGACATCTACGCCGTCAGCCCCGACGGCGTGTTCTTCTCCAACGGCCCCGGCGACCCCGCCACCGCGGACGGCCCGGTCGCCCTGATGACCGCCGTCCTGGAGCGCAGGACGCCGCTGTTCGGCATCTGCTTCGGCAACCAGATCCTCGGCCGCGCCCTCGGCTTCGGCACCTACAAGCTGAAGTACGGCCACCGGGGCATCAACCAGCCCGTCCAGGACCGTACGACCGGCAAGGTCGAGGTCACCGCGCACAACCACGGCTTCGCCGTCGACGCGCCGCTCGACCAGGTCAGCGACACGAAGTTCGGCCGCGCCGAGGTCTCGCACGTCTGTCTGAACGACGACGTCGTGGAGGGGCTCCAGCTGCTCGACCAGCCCGCCTTCTCCGTCCAGTACCACCCCGAAGCGGCGGCCGGCCCGCACGACGCCGCCTACCTGTTCGACCGCTTCGTTTCCCTGATGGAGGGCCAGCGTGCCTAAGCGCACCGATATCCAGTCCGTCCTGGTCATCGGCTCCGGCCCGATCGTCATCGGCCAGGCCGCCGAGTTCGACTACTCCGGCACCCAGGCATGCCGCGTGCTCAAGGCCGAGGGCCTGCGCGTCATCCTCGTCAACTCCAACCCGGCGACGATCATGACCGACCCGGAGATCGCCGACGCCACGTACGTCGAGCCGATCACCCCCGAGTTCGTCGAGAAGATCATCGCCAAGGAGCGCCCCGACACCCTGCTGCCCACCCTGGGCGGCCAGACGGCCCTGAACACCGCCATCTCGCTGCACGAGAACGGCGTGCTGGCCAAGTACGGCGTCGAGCTGATCGGCGCCAAGCCCGAGGCCATCCACAAGGGCGAGGACCGCGACCTCTTCAAGGGCGTCGTGGAGGAGGTCCGCCGCAAGACCGGGCACGGCGAGTCCGCCCGCTCGGTGATCTGCCACACCATGGACGACGTCCTCAAGGGCGTAGAGACGCTCGGCGGCTACCCGGTCGTCGTGCGCCCCTCCTTCACCATGGGCGGCGCCGGCTCCGGCTTCGCGCACGACGAGGAGGAGCTGCGCCGCATCGCCGGCCAGGGCCTCACCCTCTCGCCGACCACCGAGGTGCTCCTGGAGGAGTCCATCCTCGGCTGGAAGGAGTACGAGCTGGAGCTGATGCGCGACAAGAACGACAATGTCGTGGTCGTCTGCTCCATCGAGAACTTCGACCCCATGGGCGTGCACACCGGTGACTCCATCACCGTCGCGCCCGCCATGACGCTCACCGACCGCGAGTACCAGATCCTGCGCGACATCGGCATCGCCGTGATCCGCGAGGTCGGCGTCGACACCGGCGGCTGCAACATCCAGTTCGCGGTCGACCCGGTGGACGGCCGCGTGATCGTCATCGAGATGAACCCGCGCGTGTCGCGCTCCTCGGCCCTCGCCTCCAAGGCGACCGGATTCCCGATCGCGAAGATCGCCGCCAAGCTGGCCGTCGGCTACACCCTGGACGAGATCCCGAACGACATCACCCAGGAGACCCCGGCCTCCTTCGAGCCCACGCTCGACTATGTCGTCGTCAAGGCGCCCCGGTTCGCGTTCGAGAAGTTCCCGCAGGCCGACTCGACGCTGACCACCACCATGAAGTCGGTCGGCGAGGCCATGGCCATCGGCCGCAACTTCCCCGAGGCCTTCCAGAAGGCGCTGCGCTCCCTGGAGAAGAAGGGCAGCCAGTTCACCTTCGTCGGCGAGCCCGGCGACAAGGAGGCGCTGCTGCGCGAGGCGGTGCGGCCCACCGACGGCCGGATCAACACCGTCATGCAGGCCATCCGCGCCGGCGCCACCCCGGAGGAGATCTTCGAGTACACGAAGATCGACCCCTGGTTCGTGGACCAGCTCTTCCTCATCAAGGAGATCGCGGACGAGCTGGCCGAGGCCGCCGAACTCACCGGCGAACTGCTCGGCGAGGCCAAGCGGCACGGCTTCTCCGACCAGCAGATCGCCGAGATCCGCGGCCTGCGCGAGGACGTCGTCCGCGAGGTCCGGCACGCGCTCGGCATCCGCCCGGTCTACAAGACGGTCGACACCTGCGCCGCCGAGTTCGCCGCCCGCACGCCGTACTTCTACTCCGCCTACGACGAGGAGTCGGAGGTCGCCCCGCGCGAGAAGCCGGCCGTCATCATCCTCGGCTCCGGCCCCAACCGCATCGGCCAGGGCATCGAGTTCGACTACTCCTGCGTCCACGCCTCCTTCGCGCTGTCCGACGCCGGGTACGAGACCGTGATGGTCAACTGCAACCCGGAGACCGTCTCCACCGACTACGACACCTCCGACCGGCTGTACTTCGAGCCGCTCACCCTGGAGGACGTCCTGGAGATCGTGCACGCCGAGCAGCAGGCGGGCCCGGTCGCCGGTGTGATCGTCCAGCTCGGCGGCCAGACCCCGCTCGGCCTCTCGCAGGCCCTCAAGGACAACGGCGTGCCGGTCGTGGGCACCTCCCCGGAGGCCATCCACGCCGCCGAGGACCGCGGCGCCTTCGGCCAGGTCCTCGCCGAGGCCGGCCTGCCCGCCCCCAAGCACGGCACCGCCACCACCTTCGCGGGCGCCAAGGCCATCGCCGACGAGATCGGCTACCCGGTCCTGGTCCGGCCCTCGTACGTGCTCGGCGGACGCGGCATGGAGATCGTCTACGACGAGACCCGCCTCGCCGCCTACATCGCCGAGTCCACCGAGATCAGCCCGTCCCGGCCGGTCCTCGTCGACCGCTTCCTGGACGACGCCATCGAGATCGACGTCGACGCGCTCTACGACGGCGAGGAGCTGTACCTCGGCGGCGTCATGGAGCACATCGAGGAGGCCGGCATCCACTCCGGCGACTCGGCGTGCGCCCTGCCCCCGATCACCCTCGGCGGCTTCGACATCAAGCGGCTGCGCGCCTCCACCGAGGCCATCGCCAAGGGCGTCGGCGTACGCGGTCTGATCAACATCCAGTTCGCGATGGCCGGCGACATCCTCTACGTCCTGGAGGCCAACCCGCGCGCCTCCCGTACGGTCCCCTTCACCTCGAAGGCGACCGCGGTGCCGCTCGCCAAGGCCGCCGCCCGCATCTCGCTGGGCGCGACCGTCGCCGAGCTGCGCGCCGAGGGACTGCTGCCGAAGCACGGCGACGGCGGCGAGCTGCCGCTGGACGCGCCGATCTCCGTCAAGGAGGCCGTGATGCCCTGGTCGCGCTTCCGCGACATCCAGGGCCGCGGCGTGGACACCGTCCTCGGCCCGGAGATGCGCTCCACCGGCGAGGTCATGGGCATCGACTCCGTCTTCGGCACGGCCTACGCCAAGTCGCAGGCGGGCGCTTATGGCCCGCTGCCCACCAAGGGCCGCGCGTTCATCTCGGTCGCCAACCGCGACAAGCGCTCGATGATCTTCCCGGCCCGCGAGCTGGTCGCCCACGGCTTCGAGCTGCTGGCCACCTCCGGCACCGCCGAGGTCCTCAAGCGCAACGGCATCAACGCCACCGTGGTGCGCAAGCAGTCCGAGGGCACCGGCCCGAACGGCGAGAAGACCATCGTCCAGCTCATCCACGACGGCGAGGTCGACCTCATCGTCAACACGCCGTACGGCACCGGCGGCCGCCTCGACGGCTACGACATCCGTACGGCCGCCGTCGCCCGCTCCGTGCCGTGCCTGACGACCGTCCAGGCGCTCGCCGCGGCCGTCCAGGGCATCGACGCCCTCAACCACGGCGACGTGGGCGTCCGCTCGCTCCAGGAACACGCGGAACACCTGACCGCGTCCCGCGACTAGCAGCCCCGAGGGGGACACCGGAAACGGTGTCCCCCTCTGTATGAGGACCCCTCGGTCCTCATACGGACACCAGAGGACTTCCCCACGATGTACAAGCTGTTCTTCCGTCTGGTCTTCAAACGGATGGACCCCGAGAAGGCCCACCACCTCGCCTTCCGCTGGATCCGGCTCGCCGTGCGCGTCCCGGGCCTGCGCACCTTCGTCGCGGCCGCCCTCGCGCCCCGCCACAAGGAGCTGCGCACCGAGGCGCTCGGGCTGCGGATGCACGGCCCGTTCGGGCTCGCGGCCGGTTTCGACAAGAACGCCGTGGCGATCGACGGGATGTCGATGCTGGGCTTCGACCATGTCGAGATCGGCACCGTCACCGGCGAGCCGCAGCCCGGCAACCCCAGGAAGCGCCTGTTCCGCCTCGTCGCGGACCGCGCGCTGATCAACCGCATGGGCTTCAACAACGACGGCTCGCTGGCCGTGGCGGCCCGCCTGGCCACCCGTGAGCCCGTCTTCAGGACGGTCGTCGGTGTCAACATCGGCAAGACCAAGGTCGTCCCGGAGGCGGAGGCCGTCGCCGACTACGTGAAGTCCGCCGAGCGCCTCGCGCCCTACGCCGACTACCTGGTCGTCAACGTCTCCTCGCCGAACACGCCCGGCCTGCGCGACCTCCAGGCCGTCGACCACCTGCGGCCGCTGCTGACCGCCGTCCGTGAGGCCGCCGACCGCATGGTCGCCGACCGCCGTGTCCCGCTGCTGGTGAAGATCGCACCGGACCTCGCCGACGAGGACGTGGACGCCGTCGCCGACCTGGCCGTGGAGCTGGGCCTGGACGGCATCATCGCCACCAACACCACCATCGCCCGCGAGGGCCTCGGCCTGAAGTCGCCCGCCGCCCTGGTGGGGGAGACCGGCGGCCTGTCCGGCGCGCCCCTCAAGGCGCGCTCCCTGGAGGTCCTGCGCCGCCTGTACGCCCGCGTGGGCGACCGGATCACCCTGGTGGGCGTCGGCGGCATCGAGACCGCCGAGGACGCCTGGCAGCGCATCCTGGCCGGTGCCACGCTGGTCCAGGGCTACAGCGCCTTCATCTACGAGGGCCCCTTCTGGTGCCGCGCGATCCACAAGGGCCTCGCCGCCCGGCTGCGCACCAGCCCGTACGCCACCCTCGCCGACGCGGTCGGCGCCGACGTGAGGAAGCCCGCATGACTTCGCTGGAGCCCTTCGGCGCCCGGCTGCGCCGCGCCATGGACGAGCGCGGCCCGCTGTGCGTCGGCATCGACCCGCACGCCTCCCTGCTCGCCGAGTGGGGCCTCACCGACGACGTGGCGGGCCTGGAGCGGTTCAGCCGCACCGTCGTCGAGGCCCTGGCCGGCCGGGTGGCCGTGCTCAAGCCGCAGAGCGCGTTCTTCGAGCGGTTCGGCTCGCGCGGCGTCGCCGTCCTGGAGAAGTCGGTCCAGGAGGCGCGCGCGGCCGGCGCCCTGGTCGTGATGGACGCCAAGCGCGGCGACATCGGCTCGACCATGGCCGCCTACGCCGAGGCGTTCCTGCGCAAGGACGCCCCGCTGTTCTCCGACGCGCTGACCGTCTCGCCGTACCTCGGCTACGGCTCGCTGAGCCCGGCCGTGCAGCTGGCCGAGGAGAACGGCGCCGGGCTGTTCGTGCTGGCGCTGACCTCCAACCCGGAGGGCGGCGAGGTGCAGCACGCGGTGCGCGCCGACGGCCGGGGCGTGGGCGCGACCATGCTGGCCCACCTGGCGGCCGAGAACGCGGGAGCGGAGCCGCTGGGCTCCTTCGGCGCGGTCGTCGGCGCCACGCTCGGCGACCTGTCCGCGTACGACCTGGACATCAACGGCCCGCTCCTCGCGCCCGGCATCGGCGCCCAGGGCGCGACCCCGGCCGACCTCCCGGGGGTCTTCGGGGCGGCCGTACGCAATGTCGTGCCGAACGTCAGCCGGGGCGTGCTGCGGCACGGACCCGACGTCGGGGCGCTGCGCGCGGCGGCCGAACGCTTCGCGGAGGAGATCAGGACGGCCGTCGCCGGAGACTGAGACACGCCTTCGGGTGCTCGGTTGAGCGGACCGGCGCCGACTTGAGTGTGAATACATCCTCAAATCAAGGGCAATATGTCTGAAATGTCTGGCCTGGCGGAGGCTGACCAGGACTTTTCCGCTGTTCTCGCTGACTCTGGCGGACTTGGCCGCTAGTCTCCGAGCGAGGGTGAACGGGCAAGCGTGTTGCTCGTGGCTCCCCAGGTGTGGGGCGACTAGGTTCCTCACCGGTCCGTATCCGACAGTTCGACATCCGAGGTGACGTAGGCGTGGCTCTTCCGCCCCTTACCCCTGAACAGCGCGCAGCCGCGCTCGAAAAGGCCGCCGCGGCTCGCCGGGAGCGGGCCGAGGTCAAGAATCGACTCAAGCACTCCGGCGCCTCCCTGCACGAGGTGATCAAGCAGGGCCAGGAGAACGACGTCATCGGCAAGATGAAGGTCTCCGCGCTGCTGGAGTCCATGCCTGGCGTGGGCAAGGTCCGCGCCAAGCAGATCATGGAGCGTCTGGGCATCTCCGAGAGCCGCCGTGTGCGGGGTCTCGGTTCCAACCAGATCGCCTCCCTGGAGCGTGAGTTCGGCAGCACCGGCGCCTGAGTCCGGCCTCGCACCGGACCGGGAGTCCCGGGCACCCCGGGATTGCTGGAATAATCGCTGCATGGCTGCAACATTCCGGGGGACGACCCCCGAGCCCCCGGACGTACGTCCGCGGCTGACCGTGCTCTCCGGCCCCTCGGGGGTCGGCAAGAGCACGGTCGTCGCTCATATGCGCAAGGAACACCCCGAGGTCTGGCTCTCGGTGTCGGCGACGACCCGTAAGCCGCGCCCCGGTGAACAGCACGGAGTCCACTACTTCTTCGTCACCGACGACGAGATGGACAAGCTGATCGCCAACGGCGAGCTGCTGGAGTGGGCCGAATTCGCCGGCAACCGGTACGGCACGCCCCGCGCTGCCGTCCTGGAGCGGCTGGAGAAGGGCGAGCCCGTTCTGCTGGAGATCGACCTCCAGGGCGCCCGCCAGGTCCGTGAGTCCATGTCCGACGCACGGCTGGTGTTCCTGGCCCCGCCCTCCTGGGAGGAGCTGGTGCGCAGGCTGACCGGCCGGGGCACCGAGTCGCCCGAGGTCATCGAGCGCCGCCTGGCGGCGGCCAGGACCGAACTGGCGGCCGAGCCGGAGTTCGACGAGACCCTGGTCAACACCTCCGTCGAGGACGTGGCCCGTGAGCTGCTAGCCTTGATGGACGTTGTGTAATCGTGACTCTGATCACGATCATTGATTCTTTTCCATCCATCGGAAGGTAGAGCGTGTCCTCTTCCATCACCGCGCCCGAGGGCATCATCAACCCGCCGATCGACGAGCTCCTCGAGGCAACCGACTCGAAGTACAGCCTCGTGATCTACGCGGCCAAGCGTGCTCGCCAGATCAACGCGTACTACTCGCAGCTCGGTGAGGGCCTCCTTGAGTACGTGGGTCCGCTCGTCGACACCCATGTCCACGAGAAGCCGCTCTCGATCGCCCTGCGCGAGATCAACGCCGGTCTGCTGACCTCCGAGGCCATTGAGGGCCCCGCGCAGTAGTACCCGGTAGTACGTTCAGACCGCAGATGGTTTTATCCACAGGCCCGGCAGCCATGCTGCCGGGCCTGTGGTGTGTCATGGGTGTTGCAGGATTTCCGGACCGAGGAGACATGGTGGACAAGCCGAGGGTGGTACTGGGGGTCAGCGGTGGCATCGCCGCCTACAAGGCCTGTGAGCTGCTGAGAAGGTTCACCGAATCGGGCCACGACGTGCGCGTGGTGCCGACCGCGTCCGCGCTGCACTTCGTCGGCGCCGCCACCTTCTCCGCCCTGTCCGGAAATCCCGTCGCCACCGAGGTCTGGGACTCCGTGCACGAGGTCCCGCACGTCCGCATCGGCCAGCACGCCGACCTCGTCGTGGTCGCCCCCGCCACCGCCGACCTGCTCGCCAAGGCCGCCCACGGCCTCGCCGACGACCTGCTCACCAACACCCTCCTGACGGCCCGCTGCCCCGTGGTCTTCGCCCCGGCCATGCACACCGAGATGTGGGAGCACCCCGCCACCCGGGAGAACGTGGCCACGCTGCGCCGCCGCGGCGCCGTCGTCATCGAGCCCGCCGTCGGCCGCCTCACCGGCGTCGACACCGGCAAGGGGCGGCTGCCCGACCCGGGCGAGATCTTCGAGGTCTGCCGCCGCGTCCTCGCCCGCAGCGCCCAGGAGCCCGACCTGCGCGGCCGCCATGTGGTCGTCTCCGCGGGCGGCACCCGCGAGCCCCTGGACCCGGTGCGCTTCCTCGGCAACCGCTCCTCCGGCAAGCAGGGCTACGCCCTCGCCCGCACCGCCGCCGCCCGCGGCGCCCGGGTGACGCTGATCGCGGCCAACACCCAGCTGCCCGACCCCGCGGGCGTGGACGTCGTACAGGTCGGCACCGCCGTCCAGCTGCGCGAGGCCGTGCTGAAGGCCGCGGCCGACGCCGACGCCGTGGTCATGGCCGCGGCCGTCGCCGACTTCCGCCCCAGCGCCTACGCCACCGGCAAGATCAAGAAAAAGGACGGCAAGGAGCCCGAGCCCATCGTCCTGGTCCGCAACCCCGACATCCTCGCCGAGGTCTCCGCCGAACGGGCCAGGGCCGGACAGGTGATCGTGGGCTTCGCCGCCGAGACCGACGACGTCCTCGCCAACGGCCGCGCCAAGCTCACCCGCAAGGGCTGCGACCTGCTCGTCGTCAACGAGGTGGGGGAGCGCAAGACCTTCGGCTCCGAGGAGAACGAAGCCGTCGTACTGGGCGCCGACGGCAGCGAGAATCCCGTGCCGCACGGGCCCAAGGAGGCCCTCGCCGACATCGTTTGGGACCTCGTCGTGGACCGCCTCGACTGACCCCCGCGCGGCCGGCCGGGCGAATCCGAAGGCGGATTCAGGCCATGCTCAAGTCCGGGACCGATACCCTGGCCAAGGTCGTCGGGCATTGTGCACAATGCCCGTGCCGCAGGTCACAGCGCTCCCGAGAGGCGAGACAGTGGCCCATCGGCCGAGCACGACCGATAAACTGTTGAAGGTCGACCGGGCGCAGCCCCGCGTCGACTGCAAATGATCAGCCAGCAGCCGCTGCAACCACAGGGAGCGTTGTGTCCCGTCGCCTGTTCACCTCGGAGTCCGTGACCGAGGGTCACCCCGACAAGATCGCTGACCAGATCAGCGACACCATTCTCGACGCGCTTCTGCGTGAGGACCCGTCCTCCCGGGTCGCCGTGGAGACGCTCATCACCACCGGCCTGGTGCACGTGGCCGGCGAGGTGACCACCAAGGCGTACGCGGACATCGCGACCCTGGTCCGCGGAAAGATCCTGGAGATCGGCTACGACTCCTCGAAGAAGGGCTTCGACGGCGCCTCCTGCGGCGTGTCGGTGTCCATCGGCGCCCAGTCCCCGGACATCGCGCAGGGCGTCGACACGGCGTACGAGTCCCGTGTCGAGGGCGACGAGGACGAGCTGGACAAGCAGGGCGCGGGCGACCAGGGCCTGATGTTCGGCTACGCGTCCGACGAGACGCCGACCCTGATGCCGCTGCCCGTCTTCCTGGCGCACCGCCTGTCGAAGCGGCTGTCGGACGTCCGCAAGAACGGCACCATCCCCTACCTGCGCCCCGACGGCAAGACCCAGGTCACCATCGAGTACGACGGCGACAAGGCCGTCCGCCTCGACACCGTCGTCGTCTCCTCGCAGCACGCCTCCGACATCGACCTCGAGTCGCTGCTGGCCCCCGACATCCGCGAGTTCGTCGTGGAGCCGGAGCTGAAGGCGCTGCTGGAGGACGGCATCAAGCTGGACACCGAGAACTACCGGCTCCTGGTCAACCCGACGGGCCGGTTCGAGATCGGTGGCCCGATGGGCGACGCGGGCCTGACCGGCCGCAAGATCATCATCGACACCTACGGCGGCATGGCCCGCCACGGTGGCGGCGCCTTCTCCGGCAAGGACCCGTCCAAGGTGGACCGCTCGGCCGCGTACGCGATGCGCTGGGTCGCCAAGAACGTCGTGGCCGCGGGCCTGGCCTCACGCTGCGAGGTGCAGGTGGCGTACGCGATCGGCAAGGCCGAGCCGGTGGGTCTGTTCGTGGAGACCTTCGGCACGCACAAGGTCGACACCGACCGGATCGAGAAGGCCATCGACGAGGTCTTCGACCTGCGTCCGGCCGCGATCATCCGCGACCTCGACCTGCTCCGCCCGATCTACGCCCAGACCGCGGCGTACGGCCACTTCGGCCGCGAGCTCCCCGACTTCACCTGGGAGCGCACGGACCGCGTGGACGCCCTGCGCAAGGCCGCGGGCGTCTGATCCCACACGGCGCTACGAGGCCCGGCCCCCCTTCGGGAGGCCGGGCCTCGGCGTTCTCACGGGCTTCGTTGCCCTTCCGGACCTCGTTGTTCTTCCGGGCCGGGGATCAGTCCGCGAGTCCCAGCCGGATCCGGCGCCGCGCCCGGTCGACCTCCAGGATCCTGACCCGAAGCTCCTGCCCCTCCTCGGCGCTCCGCCCGCCCAGCTCGTCGCAGTGCACCAGTCCCTCCACGAACGCGTTCACCCGCACGAAGACCCCGAAGGGGATGACCTTGGTCACCGGCCCGGCCAGGACGTCCCCGGCGCCCACGGCCAACTGGTCCCAGGGATCGTCCTGAAGCGCCTTGAGGGACAGCGCGACCTGGCCCCGGCGGGTGTCCGAGCCAAGCACCTCGACGCGGATCCGCTGCCCCGGCACCACCACCTCCGCCGGATCCTCGAACCGGGACCACGACAGCTGCGGGACATTGATGAACCCGGTCCCCGGGTAGACCGGATGCCCGGGTTCACCGTCGATCCGCACGAAGACCCCGAAGCGGTGCACGGAGGACACCGTCCCCGCGACGACGTCCCCGCGCCCGAGACCCAGGAGGAAGCCGTACAGCGCCTCGTCCTCGCACGCCCGCGCGGACAGCAGCGTCCGGCCGTCGTACCCGCCGCGCATCGTCACCTCCGCGCGGATCCGCTGCCCGACCGTGAGCACGTCCGACGGGTCCTGGACATCGCGCCAGGTCAGTTCGTGCCCAGGGACACGACCGGAGGGGAGTCCCGGCGCGTCGCCGTCCAGCAGCACCAGCACATCGCCCCCGTCGAAACCGGCGACGGTGCCGGTCACCAACTCCCCGGGGGCGACGAGGCGTTCTCTCAGACATTCCAGCGGGTCAGGTGTCGGTTCGGTCACGGTCGGTTCGGTCATGGGGCGAGCGTAGGCAGGGCCCCGGGCACGCCGGTAGCGAATTGAGCGGTGGGTGTCCTACGGCGCGGCCGCGGCCGGGACGAACTCGGGCGGGCGCCGGCACCCGGGGCCGTTGTCAGTGGGATTTGGTAAGAATGCAAGCGTGAGCAGCGAGAACGGGGAGCCCCGGGCGGACGGGGAAGGCGGGGCCGAAGGGGCGCCGCCGGAGCAGCTTGCGCTCATCCGGGAGAGCGTGCGCAAGGCCAGGACACCCCGGGCCAAACCGCGGACCTGGCGGGGCGCCGCGCTCGCGGAGCGGCTGCCGGTCGCCCGCGTGCTCGTCGACAAGGGCGTACTCCACCTCGACCGCTACTTCGACTACGCGGTCCCCGCCGAACTGGACGAACAGGCACAGCCCGGCGTCCGCGTCCGTGTGCGCTTCGGCGCCGGACGGCACCGGGTGCGCGAGGGCCGCCGCGAGGGCGGCGGCCTCATCGACGGCTTCCTCATCGAACGGCGGGCCGAGTCCGACTACTCCGGCCCCCTCGCCGCACTCGCCCAGGTCGTGTCCCCCGAGCCCGTGCTCAGCGAGGAACTGCTCGGCCTCGCCCGCGCCGTCGCCGACCGGTACGCGGGCAGCCTCGCCGACGTCCTCCAACTCGCCGTACCCCCCCGCAGCGCCCGCGCCGAACAGCGCACCTCGCCCGCACCCCTGCCACCTCCCGAGGCACCCGACCCCGGCTCCTGGACACGCTACGAACAGGGCGGCGCCTTCCTGCGGACACTGGCCGACGGCGGCGCCCCCCGGGCCGTGTGGCACGCCCTGCCGGGACCGCGCTGGAGCGAGGAACTGGCCCGCGCCGTCGCCGCCACCCTCGCCTCGGGACGCGGCGCGCTCGTCGTCGTACCCGACGGCCGGGCCGCCGCCCGCGTCGACGCCGCCCTGACCACCCTGCTCGGCAAGGGCCACCACGCCCTGCTCACCGCCGACGCCGGACCCGAGAAGCGGTACGCGCAGTGGCTCGCGGTACGACGCGGATCGGTGCGCGCGGTCGTCGGAACCCGGGCCGCCATGTTCGCGCCCGTACGAAACCTCGGGCTCGTCGCGATCTGGGACGACGGCGACGACAGCCACAGCGAGCAGCACGCCCCCCAGCCGCACGCACGCGACGTCCTGCTGCTGCGCGCCACCCTCGACAAGTGCGCCTTCCTGCTCGGCGGCTTCTCCTGCACCGTCGAGGCGGCCCAACTGGTCGAGAACGGCTGGGCGCGCCCCCTGATCGCCGGACGGGAACAGATACGGCGGTCCGCGCCCCTCGTCCGCACCGTCGGCGACCAGGACCTCGCCCGCGACGAGGCCGCCCGCGCCGCCCGGCTGCCCACCCTCGCCTGGCAGACGGCCCGCGAGGGGCTGCGGCACGGGCCGGTGCTGGTCCAGGTGCCGCGCCGCGGATACGCCCCGCGCATGGCCTGCGACCGGTGCCGGGCGCCCGCCCGCTGCGTGCACTGCTCAGGGCCGCTCCAGGGCCAGGACGCGGGCGTGCTGCGCTGCGGCTGGTGCGGGCGCGCGGAGGGCAACTGGCACTGCCCCGAGTGCGGCGGCTTCCGGCTGCGCGCCCAGGTGGTGGGCGCCCGGCGCACCGCCGAGGAACTGGGCCGCGCCTTTCCCGCCGTACCGGTGCGCACCTCGGGGCGCGAACACGTACTGGACACCGTGCCGTCCGCGCCCGCGCTGGTGGTGAGCACCCCGGGCGCCGAACCGGTCGCCGAGGGCGGCTACGCGGCGGCGCTGCTGCTCGACGGCTGGGCCATGCTCGTACGACCCGATCTGCGGGCCGGTGAGGACGCGCTGCGCCGGTGGATCGCGGCGGGGGCGCTGGTCCGGCCGCAGGGCGAGGGCGGCACGGTGGTCGTGGTGGCCGAGCCGACCCTGCGGCCCGTGCAGGCACTGGTGCGCTGGGACCCCGTGGGGCATGCCCTGCGGGAGCTGTCCGAGCGGGCCGAGCTGGGCTTTCCGCCGGTGTCCCGGATGGCGGCCGTGTCGGGGACGCCGGAGGCCCTCGCCGAGTTCCTGGCCGCAGTCCAACTGCCGTCGGACGCGGAGGTGTTGGGGCCGGTGCCGGTGCCGCCTGCCCCGTCGGCCGGCCCGCGCAGGCCCGGCGCGGCGCCGCCCGGCGAGCACTGGGAACGAGCCCTTGTACGGGTCCCTCCGGGCAGCGGCTCCGCACTGGCCTCCGCCCTGAAGACGGCACAGGCCGCGCGGATGGCGCGGGGGAGCGGGGAGGCGGCGCGGGTGCGGGTGCGGATCGATCCGCCGGATATCGGGTGAGGGCGGGGAGCCCGGGCAGCGCCGGACGATGAGCGGGTCCGGCCCCTCCCGGAAGGTTCCCCGAGGCTCCCGGGAGGGCGGGGCCGGCAGCTGTCGCGCGGGGAGCCGGTCAGCCGTTGCGCGGGCCCGGGAAGGCCGTCGGGCGGGCGTCCTCCCGGAACGTGGGGCTGCCCGAGGTCGGCTGGGTGGGCATGGAGCGGGCGGCGGGGACCGTCGGCACCGGCATCGTGGGCAGGCCGGCGTTCACATTGAGCGTGCGGGTGCCGGACGGCTCCGGAGTCCGCTCGGCCTCGGCGGCCGCCTGGGTCGCGGCGCGGCGGGCGCCGTAACGGCGGTGCACCGCCTGCTTGGTGACGCCGAGCGCCGAACCCACCGCGTCCCAGGAGAAGCCGAGCGAGCGGTCGAAGTCCACGGCGGCCGTGACCAGGGTCTCGACACTGTCGCGGAGTTCCTGGGCGAGGCGGACCGTCGGGGCGGGGGCGCGTCCGTAGACGACGAAGCCCGTGGACGGGCCGGTGCGGCGCGGACGGTAGACGTTGCCCAACTGGGCGGTGAGCGTGCGCAGTGCGTCCACCTGCCGGCGGACCCGCTCGATGTCCCGCACCAGCAAGTGCAGGCTGGCCCGAGCCTGGGCGTCGTGGGTTGCATGGTCGGCCATGAACAAGCCTCTCGAACCGGCGTTGAAAGGAATCGGGCGGCCGAAGCGGCCCTATGTGGTCAACTCTTTCTTGACCAACGCGTATGCGCTCCGCTGGTCACGGGGTGGGGGCGTGCGGGCATATGCGTACGCCGTCAGTCCACCCGTGCGCCGCCCGTTTCCAGTTGACGCGTGCGCCGGGCGAGTTGATCGGCGCCGTGCTCCGCGCGGTGCCGGTTCCCGGGCGGTCATAGACTGGTGCGCTGCCCGTCCGATCCCCGCCCGAGAGGCCCGATCCCGCCCATGAAGCTCGTCTTCGCCGGTACCCCCGAGGTCGCCGTTCCCGCCCTGGACGCCCTGCTCGCCTCCGGGCGGCACGAGGTGGCCGCCGTCGTCACCCGGCCCGACGCCCCCGCGGGCCGGGGCCGCAGGCTGGTCGCGTCGCCCGTGGCCGAGCGGGCGGTGGAGGCCGGCATCGAGGTGCTCAAGCCGGCCAAGCCGCGGGACCCCGAGTTCCTGGCGCGGCTCACCGAGATCGCCCCGGACTGCTGCCCGGTCGTCGCCTACGGCGCGCTGCTGCCCCGAGTGGCCCTCGACATCCCGGCCCACGGCTGGGTCAACCTGCACTTCTCGCTGCTGCCCGCCTGGCGCGGCGCGGCGCCCGTGCAGCACTCGCTGATGGCGGGCGACGAGATCACGGGCGCGTCCACCTTCCTCATCGAGGAGGGCCTGGACTCCGGGCCGGTGTACGGGACGGTGACCGAGGAGATCCGCCCCACCGACACCAGCGGCGATCTGCTCACCCGGCTGGCCTTCGCCGGGGCGGGGCTGCTCGCGGCGACCATGGACGGCATCGAGGACGGCACCCTGAAGGCCGTACCGCAGCCGGGCGAGGGCATCACCCTCGCGCCGAAGATCAACGTCGAGGACGCCGAGGTGGACTGGGCGGCGCCGGCGCTGCGCGTCGACCGGGTCGTGCGCGGGTGCACCCCGGCGCCCGGCGCCTGGACCACGTTCCGCGGTGAACGGCTCAAGCTCATCCAGGTCGCCCCCGTCCCCGAGCGGACCGACCTCGCCCCGGGCCACCTCGCCGCGGGCAAGAACAGCGTCCACGTCGGCACCGGCTCCTACGCCGTCGAACTCCTCTGGGTCCAGGCCCAGGGCAAGAAGCCGATGCGCGCGGCGGACTGGGCCCGCGGGGCACGGATCGGCGAAGGCGAAACCCTGGGCGACTGAGCCCGACTGGGCCTGGGCGGGCCTGTCCGGGACGAGCCCGGCCGAGTCAGGCTGAGTCCGACTGGGCATGCCCGGCTGGCTCGGGGCGCGCATGTCTGTTCGGGACAGCTGATCGCTCGTCTGTGAGGGACGGCTGGGGGCCCCTCCCCCTCCCCCCCTCCCCCTCCCCCCCCGCCCCCTCCCCACCCCCGGTCACCCCCCTCGACGTAGGCTTGGCCGCATACCCCTTTTCACCTCCGGAGCACCTTTTTCGTGAGCGAGCAGTCGCGGCGTGGTCATAAGCCCGCCAAGCCCTATCGGCGTCCCAAGAAGGACCCCGTCCGCATTCTGGCCTTCGAGGCGCTGCGGGCGGTGGACGAGCGGGACGCGTACGCCAACCTCGTGCTGCCCCCGCTGCTGAGGAAGGCGCGGGAGAAGGACGACTTCGACGCGCGGGACGCCGCGCTCGCGACCGAGCTGGTGTACGGGACGCTGCGCAGGCAGGGCACGTACGACGCCGTGATCGCCGCGTGTGTGGACCGGCCGCTGCGCGAGGTCGACCCGCCGGTGCTGGACGTGCTGAGCCTCGGCGCGCACCAGCTGCTCGGGACCCGGATCCCGACGCACGCCGCGGTGTCCGCGACCGTGGAACTCGCCCGGGTCGTGCTGGGTGACGGGCGGGCCAAGTTCGTCAACGCGGTGCTGCGCAAGATCGCCCAGAACGATCTCGACGGCTGGATCGACAAGGTCGCGCCGCCCTACGACGAGGACCCCGAGGACCACCTCGCCGTCGTGCACTCCCATCCCCGCTGGGTCGTCTCCGCGCTGTGGGACTCCCTGGGCGGTGGGCGCGCCGGCATCGAGGAGCTGCTCGCGGCCGACAACGAGCGGCCCCGGGTGACGCTGGTCGCGCGGCCGGGCCGGGCCACCGCCGAGGAGCTGCTGCGCGAGGAGGCCGCGGAGGCCGGGCGCTGGTCGCCGTACGCCGTGCGGCTGGCCGAGGGCGGTGAGCCGGGCGCGGTCGACGCGGTGCGCGAGGGCCGTGCCGGGGTGCAGGACGAGGGCAGCCAGCTGGTCGCCCTCGCGCTGGCCAACGCTCCCCTGGAGGGGCCGGACACCAAGTGGCTCGACGGCTGTGCGGGGCCCGGCGGCAAGGCCGCTCTGCTGGGGGCGCTCGCCGCCGAACGCGGGGCGATGCTCCTCGCCTCGGAGAAGCAGCCGCACCGGGCCGGTCTCGTGGCCAAGGCGCTGGCCGGTAATCCGGGGCCGTACCAGGTCATCGCGGCGGACGGCACGCGGCCGCCGTGGCGGCCCGGCAGTTTCGACCGGGTGCTGGTGGACGTGCCCTGCACCGGGCTGGGCGCGCTGCGCCGACGGCCCGAGGCGCGCTGGCGCAGGCGTCCCGAGGACCTGGACAATTTCGCTCCTCTCCAGCGCGCCCTGCTGCGCACTGCGCTCGACTCGGTGCGCGTCGGTGGCGTGGTCGGCTATGCCACCTGCTCTCCGCACCTCGCCGAGACCCGCGTGGTCGTCGCCGATGTGCTCAAGCAGTACCCGGACGCCGAACTCCTCGACGCCCGGCCGCTGCTGCCCGGGGTCCCCGCGCTCGGGGACGGCCCGGACATCCAGCTGTGGCCGCATGTGCACGGCACTGACGCGATGTACCTCGCGCTGATCCGCAGGACGGCCGGCTGACGGTCGCGAAGAGCGGCTGCGCGGTTCCCATTTCACCGCGTGCGTCGGCTTCGTCGCCGTCGGTTATCCACAGGCGCGGGCAGACCATCCGATGAACAGCGGATCAGTATGATGAACGCTCTCGCCTGTGGACAGGCGCGAACATCAGTGCCTCGGACATGGCAGTCTTGGGGCATGGCCGCGCAGATCAACCCCAGCATCCTGTCCGCCGACTTCGCACGCCTCGCGGAGGAGGCCAAGGCTGTCCAGGGCGCCGACTATCTCCACGTCGACGTCATGGACAACCATTTCGTCCCCAACCTCACCCTCGGCGTGCCGGTGGTGGAGTCCCTGGCCCGTGCGACGGACACCCCGCTGGACTGCCATCTGATGATCGAGGACCCCGACCGCTGGGCTCCTCAGTACGTGGAGGCGGGCGCCTCGTCCGTCACCTTCCATGTGGAGGCGGCCGCCGCCCCGGTCCGCCTCGCCCGCGAGATCCGTGCCAAGGGTGCGCGCGCCTCCATGGCGCTCAAGCCCGCGACACCGATCGAGCCGTACGAGGACCTGCTGCCGGAACTCGACATGCTGCTGATCATGACCGTCGAGCCGGGCTTCGGTGGCCAGGCCTTTCTCGACATCATGCTGCCGAAGATCCGCCGCACCCGCGAGCTGATCGCCAAGCACGACCTGCAGCTCTGGCTCCAGGTCGACGGCGGTGTCTCGGCGTCCACGATCGAGCGGTGCGCGGAGGCGGGCGCCGATGTGTTCGTGGCCGGCTCGGCGGTCTACGGGGCGCAGGACCCGGCGGAGGCGGTGCGTGCCCTGCGCGCCCAGGCGGAGACGGCCACCGCCAAGGCGTCCTGGGCATGCGACCACTGAGCCACGGCTACGTGAACGGTTGAGAGAACGCCGCCCATCAGGGCGGATCAGTTGCGCCGAATCTGCAAGGATGAACGGCGAATCCAGAGTGTGAACAGCAGTGAGGAGATCGCCGTGTCGGGTATGTCGGCGGGCCGGTCAGCCATGCGGATGGGACCCGCTGAGCTGGTCCAGGCGGCGGCCATGGCCCGCCGCTTCTACCTTGAGGGCAAGTCCAAGATCCAGATCGCGGAGGAGTTCGGCGTCAGCCGCTTCAAGGTGGCCCGGGTCCTGGAGACCGCTCTCGAACGGGATCTCGTACGCATCGAGATCCGCGTACCGGCCGAGCTGGACGCCGAGCGCTCCGACGCGCTCCGCGCCCGTTACGGCCTGCGGCACGCCGTCGTGGTCGAGTCCCCGGCCGAGGCCGAGGAGACCCCCGACCCCGAGAACCTCGGCGAGGTCGCCGCGGACCTGCTCGGCGAACTGGTCAACGAGGGGGACGTGCTCGGACTGGCCTGGGGCCGGTCCACCATCCATATGGCGGCCGCGCTCGACCGGCTGCCGCCGTGCACGGTGGTGCAGCTGACGGGTGTGTACGACGCCGGTACCTCCGAGCGCGGCTCGGTCGAGGCCGTGCGCCGTGCCGCGCAGGTGTCGGGCGGCGACGCCCACCCGATCTACGCGCCGATGCTGCTGCCGGACGCCGCCACCGCGGCGGCCCTGCGCAACCAGACCGGGATCGCCCGCGCCTTCGAGTACTTCGACAAGGTCACGGTCGCCTGCGTCTCCATCGGATCCTGGGAGCCGGGCATCTCGACGGTGCACGACATGCTCAGCGACGAGGAGCGGGCGCACTACGCCTCGCTCGGTGTCGCCGCCGAGATGGCCGCGCACCTCTTCGACGCCGACGGGCGCCGGATCGGGCGGGACCTCGGGGAGCGGTGCATCACCGTCAAGGCGGACCAGCTGCGCCGTATCCCGGAGGTCGTCGCGATCGCCGGTGGCCAGCGCAAGGCGTCCGCGATCGACGCGGTGCTCCGCTCCGGGCTGGTCACCAGCCTGGTCACGGACACCTCGGCCGCGGACTACCTGATGACGGCGGGCCCGACACCGAAGCCCGCGCTGAGCCGCCAGGACCCCGACGGGCAGTAGGGGATCCGAGGCGGTCCCCGAACGCCGTATGCCGTCGGCCCGTCCGGACCGGGCCGGCGGTACGACTGTGATGCCGCCGGTCCGGTGACAGGGCCCCGCGATGACCCCGGCCGGGCGTGTCGGCCGGGGGCATCGTCCTGTCGTCGTTCCCGCGGCCGCCATGACAGCATCGTCCGCATGCTGTCGTCGTTCCGCTCCGTCCGCCCGCCGTCCGAACGGCCCCGTCCCCGGCCGCCCGCCCGATCTCTGTCCCGGCCCGTGTCCCGGCTCTTCGCGGGGCTGCTCGTCGTCCTCGCCGTGCTGCTCGCCGGGTGCTCCCCGACCGCGACGACCGGCAGTGGCACGACGGGGACGCGTACCGGCGCGTCCTCCGGATCCGTCGCCACGCCCGGCTGGGCCAAGGGCATGGCGACCGTGCCCGCGTCGCGGTTGCCGGCCGAGGCGCGGCGGACGCTGGCGCTCATCGACCGGGGCGGGCCCTACCCCTACTCGCGGGACGGCATCGTCTTCGGGAACTTCGAGCGGCATCTGCCGAAGCACCAGCGCGGCTACTACCACGAGTACACCGTGCAGACACCAGGCTCACGCGACCGCGGGGCGCGGCGCATCATCACCGGGCAGGGCGGGGAGTTCTACTACACCGATGATCACTACAACTCGTTCCGGGCGGTACTGAGATGACCGAGAACCTCACGGACCGCCGGGTCGTCACCCTGGACCTCACCGGGGTCACGGACAAGTCCGGCCTGCTGGACGCCGTGGCGCGCGCCCTCCACCTTCCCGACTGGTTCGGCCGGAACTGGGACGCGCTGCTCGACAGCCTCTCCGACCCCTCGGTCTGGCCGTCCGAGGCCGCAGAACGCGGGCTGCTGCTCGTCGTCACGGGATGGGAGCCGTACGCAGGGGCCCGGCCCGACGAGTGGCGGGTGGCCCGTGAGGTCTTCACCGAGGCGACCGAGCGCACCGCACCATTGACGGTGGCCCTCGCCCTGGCCTGACGGCCTCCGCACCGGCCGCCGTGGCCTCACCCGGCCACACCCGGCCACACCCGTGTGGCCGACACCCGCACAGCACGGCATGCCAACTCCCCTTTGCCGATAGGCTCGTGGTGATGCCGAGCGATGCGGGACGGGGGCCAGTCAGACGTGGTGTATCAGGTTCCGGCGGAGCCGGCGCACTTTGTGGACCGTGAGCGGGAGCAGGCGCGCGCCCGGCAGCTGGTCATGGAGCGGCGGCCTGCCGAGGACGGCGGCACCCGCCCGCTGTGCCTGCTGCTGCGCGGCCACGCCGGCACCGGCAAGACCGAGCTGGCCTTCCGCCTCGCCCGCGCCCTGCACCAGCACCACCCGGACGGCGTGCTCTACGTCGACCTGGACGATGTGCGCCGCGACGGCGCCGTGGAGGTCGCCGACGTCCTCGGCGAGCTGCTGCGCGGCCTCGGCGCGGAGTGGATCGCGCCCGTGTTCCGGGAACGGGCCCGCCAGTACTGGTCCCTCACTCACGGCAAGCGGCTCCTGCTCGTCATCGACAACGCCCGCCACGGCACCGAGGTGGAACCACTGCTGCCCGCCTCGGGCGACAGCCTGGTGATCGTCACCAGCCATGGGCCGCTGTACGACCTCCAGGCAGGGGCGGCCACCGAGTTCCCGCTGGCGCCGCTCGGCCCCGCCGACGCCCTGGAACTGCTGGAACGGGTCACCAAGGACACCCGCCTCGCCGTCGAGCCGGAGGAGACACGCCGGCTGCTCGACCTGTGCTCGGGGCTTCCGGCCGCGCTGCACATCGCCGGGAGCTGGCTGCGCCGCCACCAGGAGCCGCCGCTGGCCAGGCTCCTCGACCGGCTCGGCACCGAACTGAGGGAGAGGGGCATCCCCGTGGTCGAGCAGGTGTGGGACGCGGCCTACGACAGCCTCGGCCCCGCCGCGGCCAGTCTCTACCGGCTGCTGGGCCACTTCCCCGGCCCCTCCTTCACCCTCGCCGCCGCCGACGTCCTGCTCGGCCGGGACCTCGACACCACCGAGGACGCGCTCGCCGAACTGCGCGCCGCCGGACTGCTCGACGGCCGGGGCACCGACGGCCGCGAGCGCCTCCCGGAGCTGCTGCGCGCCCACGCCCGCCGCCGCGCGGAGACATGCGGCGACCAGGGCGAGCGCGAGGAGGCGCTGCGGCGGCTGGTGCGCTGGTATCTGCGCCAGGCCCAGCGCGCCGACCTGACCGCCGCCGGACCGCGCCTGCGGACGGCGGCCGAGGCGCCGCCGGTGCCCGGCACCCGCGAGGTGCTCTTCGAACAGCCCGGGGACGCCCGGGGCGAGGCGGCGGCCCGCGCCTACCACTGGCTGGAGGCCGAACGGCACGCCCTGTTCGGCTGCGTCCGCCTCGCCCACACCATCGGCACCGCCGGAGACGCGGACTGGGGCCTCACCGAGGCCGCCGCGCTCTGCGAACCCCTGTGGACCCACTTCCTCAACCACCCGCACTACGGCGACCACATCGACGCGTTCCGCAGGGGCGTGGCCGCCGCCCAGCAGGCCGGTGATCTTCCGCTGCTGGTCCGGATGCGCTGCCAGCTGGCCCGGCCGCTGTGGGAGCAGGGGGAGTTCGAGGAGGCGGAGCGGCAGCTGAACCAGGCGTGGTCGACGGTCCAGGGCGCCCTCGGTGCCTCGCCGAAGGAGCGCAAACTGGCCGCCTCCACCCGCGAGTTCCTGGGCATGCTCGGCTCGGCACGCGGCGACTGGGCCGGCGCGGCCCGGGAGTTCGAGGCGTCCGGGGCGGTGCACCAGGAGATCGGCAACGCCTACGGGGCCACCCTCCAGCGGTACCGGCTCGGCGAGGCCCTCGCGCACCTCGGTGAACTGGAGCGCGCCGCCGAACTGTTGGAGCGGTCCCGCGACGAGTTCGCCGCCGACGGCCGCACCCGGCTCGCCGGACGCGCGGAGTTTGCCCTCGGTGGCGTGTACGCCCGGCTCGGCCGCGGCGAAGAGGCGGGTGCCCGCTACCGGGCGGCGCTTGAGGGGACCCGCGCCGTGCGGGGTGTGCGGGACGAGGCCCGGGTGCTGGACGCCCTCGCGGAACTCGCCGCGAGCCTCGGCGCGGAGCGCGAGGCGGAGGAACACCGTGCGGCGGCCCGGGAGTTGTGGGAGCGGCTCGGGCTGGCCGGCGCCGGGTCAGACCGGTAGGGCGGCCTCTTCGGGGGTGGCCGGGGTCAGCTGGGCCGCCACCTTGTGGGGGCCCACCGAGCAGACCAGGTCGGTGCCCGGGGCGCCCCGCCCCGCGAGCAGTGCGGCGTGCACCGCCGACAGGACGGCCACCGGGTCGACGGGCGCGGCCCGGCGTGCGCCGTCGCCCGGACCCAGTCGCACGGACAGCAGCGGGCCCGAGCGGGCGCGCAGCAGGCAGTGGGTGGGCGAGAGGACGATCGCGGCGGTGCGGTGGCCGCCGGGGTGGTCCGCCAGGGTGCGCAGGGTCCACTCGTCGGCCGGTTCCGTCCAGGCCCCCGGGTGTTCGCCCGCGCGGCGGTGCAGCAGGGCCGCGCTCTGGGTGAACCGGCGGTGCGCGGCGCCCACTTCGGCGGACAGGTGGTGCGCGGGCGCGGGCGGTACGAGATGCGCCGGGTGCCGCAGTACCCGCGGGCTCCCCTGGTCGTCGTACTCGATACGGACCGCGAAGGCGGCGGGTGCGAGCGCTGCCGGTGCCGGGTCGGGGAGCAGGCGGGGCAGCACGGGGCGGTCGGGCGGGGTGAGGTCCAGCAGGTCGTACAGGGTCTCCCGCAGTCGGTCGAGGGCCCGGCCCTGTTCGGCGAAGGCCGGTTCGGCGAGGGCGCGGCTGCTGCCCGGGCGGTGGGCGCGGACCGCCGTGGCCAGGCGGGCCGCCGGGTCCGCGCCGGGAAGGTGCGGGGGGAGGTGGGGGACGCCGGTGAGCAGGGCGGACATCGGGCTGTCGGGAAGGAGTTCCCGGCCGCCGTCGTAGGCGCCGAGCAGGGGGCGGTCGAGGGCGGCCGGGTAGAGGGCCGCCGAGCCGTGGTCGGTGATCAGGAGGTCCGCCGCGATGGCGACCGACGCCCATTCCTCGTGGACCGCGGGCAGGATCAGACCGGCCTGGCGGGCGGGGTCCAGATACTCGGCGAGGTCGAGCGTCCCGCGCCGGGCGCGCTCGTTCGGGTGCAGGACCAGGGCGAGCTGGTACTCGTCGTGGGGGAGGGCCGCGGCCAGTTCGGCGGGGAGGGACGGACGGCGGCCGATCAGGGACTCCGGGCCCCAGGTGGAGAGCAGTACGACGAGGGTGCGGGCGCCGGTGCGCAGGGCGGCGCGGTAGCGGTCGCGGCGGTCCTGGGACTCCAGGAACCGTTCCAGCAGTGGGTCGCCGACGACCGTCGAACGGGCCGCCAGCGCGGGGCTGAGCGGCGCCAGCCGGGCGATCTGGCTGGGGTGGGAGAACAGATAGCGGGTGGCGAGCGGGGCGCCGTCGGGCCGCAGCAGATGGGCGGGGTCCAGTCCGGAGGCGGAGTCCTCGGTGCCCTCGCCCGGCACCGACTTGTTGAACCCGGCGCCGTGCGGGAGCAGCACGCGGGGGCCGTGCAGGGCGTGCAGATCGCCCTTGGGACTGGCGGCGAGGATCAGTGCGAAGCTCTGCTCGACGGCCTCGGCCCAGGGGAGGGTGCGGCCGCCCGCGCGGTCGATGGCGCTCAGCGCGTCCAGGGAGAACGCGGAGCCCGGCACGAGGGTGAAGTAGCGGTGCACCCGGTCGTCGCCCGCGAAGACGGGGAGCGTGTCGAGCAGCCGGTGCAGGGCGTTCTGCGACCGCGCGGCGAACAGGACGGTGCGTTCGCCGCCCGTCGCCCGCCCGTCCTTCACCCGACTCTCCCGTCCGCTCGGCGCGCTCGTCTCCCACCGGGCGCCGGTGGCGCGCCGGGCCGGCCAGGTGATCGTACCGAGGACGGCCGAATCGGCCCTGCTCCATGCCGTGTCCATGCAGAATGCACTCCATGAACGAGTGGCTCATCGCCCTGCTGGCGGCGCTCATCGGCGCCGGCGCCGCGCTCGGCGGCAGCGTCATAGCGGCGCGCTCCACCCGGGAGGCCGGGGAACGCCAGGCGGCGGCCGCCCTGGAGGCGCTGCGGCTGAGCACCGCCGAGCAGCGGGCGGCGCGCGTCCACGACCAGCGGCGGCAGGCGTACGTACGGTTCCTCGAAGCGGTGGGCGCCGTCGCCGAGACCCGGCGGACCGGCGAGGGGCGGCCCGGGGACCGTACGGACCTCCAGCGGGCCCATGACCTGGTGGTCCTGGAAGGGCCCGGCGAGGTGGCGGCCGCGGCCACGGCGCTCCTGGAGCAGGTACGGCGGGACGCCCGCCCGGACGCGCTGGACCGGGCCCGCGAGGCGTTCCTGCACCGGGCGCGCACCGCCCTGCACTGACCGGGAGGCCCTTCGGCGGATCATCCGAAGGCGGGCCGGTCACCCTGGAGGTTCCGCCCGGGGACGCGCGGGCCCGGGTCGTGGGAGAATGAAGTACGTGCTCTTTTCCCCCTGGCGCACCCGTCGGGGGGTCACCTCTGAACGACTGGGATGTGCAGCACGTGCGTTTCCTCAACGACATCCGGCCCACGTACGACCTGACGTACGACGACGTGTTCATGGTGCCGAGCCGCTCCGCCGTGGGCTCCCGGCAGGGCGTGGACCTCAGTTCGCCGGACGGCACGGGAACGACCATCCCGCTCGTCGTCGCCAACATGACCGCCATCGCCGGCCGCCGCATGGCCGAGACCGTGGCCCGCCGCGGCGGCCTCGTGGTCATCCCGCAGGACATCCCGAACGATGTGATCATCGACGTGGTCTCCTGGGTGAAGAGCCGCCACCTGGTGCTGGACACCCCCATCGTGCTGGCCGCGCACCAGACCGTCGCCGACGCCCTCGCGCTGCTGCCCAAGCGGGCGCACAACGCGGGCGTGGTCGTGGACGGCGAGCGGCGGCCCATCGGCGTCGTCACCGACGCGGACCTCTCCGGCGTCGACCGCTTCACCCAGCTCGAAGTGGTCATGTCCAAGGACCTGCTGCTGCTGGACGCGGACATCGACCCGCGCGAGGCCTTCAACACCCTCGACGCGCACAACCGGCGCTACGCCCCGGCCGTCGACAAGGACGGCCGGCTGGCCGGCATCCTCACCCGCAAGGGCGCCCTGCGCGCCACCCTGTACACCCCGGCCGTGGACGCGCACGGCAGGCTGCGCATCGCCGCCGCCGTCGGCATCAACGGCGATGTGGCGGGCAAGGCCAAGGAACTGCTCGACGCGGGCGTGGACACGCTCGTCATCGACACCGCGCACGGCCACCAGGAGTCGATGATCAACGCGATCAAGGTGGTGCGGGCCCTCGACCCGCAGGTGCCGATCGTCGCGGGCAACATCGTCTCCGCCGAGGGCGTCAAGGACCTGATCGACGCGGGCGCGGACATCATCAAGGTCGGTGTCGGCCCCGGCGCCATGTGCACCACCCGGATGATGACCGGCGTGGGCCGCCCGCAGTTCTCCGCGGTCCTGGAGTGCGCCGCCGAGGCGAAGAAGTACGGCAAGCACGTGTGGGCCGACGGCGGTGTCCGCCACCCGCGCGACGTGGCCATGGCGCTCGCCGCCGGTGCCTCGAACGTGATGGTGGGCTCCTGGTTCGCCGGTACGTACGAGTCCCCTGGCGACCTCCAGCACGACGCGAATGGCCGCCCGTACAAGGAGTCGTTCGGCATGGCGTCCGCGCGCGCGGTGCGCAACCGCACCTCGGAGGAGTCGTCGTACGACCGCGCCCGCAAGGCGCTGTTCGAGGAGGGCATCTCCACCTCGCGGATGTTCCTCGACACGGCCCGCCCGGGCGTCGAGGACCTGATCGACTCGATCATCGCGGGCGTCCGTTCCTCCTGCACCTACGCCGGCGCCGACTCGCTGGAGGAGTTCGCCGAGCGCGCCATCGTCGGTGTCCAGAGCGCGGCCGGATACGCCGAGGGCAAGCCGCTGCACGCCAGCTGGAGCTGATCCCGCGCCCTTCGGCCCCCGCCGCGACCGGCGGGGGCCGAAGGCGTCCAGCGACCGGAGCGCGACGTTCCGGTACGTGACGTACCGTGGATGCGATGATCACGCGTCAGCAGCCGTCCGCGGGCCTCGGTGCGCGCCTGATGCGCCGCAAGCCCGTGGAACTCCTGGTCGCCGAGGGCGGCCACGGCGAGGGCGGAACGCTGCGGCGCTCCCTCGGGCTGTGGCAGC
Organism: Streptomyces sp. NPDC093018; assembly: GCF_040684035.1. NCBI lineage: Bacteria > Bacillati > Actinomycetota > Actinomycetes > Kitasatosporales > Streptomycetaceae > Streptomyces > Streptomyces sp. NPDC093018. The sequence goes on from NZ_JBFBFF010000010.1 coordinate 214,148, forward strand.
TGACCATGATCAGCATCGGGGCCACCCTCGGCACCGGCATCTTCGTGGTCCTCGGCGAGGCCGTCCCCAAGGCGGGCCCCGCCGTCATCCTGTCCTTCGTGCTCGCCGGTTTCACCGCGCTGTTCTCGGCCCTGTCCTACGCCGAACTCGCGGGCACCATCCCGGTCGCCGGCTCCTCCTACTCGTACGCCTACGCCACGATGGGCGAGCTGATCGCCTGGGTCTGCGGCTGGTGCCTGCTCCTGGAGTACGGCGTCTCGGTCGCCGCCGTCGCGGTCGGCTGGGGCCAGTATCTGAACGAGCTGCTGGACGGCACCGTCGGCTTCGCCTTCCCGGCCGCCCTGTCCGCCCCGCCGGGCCACGGCGGCGTCTTCAACCTGCCCGCCCTGATCGTCGTCCTGCTCGCCATGGTGTTCCTGCTCGGCGGCGCCAAGGAGTCCGCACGGGTCAACACCGTGATGGTGTGCGTGAAGATCGCCGCGCTGATCCTGTTCTGCGCCGTCGGCCTCATGGGCGTCCGGGCCGGGAACTACGTGCCCTTCATGCCGCTCGGCATGGCCGGAGTCAGCGCGGCCGGCGGCACGCTGTTCTTCTCCTACATCGGCTTCGACGCGGCCTCCACCGCGGGCGAGGAGGCGAAGGACGCGCCGCGTGACCTGCCCCGCGCGATCATGCTGTCGCTGGTCATCGTGACGGCCCTGTACGTGCTGGTCGCGGCCGTCGCGGTCGGCGCCAGGCCGTGGCGCTCCTTCAGCGGCTCCGAGGCGGCGCTGGCCCAGATCATGCGGGACGTCACCGGACAGCGCTTCTGGGCGACCCTGCTGGCCTTCTGCGCGGTCATCGCCATCGCCAGCGTGGTGCTGACCGTGCTCTACGGCCAGACGCGCATCCTGTTCGCCATGTCCCGCGACGGCCTCATGCCGAGGATCTTCGAGCGGGTGCACCCGAGGAGCGGCACCCCGCGGGCCAACACCGTGATCGTGTCCCTGTTCTGCGGCATCCTCGCGGCGGCGGTCCCGCTCGGGCAGCTGGCCGACGCCACCAGCATCGGCACGCTGTTCGCCTTCGCGCTCGTCAATGTGGCGGTCGTGGTGCTGCGGCGGACGCGGCCGGGGATGCGGCGCACCTTCCGGGTGCCGCTGTCGCCGCTGCTGCCCGCGCTGGGCTTCTTCTTCTGCGTCTGGCTCATGGGGAGCCTGTCCACGGTGACCTGGACGGTGTTCGGTGTCTGGCTGGCGGTCGGGATCGTGTTCTACTTCGTATACGGCTTTCGCCGGTCCCGTCTCGCTGAAGAAGTACTCGCAAAGAAGTAAGTGAACCACCTGCTGTGCTGAACGATCTCGACGAACGCATCGTGCACGCCCTCGCCGAGGACGCCCGCCGCTCCTACGCGGACATCGGGCAACTGGTCGGACTGTCCGCGCCCGCGGTGAAACGGCGGGTGGACCGCTTGCGGGCCACCGGAGCGATCACCGGATTCACCGTGCGGGTGGATCCCGCGGCGCTCGGCTGGGAGACCGAGGGGTACATCGAGATCTACTGCCGCCGCAACACCTCGCCGGAGACGATCCTGCGGGGCCTTGAGCGGTACCAGGAGGTCGTGGCGGCGTCGACGGTCACCGGGGAGGCGGACGCGATCGCGCAGGTCTTCGCCTCCGACATGCGGCACTTCGAACGGGTCCTGGAACGGATCGCGGGCGAGCCGTTCGTGGAACGGACGAAGTCCGTACTGGTGCTGTCACCCCTGCTGCGGAGGTTCTCCTCGGGCGCGCCGGGGTGAGCGGCGTGGGCGGAATCCAGCCCCCGAGACCTACTCCGCCGTCTTCCGCGACAGCGCGTTGTTGCCGATCGAGTTGTGCACGCTGAACGTCACCGCGTCCGGCCGGTAGCGGTCGTCCGACCACTCCACCGGGCGGCCCTCCCGCGTCGTCGTCACGCGGCGCACCCGCAACAGCGGGCTGGTGCGGCGGACATGGAGCAGTTCGGCGTCGCGCGCTCCGCAGGCGACCGCGTCGATGATGTGCTCGCCGTAGGCGAAGACCAGCCCGGTGTCGTCGTACAGGCGCTGGGTGACGGAGGGGCAGTCGGGCTCGATGGACTCGACGGCGGGGGAGATCCAGTCGGCGTAGACCGTGCGTTCGAGCAGGACCGGGTCGCCGTCCAGGCCGCGCAGCCGAAGGACGTGCAACACGGGTGTGCGCAGCGGGAGCTGGAGGCGGACGGCGTCCTCGTGGGTGGCCGGGCGGTAGGTCTGCTCGACCACCCGGCCGGTCGCCTCGCGGCCCATCGCGCGGGCCCACTGGGCGAAGCTGCGCAACTCCTCGAAGCTCTGGCTGCGGCGGCTCGCGAGGACCACGCGGCGGGCACCCTGACGGGAGCCGATCAGCCCCTCCGCGGTGAGCGCGGCGACGGCCTGGCGGACCGTGCCGCGCGAGACGCCGTAGTGGGCGGCCAGCTCCGACTCCGAGGGCAGCCGGCTGCCGACCGTGTACTGCTCGCGGTCGATCGCGCGGCGCAGCTCGTCGGCGATCTCCTCGTGTCGCGCCGTCATGCTTCCCCTCTGCGTAGGCGGCTGTGCACAGCGTGACCAGCCTAATCGACGTTTCACGGGGTGCTGGGCGAGCCGTAACTGTGCAGGGAAACAGCGGCTGATGTTCCCTCCGTGTTTACGAACAGGACACCGAAGCCGGGCGTACTGAGGCCGACTTGTTCAGACAAGTTTGTCGAGCGGGTCTACAAACCCTCGTAGCACCTCACCCCCGTGCTTCCCCTGGAGAGACCGTGAAGTTGTCCCTGCCGAGAAACGCCGTGCTCGGCGGCTCCCTCGCCGTCGTCGCCGCGCTCGCGCTGAGCGCCTGCGGCGCCGCCCCCGACAACGCGTCGACCACCACCAAGGACGGCAAGAGCGCCGCCACCGCCGCCTCCGCGGCCGACTTCGGCGGCATGGACGCCCTCGTCAAGGCGGCCAAGAAGGAGGGCTCGCTGCACATCATCGCGGTGCCCCGCGACTGGGCGAACTACGGCGCGATCATCGACGCCTTCCAGAAGAAGTACGGCATCAAGATCCAGGACGAGAGCCCCGACGGCTCCAGCCAGGACGAGATCAACGCCGTCACCTCCCGCAAGGGCCAGGACCGCGCCCCCGACGTCCTCGACCTCGGCAGCTCCTTCGCCCTCAGCGCCGCCCAGCAGGGTCTGCTCGCCCCGTACAAGGTGGCCTCCTTCGGCGACATCCCGGCCGGCCAGAAGGACCCGCAGGCGCGCTGGTACAACGACTACGGCGGCTACATCTCCATCGGCTGCGACGCCAAGCGCGTCAAGGAGTGCCCGACCACCTTCAAGGACCTGCTCAAGCCCCAGTACAAGGGCCAGGTCGCGCTCAACGGCAACCCCACCAAGTCCGGCTCGGCCTTCGGCGGCGTCTACGCGGCGGCGCTCGCGAACGGCGGCTCCTTCGGCGACATCCAGCCCGGCCTGGACTTCTTCGCCAAGCTGAAGAAGAGCGGCAACTACACGCCGGTCGAGTCCACCCCGGCCACCGTGGAGAAGGGCGAGACCCCGATCTCCATCGACTGGGACTACCTGAACGCCGGTTACGCCGACGAGTTCAAGTCCAAGGGCCTCGACTGGAAGGTCGTCGTGCCGAGCGACGGCCAGTACGCCCAGTACTACTCCCAGGCCATCACCAAGGACGCCCCGCACCCCGCGGCCGCCCGCCTGTGGCAGGAGTTCCTGTACAGCACCGAGGGCCAGAACCTGTGGCTCAAGGGCTACGCCCGCCCGGCCCTGATGACCTCCATGGAGTCGGCCGGCACCCTCGACAAGACGGCCGCCGCCAAGCTGCCCAAGGTCACCGGCTCGGCGTCCTTCCCGACCGAGGCCGAGCAGAGCAAGGCCAAGACGGTCATCGCGCAGGGCTGGGGTAAGGCCGTCTCCGGATGACCACCGCTCTGACGCGCTCGGACGTGGCGCCCGTCGCTTCGGCGAAGCGGCGGCGCCGCGCCCCGGGCTGGCTGGCCGTGCTGCCGCTGCTGGTCTTCACCGCCGTGGCCTTCGGCCTGCCCGCCCTCGCGATCCTCGACGGCGCCTTCACCGCGAAGGACGCCACCACCGGCGCCACCTCCTACACCGGCGCCAACATGACGGCCTCGCTGCACGGGGCGTACCTCACCGCCCTGCTCGGCAGCGTCAAGCTGTCCGCGGTCTCCGCGGTGCTCGGCGCCCTGTTCGGACTGCCGCTCGCCCAGGCCGTCGCCAGTTCCCGCTCCCGCGCGCTGCGCGAGGCCGTGCTGACCGCCTCCGGTGTGCTCGCCAACTTCGGCGGCGTCCCGCTGGCCTTCGCCTTCGTGGCCACCCTCGGCAACGCGGGCGTGCTCACCCTGCACCTCGGCCTGAAGGACAGCGGCTGGGACCTGTACAGCTTCTGGGGCCTGGTCCTCGTCTACCTGTACTTCCTCATCCCGCTGATGGTCCTCACCATCACCCCCGCCCTCGACGGCCTGCGCGCCCAGTGGCGGGAGGCCGCGCTGAACAACGGCGCCACCGGCGTGCAGTACTGGCGGCACGTGGCCCTGCCCGTGCTCGCGCCCTCCCTGCTCGGCGGGTTCGTGCTGCTGTTCGGCAGCGCCTTCGCCGCCTACGCCACCGCCGCCGCGATGGTCGGCAGCGCGGTCCCGCTGGTCACCCTCCAGATCGCCGACGCCCTGTCCGGCAACGTCCTGGTCGGGCAGGAGAACGTCGCCCTCGCCCTCAGCCTCGACATGGTCCTGGTGGCCGGCCTGGTGATGGCCGTGTACCTGCCCCTGCAACGCCGGAGCGCCCGATGGCTCGACGCCTGACCCCCTGGCGGTGGGCCGTCCTCGGCCTCGCCGCCCTGTACTTCCTGGTCCCGCTCGCCGCCTCCGTGGTCTTCACGGTGGACGACCCCGACGGCATCAGCTTCGACGCCTACACCAAGATCCTCTCCACCGGCGGCTTCGTCTCCAGCCTGCTGCTGTCGCTGGAACTGGCCGTGGCCACCATCGTGGTCGTGCTGCTGCTGATGGTGCCCGCCGTGGTCGCCCTGCGGCTCGGCGCGCCCCGGCTGCGCCCGGTGGTCGAGGTGGTCTGCTCGCTGCCGCTCGTGGTGCCGCCGATCGCGTTCGTCGCGGGCATCGTCAGCGTCCTCAAGTGGGGCCCGGACCACCTGTCCAAAACCCCGCTGTTCCAGACCTTCGTGGCGATCCAGAACCCCAGCTTCCCGGTCGTCCTGGTCCTCGCCTACGTCGTGATGGCGCTGCCCTTCGTGTACCGGGCGCTGGACGCGGGCCTGCGCGCCATCGACGTACGCACCCTGGTGGAGGCCGCCCGCAGCTGCGGCGCCTCCTGGCCCAAGGCGCTGGTGCGGGCCGTACTGCCCAATCTGCGCGGGGCGCTGCTGAACGCGTCCTTCCTCACGCTGGCGCTGGTCCTCGGCGAGTTCACCGTCGCCCAGCTGCTCGGCTACCAGCCCTTCGCCGTATGGATCTACAACGTCGGCAGCGACCAGGCCCAGATGTCCGTCGCCGTGTCCGTGCTCAGCCTGCTCGTCACCTGGGCCCTGCTCCTCGCGCTCGCCGGTGTCGGCGGCGGACGCAACCGAACCGCTCCTTCCCGGGGATGACAACACACCATGACCGCCACCACTCTTGAGAAGACCGCCACCGAGCAGGCCGCGACCGTCGAATTCCGGGGTCTGCGCCGCGAGTTCGGTGCCACCGTCGCCCTCGACGGGCTCGACCTCACCGTCCGCCCCGGCGAGTTCCTTGCCCTGCTCGGCCCCTCCGGCTGCGGTAAGACCACCGCCCTGCGCATGCTCGCCGGGTTCGAACACCCCGACGCCGGCGCGGTACTGGTGGACGGCCGGGACATCACCCAGGTGCCGGCCCACCGCCGCGACGCCGGGATGGTCTTCCAGTCGTACAGCCTCTTCCCGCATCTCAGCGCCGTCGACAACGTGGCCTTCGGGCTGCGCATGCGGGGCGTACGCGCGGCCGAACGGCGTTCCAGGGCAGCCGAGTTGCTGGAACTGGTCGGCCTCGGCGACAAGGGGGAGCGGTTCCCGCACCAGCTCTCCGGCGGCCAGCAGCAGCGCATCGCGCTCGCCCGCGCCCTCGCCCTGCGCCCCCGCGTGCTGCTGCTCGACGAGCCGCTGTCCGCGCTGGACGCCAAGGTGCGGCTGAGCCTGCGCGAGGAGATCCGCCGGCTCCAGCAGGAACTCGGCATCACCACCCTGTTCGTCACCCACGACCAGGAGGAGGCCCTCTCGATCGCCGACCGGGTCGCCGTGATGCGCGCCGGACGGCTCGAACAGTGCGCCGAACCCGCCGAGTTGTACGGCCGCCCCGCCACCGCCTTCGTCGCCGAGTTCGTCGGCACCATGAGCCGGATCCCCGGGGAGCTGAAGGACGGCACCGTCGAGGTGCTCGGACAGCGGCTGCCCGCCGACGGCGAGGCGGCGGACGGCACGGTGGACGTCCTGGTACGGCCCGAGAACCTGCGGGTGCGGGCCGACGCGCAGGGCGGCGCCCGGGTCGTCGCCACCGCCTTCCTCGGCGCGGTCGTCCGGCTCACCGTACGGCTCGCCGACGGCACCGAGGCCAAGGCCGACCTGCCCGCGCACGAGGCCGCGGGGCTGGGCGCCGGAGCCGCCGTCACCGCATCGCTGCCGGAGCGCCCCGTGCTCGTGGCCGCCCGCACCGAGAACTAGAGGACAGAAACCCACGTGACCACCCCCCACAACCCCCGACTCCCGCTCCAGGCAGTCCTGTTCGACATGGACGGCACGCTCGTGGACACCGAGCACCTGTGGTGGGAGGCGGTCGAGGCCGTCGCCGGCCGGCCGCTGACCGAGGCCGACCAGCCGGACGTGCTCGGCCGCCCGGTGGAGCACACCGCCCACTGGCTCGCCGACGCCACCGGGCGGCCCGCCCACGACCTCGCCGCCGGACTCCACCGCGAGTTCGCCGACCGGGTCCGCGCCGGGATCGTGCCCCGCCCCGGCGCCCTCGCCCTGCTGGACGCGCTGGCCGCCCGGGGCGTACCGACGGCGCTGGTCACCGCGTCCCCGCGCGCGGTCGCCGACGTCGTCATCGAGGCCCTCGGCGCCCACCGGTTCGCCCTCTCCGTCACGGCCGACGACACCGCCCGCACCAAGCCCGAACCCGAGCCCTACCTCGCCGCCTGCCGCGCCCTCGGCGTCGAGCCGGCGGCCTGCGTGGCCGTCGAGGACACGGTGACCGGGGTGGCCTCCGCCGAGGCCGCCGGATGCGCGGTGCTCGCCGTGCCCTCGCTCGCCCCGATCGGCGCCGCGCCCGGCCGCACCGTCCGTGACAGCCTGGCGGGAGTCACCGTCGAGGAGCTGAGTGCCATGGCCGCGCCCGTACTGACCGTCCTGAGCTGGAACCTCTGGCTCGGCGGCGCGAAGGTCGACGACCACCGGGCCAAGCAGATCAAGGTGATCCTGGACAGCGGCGCCGACGTCGTCGGGCTCCAGGAGACCGCGGGCACCGCCGCCCAGGAGCTGGCCGAGGCCCTCGGCTGGCACCACCACCGGGCCGGTGAGAACCTCGGCGTCATCAGCCGCCACCCGATCACCGCCCGCTTCGGCGACCCGGACGTCGGCTTCTACGGCGCCACCGGCGTCCGCGTCCAGGTCGCCCCCGGCCGCGCGGTCGACGTATGGACCGCGCATCTGCACTACACGCCGTACGGGCCCTACGAGTCCGCCTTCGACGGGCTGGCGGCGGAGGAGCTGATCGCCCACGAGGAGGTCCGGCTCACTCAGATGCGCGAGGCGCTGGAACGGATCGGGAAGGCGTCCGAGGAGGGCGTCCCCGTCGTCCTGACCGGCGACTTCAACTGCCCCTCGCACCTGGACCGGCCCGAGGTGGCCTGGCCCGTGACGAAGGCCGCGGAGGACGCGGGGCTCGCCGACTCCTACCGCGAGGCCCACCCCGACCCCGCCGCGGAACCCGGGCACACCTGGTCGCCGATCCACCCGGTGCACGAGGACGGCAGCGGCCGGGCCGAGCCGCAGGACCGGATCGACTACGTCCTGCACCGGGGCCTGACCGTCCGAGGCGCGCGCACCGTGGTCAGCGGGGACCCCCGCCCCTGGCCGGACGTGGCCGAAAACGAATGGCCCTCCGACCATGCCGCGGTCCTCGCCTCCTTTGCGTTTCCTGTGAGCTGACCTGGGGTTATCGGGGGTCACCGTTGCTATTCGAGGTGACCGTCCCGTAAGTTGTGCGAGCTCTCTACTGACTGGTAATACCGGTAGGTCTTTCATGCGCTGGCCCCTCGGCCGTCCCACCACCGTCCGCACCCGGATCGTGGCGCTCGCGCTCGCACCGGCCGTCGCCCTGATGGCCCTGTGGGGCTTCGCCATGGTGTCCGTCACCGCGGAGCTGCGCGCGCTGATCCGGGTCCAGGGGGTGTACGACGACTTCGGCACCCCCGTGGACACCGCGGTCGGGCAGATCCAGATCGAGCGCCGGATGTCCGCCGCCTATCTGGGCGCGGGCGGCCGGGACGCCGCGGGGGCGGGCCGGCTGCTCGGCCAGCAGCGCCGTACCGACCAGGTGGTCGACGCCATGCGGCAGGCGATCCGCGGCGGCGACCGGAGCCGGCTCACGGCGCGCCAGCGGCAGTCGCTGGACGCGATGCTCACGGCCACCGACCGGCTGGACGGGCTGCGGCAGCGGGTGCTCACCCGGAAGATCAGCTGGGACCAGGCGGTCGAGCAGTACAGCGCGCTGATCGAGCCCACCTTCGATGTGCAGTCCACGCTGACCGCGCTCCAGGCCGGGCAGCTCGCCCGGGAGACCGAGACCGTCTTCGAGCTGGTCCGGGTGCGCGAGTTCGTCTCCCGCGAGGACGCGCTGGTCGCCGGGGCGCGGGCGGCGGACACGGCGCTGACCCCGGGCCAGTACAACGCGCTCACCCAGACCATCGAGGACCGGCGCGTCTTCCAGCAGACCTATGTGCCCGATCTGCCCGCCGATTCCCGGGCGCTGTTCGAGAAGTTCCAGGACGGCGCGCTGTACCGCTCGCTGAACCAGGGCGAGGACGCGCTGCTGCGGGCCGGGGCCGGCGGGGCGTCCCAGGCGGTCGCGGCGGGCAGCTGGCGCTCGACCGTCGACCGGATCGTCAAGCAGTACCGGGATCTGTGCACCGAGGCCGGTGACAACTCGGCCGCGCGCGGACGGGCGTTCGCCTATCAGGAGCTGACCAAGGCCGCGATCGCCGGTGCCGCGGGACTGGTCGTCGCGGGGCTGTCGCTGTGGTTCGCGGTGCGCGGCGCGCGGCGTATCTCGCGTCGCCTGGAGGCGCTGCGGGACGCCGCCGATGTGCTCGCCGGGCGGCAACTCCCCGACGTGATGCGCCGATTGGGCGCCGGTGAGGAGGTGGACGCGGTAGCCGAGGCGCCGCCGCTCGCCGCCGCCGGGGACCGCGACGACGAGATCGGGCAGGTCGGCCGGTCCTTCAACACGGCGCGGCTGGCCGCGGTCGAGGCCGCGGTGAAGCAGGCGACGCTGCGCCGGGGCCTGTTCGCGGTGCTGCTCAACATCGCGCGCCGCAACCAGGCGCTGGTGCACCGGCAGTTGAAGCTGGTGGACACGCTGGAGCGGCGCACCGAGGACCCCGATGTGCTGCGCGAGCTGTTCCGCATCGACCATCTCACCACGCGTATGCGGCGGCACGCGGAGAGCCTGATCATCCTCTCCGGCTCGGCGCCCGGCCGCCGTTGGCGCGGGCCCGTGCCCATCGCGCAGGTCGTCTCCTCGGCGGTCGGCGAGATCGAGGACTACGCGCGGGTGGTGGTGCCGCCGATGCCGGACACCGGGATCGCGGCGGACGCGGTCGCCGACGTCGTCCATCTCTTCGCCGAACTCCTGGAGAACGCCACGGTGTTCTCGCCGCCGCACACCCAGGTGACGCTGCGCACCGGGCGGGTCGGCGGCGGCTTCGTGCTGGAGATCGACGACCGCGGGCTCGGCCTGGACGCCGAGGCCCACGCGCACGCCGAGCGCACCCTCACCGACCCCGACGCCTTCGACCCCACCCGCCACGACCGGCTCGGCCTCTACGTCGTCGGCCGCCTCGCCGCCCGCCACGGCATCGACGTCAGCCTCCGGGACTCCCCGTACGGGGGTACGACCGCGGTGGTCCTCCTCCCGGAATCGATCCTGGCGGAGACCGGTGGGACGGACACCTCGCAGGACATCGAGCCATCGGCCGCGCTGCCGGAGGCACGACCCGAGCACGGGGGAGCGCGTGTGCCGCTGCCGCCCGAGTCACACGCCGGGGTACGACCGCTGCCGTCACGACGCGGGAACGGTCCTGCGAAGTCCGAGACGCGGGGTGCGTCCGGGGTCGGCACCGGGCGGCCGACGCCGTCTGGGCGGACGGGCGCGCGTGAGTCAGGGTCCGGATCGGATACGGCGGGGCCCGAAGCCGTGCCGGCCGGGGGGTCGGGTGCGTCCAGGGCTGGTACCGGGTGGGACGCGGCGCCTTCCCGGTCTGCGCCGGTCGGCACGTCCGGTGTGTCTGAGACCGGTGCCGGGTGGCTGACGCCGTCCGAGCGTTCGGGCGCGCGTGCGTCGGGGGTCGAGTCCGCGTCGGCTGCGGAGTCCGGTGTGTCTGAGACCGGTGCCGGGTGGCTCACGTCGTCCGAGCAGCCGGGTGCGCACGACTCGGGCGTCGCCTGGGACGTGCCCTCCGAGCCCTTGCCGCCGCGGAGGAGGCCGGGTGCGCCCGAGGCCGGGGCCGCGCCGGAGACGCCGTCGTCCGAGGCCGGGGCCGTGTGGCAGGGGGCGCCGGAGCCTTGGCCCGCGAAGGGGTCCGGCGGGCCCGGATCGCCGGTGACGCCGTCGTCCACGCCCGAAACCTCCTGGCGGGCGCCGTCCGACGCCGGAGCCTCCTGGCAGGCGCCGTCGGATGCCGGAGCCTCCTGGCAGCCGTCGTCCCGAGCCGATGCCCCCGCGCAGACGCCGTCGCAGACCGGCCCCTCCTGGCCCGCCAAGCCCGATCCTCTGCCCACGAGGCGTTCCGGCCCGTCCGAGGGCGGCGCTCCCTGGCAGGCGCCACACGCGGGTCAGCCCGTTTCCGGGGCCGGGGCCGCTTTCGGGTCCGGCGACGCGTCGCACTCGCATGCCCAGGCCAACCCCCTGCCCGCGAGGCGTCCCGGCGCCTTCGAGCCCGCCGCCCCCTGGGAGTCCCCGCACGCCCCCCGACCCGGTACCACCGAAGGCGCCCCCGTACCCCCGCCCCTCCCCACCAGACGCTCCGATACCGGCGAGGGCGGCACACCGGCCGGGCTTCCGCGCACCGGCACCTCCGCGAGCACCCCGCCCCCGGCCCTCCCCAGCAGGCGCCCCACCAGGCGCCTCAGCACCCCCGAGCCCGGCACCCCGGAGACCGGCACCCCCGAGCCCGGCACCGCGGACGCGTCCACGGTCGCCCCCGCCCTCCCCACCCGTGTCCGTCAGGCCTCTCTCGCGCAGCAGTTGCGGGATGAGCCGCGGGAGCAGGCGAAGGGTGGGCGGCGGGAGGTCGATGCCGAGGAGATGAGGGCGATCTTCGGGGCGTTCCAGCGCGGGCTCGACCAGGGGCGCAAGGGGATGCCCGCGCGGCCCGGGGCCATCGATGGCGACACCGTGAACATCCACGTCGACGAAGGGACGGACACCGACGATGCACGGTGACGACCAGACCCGCAACCAGCCCGCCGCACCCGCCGGAACACCCGGCACGGACCTCGGCTGGCTGCTGGACGACCTCGTGGCGCGCACCGACCACGTCCGCCAGGCCGTGCTGCTGACCGCCGACGGCCTTGCCCTGAGCAGTTCCGAGGGCATGCCCCAGCAGGACATCGAGCACCTGGCCGCCGTCTGCTCCGGCTTCCACGGCCTCGCCCGTTCCGCCGGGGAGCGGTTCGCCGCCGGAGGAGTGCGCCAGACCATGGTGATGCTGGACGAGGCCTACCTGTTCATCACCCCGGCAGGGCACGGCAGCCGACTCGCCGTGCTCAGCGAGGCCAACACCGACGTCGGTCAACTCGCCCACGAGATGGCCCTGTTGGTCCGCCGTCTCGGCAGCCATCTGGACGCGGCAGCCCGTGCCACCCCATGATCCCGCCGTGAGCGACGAGCACTGGTACGAGGACGAGACCGGGTCGATGGTGCGGCCCTACACCGTGACCCGGGGCCGTACCCGGCCCTCTGACCGGCATGCCATCGATCTGATGTCCCGGGTCACCGCCCTGGAGACGGCCGACGCCGCCCAGGCCGGTGTCGACCACGCGAGCGCCGCCCTGCTGGAACTGGTACGGCGCGGCCCGCGCCCCGTCGCCGAACTGGCCGCCGACGCCGACCTCCCCCTGACCGTGGTGCGGGTGCTGCTCGGCGACCTGGCCGAGGCCGGCCTCGTCCGCATCGCCGCGCCCCGCCGCGACCCCGCGGGCGGCCCCACCGCCGACCCCGGGCTGCTGCGGGAGATCGTCGACCGGCTGCGCGAAATCTAGTGTTTGTAACAGCCATGTAGGGGACCGGTGTTGACCGGAACCCCTGATCCACCCCGGTTGTCTCAGGGAACAGCACGTCAGCCGTACCTCTTAAGGGGAATCATGCGCGTCCAGAAGATCTCGCTGCTCGCCGTCGCCGTCGCCGCGGGCCTGTCGCTCACCGCCTGCGGGAGCAGCGACAACAACTCCGGCGGCGGCGACTCCTCCGCGCCGAGCAGCGCCGCCTCGGACACCTCGGGCACCCAGGGCTCCGGCAGCTCCAGCGGCTCGACGGGCGCCACCGGTTCCACGGGCTCCACGGGATCCGGCGCCACCGGCTCCACCGGCCAGAACGGCGGCCAGTCGAGCGGCACCAACGGCGCCACCGGCTCCGGCCGCGCCTCCGGCGCCGGCTGCACCACCGCCCACCTCTCCTTCAGCACCTCCGGCGGCATGGGCGAGGGCGAGCTGATCGTCAACATGAAGAACACCGGCTCGGCCAACTGCACCCTGCACGGCTTCCCGGGCGTCGACCTGAAGAGCAAGGACGGCACGGTCAGCGCCTCCCGCAGCAAGCTCGCCGCCCCCACCGTCACCCTCCAGCCGGGCGCCGAGACCCGCTTCACCCTGCACTACCCGCCGAACAACTCCGGCGGCTCCGGCGAGACCTTCACCCAGCTCGTCGTCACCCCGCCGAACGAGACCCACTCCACGACCCTGAACGCCGGCATCAACGTCCCCGTCACCGACGGCAGCGGCCCCGGCATCACCGTCGACCCGGTCGGCACCGGTAAGTAACGCGGGCTCCGAAGCGCACGGGGGCGCCCGCACAGCGCCCCCAGGCGGCTCCCGGGCGCGGGCGCGCAACGAATCGCCGCCCCGCCCCCCTCGTACGCAACGAACCGCGCACCGGCGCGCAACGGCTGCTCCTTGTCCGGCCGAGCGCGCCGACCGTACCGTCTATCTGACCCTGAACCCCCTCCGTGACCGGTGAGGTAGACGCATGCGCACCGCCCTGCTCCAGAGCTCCGGCCACCCCGGCTCCGTCGCCGAGAACCTCCGGGTGCTGGACGAGGCCGCGGGCCGGGCCGCCGCCGCGGGCGCCGCGCTGCTGACCGCGCCCGAGATGTTCCTCACCGGCTACGCGATCGGCGACGAGATCGGCCGCCTCGCCGAGCCCGCCGACGGCGCCTCGGCCACCGCCGTTGCCGCGATCGCCGTCCGGCACGGCCTCGCCCTCGCCTACGGCTACCCCGAGCGCGACGGCGACACCGTCTACAACTCCGCCCAGCTGATCTCCGCCGACGGCACCCGGCTCGCGAACTACCGCAAGACCCACCTCTTCGGCTGCTTCGAGCGCGACCACTTCACCCCGGGCGACCACCAGGTCGTACAGGCCGAACTGAACGGCCTCACCGTCGGCCTGCTGATCTGCTACGACGTCGAGTTCCCGGAGAACGTCCGGGCCCACGCCCTCGCCGGCACCGACCTGCTGCTGGTCCCGACCGCGCAGATGCACCCGTACCAGTTCGTCGCCGAGTCGATGATCCCGGTGCGCGCCTTCGAGAACCAGATGTACGTCGCGTACGTCAACCGGGTCGGCCAGGAAGGGGAGTTCGAGTTCGTCGGCCTCTCCGTGCTCGCCGGACCCGACGGCGTCCCGCGGACCCGCGCGGGCCGCGCCGAGCAGCTGGTGTTCGCCGACGCCGACCCGGCCTTCCTAACCGCCTCCCGCGCGGCCAACCCCTACCTGAAGGACCGTCGTCCGGGCCTGTACGGCTCCCTGAGCTGACCCGCGCCCCCTCGACCCGCCCTTCACCTCTCTCAGTTCTTTCGCGCAAGGAGTCCGTACCCCATGACGTCCACGGTGCCCAACGCCGTCGAGCACACCGACGGGCAGCAGCCGCCGATCACCATGTTCGGCCCGGACTTCCCCTACGCCTACGACGACTACCTCGCCCACCCGGCGGGCATCGGCCAGATCCCGGCGACCGAGCACGGCACCGAGGTCGCCGTCATCGGCGGCGGTCTGTCCGGTGTCATCGCCGCCTACGAGCTGATGAAGATGGGCCTCAAGCCCGTCGTCTACGAGGCCGACCAGCTCGGCGGCCGGCTGCGCACCGTCGGCTTCGAGGGCTGCGACGAGGAGCTGAACTGCGAGCTGGGCGCGATGCGCTTCCCGCCCTCCTCCACCGCCCTCCAGCACTACATCGACCTGGTCGGCCTCACCACCCGGCCCTTCCCCAACCCGCTGGCCGAGGCGACCCCGTCGACCGTCGTGGACCTCAAGGGCGAGTCGCACTACGCCGTCACCGTCGACGACCTGCCCCAGGTGTACCGGGACGTCGCCGAGGCCTGGAACAAGTGCCTCGAAGAGGGCGCCGACTTCTGCGACATGAACCGCGCGATGCGCGAGCGGGACGTGCCGCGCATCCGCGAGATCTGGGCGAAGCTGGTCGAGAAGCTCGACAACCAGACCTTCTACGGCTTCCTGTGCGACTCCGAGGCCTTCAAGTCCTTCCGGCACCGCGAGATCTTCGGCCAGGTCGGCTTCGGCACCGGCGGCTGGGACACCGACTTCCCCAACTCCATCCTGGAGATCCTGCGCGTCGTCTACACCGAGGCCGACGACCACCACCGCGGCATCGTCGGCGGCTCCCAGCAGCTGCCGTTGCGCCTGTGGGAGCGCGAGCCGGCGAAGATCGTCCACTGGCCGTACGGCACCTCGCTCGCCTCCCTGCACCCGAGCGGCGAGCCCCGCCCGGCCGTGACCCGGCTGCACCGCACCGCGGGCAACCAGATCACCGTGACGGACGCGAACGGCGACATCCGTACGTACAAGGCGGCGATCTTCACCGCCCAGTCCTGGATGCTGCTGTCCAAGATCGCCTGCGACGACTCGCTGTTCCCGATCGACCACTGGACGGCGATCGAGCGCACCCACTACATGGAGTCCAGCAAGCTCTTCGTGCCGGTCGACCGGCCGTTCTGGCTTGACAAGGACGAGGTCACCGGCCGGGACGTCATGTCGATGACCCTCACCGACCGTATGACGCGCGGTACCTACCTCCTGGACGACGGTCCGGACAAGCCGGCCGTGATCTGCCTGTCGTACACCTGGTGCGACGACAGCCTGAAGTGGCTGCCGCTGTCCGCGAACGAGCGGATGGAGGTCATGCTGAAGTCGCTCGGCGAGATCTACCCGAAGGTCGACATCAGGAAGCACATCATCGGCAACCCGGTGACCGTCTCCTGGGAGAACGAGCCCTACTTCATGGGCGCGTTCAAGGCCAATCTGCCCGGCCACTACCGCTACCAGCGGCGCCTGTTCACGCACTTCATGCAGGACCGGCTGCCCGCCGACAAGCGGGGCATCTTCCTCGCCGGCGACGACATCTCCTGGACGGCCGGCTGGGCCGAGGGCGCCGTCCAGACCGCGCTGAACGCGGTCTGGGGCGTCATGCACCACTTCGGTGGTGAGACCGACGCGACCAACCCCGGTCCGGGCGACGTCTACGACGAGATCGCGCCCGTGGAGCTGCCGGAGGACTGACCGGGCGGCGCCGAACCCGGGAGACGGGACGGCGGGGCGCGGGCGGCCGGTCAGACTCCGGCCGCCCGCGCCTTCTCGAACACCTCGGCGGCGACGTCCGTCAGCTCCGCCGCGTCCCGCGCGGTGCCCTGGAGGTCGAGGAGGATCTCCTCCAGACCGATCTCCGCGTACTCCACCAGGTCCCGCACGATCTGGTCGACGCCGCCCTGGAACGGCCGCCGGTCGGCGCCCTCGTACCCCGCGCGCCGGAACTCGGCGTTCACCCGCAGCACCGTACGGATCGGTTCCGTACGGCCCCGCTCCTCGGCCAGTTCGCGCAGCCGCCGCCACTGGTCGGCGACCCGCGTGCCGCCCATGGCCACCGGCAGCCAGCCGTCGGCCCTGTCGACCAGGCGCCGCCAGGAGCGCCGGTTGCCCGCGGCCAGCAGGATCGGGATCGGGCGCGCGGGCTTGGGTCCGACGACGGCCGGGGCGATCTTCGTCAGGGGGCCGTCGTGGGCGACCGGATCGGGGCCCCACACCGCGCGGCACACGTCGATGATCTCGTCCAGCACCGCGCCGCGCTCCTCGAAGGGCCGGACGCCCGCGGCCGCGTACTCGTCCAGGGACCAGCCGGTGCCGAGGCCCGCCAGCACCCGGCCGCCGCTCGCCACATCGAGCGAGGCCAGCGCCCTGGCCAGCTGGAACGGCAGATGCAGCGGCGCCACCAGCACACTGGTGCCCAGCTCCGCGCGTCCGGTGGCCGCCGCGGCCAGGGTGAGGGTGACCAGCGGCTCCGCCACCGACCGGTACTGGTCGGGCCAGGGCAGGCCGTCGATGCCGTACAGCCCCTGGGTGGCGGGCTCCGGGAACAGGGCCCGTTCGAAGACCCACAGGCTGTCGTAGCCGATGTCCTCGGCGGCGCGGGCCACCGCCGGGACGTCCTTGCCGATCGAGTACTGCCGCATCTGGGGGAGACCGAGACCGAGCCGGGTCGTCATGCCAACGCTCCTTCGCCATCGGGTTCTTGCCGAGCAGGGGGTTTCAGGCACGCGCGGCTTTCAGCGTGCGAGCGGCGTCAGCAGCATCCTGCCCGCGAACCCCACCGCCGCGTCCAGCCGTTCGGCGAACTCCTCGGCGATGTCCGGGCTGTGCCGCAGCGCCCACAGGGCCCGCGCCGCCGCCCAGGCCGCGTCCCGGGCGCGCTCCAGGCTCCAGGCGCCCAGGAGATGGGTGAGCGGGTCGGCGAGCTGGAGGAGGTCGGGGCCGGGCATCAGATCCTCGCGGACCCGCTCCTCCAGGGCGGTGAGGATCTCGCCGACATGGTCGAACTCGTCGGCCAGATCGGCGGGTTCGCAGCCGACCGTGCGGCAGGCGTCCACCACGGCGAGGGCCAGGTCGTGCCCGATGTGCGCGTTGACACCGGCCAACGCGAACTGGAGCGGCCGTACCTGGGGATGGTGGCGCAGCTGGAACAGCGGCCGCCAGCACGCGGGCGGTCTCAGGTCCGCCTCGGCGGCGTCGATCGCGGTGAGATAGCGCTCGGCGAAGCGCACGTCCAGCGCCGCGGCCGCCCGGGGATCGGGGAACTCCCCGGAGCCCAGGCGGCGGTCGATGTCCTCGGTGACGGTGAGGTACACGCGGTTGAAGACGGCGACGCCGTCCCGCTCGGGCAGGACGGCGGCCAGCGCCCGCATCCGGGAGACCACGGCGTCGACGGGACCGGCGATGCCGGCGGGGCCGATGACGGGGGACGACTGCGACATGGAGGAAGGGTCGCAGCCCGGGCCCGGCCGAGGTGCCGACCGGCCCGGTGCGTCGCCGGAACGGGGGAACGGGTCCTTACGACTCCGGGGAGTTCGGGTCGTAGCTGGAGGTGCCCTCGTCCAGCAGCGGCGCCTGCTGCTTGAGGTGGGCGGGGGCGAAGGCGCGCAGCGCGTGGTAGCCGGTGATGACGACCAGGGTGCCCAGCGCGATACCGCTGAGCGAGAAGTTGCTGGTGAACTTCATGCTGACGTTGCCCACCCCGATGATGATGCCCGCGGCGGCCGGCACCAGGTTCAGCGGATTGCGCAGATCCACCTTGGCGTTGAGCCAGATCTGCGCGCCGAGCAGGCCGATCATGCCGTACAGGATGACGGTGATGCCGCCGAGCACACCGCCCGGGATGGCGGCCACGATCGCGCCGAACTTCGGGCACAGGCCGAACAGCAGGGCGAAGCAGGCGGCCGCCCAGTACGCGGCGGTGGAGTAGACGCGGGTCGCGGCCATCACGCCGATGTTCTCGGAGTAGGTGGTGTTCGGCGGGCCGCCCACCGCGGTGGACAGCATGGAGGCGACGCCGTCGGCCGAGATCGCCGTGCCCAGCTTGTCGTCCAGCGGGTCGCCGGTCATCTCGCCGACCGCCTTGACATGGCCCGCGTTCTCCGCGACCAGCGCGATGACGACCGGCAGCGCGACGAGGATCGCCGACCACTGGAAGGACGGGCCGTGGAAGTGCGGCAGACCGATCCAGTCGGCCTTGGACACGCCCGAGAGGTCCAGGCGCCAGTGGTCGGTCAGCTTGCCGTCGCCGCCCACGGAGTGGATCTTGCCGAAGACCCGGTCGAAGACCCAGGAGATGCCGTAGCCGAAGATCAGCCCGAGGAAGATCGCGATCCGGGACCAGAAACCGCGCAGGCAGACCACCGCGAGCCCGGTGAACAGCATCACCAGCAGCGCCGTCCACTGGTCCTGCGGCCAGTAGGTGGAGGCGGTCACCGGGGCCAGGTTGAAGCCGATCAGCATCACGACCGCGCCGGTCACGATGGGCGGCATGGCCGCGTGGATGATCCGCGCCCCGAACTTCTGCACCGCGAGGCCCACCAGGAACAGCACCACACCGACGGCGAGGGTCGCGCCGGTCACCGTGGCGCTCTTACCGCCCTGCGCGCGGATGACGGCGGCCACGCCCACGAAGGACAGCGAGCAGCCGAGGTAGCTGGGCACCCGGCCGCGGGTGGCGAGCAGGAAGATGACCGTGGCGACGCCGGACATCATGATCGCCAGGTTGGGGTCCAGGCCCATCAGTACCGGCGCCACGAAGGAGGCGCCGAACATCGCGACCACGTGCTGGGCGCCGAGGCCCACCGTCCGGGGCCAGGACAGCCGTTCGTCGGGCCGTACCACTGCTCCGGGCGCGGGCGTCTTCCCGTCACCGTGCAGTTTCCAGCGCACGCCGAGGTCCATGGTGGGTTTCGCTTTCTGTGGTGCGTCGTTGCGTCGTTGCGTCCTCGTGTCCGGGCAGCCGGGAGGGCCGGGGGACAGGGGGGTGTCCGCACCATTGTCGCTGGTCGTCGGCGCGGTCCGCGCACAGCGTCCGCGCGGGGGCGTGCCGGGGGCGTGCGCCGGGGCGCGTCAGGGCTGTGCCCGGGGTGTCCCGGAGGGCGTTCTGAGCGGTCGCTTAGTATGTATGGGCGTACGCCCCGGGGGACACCCCCGGCCGCCTTGTCCAGGAGCCCCGCCGTGACCGTCGAAGCCCCCTCCGCCCCCGCCGTCTCGCACGGCCGGCTGATCCCCGTCACCGTCCACTTCGACGACCTCGACGCGCTCGGCCTGCTGCACAACGCCCGCTATCCGCTGCTGGTCGAGCGCGCCTGGACCGAGCTGTGGCACGAGCACGGCATCCGCTTCGACGGCGACTGGGTGGCGGCCGGGGACGCCTGCAACGCCGTACGCGAACTGCGCATCGGCTACGAGGCCCCGGTCACCAGCCCCGGCCGCTACGCCGTGCACCTGTGGCTGGAGCGGCTCGGCACCACCGGGCTGACCTACGGCTTCCGGTTCTGCTCGGCGGACGGCGCCGAGACCTACGCCCGGGGCGCCCGGGTGCTGGTGCGGCTTGACGCGACCACCCTGCGCCCGGCGCCGTGGAGCGACGGCTTCAGGGCCGTGGCCCGGGAACTGCTGCGGCCCGCGGACTGACCTCCCGCTCCACTCCGCGCTCGGCGGAGCGCAGCACGCCCGCGCACATCGCGAGCCCGCACGCGAGCGCCGTCACCACGCCGAACGAGACCACCAGGCTGGTCGCCTGCGCCACCCCGCCGATCAGACTGGGCGCGATCAGCCCCGAGGTGTAGGTGATGGTCGCCACGCCCGCGATGGCCTGACTGGGGTTGGGCCCGGCGTGCCCGGCGGCGGCGAAGCACAGCGGTACGACGACCGCGATGCCGAGACCCATCAGGGCGAAGCCGCCCATCGCCACCACGGGCTGCCCGGCGAGGACGACCAGCAGACCGCCGAGGACGGCCAGCACACCGCCGGCCCGGACCGTGCGCACCGCGCCGAACCGGTTCACCACCGCGTCCCCGGCGATCCGGGCCACGGCCATCGTCAGCATGAAGGCGGTGGTCGACGCCGCCGCGAGTCCGGCCGAGCTGTCCAGCCGGTCCCGCAGGAACACCGCCGACCAGTCCAGGCTCGCGCCCTCCGCGAACACCGCACAGAAGCCGACCGTGCCGATCAGCAGCGCGGAGCGGGGCGGCAGCGCGAACCGGGGCGGGGGCTCCTCGTCCGCGGCGGGCTGTATGTCCAGCACCCAGGTGCAGGAGAGCACACCGAGCACGGTCAGGACGGCCGCGGCCAGCAGGAAGTGGGTACGCGCGTCGGCGCCGAGATGGGCGGCGAGGGTGCCGGCGGCCGAGCCGACCAGGGCGCCCGCGCTCCACATCCCGTGCAGGCCGGACATCACCGACCTGCCGAGCCGCCGTTCCACCTCGACGCCGAGCGCGTTCATCGCCACGTCCGCCATGCCCGCGCAGGCGCCGTAGGTGAACATCGCGAGGCACAGGGCGGGCAGGTTCGGCGCGAGGGACGGCAGCACGAGGGACAGCGTCCACAGGGCGATCAGTCCGCGCAGGGCGTTGCGGCTGCCGAAGCGGTGGCTGATCCGGCCCGCGAGCGGCATCGCGCAGGAGGCGCCGAGCGCGGTGAAGGCGAGCGCGAAGCCCAGCCGGCCCGCGCCGAGCGAGGCGTGGTCCTGGATCCAGGGCACCCGGGTCGCGAAGGAGCCGGTCACGGCGCCGTGGACGGCGAACACGGCCGCGACGGCGTAGCGCGCGCGGCGCACCCCGCTCCTGTCCTCCATGTCTGCGTTCCTCCCCCTCGATCGGTGCGCCGTAAACTATCAGGGACCCTTCCTGATAGATAGCGCTTATCGCGCCGCGATGCGGACCGGCCGGGCGTGCCGGTCCCGACCGGTCCCGGCGCGCCGTTGTGGAAGGATCCCCGCCATGCCCGCATCACCGAGCACCGCCAGGGCCATCAACGACCGGCTGGCCCTGGGGCTCCTCCAGGACAAAGGCCCGCTGACGGCAGGGCAGTTGAAGCAGCTGACGGGGTTGTCCCGGCCGACGGTCGCCGATCTCGTCGAGCGGCTCGGCGCGGCCGGGCTGATCACCGTCGTGGGGGAGTCCGGCGCGGCCCGCCGGGGGCCGAACGCCCGGCTCTACGGCATCGCCGCCGACCGCGCCCATCTGGCGGCGCTCGATGTGCGCACCGAGGGAGTTGCTGTACTGGTCGCCGATCTGGTGGGGCGGGTGCTCGCGGAGGCGTCCGTGCCGATCGAGGGGGACACCGGGACCGGGCCCGCGGTGCAGCGGGTGGTGGCGGCGGTGGCGGGGGCGGTCGGGCGGGCCGGCGCCCAGGGGCCCCACACGGTCGGCATCGGCGCGCCGGGCCTCATCGATCCGGCCACGGGTGACCTGCGGGACTCCGCGGGGCTGCCCGCGTGGCACCGCAGCCTGTCCGCCGCCCTCCAGGAACGGCTGCCCGGAGCGCGCGTCACGGTGGAGAACGAGACCAACCTCGCCGCCCTCGCCGAACAGCGCGAGGGCGCCGCCCGCGACCGCGACACCTTCGTCCTCCTCTGGCTCGGCCACGGCACCGGCGCGGCGGTCGTCCTCGACGGCACCCTCCGCCGCGGCGCCTCCGGCGGCACCGGCGAAATCGGCTTCCTCCCGGTCCCGGGCACCCCCACCCTCCCCTCCGCCACGGACTGCTCGGGCGGCTTCCACACGCTGGCGGGCGCCGCGGCGGTCGTGTCCCTGGGAGCGGAACACGGCCTGCTGACACCTGCGACGACGGACGGGCCGGGGGCGGCGGAGATGGTTCGGGGAGCGGTGGAGCGGGTGCTTGCGGCGGGGGAGCCTGCGGGGGTTGGGGGATCGGGGGAGCCTGCCGGGACTGGGAGGCCCGAGGAAGAGTCGGGCGCGGGGGAGGGGCCGGGTGGAGGAGACGCGGTGGCCCTGGCGGCGGGGGAGCCGGTCGGGGCACGGGGTGTAGCCGCGTCGGCGAAGTCGGGTGGCGCGGTGGGGCGGGGCTCTTGGCCGGTGGAGGAGAGTCGGCCGGTGGTAGAGGGAGCGTCGGAGGGTGGGGCGCGAGGGGAGGTCTCGGTGCCGGCGGAGCTGGTCGCGGCGAGGGGTGAGGCTGCGGAGATCGAGAGGGAAACGGGGCCGGGTGGCGCGGTGGGGCGGGGCTCTTGGCCGGTGGAGGAGAGTCGGCGGGTCGTGGGGGGAGCGTCAGAGGGTGGGGCGCGGGCGGGGAGCCCGGTGAAGGGGAAGCCGGTCGCGGCGCGAGGGGCGTTCGTCCGCGAAGAGCCCTCGGCGGTGGGCGGGTCGACAGACCGGGAACCCGCTACGGCGGCCGGTGCCGACGAGCGCTTCCTCTCCGCCCTCGCCGACCGGATCGCCATCGGTGCCGCCTCCGTCGTCGCCGTGCTCGACCCCGGTTGCGTGGTCCTCGGCGGAGAGATCGGCCACGCCGGCGGCGATGTCCTCGCCGGACTCGTGGCGCAGCGTCTGCGCCGGATGTCCCCCCTGCCCACCGAGGTCCGCGCGGGCGCCCTCGGCGGCTCCGCCGTCCTGCGCGGCGCCCTCCTGACCGCCCGTGACCGGGCCCAGGACACCCTGTGGTCCGACCCGTCGCGGTCACCGGTCGTGTCGTAGTCGTCGGCTATCCGAACCGCCTCCCCTGATACCCCTCGAACGTCCCCTTCCCCACCGCCCGTTCCGGTGCGAGGTGGTCGCCCGAGCGGAAGGCGCGGGCCAGCGAGGGGAGGGAGCGGACTTCGGGGCCGCCGCTCGGTGACATGCCTGCCAAGCGTGCCCGTGCCCGGAAATGTGACATCGCCCCGGTTCCGGACCGCTGGCGACCCGGCGGCGGGCAAGGGCCGTCGTCACCGCCGCCGGGCCCGATCGGCACCCTAAAAGGACTAGACCATTACGGTCAATGGGAGGGGAGGGGCCAACCTGCGCCGGAGGTGAGGGAGTTGGGGGTGGGGGTCGCGGTGCCCGTCCGCGAGGACACGGACTGTGAGCGAGCCCACACGGACCCCCTGTCGGCGCGGCCACCCGGCGTGGCACACTGGCCGGGTACCAGAAGCAGCGCACTCCGGGGTCGGTGAAAGTCCGAACCGGCGGTTACAGTCCGCGACCCGGTCGCCTCCAGCGACCGGTTGACCAGGTGAAATTCCTGGACCGACGGTTAAAGTCCGGATGGGAGGCAGTGCGCGGCGGGCGGGCATGCGTTCCGTGTGCGCGCCGCCGTATCCGGTCTCGTCCGTATTCGGACGGGCCCTTTTCGGCGACGCCCCGAGTGTGTGCTCACCCGTAGATTCTGTCGTCCGTCGACAGGCCCCGGAGTCCGTGCCCCATGAGGCAGGAGGACCCGGGAAGTGTTCACCGGAATCGTCGAAGAGCTGGGTGAGGTCACCGCCGTCGAGAATCTCGGCGACGCCTCCCGTTTCCGGCTCCGCGGCCCCGTCGTCACCGACGGCGCCCGGCATGGCGACTCCATCGCCGTGAACGGGGTCTGTCTCACCGTCGTCGACCACGAGGGCGACGAGTTCACCGCCGACGTCATGGCCGAGACCCTGAAGCGCTCCAGCCTGGGCGCCCTCACCACCGGCTCCCGCGTCAACCTCGAACGCCCCACCGCCGTCGGCGCCCGCCTCGGCGGCCACATCGTGCAGGGCCATGTCGACGGCACCGGCGAGGTCCTGGAGCGCACGCCCTCCGAGCACTGGGAGATCGTGAAGATCTCCCTGCCCGCCGGGCTCGCCCGCTACGTGGTCGAGAAGGGCTCCATCACCGTCGACGGCATCAGCCTCACCGTCGTGGACGCCGGGGCCGACCACTTCACCGTCAGCCTCATCCCGACCACCCTCGCCCTGACCACGCTCGGCGTGAAGCAGCCCGGCGACCCGGTGAACCTTGAGGTGGACGTCATCGCCAAGTACGTCGAGCGGCTCCTCACGGCGGGCCGCGCCGACGGGAGCGGACAGGAGGCCGGCCGGTGAACTCGCTCAACACCGAGGCGTTCACCCTCTTCGGACAGCACATCCTGTGGTCCGACATGACCGGCAACATCCTCGGCCTGATCGGACTCGTCCTCGGCTGGCGCCGCTCCCTGTGGAGCTGGCCGGTGCAGTTCGTGTCCGGCCTGGTCCTCTTCGCCGCCTTCTACGGCCATCTCACCGGCAGCGCGGGCAAGCAGGCCGTCGTCATGGTGGTCGCCGGCTACGGCTTCTGGCAGTGGAACCGCGGCCGGGGCGGCGCCGGTGACGGCCATGTCTCCCCCCGGTTCGCCACCTGGCGCGAGCGCGCCGCCCTGGTCGGCGCCGCCGCGATCGGCACCGTCGCCGTCGCCCTGCTGTTCACCGCGTTCCCCGAACTGTCCTGGGACCCCTGGCCGGACGCCTACATCTTCGTCGGCACCGTCGTCGCGATGTACGCCCAGGCCAAGGGCATGGTCGAGTTCTGGTTCGCCTGGCTGCTCGTCGACCTCGTCGGCGTCCCCCTCAACTTCGCAGGCGGCTACGCCTTCTCCGGCTTCGTCTACGTCATCTACGGCGCACTCGTCCTGTGGGGCATGCGCGACTGGTGGCTGCGCTCCCGCAAGAGCCCGCGGCCCGTTCTGGAAGGAGCACCGGCATGACCCCGGCCACCCCGCTCTACGACCCCTACTCCTACTCCTACGACGGCGACAGCATCGAGGAGTTCACCCTCGACCCCGTCGAGCAGGCCGTCGCCGACATCGCCGCCGGACGCCCCGTGATCGTCGTCGACGACGAGGACCGGGAGAACGAGGGCGACCTCGTCATCGCCGCCGAGAAGGTGACCCCCGAGATCGTCGCCTTCATGATGAGCGAGTGCCGGGGCCTGGTCTGCGCCCCCATGGAGGCCGCGGAACTCGACCGGCTGCGGCTGCCGCAGATGGTCGAGGACAACACCGAGTCGATGAAGACCGCCTTCACCGTCTCCGTGGACGCCTCCGGCGCGCACGGCGTGACCACCGGCATCTCCGCCGCCGACCGCGCCACCACGCTCCAGCTGCTCGCGAGCGGCACCGCGGGACCCGCCGACTTCGTGCGCCCCGGGCATGTCTTCCCGCTGCGCGCCCGGCCCGGCGGCGTCCTGGAGCGCAACGGCCACACCGAGGCCGCCGTCGACCTCGCCCGGCTCGCGGGGCTGCGCCCGGCCGGCGCCATCGTGGAGATCGCCGGTGAGGACGGCCGGATGCTGCGGCTGCCCGAGCTGATCCCGTTCGCCCGCAAGCACGGTCTGACGATCATCTCCATCGAGGACCTGATCGCCCACCGCCGCGGCACCGAACCCACCGTCCGCCGCGAGGCCGAGACCCTGCTGCCCACCCGGCACGGCACCTTCACCGCGCACGGCTACCGCTCCACCGTCGACGGCGTCGAGCACGTCGCCCTCGTGCACGGCGAGATCGGCACCGGCGAGGACGTCCTGGTCCGTGTGCACTCCGAGTGCCTCACGGGCGATGTCTTCGGCTCGCTGCGCTGCGACTGCGGCCCCCAGCTGGACAGTTCCCTCGCCCGTATCCAGGAGGAGGGCCGCGGCGTCGTGGTCTACCTGCGCGGGCACGAGGGCCGCGGCATCGGCCTGCTGTCCAAGCTGCGCGCCTACGAGCTCCAGGAGCAGGGCCGCGACACGCTCGACGCCAACCTGGAACTGGGCCTGCCCGCCGACGCCCGCGACTACGGGGCCGGCGCCCAGATCCTCGCCGACCTCGGCGTGCGCAGCGTCCGGCTGATGACCAACAACCCCGACAAGGCCGACGCGCTGGAGCGCCACGGCGTGCGGGTCGCCGGGCGCGAGCCGATGCCGGTCCAGGCGGGCGAGCACAATCTGCGCTATCTGCGCACCAAGCGGGACCGGATGGGCCACGACCTGCCCTGGCTGGACACCCCGGCCACCTGCCCGAACCAGTAGAACCGGTAGACAGGCAACACCAGCGACACCAGCGACATCAGTCGAGCAAGACGGCAAGACGGCACTTAGGAGAGACGTGAGCGGCAAGGGTGCACCGGAACTGTCCGTACGCAACGTCGGCGACCTCAGGGTCGCCGTCATCGCGGCGCAGTGGCACGAGAAGGTGATGGACGGTCTGGTGAACGGCGCCCTGCGCGCCCTCGGCGACCTGGGGATCGACGAGCCGACCCTGATCCGGGTCCCGGGCAGCTTCGAGCTCCCGGTCGCCGCCAAGGTGCTGGCCGCGCGCGGCTACGACGCGGTGGTCGCCCTCGGCGTCGTCATCCGCGGCGGCACCCCCCACTTCGACTACGTGTGCCAGGGCGTCACCTGGGGCCTCACCCAGGTCTCCGTGGAGACCGGCGTCCCGGTCGGCTTCGGCGTGCTCACCTGCGACACCGAGGAGCAGGCCCTGGACCGGGCCGGCATCGAGGGCTCCAGCGAGGACAAGGGCCACGAGGCGGTGATCGCGGCGGTCTCGACGGCCGCGACGCTGCGTTCGGTATCCGAACCCTGGCACTGAGGCACCGGTCGGAGCGCGTAGGGTAAGGACCACCATGTCCAAGAAGACGTTCGAGGAGCTCTTCACCGAGCTCCAGCACAAGGCCGCCCACGGCGATCCCGCCACCTCCCGCACCGCCGAACTGGTCGGCAAGGGGGTCCATGCCATCGGCAAGAAGGTCGTCGAAGAGGCCGCCGAGGTCTGGATGGCCGCCGAGTACGAGGGCAAGGAGGCGGCAGCCGAGGAGATCTCCCAGCTGCTGTACCACGTCCAGGTGATGATGGTCGCCCGCGGGATCTCCCTGGACGACGTCTACGCCCACCTCTGACCGAACCGCCGCGCTCCGCCGCGGCACACCGCACCGACCCCCTTCACCGCAAAGGAAGCCGTCCTCATGCTGCGCATCGCCGTCCCCAACAAGGGTTCCCTGTCCGGCCCTGCGGCGGACATGCTGCATGAGGCCGGCTACCGGCAGCGCCGGGAGTCCAAGGAACTGCGGATCGTCGACCCGGGCAACGAGGTCGAGTTCTTCTACCTCCGCCCCCGCGACATCGCGATCTACGTCTCCTCCGGCCGCCTCGACATCGGCATCACCGGGCGCGACCTGCTGGTCGACTCCGGCGCGGACGCCGAGGAGATCCTCCCGCTGGGCTTCGCCCGCTCCACCTTCCGCTTCGCCGGGAAGCCGGGCACCGCGAACGGCGTCGAGGACCTGAAGGGCCGTACGGTCGCCACCTCCTACGAGGGCATCGTCGCCCGGCACCTCGCCGACAGCGGCGTCGACGCCTCCGTCGTCCACCTGGACGGCGCCGTGGAGACCGCGATCGAGCTGGGCGTCGCCGAGGTCATCGCCGACGTCGTGGAGACCGGAACCAGCCTGCGCAACGCGGGCCTGGAGGTCTTCGGCGAGCCGATCATGAAGTCCGAGGCCATCGTGATCCGCCGCACCGGCGCGGACGCGGAAGAGGCCGCCGAGCCGAAGGTCCAGCAGTTCCTGCGCCGCCTCCAGGGCGTCCTGGTCGCCCGCACGTACGTGATGATGGACTACGACTGCCGGGTCGAGCAGCTGGAGAAGGCCGTCGCCCTCACCCCCGGCCTGGAGTCCCCGACCGTCTCCCCGCTGCACAACGAGGGCTGGGTCGCGGTCCGCGCCATGGTCCCCGCCAAGGACGCGCAGCGGATCATGGACGACCTCTACGCCATCGGCGCCCGCGCCATCCTGACCACGGCCATCCACGCCTGCCGCCTCTGAGGGGTATGTGATGTCCGACCTGCCGAACCTGCCCGGCCTCCCCGTCACCTTCCGGCCGGGTCACACCCGGGTGATCCTGCTCACCGCCGCCGTGGCGATCTTCCTCACCATCTCGGGGGTCGCCCTGCTCCTGGAGGGCCTCGGCCCGGGGGAGCGGATGAGCTTCGTGGTCACCGGGGCACTGATCTTCTGGGTGCTCGCCCAGCTGGCCCGGATCAAGGTCGTCGCCGACGAGAGCGGTGTCACCGTCGTGAACATCGCCAGCAGCCGGCGCCTGGACTGGGCGGAGATCCTTCAGGTGAACCTCCGTCCGGGCGATCCCTGGGTGTTCCTCAACCTCAGCGACGGCACCAGCCTGCCCGCGCTCGGCATTCAGCCGGGCATCGCCAGGCAGCGGGCGATCGCCGACGCCAAGGCGCTGCGGGCGCTCGCCGAGGCCCACTCGGCCGTCCGCCCCGGGGAAGATCAGGGCTGACTCGGGGCCGACTCCGGGTCGCCCACCCTGCCCGCCCGGCCCGCGTCTTGATTAACCTGGTGGGCGGAGGCCGCGCCGATCGCGCCTCCGCCCCTGTGCGCCGCCCGGTGCCAGGGGTTCCTGCGACCCGAGGAGTGAATCCCTCCGGCGATGGACGGATCGTCCTGTAGTACCTGCGCCGCCCCCACCCGACATACCGGGGAGGCGGCGGCATCGTGACCACCCCTCTGCTGCTCCTCGCAGCCGCGTTTCTGCTGATTCTGGCCAACGGATTCTTCGTGGCGGCCGAATTCGGCCTGGTGACGGTCGAGCGCCCCGAGGCCGAGAAGGCCGCCACCGACGGCGACAAGCGCGCCCGTACGGTCGTGGACGCGCTGAAGGAACTCTCCTTCCAGCTCTCCGGCACCCAGCTCGGCATCACCATCACCTCCCTGGTCGTCGGCATGCTCGCCGAACCGGCCCTGGGCCGGCTGCTGGCCACCCCGTTCGCCGCGCTCGGCCTGCCCGACGGCGTCGCCTCCGGTGCCGCCGTGCTCGTCGGCATGCTGCTGGCCTCCGCCATCCAGATGGTGATCGGCGAACTGGTGCCCAAGAACTGGGCGGTCTCCCGGCCGCTCCAGGTCGCGCGCTTCGTCGCGGGCCCCCAGCACCACTTCTCCCGGCTCTTCCGGCCGGTCATCGCCGCGCTCAACACGGTCGCCAACCGGCTGGTCCGCGCCCTCGGCGTCGAACCCGCCGACGAGCTGGCCTCCGCCCGCACCCCCGGCGAACTGGTCTCCCTGGCCCGGCACTCCGCGCAGGCCGGCGCCCTGGAGCAGGACACCGCCGACCTGTTCGTGCGCACCCTCTCGCTGGGCGAGCTGACCGCGCAGCACGTCATGACCCCGCGCGTGAAGGTCAGTGCGCTCCAGGACTCGGCCACCGCCGAGGACGTGGTCAACCTCACCCGGGCCACCGGACTCTCCCGCTTCCCCGTCTACCGGGAGAAGATCGACGAGATCGTCGGCATGGCCCACCTCAAGGACGCCCTCGCCGTCCCCGCGCGCGACCGGCTGCGCACCCCCGTCGGCCGCATCGCCCGCCCCGCGCTGCTGGTCCCCGAGACCCTGCCCGTCCAGCCCCTGCTGGCCCGGCTGCGCAGCGAACAGCCCATCGCGGTCGTGGTGGACGAGTACGGCGGCACGGCCGGCGTGGTCACCCTGGAGGACATCGTCGAGGAACTGGTCGGCGAGGTCCGCGACGAGCACGACGTCAAGGACGTGCCCGAGCTGGCCGCCGCCCCGCCCGAGGACGGCAGGCCCGCCTGGGACGTGGCCGGCAGCTGCCGGGTCGACATCCTCCAGCGGATAGGCCTGGATGTGCCCGAGGGGCCGTACGAGACCGTCGCCGGACTGGTCGCCGACCTGCTCGGCCGGATCCCGGCCCCCGGCGACCGGGCCGAACTGCCCGGCTGGCGGCTCGCGGTCCGCCAGGTCGGCCACTACCGCGCCGAACGGGTCCGCCTGGTCAGGACGGCCCCGGCGGCGAACATCGCGGAGGCCGCCCGATGAGCGTGCTCCAACTGGTCTTCGCCGCCCTGCTGGTGCTGGCGAACGGCTTCTTCGTCGGCGCCGAGTTCGCCCTCGTGTCCGTGCGCCGCAGCCAGATCGAACCGCTCGGCACCACCCGGGCCCGGCAGGTGCTGTACGGCCTGGAGCGGCTGCCGCAGATGATGGCCGCCGCGCAGTTCGGGATCACCATGTGCTCTCTGACGCTCGGCGCGGTCGCCGAACCGACCGTCGCGCGGCTGCTGGAGCCGGTGTTCGAGGCGGTCCACCTCCCGGACGGCGTGATCCATCCGCTCGGCTATGTCATCGCGCTGGCCGCGGTGGTCTTCTTCCACCTGGTCATCGGCGAGATGGTGCCGAAGAACCTCGCGATGGCGGCGCCCGAGAAGGCGGCGCTGTGGCTCAGCCCCGGCCTGGTCTGGTTCGCCCGGGTGTGCAAGCCGATCACGGTCTCGCTGGGCGCCGTCGCCCAGGCCGTGCTGCGGCTGTTCCGGGTGGAGCCCAAGGACGAGGTCGAGGCGGTCGTCACCAGCGAGCAGCTCAACCGGCTCCTGGAGGACTCCGGACAGGCGGGCCTGCTCGACCCGGAGGAGCGCGAACGCCTGGAGGACGCCCTGGAACTGGGCTCCCGCCCGGTCACCGACGTCCTGCTGCGCCGTGAGTCCCTGGTCACGGTGACCCCCGCGGTCACCCCGGGGGAGATCGTGCGGCTCACCGCGCGCACGGGATACTCCCGCTTCCCGGTCGCGGCGACGGAACAGGGCGCCTTCATGGGGTACGTCCATGTCAAGGACGTACTCGACCTAGAGGACTCCGAACGGGCGGTGCCGCAGAACATCTGGCGCCCCATGACGACCCTGCGGGCCGAGCTCCCCCTGGACGACGCCCTCACGGTGATGCGGCGCGCCGCCACGCACCTGGCCCAGGTGGCCGACGCGTCCGGCAAGGTGCTGGGCCTGGTGGCGCTGGAGGACGTTTTGGAGACGCTGGTGGGCGAGGTCCGCGACCCCGCGCACCGGGAGATCCCCGACTTCCCGGAGCAGGCGCTCGCCACGTAGGCGCTTGCCGCTCAGGGGGGCGGGAGCTGTGCGGGTGCGGCCCGGTGGTGGGTTGCTCGCGCAGTTCCCCGCGCCCCTTACGGGGCGCCTATGTGGGCGACGGGTCCTGTGGGCCCCTCCCCGAGAGCACCTCGCCGTAAGCCTGCATCAGGTCGGCCAGGCGCAGGGTCGCCAGGTCGTCGCGGGTCAGTGATCCGGCGTAGGTGGACAGCCGCAGATCCCGGTACGCGCAGCTCTTCTCGTACAGGGTGCGCAGGAACCGCCCGTTGCCCAGCTCGTCGATCCAGCCCTGGTCGACCACGTGCCCGGCGATCGACCGCAGCTCCTCCAGCGCCTCCTCGTCCCACTGGTCCCCGTTCTCCGCGGCCAGCACCTTCCCGATCTCGGTGAGTTCCCCGGGCCGGTACGAGGGGAAGTCGACCCGGCTGGTGAAGCGGGACGACAGCCCGGGGTTCGCCGCGAGCAGCCGGTCCATCCCCTCGGGATACCCCGCGAGGATCACCACGAGATGGTCCCGGTTGTCCTCGGCCCGCTTCAGCAGCACCTGGAGCGCCTCGTCCCCGTACGCGTCCCCCTTGCCGTACCCGGAGTTGGAGAGCGAGTACGCCTCGTCCACGAACAGCACCCCGCCGATCGCGGAGTCGATCAGCTCATTGGCCTTCACCGCGGTCTGCCCGAGGTACTCGCCGACCAGATCGGCCCGCTGCGCCTCGACGAGATGATCCCCGCCGAGCAGCCCGAGGGCGTAGAAGACCCGTCCCAGGATGCGCGCCACCGTCGTCTTGCCGGTCCCGGACGGACCGGAGAAGACGAAGTGCCGCTTCGGCGGCTGCACGGGCAGCCCCTGACCGGCCCGCAGCCGCGCCATGTTCAACTGCGCGGACAGCGCCTTCACCTGGCGCTTGACCGGTTCGAGCCCGACCATCCGCTCCAGCTCGGCGAGCGCCTGTTCGAGCAGCGCGGGATCGGTCGGCCCGGTGGGCAGCGGCGAGCCGGGCACCCCGCCCCGGTCGCGGACCCCCGGCTCGGCGACGGCCGGCAGCGGCCCGGTCGGCAGATCCGGCTCCGGCAGCCGCAGATCCCGCCCCTCGGTGCCGAAGAACGGATCGAAGCCGTCGGGTCCGTCCACCGTGTCCCCGGCACCGGTCAGGGTGATCGCGGCGAGATCGGCCGCGTCGTCGTACCCGTCCCCCTCGGAGATCGCCGCGAGCCGCGCCGAGGTGTCCATGAAGGCGGGGTCCACCCGGTGGACGGCCCGGTAGAGGGGGAGCGCGGCGGCGGAGCGGCCGGTGCCCTCGTGCGCCCGCGCGAGCCAGTAGCGCAGCTCCTTGCGCTGCGGCTGCTCGCTGCGGCACCGCATCAGCGCCGTCGACAGCAGCGGTTCGGCCTGGCCGTACATCTCCAGGCGGACCCGGGCCATGCCGCCGAACAGCCCCGCCTCTATGCCGAGCAGGGGATCGTCCAGCAGCGGATCGGTGTGCCGTACCAGCTGCTCCCAGTCCTTGACCAGGTAGGAGCGGCAGGCGTGCAGAAAGCGGACCTGGGGATCGGTGTCGACCGGGGGCAGCCCGGCCAGCGCCCGGTCCAGCTCGGGCACATGCCGGCCGTCCAGCCAGTGCGAGGCGTGCGCCAGCAGCAGATCGCGCGGGCTCTCCAGCACCGGCTGCACCCACCAGCCCAGCCAGTACCAGGAGTTGATCGTACGGCGATGCCGGGCGCGCTGTTCGCCGAAGCGCTCGCGGTGCCGGAACATCCGCAGCAGCGCGGTGGTGGTGTCGACCCGGAGCGCGTGCAGCCCGAGCCAGCCGTCCGCCATGCCCGGGTCCATCCGCACCGCGGCCCGGAACTCCTCCTCCGCCTGCGGATAGGCGCCCATGGTGTAGGCGTCGACCCCGCGCAGCCAGGCGAGGTCGGCCGGGGCCTCGGGGCCCTGCGTGCCGAAGTCCATCACGTCCCCCACAGACCGTGCCCCCGTGGTTCACCGCCGGACGGTCGCCCGGCGGCCGCCGCGGCCGAACCGCCGTGCCGCGGACCGGAGTTGCAGGTGCGCGAGGCTGCCGCCGAAGGTCGCACCAAGGGCATCGTACCCGCGTGGGTACCGGGTGCCGAAGGGTGCGGTACAGGCCGTTCGGCGCGGGGGGAGCGGACGGAATCCGGACGCTTCAGTGACCGAGGGTGATCGGATCGGCGCGCAATGGGCCCGGAAAGCGATGCACGGGCAGAACGAAGCCCCCGATCACGGGGGAACAACCGGGGGCTTCGCGTCTTCGGGCGGCTTCGAATCGCCGCACATTGAGAACGTAAGACCTGTACGGGCCCCCGGTCAAGCGAAGTTGGGGCACTTCAGGAAGTTGGCCGACAAGAGTCTTCACAATTTCACCACATGGGGGTGGAGCCATCACTGTGGGTCACTCCTTGGCCCGATCCCTGGGGCCGCTCGGGCCCCGGCAGCACCTCGTACCCCCGGTCGGTCTGGCGCACCAGAAGCCCGGCGTGGGGGCGGGTGGGGTCGGTGTCGAAGTGTGCGCGCTCGGCCTCGACCCAGCCGTCCCAGAACTCCCGCTGCGCCGCCCCGTCCCGCCGCCGGCCGCGCGCCCAGGACTCCTCGCGGGGCAGTTCCATCCACAGCAGTTCGGCCAGAAACGGCCGCAGCGCGCGGCGGCCCGCGCCGACGCCCTCCAGCAGGATCACCGGCGCGGGCGGCAGCGGGCGCGCCGGGCCGAACGCGCGGGCGTTCCAGTCGTAGGGGAGGTAGGCCCCGGCCTCGCCCCGGGACAGCGGCTCGATCACCTGC
The DNA here is from genome assembly GCF_040684035.1 of Streptomyces sp. NPDC093018. Taxonomy (NCBI): domain Bacteria; kingdom Bacillati; phylum Actinomycetota; class Actinomycetes; order Kitasatosporales; family Streptomycetaceae; genus Streptomyces; species Streptomyces sp. NPDC093018. The sequence continues at coordinate 248,144 of NZ_JBFBFF010000010.1, forward strand.
GTCAGCAGCCGGTCGGTCCAGTCGAACAGCCGCTCATGGCTCGCGATGTCGTCGAGATGGAGTACCGGCGCCCCGTCCAGGGCTGCGGCCAGCCGCCCGGCGAAGGTCGACTTCCCCGAGCCCGCGTGCCCGTCGACGGCGATCAGCCGGACCGGTCCGAGGGAGGGCGGGAGCCCGCGCAGCCGGGCGGCGAGGTGCTGAATGACGATTCCCGAAGGTGTGATGCGGTGTGGGGGGTTTTCCGGAAAGAGTCTAGTAGCGGCGCATAGCGGCCGGGCCGCCGAGGGTGCCCCACGAAAGAAAGTTACGCCTTGAACCATCGTCCGTCGGGGTCTCCCCGCGCACTTCTATAAACATTCTCGAATCGCTGACCGATATGTCGAATTCGGCGTTCCGGGGGTCCGCCGTGCTGAGTAAGGTGCCTCCTGCGCTGCCGCGAGAAGCGGCGGCCGGGGACACGGTACGGGGACAAGGCAGGGGACATGGCCGCGGAGTTATTCGAAGGGCAGTATGTGTGGCACCCGGCTGCCGACGACCGAGTCCTGGCCGGCGTTTGCGTCGATGTCCGCGCCGGCCGATATCGGCACGCGTACGAGGCGCTGGCCGAGACGCGTCACGACTTCGCGCTGCGCGCCCACCGCTCCCTGGTCCTTGCCTCCGAGGCGGCCGGCACCGACCTGGTCGAACGCTGGCTGGACGAGGAGCCCTCGCCCGAGGCGGCCCTCATGTGGGCCCGCGTCGCCGTCCAGCGCGCCCTGCGCGCCGCCGACGGCAACGACGACCGGGCCGAGGCCCTGGAGCGCATAGCGCTCACCGCCTGCGAACGGGCCGCGGCCCTGGCCCCGCGGGACCCCACCCCCTGGGTCGCCAAGCTCGCCATGGCCCGGCTGCACCGGCTGCGCGACCCCGCCCCGCAGGGTCTGCTCACCGCGCCGCCCGGTCCCTGGCGCCTGTTCGCGCACATCCTCACCCTGGACCCGTGGCACCGCGAGGCGCACCACCGCTTCCTCTCCGCCTTCTTCGCCCGGCACGGCGGCTCGGTCAACGCCGCCTGGGACGTGGCCGCCTTCCTCAGCCAGCGCGCGCCCGCCGACTCCGCGCTGCGTCTGCTGCCCCTGGTCGCCCTGGTGGAGAGCTACAACCCGACCCAGCTGCTCGCCGACCGCGTCTGGGAGCAGCCCCAGTGGCGTGCCACCGCGCTCGCGATCTACCACAACTGGCTTCCGGCGGTGTCCAGTTACCGCTTCACACCGGTGCTCGACCTCGCCTACCTCGCACACGCGCTGGTCATGGGCCAGCGCGAGTTCGAGGCCCGCGCGGTGTTCACGGCGATGGGCCCCTACGCCTCACGCATGCCCTGGAGCGCCTTCGGTGACCCCGCCGAACAGCTCTCCCGGGCGCGCCGTGCCTGCGGGCTGCCCGTCCCCGGGCCCGCCTGACCCCCCTTTGCTCGTCACCCGTCCCCCCCCTCATCGGGCGCCGCCCCCCGAGCGTCCGAGAGGCACGAGAGAAAGGCCGATCTGTGTCAGAACGGATGTCTGCTCCCCGGGCCAAGGCCCGCGGCGGAGAAGACGCGGTCGTGCTCGACGACGACGCGACCCTGCACGCGATGGGTTATCCGCGGAAACTCACCCGCCGTTTCAAGGCGTTCGACAATTTCGCGATCTCCTTCACCATCATCAATATTCTTTCGGGCATCTTCTCGTCCTTCGGATTCGGAATGAACGCGGGCGGCCCCCGCATTCTCGTATTCGGTTGGATCGGTGTCTCGATCATGGTGCTGCTCATCGGCGCGGCCATGGGCGAGGTCGCCTCCGCGTATCCGACGAGCGGTGCCCTCTATTTCTCCGCCGGTAAACTCGCCAAGCGCCACAAGGGTGCCTGGTCCTGGTACACGGGCTGGTTGAATTTCGTCGGACAGATCGGCGGCACCGCCGCCACCGGCTATGCGGCGGCCACCTTCATCCAGGCCTTCGTGCAGCTCCAGTGGCCCTCCTACCAGCCGACCGTCCATCAGACGGTGCTGATCACGGCCTTGATCATCGTGCTCCAGGGGCTCGCCAACACCTACACGGTCCAGCTCGTCGCCGTCCTCAACCGCATTTCCGTGTGGTGGCTGCTGATCGGACTCGTCGTGATCGTGGGCGCACTCATAGTGATACCGGATCACCATCAGTCGGCGTCGTTCGTCACGCATTTCGAGAACAACACCGGCTTCACAAGCGGACTTTACGGAGGCATGCTCGGCCTGCTGGTCACCAGCTGGACGTTCACCGGCTTCGACGGCAGCTTCCACATGTCCGAGGAAACGGTGCAAGCCACGGTCAACGCACCCAAGGGGATCACCCGCGCCATCGGCTATTCGGCGATCACCGGTCTCATCCTGATGCTGGCACTGGTCTACAGCATTAAGGACTACGCCAAGGAGGCGGCCAACGGCGCGCCGCCCGTGCAGATCCTGATCGACGGCCTCGGCCTGACCACCGCCAAGGTCATGCTTCTCATCGTCATCGGCGCGATGCTCTTCTGCGGCCTCGCCAACCTCACCAGCAACACCCGGCAGATCTTCGCCTTCTCCCGCGACGGCGCCATGCCCGGCTCCCGGCTGTGGCACTCGGTCTCGCCGCGCACCCGTACGCCCGTCAAGGCGGTCTGGCTCGCGGTGGCCTGCTCGCTCGCCCTGATCGTGCCCGGCTGGTGGTCGCACACCGCCTTCACCGCGATCGTCAGCGTCAACGTGGTCGGCCTGTTCCTCGCCTACGCCGTGCCGATCTTCCTGCGGCTGCGGCTCGGTGACGCCTTCGAGTCCGGCCCGTGGAACCTGGGCCGCTGGAGCAAGCCGGTCGGCTGGCTCGCCGTGATCTGGATCGCGCTGAGCAGCATCCTGTTCATGCTGCCGCAGGCGTCCCCGATCACCGTGGATTCCTTCAACTACGCGCCGATCGCGCTCGCCGTCGTCCTGCTCGTGGCCACCGTCTGGTGGTTCGCCACCGCCCGCCGCCGCTTCCAGGGCCCGATCAGCTACGGCCGCCCCGACGAGATCGCGGCCATGGACCTCATCTGATCCGTACGGATCCAGGCGCGTCCCCGCGCCTCCAGGCCCCGGCCTCGGCACCGCCTCCGCGGTACCGGGGCCGGGGCCGTTGTCCGCCCCGCGCCCGCACCGCCACCGGATCAGACCAATATTCATGGCGCGGCATCCGCCCAAGTGCTGGCAGGGGCCCTGCGGCTGCTCCATAGTTGGCGCACGACGTGCACATGATCCAGCCATGACTCCGGACACCTGGGGGTAATCGCGCCCATGAGCAGCGCCCAACAGCCGTCCCGCAGAACCGTTCTGACCGTCGCGGCCGCCGCCGCGGTGGCCGGCGCCGCCACGCCCGCCGCGGCCGCCGCCCAGCGGGGGACCGCCACCGCCCGGGCGGTCGCCGCCGACAAGCCCGGCCGGGCGGGGGCCCGGCCCGTCGACTACCACGCCTGGACCACCTACAGCGAGTGGCGCACCGGCACCGCCCAGGGCGCCCGCGCGGTCTCCGGCCCCCGCCCCGGCGTGCGGATCGGCGCCCCGGCGGGCACCGTCGACTACACCGACCCGCACACCGGCACCACCGCGACCTGGGAGTACGCCACCTGGACCGCTCCGCGGTACCGGCTCACGGTCCCGGCCACCGAGGTCGTCTCCTCCTGGAACGCGCACACCCCCGACGGCACCTGGATCCAGGTGGAGTTGAGCGGGACGTACTCGGACGGCGGTGACACGCCCTGGTACGTGATGGGCCGCTGGGCGGCCGGCGACCAGGACATCAAGCGGACCTCGGTGGACGGCCAGAGCGACGGCAGAAGCAGCATCTGGACCGACACCTTCGCCATCGACGACGCGAGCACCGGGCTGCGCCTCGTGTCGTACCGGCTGCGCCTGACCCTCTACCGCAGGCCGGGCACCCGGCTCACCCCGACCGTGTGGCGGCTCGGCGCGATGGGCTCCGACATCCCGGACCGCTTCACCGTCCCGGCCTCCACGCCCGGCCTCGCGCAGGAACTGGTGGTGCCGCGCTACTCGCAGGAGATCCACAAGGGCCAGTACCCGCAGTACGACAACGGCGGCGAGGCGTGGTGCAGTCCGACCTCCTCGCAGATGATCGTGGAGTACTGGGGCGGCCGGCTCACGGCCGGCCAACTGTCCTGGATCGACCCGTCCTACGCCGATCCGCAGGTCGACGCGGCGGCGCGCTTCACCTACGACTACCAGTACGAGGGCTGCGGCAACTGGCCGTTCAACGCGGCCTACGCGGCGACCTTCGCCGACCTCCAGGGCGTCGTGACCCGGCTCGCCTCGCTGACGGATCTGGAGACGCTGGTGGCGGCCGGCATCCCGGCCATAACGTCCCAGTCGTTCCTGAGCACCGAGCTGACCGGGGCGGGCTACGGCACGTCCGGACACCTGATGACGGTGATCGGGTTCACCGCGGACGGCGATGTGATCGCCAACGATCCGGCCTCGCCCGGGGACGACGCGGTACGACGGGTGTACAAGCGCCGGGAGTTCGAGAACATCTGGCTGCGGACGAAGCGGTACAACGCCACCGGCGGGGTCTCCTCCGGCACCGGCGGGGTCTGCTACCTCTACTTCCCGGCCCGTCCGAGCGCCCACCAGCGCACGGCCCTGGCCGCGGTGGGGGTGCGCTGACCATGTGAGGAAGCTCATCGCCGCGTACGCCGTCGCGGGTGGCAAGGTGGACGGACGGGTGGGGGAGACCGCTCTGTACGTCCGACCTCTGTGAGTACCAGCATGACCGCACACTCCGCCACCGCCGCCCGCGCCCGTACCGGCGGTCCCCGCGACAACGGGCCCAAGATCCTCGAACATGTGCTGGGCTGGGTCCTCGTCGTGGTCACCGCGATGCTGGTCACCCAGCTGGGCCTGCTCTGAACCCGGCGCCTACTCCAGGGACTTGATCAACCCCGGCGCGTTGCCGTGCTGGAGGGCCCCGTCCCGGTCGCTGCTGACGGCTGCCGCCCCCAGGAGCAGCCCGACGCCGATCACGGCCGCACACACCGCCGAGACCAGCGTCCGCATCCGAAGCCGCTGAGAATGCCGCATCGTGCCTCCTCGCATCCGTGAGAGAAACACCCGCACGCGCTGCCGCGTCGGTCATGGACCGTAGGAGGACTAGACCAGTAGGTCAACGCCGGGGGAGCGGTTTCCGGCCGCACGGACCGCGCCCCGGACCCACGCCCTCCGCTTCCGGGAACCTGGAACGCACCGCGAACCCGACCTCCCGGCCCTTACGGCAGCCCGCTGCGGCCCCTCGCCTTCCCACCGCGACCGCCGACGCCCCCGACCGGGCACTCCGAGGCCCTGACCTGGGGAGTTCCGGCCTCCCGCCTGCTGCCTCCGGTCGCCGGGCGCCGGAGCCGGCCATCACCCGAGCCCCGCCCCGCCTGGGCCTGCTCGCCCCACCTCCGCCCTCCGAAACCCACCCACGACGGCCCCCGCCTGCCACCTGACCCCCACGTGACCCAGCCACGGGGGCCTCACGGCGCGCCGGGCCATCGGGCTTTCGACTGTGATCACCTGGACCCGTAGGTCGCCATACGCCCGGGGGCGGAGGCGCTGCACCTACCCATGCTTCGGCCGCCGACCGTCGCGCATCCCGAGCACCTCACATCCGGGCCCGGCCTGCCGCGGCCCCCGACCCCGGGTGTCCCGCCGTTCCGGACGGACAGCCGCCCCGATCCTTGGACTCGGCCCCACGGTGCTCTCGCATCCGAGCCTCCCGGCCCCCCGCCGCTCCTGTCGGCTCCGGTCGTGGTCTCAGCCGTCCCGGAGGCCTACCGCCGAAACCCCCGTTCAGCGCCCGGCTGGAATGTTTGAGTGAGCGGTCGTTAACTGGTGACGGGAGTCCGATGTTCGGGCATACTCAGCGCAGCCGCTGGTCAGCGGGCTTCCGTGATCCGGGAGTGCGCGCCGTGGCCGTAACGGAACGATCAGGCGGAGCCGCCCTGACCCGTGGGCCGTGCCGCCGGTTCCCCAGCAGGGAGGAGACCGACGCCATGTCCGACCGCGACCCGCAGCCGGTGGAGCGTCAACTGCCGACGGACGAGGCGAGGGACCTGCTCACCCTCGTCCGGGAGATAGCCCGGCGTGAGATCGCCCCGAGGGCCGCCGAGGAGGAGGACGCGGGCCGCTTCCCGCGCGAGGTCTTCACCCTGCTCTCCGAATCCGGCCTGCTCGGCCTGCCGTACGCCGCGGAGCACGGCGGCGGCGACCAGCCGTACGAGGTCTACCTCCAGGTGCTGGAAGAGCTCGCCGCGGTCCGGCTCACCGTCGGCCTCGGCCTCAGCGTGCACACCCTCGCCGCCTACGCGCTCGCCACCCACGGCACCAAGCAGCAGCAGGTCGAACACCTCCCCGCGATGCTCGGCGGCGGACTCCTCGGCGCCTACTGCCTGTCCGAACCCGCCTCCGGTTCCGACGCCGCCTCCCTGCGCACCAGGGCCGTGCGGGACGGCGACGACTGGGTGATCACCGGCACCAAGGCCTGGATCACCCACGGCGGCATCGCCGACTTCTACACCGTGATGGCCCGCACCGGCGAGGACGGCCCCCGCGGCATCACCGCCTTCCTCGTGCCCGGCGACGCCCCCGGCCTCAGCGCGGCCGCCCCCGAGAAGAAGATGGGCATGAAGGGCTCGCCCACCGCCCAGGTCCACTTCGACGGCGTCCGCGTCGCCGACGACCGCCGCATCGGCGAGGAGGGCCAGGGCTTCGGCATCGCCCTGTCCGCGCTCGACTCCGGCCGCCTCGGCATCGCCGCCTGCGCCATCGGCGTCGCCCAGGCCGCACTGGACGAAGCGGTCGGCTACGCCACCGGGCGGCGGCAGTTCGGCCACCCCATCGCCGACTTCCAGGGCCTGCGCTTCATGATCGCCGACATGGCCACCCAGATCGAGGCGGGCCGCGCCCTCTACCTCGCCGCGGCCCGGCTGCGCGACGCCGGCAAGCCGTTCGCCAAGCAGGCCGCCATGGCCAAGCTGCACTGCACCGACACCGCCATGAAGGTCACCACGGACGCCGTACAGATCCTCGGCGGATACGGCTACACCGCCGACTTCCCGGCCGAGCGCTACATGCGCGAGGCCAAGGTGCTCCAGATCGTCGAGGGCACCAACCAGATCCAGCGGATGGTCATCGCCCGTCACGTGGCGGGACCCGAAGCCCGCTGAACCGGTCCGCGCCGAACTGCCCCGGACGCACCGTCGGCGCCGCCAGCCGCACCCACTCGGGGTCCTGGCGGCCCGGCAGCGTACGGCCGCGATCGGCCCAGGTACGCAGCAGATCGCGGTAGATGGGCGGGTCCTGCGGGGCGGCGGACCGGTCCGCCGCCGCCGGGTGCGGGACGAAGATACGGCGCCGACGCCCGGTGACCGGGTGCAGGGATGTCATACCCGTGAGAACGCGGCACCCGGCGCACAGGTCACCGCCCGCCCGAATCGAGCGTCAGTCCAGGGCCGTCCGGCGTCGCACCGGCTCCGGCGCGCGGGGCTCAGGCGGCCCGCTGGCGCATCTCCGGCACCCGCATCGGGCGCGAGCCGGGACCGCCGACGTGCGAGAAGGGCTGCGTCCGCCAGTCCAGGCCCTGGGGGAGCGTCAGCAGCAGGGCGGTGTCCTGCTCCTGCGGGGTGACGGACTCGTCCGCGGGCCGGGCGTCGGTGGCCGAACGGCCCGTGCCCGCGCACACGGTGAGCCCGAACGGGTTCCACGGCGAGGCGCACAGCGCGTGCTCCGGCAGGATCTCCTCGTCCGCCAGCAGCGCGATCGGCTGCGCGCAGTCCGGGCAGATCACCCGGTACATCTCCAAGGTGTCGTAGGCGTCCAGCTCGTCCTCGAAGGCGTCGGATTCGACGCCCTCCGGCTCGGGCTCGACCACCGGCTGCTGCCGCTTGGACGCGGATCGACCAGGGCGCTTGACACTCTGCATGGGATTCTCCCCCTAAGGCTGGGCCGTGAAAGGCTCGGCGGCCACGACCACAGCAAGCACTTCCCGTCCGCTCTCGGCGGTAATCACGAGAACATCACGGAGCCTGTTCGAATGGTGTGTCGTTCGTCACATGCCGCGCGCAGATGACCGTACCGGCGTCCGAGGAGGGCCGTCGGCTGTCCGAGAAGATCGAACGCCCTGTAGGTTTTGGCGCCATGGAGGAGCTGGACCGTCAGATCGTGCAGCTGCTCGTCAAGGACGGGCGGATGAGCTACACAGACCTGGGCAAGGCCACGGGCCTGTCCACGTCGGCCGTGCATCAGCGGGTGCGCCGGCTCGAACAGCGTGGCGTCATCCGCGGCTATGCCGCGGTGGTCGACCCGGAGGCCGTCGGGTTGCCCCTCACCGCGTTCATCTCGGTGAAACCGTTCGACCCGAGCGCCCCCGACGACATCGCCGACCGCCTCGCCGGCGTGCCCGAGATCGAGGCGTGCCACAGCGTCGCCGGCGACGAGAACTACATCCTCAAGGTCCGCGTGGCGACCCCGCACGAACTGGAGGAGCTGCTGGCCCGGCTCCGGAGCCTGGCCGGCGTGTCGACCCGTACGACGGTGGTCCTCTCGACGCCGTACGAGGCCCGTCCACCGCTCATCTGACGACGCCCTGTCCGCCATGGGCGCCCCGCCGCACCGGCACCCACTGCCCCAGGTGCACCACCCCGCGCCGTCCGAGGGAAACTGTCGCCTATGAGCGACCGCACCCTCCTTCTCCGCAACGGCGATGTCCACAGTCCCGCCGATCCCTTCGCCACCGCGATGGTCGTGGAGGCCGGCCATATCGCGTGGGTCGGATCGGAGGGCGCCGCGGACGCGTTCGCCGACGGGGTGGGGGAGGTGATCGATCTCGACGGCGCCCTGGTGACCCCGGCGTTCACGGACGCCCATGTGCACACCACGGCCACCGGTCTCGCGCTGACCGGACTCGATCTGAGCGCCGCGCCGTCGCTCGCGGCCGCGCTGGACCTGGTCCGGGAGTTCGCCGCCGCCCGGCCCGGAGACCGCGTGCTGCTGGGCCACGGCTGGGACGCCGCCCGCTGGCCCGATGGCCGGCCGCCGACGCGCGCGGAGCTGGACGAGGCCACCGGCGGGCGCCCGCTGTACCTCTCCCGTATCGATGTGCACTCGGCCGTCGTCACCACCGCCCTGCTGGACATGGCCGGCGGCGACCTGCCCCGCACCGACGCGCCCCTGACCCGGGACGCCCATCACGCCGTACGCGAGGCCGCCTTCGCCGCCATCACCCCCGCCCAGCGCGAGGGGGCCCAGCGGACCGCGCTGACGCACGCCGCCTCCCTCGGCATCGGCTCGGTGCACGAGTGCGGCGGGCCGCAGATCTCCTCCGAGGACGACTTCACGGGGCTGCTGGAGCTGGCCGCCACCCTGCCCGGACCCCGGGTCCTCGGCTACTGGGCCGAGCGGGACGTCGACAAGGCCCGTGAGCTGGGCGCGATCGGCGCCGCGGGCGACCTCTTCGCCGACGGCGCCCTCGGCTCGCACACCGCGTGCCTGCACGAGCCGTACGCCGACGCGGACCACACCGGCACCGCCTACCTGGACGCCGACGCCGTCGCCGCCCATGTGATCGCCTGCACCGAGGCGGGCCTCCAGGCGGGCTTCCACGCCATCGGCGACGCCGCCGTGTCGTCCGTGGTCGACGGGGTGCGCGCGGCCGCCGAGAAGGTCGGCCTCGCCCGGATCCGGGCCGCCCGGCACCGCGTCGAGCACGCCGAGATGCTCACCCCCGAGACCGTGGCCGGCTTCGCCGAGCTGGGCCTGATCGCCTCCGTGCAGCCCGCCTTCGATGCGCTGTGGGGCGGAGAGGACGGCATGTACGCCCGCCGCCTCGGCGCCGAACGGGCCCGCACCCTCAACCCGTACGCCGCCCTGCTGCGCTCCGGCGTCCCGCTGGCCTTCGGCTCCGACAGCCCCGTCACCCCGCTCGACCCCTGGGGCACGGTCCGCGCCGCCGCCTTCCACCACACCCCCGAGCACCGCGTCTCCGTGCGCGCCGCCTTCACCGCGCACACCAGGGGCGGCTGGCGGGCGATCGGCCGGGACGACGCGGGCGTCCTGGTGCCCGGGGCGCCCGCCGACTTCGCGGTCTGGCGCACCGGCGACCTGGTGGTGCAGGCCCCCGACGACCGGGTGGCCCGCTGGTCGACCGACCCGCGCTCCGGCACCCCCGGCCTGCCCGACCTCACCCCGGGCGGCGAGCTGCCGCGCTGTCTGCGCACCGTGGTGGGCGGCCGGACGGTCTTCGTACGGCCGGGCGAGTGATCTCCGGGGGTGGCGCGGCGGCCGCCCCTCGCCCCGGGCGCCTCGCGCGACCTGCGGATCCTCCGCACCGCTCCCGGGCGGCACGGAGGACGCCCAGGTCAGGGGTCTGTTGACAGTCGGGCGCGGAGGGCCGGTAGGTTCGTCCGAGTCCACCACCGGACGCCCGACCGGGAAGCGTTCGCGCACCTCCCCGCCGCGCCGCTGGGTCAGGGACGGCGCCCCGCACCGGGGCACCGCCACTGGCAGCCAGGCTCAGCGCCCGCGCCGGCGGGGAAGCGTTCCAGCCGGTCGGCCAGGTGTGACCCCGGGTGGGGCCCGGCCTCAGTAGACAACGGCTTTCGGTCGATCCGCAGCCAGCGGGTCCCAGGTCGGCCCGAAGAGCGCCGGGCCCCCATCCGCAGCACGGGGGAGGCAACCCAGCCGGGTTCGGAACCATCCGAACAGTCGGAAGAGGAAAAGAACGTGCCGCGAACAGGTCGGGAACATCCCGAAAAGCACGTTCTTACCCCACTCTTGTGCAATCGACACCACCATACGTACCAGCTGTCACGTCCACCCAGGCGACGGCCACTATGGTGGACGCCTGCGTACGACCAGAAGGGGCAGCAGTGAACGACGGCGACGGGACCCTCGCGGCCAAGGCCCAGGGGAGGCAGTTCGGTCCGCTCGGCACGGCCTTGGTGATCATCCCGACCTACAACGAGGCGGAGAACATCAAGACCATCGTCGGCCGGGTGCGCAAGGCCGTCCCCGAGGCCCACGTGCTGATCGCGGACGACAACAGCCCCGACGGCACCGGCAAGCTCGCCGACGAGCTGGCCGCCGAGGACGACAACGTCCAGGTGATGCACCGCAAGGGCAAGGAAGGCCTGGGCGCCGCCTACCTCGCGGGCTTCCGCTGGGGCCTGGAGCACGACTACGGCGTGCTGATCGAGATGGACGCCGACGGCTCCCACCAGCCCGAGGAACTGCCCCGACTGCTCACCGCCCTCAAGGGCGCCGATCTGGTGCTCGGCTCCCGCTGGGTGCCCGGCGGCCGGGTGGTCAACTGGCCCAAGTCCCGCGAGTTCATCTCCCGCGGCGGCAGCCTCTACTCCCGGCTCGCCCTCGATCTGCCGCTGCGCGACATCACCGGCGGCTACCGCGCCTTCCGCGCCGAGACCCTCAAGGGCCTGGGGCTGGACGAGGTCGCCTCCCAGGGCTACTGCTTCCAGGTCGACCTCGCCCGCCGCGCGGTCAAGGCCGGCTACCACGTGATCGAGGTCCCGATCACCTTCGTGGAGCGCGAGCTGGGCGACTCCAAGATGAGCAAGGACATCCTGGTCGAGGCGCTGTGGCGGGTCACCGCCTGGGGCGCGGGGGACCGCGTCGCCAAGCTCACCGGCAAGGACAAGCACACCCCGTAGCCCCTTATCCGGCGCTGAGCCGGAGCCAGGCACACTGGGGGTATGACGACTGGCGCTCCGACCACCCCGCACACCGCCCGGCCCCGGCGCTCCCGGCTGCGCAGATATCTGCCGCTGGGCCTCGCCGGGTGGCTGGTGCTGGAGATCTGGCTGCTGACCCTGGTCGCGGGCGCGGCGGGCGGCATGACCGTGTTCCTGTTGCTGGTGGCCGGTGTGGTGGCCGGTTCCGTGGTGATCAAGCGGGCGGGCCGGCGGGCCTTCCAGAATCTGAACGAATCGCTTCAGCAGGGCGGCTCCCCCAAGCGCGGGGAGGGCAACGGGCTGACCATGCTGGGCGGCCTGCTGCTGATCATCCCGGGCATGATCTCCGACGTCCTGGGCCTGCTCCTGCTGCTGCCCCCGGTGCAGAAGGCCGTGAGCCGGCTCGCGGAGAACACCTTCGAGAAGCGGCTGCGCGCCGCCGCCCCGGGCAGCCTGGGCGACGCCTTCCAGCAGGCCCGGATGCACCGCCCCGACGGCAAGGTCGTCCAGGGCGAGGTCATCCGCGAGGACCGCGCCGACCGTCCGGGACCGGACGAGCGGCGACCGCCCCTGACCCGCTAGCCCGGAAGCATGACAGACCGAGCCCGCAGGCATGACAGACCGCGGGCGCCGTACGTCCTGAAGAACGTACGGCGCCCGCGGTCTCGTGTATGTGCGCTGTGCGGCTTGCCCGCTATGCCGACTTGCGGCTGTCCCGGGGATGCACGGCGATGTTCATCGCCCCCGAACGCAGCACCGCCAGGCGCTCCTCAAGGACCTCTTCGAGTTCCTCACGGGTGCGCCGCTCCATCAGCATGTCCCAATGGGTACGCGCGGGCTTGGCCTTCTTCTCCTCAGGGCCGTCGCCGTCCACCAGGAGTGCCTGGGCCCCGCAGACCTTGCACTCCCACTCCGGCGGGATCTCCGCCTCGACCGAGAAGGGCATCTCGAAGCGATGCCCCTTCTCACATGCGTACTCCACGGCCTGGCGCGGGGCCAGGTCGATGCCGCGGTCCGTCTCGTAGCTGGTCACCACGAGGCGCGTACCGCGAAGAGCTCGCTCACTCATGAATCGTGCCTCCCGGGCTTGTCGCCCACAGGACAGGTGTCGCTGTCGTCGTCATCCGGTCAACGTCCGGTCGGCGGTAAAGATTCCCGTTCCGAGTCCCGTTCCGGGTCATGCGTCGCCGTCGTAGCCGCCCCTTGTTCTACCCACAGGCGCCCGGTTTGTCACATCTGCTAGCAGATGTCACCCAGCGTTTCGGCATCTCTGACGCGCAGTAACGGTCCGCCTGGCAGGCCAAACGCGTACACTACCGCCCTTTCGCGCCGAGCGCTAAATCGGCGCTAGATCTTCTCGGGCACCGGGTTGCCCGCGGCCGCGATCGCCCGCCGCACCGGGACCCGGGCGAGCAGCGCGAATCCGATGATGAAGAAGGCCACCAGGGAGATGATCGCGGACCGGTAGCTACCGGTCAGCTGGTACGTCACACCGAACAGCATCGGGCCGAGCCAGCTCATCCCGCGGTCGCTGAGCTCGTACGCCGAGAAGTACTCGGCCTCCTTGCCCGGCGGCACCAGATGGGAGAAGAGCGAGCGGGACAGCGCCTGGCTGCCGCCGAGGACCATGCCGATGCCGGCGGCCAGCAGGAAGAAGTACACCGGCGCCTTCGCGGGCAGGAAGTACCCGGCGGCGAGCGTGATCGTCCAGGCCACCAGCGAGCCGAGGATGGTGCGCTGGGCGCCGTACGTCCGCGCGAGGCGGCCCATCGCCAGCGCGCCCGCCACCGCCAGCACCTGCACCAGCAGCACCGCCACGATCAGCGTGGACTGCCCGAGCCCCAGCTCCTGGGAGCCGTAGACCGAGGCCTGGGAGATGACGGTCTGGATGCCGTCGTTGTAGATCAGGTAGGCCAGCAGGAAGGACAGGGTCAGCGGGTGGCGGCGCATGTCCCGCACGGTCGCCGCCAGCTGCCGCAGCCCCGTCGACGGGACCCCGTCCGGCGCGGTCTCGCCCGCCGCCCGCGCCCGCCGGTCGCGCAGCAGCCGCAGCGGTACGAGGGTGAAGGCGCCCCACCACAGGCCCGCCGAGGCCAGGCAGATGCGCACCGCCTGGCCCTGGCTCAGGCCGAAGGAGTCGTGGGCCGAGTACAGGACCAGGTTGGCGACGAGGACCATGGCGCCCGCGCCGTAGCCGAAGGCCCAGCCCCGGGAGGAGACCGCGTCGCGCTCCTCGGGCGGGGCGATCTGCGGCAGATAGGAGTTGTAGAGCATCCCGCCGACGGCCGCCGCGGCATTGGCCACGACGAGCAGCACCCCGCCCAGCAGATACCGGTCGCCGTCCAGGAAGAACATGCCCGTGGTCGCCGCGGCGCCGGTGTACGCGGCCGCCGCGAGCAGCGGCTTCTTGCGGCCCGTGCGGTCGGCCGCGCTGCCCACCAGCGGCATCGCCACGACGGCCAGGATCACCGAGAGGGACACCGAGTAGGCGAAGTACGACCCCGCCCGCACCGGTATGCCCAGCGGGTGCACATAGCCGCCGGAGTCCGCCGCGTGCTCGGCGATCGAGGTGAGATAGGGACCGATGAAAACGGTCAGGACGCTCGCCGAATAGACGGAGTACGCCCAGTCGTAGAAGTACCAGCCTCTTTGCTGGCGCCGGAGGTCGGCGGTCTCGTCCGCCACCCCCGCGCGCACGGTGTCGATCCCCATCGTGCCCTCGCTTCCGCTCCCCTGCGAAGGCAAGGGCGGGCGGTGCCGGGTCGGTTCAGACCCAGACCCCGCGCTCCTCCATGACCTTGCGCAACGTGTCGATGTGATCGGTCATGATGCCATCCACACCCAGGTCCAGCAGCCGGTGCATGCGTTCCGGTTCGTTGATCGTCCAGACGTGCACATGCAGACCGCGCGCGTGGGCGGCGCGGACGAAGCGGGCGTCGACCACCGGGACGCCCGACTGGGCCTCCGGCACCTGTGCCGCCACCGCCGAGCGGCGCACCGCGGCCGGCAGCCCCCAGGAGCGCAGCCGCAGGCTCAGCACCCCGCGGGTGCCGAAGGAGGTGGCCAGGCGGGGCCCGGCCAGCCGCTGGGCGCGCAGCACCCGCGCCTCGGAGAACGAGCCCACGCAGACCCGGTCCCAGGCGCCCGTGCGCTCCAGCAGGTCGAGCAGCGGCCGCAGCGCGGGCTCCGCCTTGATGTCGATGTTCCAGCGGACCTCGGGGAAGGTCTCCAGCAACTCCTCGAACAGCGGCACCGGTTCACGGCCGCCGACCCGCGCCCCCCGGACCTCGGCCCAGGGCAGGTCGGCGATGCGGCCCGCGCCGTCGGTGACCCGGTCCAGGGTCGTGTCGTGGAAGGCCACGAGCCGGCCGTCCGCCGTGGCGTGCACATCGGTCTCGATGTAGCGGTAGCCCAGCTCCACGGCGCGGCGGAACTGCGCCGCGGTGTTCTCCACCCCGTCGGCGGCTCCGCCGCGATGGGCGAAGGCGAGGGGGCCCGGGTGGTCGAGGTAGGGGTGGCGTATCGCGGTGGTCACCGACGCAGTATCGCTCCGCGGGGTGTCCTTTCGGCAACGATCGTGCTGCTGCTCGATGCCGAGGGCAGGGCGAAGACCCGCAGGAAGAACTGGGCCAGCGGGCCGATGGACAGGGCGTACAGCACGGTGCCCACGCCGATGGTGCCGCCCAGCGCGAACCCGGTGGCCACGACCGTCACTTCGATGAGCGTGCGCATCAGCCGGATCGAGCGTCCGGTGCGCTGGTGCAGACCCGTCATCAGCCCGTCGCGCGGACCCGGTCCAAAGCGCGCCGCGATGTACAGGCCGGTGGCCGCGCCGTTGAGCAGGACCCCGGCGAGCATCAGCGGGACGCGCACGAGCAGCGAGTGCGCCGGGGGCAGCAGCGCGAGCGTCCCGTCCAGGGCCAGGCCGATGAGGAAGACATTGGAGACTGTGCCCAGCCCGGGGCGCAGCCGCAGCGGGATCCACAGCAGCAGCACCGCCGCCCCCACCACGATGGCCACCTCGCCGATGCTCAGCCCGGTCCGCCGCGCGAGCCCCTGGTGCAGCACCCCCCAGGGCTCCAGGCCGAGCCCCGAGGTGACGAGCAGCGCGGAACTGGCGCCGTAGAGCGTGAGCCCGACGTAGAGCTGGACCAATCGGCGTCCTATATGCCCGGGAGTGGACACAACATACCCCCCTGGGTAGTGGTGGTGGCCTGACGCATGTCACTCTGTGGCTTGGGAGGAAACTCCATCCATGGCCAATCCGGGGAAGGTGGACTGATCTCATGGCGCAGTGGACCTCGGCGGTGGGGGCCGCGCAGCTCGCCCGGCTGCTCAACTCCCAGCAGGAACGGCCGGCCGGGCCCGGCAGCCGCCGCCCGCCCGCCTACCGGGCGCTGGCCGACGGCATCCGGCTGCTGGTCCTGGAGGGGCGCGTCCCGGTCGCCGCCCGGCTGCCCGCCGAACGCGAACTGGCCCTCTCCCTCTCGGTGAGCCGCACCACCGTCGCGGCCGCCTACGAGGCGCTGCGCGGCGAGGGCTTCCTGGAGTCCCGGCGCGGCGCGGGCAGCTGGACCGCGGTACCGGCCGGCAACCCGGTGCCCGCGCGGGGCCTGGAGCCGCTGCCCCCTGAGGCCCTCGGCTCGATGATCGACCTCGGCTGCGCCTCGCTGCCCGCGCCCGAGCCCTGGCTCACCCGGGCCGTGCAGGGGGCGCTGGAGGAACTGCCGCCGTACGCGCACACCCACGGCGACTACCCGGCCGGGCTGCCCGCGCTGCGCGCGATGATCGCCGAGCGCTACACCGCGCGCGGGATCCCCACGATGCCCGAGCAGATCATGGTGACGACCGGCGCGATGGGCGCCATCGACGCGATCTGCCATCTCTTCGCGGGCCGCGGCGAGCGCATCGCCGTGGAGTCCCCCTCCTACGCCAACATCCTGCAGCTGATGCGGGAGGCGGGCGCGCGGCTGGTGCCGGTCGCGATGGCCGAGGGGCTCGCCGGGTGGGACATGGACCGCTGGCGCCAGGTGCTGCGGGAGGCCGCGCCGCGGCTCGCCTATGTGGTCGCCGACTTCCACAACCCCACGGGGGCGCTGGCCGACGAGGACCAGCGGCGCCGCCTGGTGGACGCGGCGCGCGCGGCGGGCACGGTGCTCGTCGCCGACGAGACGATGAGCGAGCTGTGGCTGGAGGAGGAGGTGGGGGAGTCGCGGATGCCGCGCCGGGTCTGCGCGTTCGACCCCGCGGGCTCCACGGTGATCACGGTCGGCTCGGCCAGCAAGGCGTTCTGGGCCGGGATGCGGATCGGCTGGGTGCGGGCGGCGCCGGACATCGTCCGCAGCCTGGTCGCGGCGCGGGCGTACGCCGACCTGGGGACGCCGGTGCTGGAGCAGCTGGCCGTCAACTGGCTGTTCAGCACGGGGGGCTGGGAGCAGGCGGTGGCGCTGCGGCGGGCGCAGGCCCGGGAGAACCGGGACGCCCTGGTCACCGCGCTGCGCCGGGAGCTGCCGGACTGGGAGTTCGCCGTCCCCCAGGGCGGCCTGACCCTCTGGGTGCGCGCGGGCGGCCTCTCCGGCTCCCGCCTCGCGGAAATGGGCGAACGCACGGGCGTCCGCGTCCCCTCCGGCCCGCGTTTCGGCGTCGACGGCGCGTTCGAGGGATATGTCCGGCTGCCGTTCACCGTGGGGGGAGCGGTGGCGGAGGAGGCCGCGGTACGACTGGCCGCGGCGGCCCGGCTGGTGGAGACCGGGGGCACGGGGGCGGCGGCGGAATCACCGCGGACGTTCGTGGCGTAGAGCGCCCCCGAAGGGGCGCGGGGAAGCGCGCGAGGGGCCACGACGCACCCGCGCCCGAAGAACTCCTTACTCCGCCGCCACGGGCTCCGCGGGAACCGGCTTGGTCAGATCGATCGGCTGCCCCGCCTGCGCGGCCCGCGGCGGCAACAGGTCCAGCACCGCGCGCCGGTCCCCCTCACTCGTCGCGTCGTCGTAGGGATCCGGCGTCCTCGGCACCTGAAGCCGGTGCACCGGACCGTGGCCGAGGCGGGCGTACCCCCGCCCCGGCGGCACCTGCGCCGGCGGGGTCGTCCGCGGCGCCGCCCCCAGCACCGCCTCCACCTGCCGTGCCGCCGCGGGCCCGAGGGCGACCCGGGCCCTGGTGTGCTGCCGTACCGCGTCGGCGAGCGCGTCGAGGCCGTCGTACTGCTCGGCGACGACGACGGTCACGTTCGCCGCCCGTCCGTGCCGCAGCGGCACCTGGAGCAGGTCCTGCGGGTCCTCGCGGCCGTCCACCTCCGCGAGGTGCGCGAAGACGCTCGGCCGGTCGAGGAGGATCCACAGCGGGCGCCGGGTGTCGGCCGGGGGCGGATCGCCCGCCTGCCGGGCGAGGTTGATCGCGACCAGCCGCCGTTCCGTCTCGCGCGCGGCCCAGTCCAGGCTGGCCAGCGCCCCCGGCAGCGCGCACTCCACGGCCAGCACCCCGTCCCGGCCGGTCAGGCACGCGTACTCACCGGTGCCCCCGCCGTCCACGATGAGGACATCGCCGTACTGGAGGGCTTGCAGGGCCAGCGAGCGCAGCAGGGTGGAGGTGCCGCTGCCGGGCTGGCCGACCGCCAGCAGATGCGGCTCGGTGGAGCGGGTGCCGGTGCGCCAGACGACGGGCGGTACATCGCGCTGCTCGTCGTAGGAGTCCCCGTAGTCGCCGAAGGAGAGGGGAAGCGTGCGCTGCACCTCGCTCGGGTCGGTGAAGCCGAGCACGCTCTCGCCGGGCGCGGTCACGAACCGCTGGGCCACGATGTCGGCGGGCAGCGGCGGCAGGACGCTCACGGTGAGCTGGTTGCCCTCCTCGTCCCAGCCGAAGCGGTACTCGCGCCCGCGCCCCGCCTTCGCGGTGAGCACCTGCTCGATCCGCGCGCGGGCCTCGGGCTCGCCGTCCGGGAAGTACGCGGGATAGCGGAGCACCAGCTGCCCGACACGCCCCGCGTCGTCGAACTCCTGCGCGGGGAAGGCCTTCTCCCAGTCCCCGCCGTGCGTGTACAGCGGGGCGGGGTCCTCGGGGACGGAGAAGTACGGCACCAGCGCCTCGTACAGCGCCCGGAGCCGCTCGGTCTGTGACTCGTCGGGCCCGTCGGGTTCGGGGGCGGTGCGGTCGCGGCCCAGCCAGGCCGCCGCCGCCATCACGGTGATGACGGCGAGCAGCGGCCCGTACGGTGCCAGCGCCACCACCAGGACCACGCAGGCCAGCAGGAACAGCAGCGGCCCGCGCCGGTCCTTGGGGGTGGCGGCCCATCTGCGCCGCCCCGCCGACGCCAGCAGGCGCAGCCCGCGGGAGAGGGTGATCAGCGGATGGAGGACGTCGGTGGCGCTGTCGGCCGCCGTCCGGGCCAGCTCCCGGCTCCGGGCCAGCTGCGTCCGCGCGAGCTGCGCGCCGTCCTTGCTCAGAATGCGGGGAAGTGGGCGCCGGGCCACTGCTGTCTCCTGGTGGTGCGTGCGGGCGGGGCGTCGTGCGGGACCGGCGTCAGAACTTGATGCCGCCCAGGAGGCTGGCCAGGCTCTCCCCGCCGGCCTTGATGCTCGGCGCGATGGCCGTGCTCGACAGATAGAACCCGAACAGGGTCGAGGCGCAGGCGTGCGAGCCCTTGAGGCCGTCCTTGCGGAAGTAGAGGAACACGACGGTGCCGAGCAGGACGACGCCTGACATGGAGAGGATCATTGGGGGCCTCCTGGTGTCGAGGGGGACAGTCACCATCAGTACTTCCAGGATCACAGCATGTGTCTATACGACAAAGAGCGCAACTGGGTGAATATCGTGACTATTCGCCCGTACGGTGGAGCCAATACGGCACCGTTGAGCGGGGCATGTGTGGCCGACCCCGCCCGTAGCGATCTTTACGTCGGGCACAACGGGTCATGTGAGGCACGAGCCAGTACCCTTGCGGTTCACCTGAACGGTTGTAATGAGAGGCGGTCCGGCCGATGAGCGAAGCCCCCGACCCCGAGGTCGTGGAGCTGGCGACCAAGATCTTCGATCTGGCCCGGCAGGGACAGACCGAGGCACTCGTGGCGTACGTCGACGCGGGCGTTCCGGCCAACCTCACCAACGACCGCGGGGACTCCCTCGTGATGCTCGCCGCGTACCACGGGCACGCCGACGCGGTGCGCGCGCTGCTCGCCCGCGGCGCCGAGGCGAACCGGGTCAACGACCGGGGCCAGACCCCGCTCGCGGGCGCGGTCTTCAAGGGGGAGAAGGAGGTCGTCAAGGCCCTCCTGGAGGGCGGCGCCGACCCCGCCGAGGGCACGCCGTCGGCCGTCGACACCGCCCGGATGTTCGGTCGGACCGATGTGCTCGAACTGTTCGGCGTCAGCTGACGCCGGGCTTCTGACCAGCTAAGACACAGAAAACGGGGGAGGCGGTACAGGGCCGCCGGAAATACGGTCGCGGCAGCACACACCGCGGGTCATCATGACGACGTGATTCACGGACGCGATGGCTGGGCAGGTGTTGCCGCACCGCGCGGACCGTGATGCGGTCCGCATGGGCCACCGACGAGAGGCAGAGAGAAATGGGCTACAGCAAGCAAGAGACGGCGGGCGCTCCGACGTTGTGTCACGCGGCCAGGTAGTGCGTGTTCCCCGGTTGCGTCGACGCTTGATGTGAGGCTGTTTCCCATGTTCGATCCGGTCATAGCGCCCAGCGGTACGCTGCTCGGCCTGCTTCAGCGGGGCCGCGGCGACGGCACGCTGCACGCGCTCACCGCCCCCCGCGCGGAAGCGCTCGCGGCCCTGAACCACTGTGTGCTGCGCGATCCCCGCCACGACTGGCAGGTGGAGAACCGCTCCCTGTACTACGCCCGGCTCTTCCTCGACCTGAACGGCGAGCTGGACGCCGTCGAGGCACACCTCTTCGACCCCGAGGACCACCTGGAGACGGACGAGTCCCGCACCGGCCTGGCCCTCGCGGTGCTCGGCCATCTCGCCTCGTACGGCCGCCGGGACGCCCTCGACCTGCTGCGCCGGTACGCCGCCCAGGGCGCCAACTGGGCCTGGGCGCTGGACGAACTGGCGCTGCGCGACGACGACGCGGGGCTGCGCGCCCTGGCCGCCCCCGTGCTCGCCCGTTTCCCCGCCGACCCCGAGGGCGAGGCCGAGCTGGCCACCGCCGTGCGCGACGCCTTCGAACCCCGGCCCTGGCGGCTGTGGGCCGAGGATCCGCGCGACGGCATCGGCGCCCGGGTGCGGGCCGCCCACGAGACCGGATGCTTCGACCGCTGGCAACGGCAGCTGCGGCCGACCGGGCCCCGCCCCGGCTGGAGTGTGAGCGCCGTCTTCGAGTGGGCCCAGCAGGGCCTCGACCGGGGCGCCGCCCTCCATGTGCCCGCCGCCCGCTGTCTGGTCGCCGTGGCCGGACCCGAGGACCGGCCGGAGATCCTGCTGGCCGCCCGCGCCGGCACCGACGGGGCCCGCTGCACCGCCCTGCGCTATCTCGCCGACAGCGGCGATCCCGAGGCGCTCGATCTGGTCGAGGCCGCGGTCGCCGACGGCACCGCGGTCGTCGTGGAGGCGGCCGTCGACGCCTTCGAACGGATGCGCACGATCGCGGCCGTGGACCGTGCGCGCGGCTGGGCCCAGCGCCCCGACGTGCTCGGCGCCGCCGCCGGCCGGGTCCTCGCCTGCCGCGGCGGTGCCCAGGACAGCCCGCTGGTGCTCGGCGCCCTGCGCGAGGCCGTGCGCGGCGAGGGCCCCGACGCGCCCACGCTGTGGACCCTGGTCGACGGCGCGGGACGCCTCGGCATCGCCTGCGCGGCGCCGGTGCTGCGCCATGTCTACCGCGAGACCGCCTCCTCCCACCTCCGCGGCCGCGCCGCCCGCGCCCTCGCCGCCACCGATCCCTCCTTCGCCACCGGCTTCGCCGTCGAATGCCTCTGGGACTGCGAGGAGACCACCCGCGAACTCGCCGCCCGCCATGCCGAGACCGGCGACAACCGGGTCGTCGAACGCCTCCGCCGCCTCGCCGCCGACCCGGCCGAGGAGGACGAGGTCCAGACGGCGGTCCGCAGCCGCTTCGGGCCGGACATGTCCGCGGGCTGAGGCTGACGAAGCGACCGGGACGGGCCCGTGTACATCGGGGCGGGCTCGTGCACCGGAGGCCCCGGACCCGAACGCCGGGCCCTCGGGCCCCCGCTGAACACGGGGTTCCTGGGTGAATACGGGGTCCCCGGGTGAACGCCGGGTGACCCTCGGACCAGCACCCCATGGCCGACGTCCGACCCGCCGATCCGCGGAGGACAACGCTCACGGGACGTTCCCCGGGCGGAAAGATCGACGTTGACGCGGCCACGTCCGGTGCGGCGACAACACCCGTATGCGTGTCGTCATCGTGACCGAATCCTTTCCCCCCGATGTGAACGGCGTGGCCCACTGCGCGCTTCAGACCGCCCGGCACCTCGTAGATCGCGGTCACCACCCGCTCGTCGTCGCCCCCGCCCCCGCACCCGGCACCGGCCCCGACACGGACGCCCCGTGCCCGGTCGTCCGGATCCCCTCCCTCCCGCTCCCCGGCTACCCCCAGGTCCGCGTCGCCCTGCCCAGCCGGCGCCTGGCCGCGGCCCTCGTGACGCACCGGCCCGATGTGGTGCACCTCGCCAGCCCCTTCGTCCTCGGCGCCCGCGGGATGGCGGCGGCCGCCCGGCTCGGCCTGCCCGCCGTGGCCGTCTACCAGACCGACCTCGCCGGTTACGCCCGCACCTACATGGGCGCCGGGGAGGCCGCCGCCTGGCGCCGGATCCGCTCCGTGCACGCCGCCGCCGACCGCACCCTCGCCCCCTCCAGCGCCGCCCTGGGCGATCTGGAGACGCACGGGGTGCCCCGGGTGCGGCTGTGGCCGCGCGGCGTGGATACCGTACGTTTTCGGCCAGAGCGGCGTGACGAGGAGCTGCGCCGGGAGCTCGCCCCGAACGGTGAGCTGATCGTCGGCTACGTCGGCCGGCTCGCCCCCGAGAAGCACGTCGAACTGCTCGCCGGCGTCTGCGCCCTGGACGGCGTCCGGCTCGTGGTCGTCGGCGACGGACCCAGCCACGCCCACCTGACCGAGGCGCTGCCCGGCGCCGTCTTCCTGGGCCGCCGTACCGGCGACGACCTGGCGCGGATCTTCGCCTCGCTGGACGTGTTCGCGCACACCGGCCCGTTCGAGACCTTCTGCCAGACCGTGCAGGAGGCCATGGCCAGCGGCGTCCCCGTCGTCGCGCCCGCCGTCGGCGGACCGCTCGACCTGGTCGACCACGGCCGTACCGGACTGCTGGTGCCGCCGCGCGACGCCGAGGCCGTCCGGAACGCGGTGCGCTCCCTGGCCGAGGACCCCGCGCGCCGGATCGCGTTCGGCGCCGCCGCCCGCGCCCTGGTCGAGGGCCGTACCTGGGCCGCCGTGGGCGACCGGCTGATCGGGCACTACGAGGACGTGCTCGCCGGGCGCCGGACGGCGGTGGCGGCATGAGCGCCCGGCCGCTGCGCATCGTCCGGCTCGCCAACTTCGTCGCGCCCGCCTCCGGTGGTCTGCGCACCGCCCTGCGCGAGCTGGGCAAGGGCTTCCTGGCGGCGGGCCATGAACCGGTGCTGATCGTGCCCGGAGACCGGCACACCGACACCGACACCGAGCAGGGCCGCGTCATCACCCTGCCGGGACCGCTGCTCCCCGGCACCGGCGGCTACCGCGTGCTGACCGACAGGCGCCGCCTCACCGCCCTCCTGGAGGACCTCGGCCCCGACCGGCTGGAGGTCTCCGACCGGACCACCCTGCGCTGGACCGGGCGCTGGGCGCGCCGGGCGCGGGTGCCCGCCGTGATGGTCTCCCACGAGACCGCCGATGGCGTGCTGCGCACCTGGGGCCTGCCCGAGCACCTGTCCAAGCGGGCCGCGGACGCCCTCAACACCCGTACCGCGCACGTCTATTCACGCGTGGTGTGCACCACCGAGTACGCCGAGCGCGAGTTCGTCCGCATCGGCGCGCGCAATGTCGTACGCGCTCCCCTGGGCGTCGACCTGACCGCCCGCCACCCCGCGCTGCGCGACCCCGGCGTGCGCACGCGACACGCGCGCGGGGGAGAGGCGCTGCTGGTGATGTGCTCCCGGCTGTCCGTGGAGAAGCGCCCCGGCACCGCGCTCGACACCCTGGAGGCGTTGATACGACGCGGTCGGCCGGCGGTGCTGGTGGTCGCGGGGGACGGGCCGTTGCGGGCCCGCCTTGAGCAGCGCGCCCGGGAGCGGGGGCTGCCGGTGACCTTCCTCGGGCACCTCTCCGACCGGGCCGAGCTCGGCGCGCTCCAGGCCACCGCCGATCTCGCGCTCGCCCCCGGGCCCGCCGAGACCTTCGGGCTCGCCGCCCTGGAGGCGATGGCCTGCGGCACGCCCGTGGTGGCCAGCGCCTCCTCTGCGCTGCCCGAGGTCATCGGTTCGGCCGGAGCGACCGCGGCCGACCACGGGGAGGCGTTCGCCGACGCCGTTGAACTGCTCCTGGACCGGCCCGAGTCCGAGCGCCGGGAGGCGGCCCGCGCACGGGCCGAGTGCTTCGGCTGGGGCACGGCGGTCGAGGCATTCCTCGCCGCCCACGACACGGAGGTGCTGGATCGTGCCGGGGGTCGGGCGGCCGATACGGAGGTGCTGGGCCGTGCCGGGGGTTGTGTGGACGGCCGGGAGGTGCTGGATCGTGCCGGGGGTCGGGCGGCCGATACGGAGGCGCTGGATCGTGCCGGGGGTTGTGTGGACGGCCGGGAGGTGCTGGATCGTGCCGGGGGTCGGGCGGCCGACACGGAGGTGCTGGATCGTGCCGGGGGTTGTCCGGACGGCCGGGAGGTGCTGGGCCGTGCTGAGGGTTGCGCGGATGGCGGGGAGGTGCTGGATCGCGCCGGGGGCCGGGCGGACGGCCGGGAGGCGTTGGGCCGTGGCGAGGGTCGTGCGGACGGCCCGGAGGTGCTGGGCCGTGCCGAGGGTCGTGCGGATGGCCGGGGCGGCACCCGGCGGGGTGTCCCGGAGGGCGTGGCATGAGATCCGTCCGCTTCGTCGCCCTCGGGGACTCGCTGACCGAGGGCGTGGGCGACTTCACCGAGGACGGGCCGCGGGGCTGGGCCGCGCTGCTCGCACCCTCGCTCGGCGCGGGCACGGAGTTCACCAACCTCGCGGTCAGCGGCGCGCAGACCCGGGACGTGCTGGAACGGCAGACCCCGGCCGCCCTCGCGCTGCGCCCCGATCTGGTCGCGGTGGTCGTCGGCGTCAACGACACCCTGCGCCACACCTTCGACATCCACGCGGTCGCCGCCCGTCTCGACCAGGTCTACGCGGCCTGCGCCCGCGAGGGCGCCACCCTGCTCACCGCCTGCCTGCCCGACCCCGGCGCGATGCTCGGCCTGCCGAGCGCCCTGGCCGCCCCGCTGGCCCGGCGCCAGCGGGCGGTCAACGCGGTCGTGCACGCCCTGTCCGACCGGTACGGCGCCGTGCATCTGCACGCGTCCGACGGCGGCTGGATCGCCGACCGGGCGCTGTGGAGCGCGGACCGGCTGCACCCCGGCGAACGCGGCCACCGCCGACTCGCCGCCCGCTTCCACACGCTGCTCACCGCCGCGGGCCACGCCACCGGCCGGCCCCCGTCCCTGGAACCGGAGTTCCCCGCCCCGACCCGCACCGCGAGCCTGCTGTGGCTGGCCACCGCGGGCACCGCCTGGGTGGCCCGGCGCTGCCGCGATCTGCTGCCCCAGCTGCTGCGACTCGCCCTGGACGAACTGCGCCACAACGCCCGTGGCACCGGCGCCGATCTCGACGCGGCCGCGTCGGCCGCGGTCGCCGCCGCCCTGGCCGCGCTTCCGGAGCGCGCACATGCGGAGCGGCGCCCGGCCCGGACACCGGCCGGGGCACACGCCCTGACCGGTCCGCCGCCGCGCGCCGTACTGCCCGGATCCGGCCCGCTCGACCTGGAGGCCGGTATCAGCTGACCTCGGCTCCGGCCGCCGGGCGGGCGCCGTCCGGCTCGGCCGGGGTCAGGGAACGCAGGATCAGGGACAGGCCGTGGTCGAAGCGTTCGTCGAAGTCGATGTCCTCCAGGTACGCGGCCACCCGGCTCAGCGACGGATGGTCGCCCGCCGCGAGTGCGGCGCTCAGTGTGTGCTCCTGCGCGTCGCCCAAAGCCTGCTGCTCCTGGGTGAGGCCGAGCGTCAGATAGAGCACCGTCCAGAAGGCCCAGGCCGCGTCGCGCTCGGACAGACCGCCGTCGAGCAGCGCCTCCAGCATGGTGTCCGCGTAGCGCAGGGTGCCCGGCTCGGCCGCGTACGTGCCCGTCACCAGCGCGGCGCCGTCCCGGTGCGCGAGCAGTGCGCGGCGGTAGCGGTGGGCCAGTTCGCGCACCCTCGCACGCCAGTCCTCGGGCAGGCCGTCCAGCGGCACCTCCGCGGCGATCGCGTCCGCCACCAGCTCCAGCAGCCGTGACTTGGTCTTGGCGTGCCACAGCACGGTGTTCATCCGCACGCCGAGCCGGTCGGCGGTGCCGCGCACCGACACGGCATCGGCGCCGCGTTCGTCGAGCACGCCGAGGGCGGCCCGTACGACGGACTCCAGATCGAGCCTCGATCGGGTGGCTGTCTCATCCGCAGCTTGCTTCTTGGTCACCGACCTAGTCTACTGAAAGTGCGCCTTGGTCACCGACCAAGAGGTGCGGACGGACTGTGCCCGAGTAGGGGTTCATGGAATTGAGGAGGGGTTCATGGAGTTGACGGAGTTCATGGCGGCGGACGGGGTCATCGTCGTCGGCGGTGGGCCGGTCGGACTGTGGCTCGCGGCCGAACTGCGGCTGCGTGACGTGCCGGTGACCGTGCTGGAGGCCCGGCAGCGGCGCAGCCCGCACTCGCGTGCGCTCACCGTGCATCCGCGCACCCTGGAGGTGCTGGACTGCCGGGGAGTGGTCGAGCCCTTCCTCGCGGAGGGGGTGCGCATACCGAGCGGCCACTTCGCCGCGCTGACCGAGCGGATGGACTTCCGGCCGCTGGACACCCCGTTCCCCTTCACCCTCTCGCTGCCCCAGGCCCGCACCGAGGAGCTGCTGGAGGAGCACGCGGTGCGGGCCGGCGCGCGGATCCTGCGCGGCCACCGGGTCACCGGGGTCGAGGCGGGCGCGGACGCGGTGGAGCTGACCGTCGAGGGTCCGGACGGGCCCTACCGGACCGGCGCCGCCTATGTGGTGGGCTGCGACGGCACACGCAGCGCGGTCCGGGAGTCGGCCGGCGTGGCCTTCCCCGGCACTCCGGCGACGCTGTGGGCCTGGATGGGCGATGTGGTGCTGGACGCGCCGCCGGCCGGCCCGGCGGTCAGCGGGCCGCGCGGGCAGCTGATGGTGTTCCCGCTGCCGGGCGGGGTGCACCGGGTCGTGGGCAATGATCCGGACACCCTGCGTCAGGCCCGGCCGGGCGAGCTGACCTTCGAGGAGCTGCGGGACCGCGTGACGGCCATAGCGGGCACCGACTTCGGCATGCGCGACCCCCGCTGGCTCTCCCGCTTCGGCAACGCCACCCGGCAGGCGGAGACCTATCGCTGCGGCCGGGTGCTGCTGGCCGGGGACGCCGCCCATATGCACTTCCCGGCGGGCGGCCCCGGACTGAATGTGGGGGTGCAGGACGCCACCAACCTCGGCTGGAAGCTGGCCGCCGTCCTCCGGGGCACCGCCACGGACGGCCTCCTCGACAGCTACCACGGCGAGCGCCATCCGGTCGGCGCCGAGCTGCTGCTCAACACCCGCGCGCAGACCGCCCTGATGACCACCTACGCCCCGGAGGGGCAGGCGCTCCGCGGGCTGCTGGGCGAATTCATCGCCACGGTCCCGGAGTTCAGCCTGACCCTCGCCGAGCGGATGTCGGGTCTCTCCGTGGTCTACCCCCCGGCCGAGGGCGCCGCGGCCCATCCGCTGACCGGCCGCCGGGCACCCGACCTCCGGTTCGCCGACGGGCGGCGGCTGTTCGAGCTGCTGCGCGATGGCCATCGGGTCCTGCTGGACCTGACCGGCAAGGCGGCGGCAGGGCTGCCCGGGCAGGCACCGGAGACCGTCGTGCACACCGCACCGCTCGCCCCGCACGACCGGGATGCCTGGCGGCGGGTGACCGCGGCACTGATACGCCCCGACGGCCATGTCGCCTGGGCCGCCGAGGAGACCGACCCGGAGACGCTCACCCGGTCCATGTCCGGTGCCCTCGCCGCGATGGCGGGTCAGGGGGCGGCCGCTGTCCGGTGACACGGGGCCGGGATGTGCCGGTCCGGGGCGTAGCTGTCTGCCGCCGGGTCGGCGCTGCCGGTCACGCGGGTCCGTGCCGTCCGTCGTCCCCCCGGGGAGCCGGTGCCGCCCGGCGTTCGGTGGGGTGACTCTCCCGTCCGGCGTCAGGGTCGTCCCACCGATACGAAGCGGACCGGTGTCCCCGGAGGGGCCTGCGCGGCGGCCGGGAGGTCGCAGGCGCGGACGACGGCGATCACGGGATAGCCCCCGGTGGTCGGATGGTCGGCCAGGAAGACCACCGGGCGGCCGTCCGGCGGTACCTGTACGGCGCCCAGCACCATGCCCTCGCTGAGCAGTTCGCCCTCACGGGCGCGTTCCAGCGCGGGGCCCTCGGTGCGCAGGCCGATGCGATTGCTCGCCGGGGAGACCCGGTAGGCGCGCGCGGTCAGGTCGTAGCGTCCGCGCGCGGTGAACCAGTCCGCGCGCGGGCCCGGCGTCACCCGGAGCACGAGTTCCGTCGGCGGGCCCGGCTGCGGGACGGTGTCCACGCGCGCGGGCGGTCCCGCCGGGCGGCCGAGCGGCAGCACCGTGCCCTCGGCGAGCGGGGCCGGACCGAGGCCGGACAGCAGGTCGGTGGCGCGGCTGCCGAGCACCGGCTCGACGGCGATACCGCCGCGCACGGCGACATAGCCGCGCACTCCCGCGGACACCGCGCCCACCTCCAGGAGTTCACCGGCGGGCACCACCAGGGGTGCGCCCCATGCCGCCGGGCGGCCGCCGACCGCCACCGGGCAGGGCGCCCCGCCGACCACCACGGTCACCGCCGAACGGGGGCGCAGGGCACACCCGTCGAGTGTCGTCTCCAGCACCGCGGCCTCCGGTCCGTTCCCGGCCAGCCGGTTGACGAGCGCCGCCGCGGGCGGATCCAGCGCCCCCGAGCGCGGCACCCCGAGATGCGCGTACCCGGGCCGCCCGAGGTCCTGCACGGTGGTCAGCATCCCGGGTCGTACGACGACGAGCGCGCGGTCGGTCATGGGCCCTCCAGCGGCGGAACACTCAGGGATACGACGTCCGGGCCCCCGCTCATGGCCCCTCCACCGGCACGAACCGCACCCGTGTGCCCGGCGACAGCAGCGCGGCCGGGTCGCGGGTGTGGTCCCAGAGCACCGCGTCCGTGGCGCCGATCAGCTGCCAGCCGCCCGGCGAGGTGCGCGGGTACACGCCGGTGTACGGCCCCGCGAGCGCCACCGCGCCGGGCGGGACCGCCGTGCGCGGAGTGGTCCGGCGCGGCATGTCGTAGCGGGCCGGGAGCCCGGTGAGATAGCCGAAGCCGGGCGCGAAACCGCAGAAGGCCACCGTGAACTCGGTGCCCGCGTGGATACGGACCACCTCCCGCTCGGACACCGCCCAGTGCGCGGCGACGGCGGCGAGGTCGGGGCCGTCGTAGCGCACCGGGATCTCCACCAGGGAGTGCGTCGAGGGAGCGGGCGACTCTCCTTCCGACGAGGTCAGTTCGGAGATCCAGCGGGCCGGTTCGTGCAGTCCGTCCAGCAGGACCGTGCGCGCGGCCGGCACGATCTCGCGGACGGTCAGCGTGCCCTTGGCGCGGCGCCGCAGCAGCGCCGCGTGCAGGGCCGCCGCCTCCTCGGCCGAGCCCACCTCGATGAGCAGCGCCTCCTGGCCGACCGGCAGCGCCCTCATGCGAAGGCCTCCACCCGCACGCCCGTCGCGAGCAGCCGCGCCCGCACCTGCCGGGCCAGCTGCACCGCGCCGGGCGTATCGCCGTGCAGGCACAGTGAGCGGGCGCGCACCCGGACCCGCGCGCCGGAGTGCGCGGTGACCGTGCCGGAGCGCACGAGCCCGACCGAGCGCCGTACGACCGCCTCCGGGTCGCTCACCACCGCGCCGCCTCGGCCGCGCGGCAGCAGCGTGCCCTCGTCGGTGTACGCGCGGTCCGCGAACGCCTCCGGTACGGCAGGCAGGCCCGCCTTCCCGGCCAGCGCCAGCAGCCGGGAGCCGGGCAGGCCGAGGACCGGCAGCGCGGGGTCGGCGAGGAGCACGCCGTCGATCACCGCGCCCGCCTGCTCCTCGTCGTGCACGACCCGGTTGTAGAGCGCGCCGTGCGGTTTGACGTACGCCACCCGGGCCCCGGCGGCGCGCGCGAACACCTCCAACGCGCCGATCTGGTAGGCCACTTCGGCCGCCAGCTCGGCGGGCGGCACCTCCATCGCGCGCCGCCCGAAACCGGCGAGGTCCCGGTAGGAGACCTGGGCGCCGATCGTCACCCCGCGTGCGGCGGCCAGCTCGCACACCCGGCGCATGGTGGGCGCGTCCCCGGCGTGGAAGCCGCAGGCCACGTTGGCGCTGGTGACGACGGACAGCAGCTGTTCGTCCTCGGTGAGCCGCCAGCGGCCGAAGCCCTCGCCGAGGTCGGCGTTCAGATCGATCGCGGTCATGGTCGTTCCCGTGTCTCCGGTTCGTCGGGTCATGGGTTTGTCGGTATGTCGGCTTGGTGGTTCATGGGGTCGTCGGCACGGTGACTCATCGGCCTGTCGGTTCGTCGGGCCGCCGGTTGATCGGTCGGTCGGCTGGTCAGCCAGTCGGTTGGTCAGGTGGTCGGTTCGTCGTGCTGTCCGTTCACCGTTCTGTCTGTTGACCGGTCCGTCTGTTGACCGGTCCGGCTCCGTGCGGGGTGTCAGTCGACGCCGACCAGCCGGTACTGCTCGTCGCGGGCGTCGGTCAGGAACATCTGGCCCGGGGCGTGGGTGATGGCGAACGGCGGCCGGGAGGCCATCACCGCCGCCTGCGGGGTCACCCCGCACGCCCAGAACACCGGGATGTCGCCGTCCTGGAGGGCCACCGGGTCGCCGAAATCCGGCCGGCCGAGGTCCGCGATGCCGAGCCCCGCCGGGTCCCCGCAGTGCACGGGCCCGCCGTGCACGGCCGGCAGCAGACTGCTCTCCCGGATCGCGGCCCCGAGCCGCTCGGGCGGCACCGGCCGCATGGACACCACCATCGGCCCGCTCAGCCGGCCCGCCGGGCGGCACGGGCGCCCGGTGACGTACATCGGCACATTGCGGCCCTGTTCGACATGGCGGATCGGCACGCCCGCCCGGCTCAGCGCCCATTCGAAGGTGAAACTGCATCCGAGCAGGAACGCCACCAGGTCCCCGCGCCAGTGGGGCCGCGCATCGGTCGGCTCCGCGACCAGCTCGCCGTCCTGCCACACCCGGTAGCGCGGCAGATCGGTGCGCAGATCGGCGCCCTCGGCGAGCACCGTCGTCGGGGAGCCGGCGTCGGTGACGTCGAGCACCGGGCAGGGCCGGGGATTGCGCTGGCAGAACAGCAGCATGTCGTAGGCCCAGTCGGCGGGCACCGCGATCAGATTGGCCTGGGTGTGCCCGGCCGCGACCCCGGCTGTGGGGCCGGCGAGACCGGCGCGGAACCGGGCCCGCGCGGTCCGCGGGCTCCAGGCGGGCGCCCGCTCGTCGAGGGTGGTGACGGGACGGTCCGCGGTGCGCTGCACCTGTGTCATGCCAGTTCCTTCCCGCGCGTCTCGGGCAGCCCGAGCAGCGCCAGTGCCGCGATCCCGTAGCCGACCGCGCCGAAGACCAGTGCGCCGCCGACGCCCCAGCTGTCGGCCAGTAAGCCGACCAGGGTGGGGAAGACCGCGCCCACCGCGCGGCCCGTGTTGTAGGTGAAGCCCTGTCCCGTACCGCGCACCGCCGTCGGATACAGCTCGCTGAGGTAGGAGCCGAAGCCGCTGAAGATGGCCGACATGCAGAACCCGAGCGGGAAACCCAGCACCAGGAGCACGGCGTTGGCGCCCTGCGGGATGTGCGCGTACGCCAGCACGCACACCGCCGACAGCAGCGCAAACAGCCAGATGGTGGCGCGCCGGCCGAGCCGGTCGGTGAGGTGGCCGCCGGTCAGATAGCCGAGGAACGCGCCGGAGATGAGGAAGGCGAGATAGCCGCCGGTGCCGACCACCGACAGACCGCGGTCGGACTTCAGATACGTGGGCACCCAGGTGGCCAGCGTGTAGTAGCCGCCCTGCACGCCCGTGGACAGCAGGCTCGCCAGCAGCGTGGTGCGCAGCAGGCCCGGGGCGCCGGCCCGGGCAGGCCGGAAGATCGCGGTGAACGAGCCGCGGCGCGGGTCCTGTTCGCGGGCCGCGAGTGCCACCGGCGCGTCGTGCACCCGGCGGCGCAGCCACAGCACCAGCAGCGCGGGCAGCGCGCCGGTCCAGAACATCACCCGCCAGGCCAGGTCGTCGCCCGCGAAGGAGAAGACCAGCGTGTAGACGACGGCGGCCAGCGCCCAGCCGACCGCCCAGGAGCTCTGGACCGTGCCGAGGGTACGGCCCCGGTGGCGGGCGGAGGCGTACTCGGCGACCAGGATCGCGCCGACCGCCCACTCCCCGCCGAAGCCGAGGCCCTGGAGCGCGCGGAAGACCAGCAGCGTCTCGAAGTTTGGCGCGAAGCCGCAGGCCACGGTGAACACCGCGTAGGTGAGCACCGTGATCACCAGCGCCCGGACCCGGCCCACCCGGTCGGCGAACACACCCGCCAGGGCGCCGCCGACCGCCGAGACGACCAGGGTGACGGTGGTGAACAGCCCAGTTTGGCCGCTGTCCAGGCCGAAGTACGCGGAGAGCGCCACCATGCTCAGCGGCAGCGTGAAGTAGTCGTAGGAATCCAGGGCATATCCGCCGAAGGCTCCGGCGAACGCGCGCCGCCCGTGCGGGCCGAGATCGCGCAGCCAGCCGAACGCGCCGTCCTGGTCGGTGTGTTCGAGCGCGGGGGCGGTGGCGGAAGGAGGGGTCGTGCTCATGGGCACCTCGCAGAAGGGGACGGAGGGTGCGGTGGAGTGAGCCGTGTCGAGCACCGTAGAGGATCGTTCAACGATCCTTCAATACCCGTGTTGTCTCGTCCTGATGTCTGCGATTGAATTCCGGGCATGGCAGAGCAGCTGGCGGGACTGGCCGACGACCGCGCCCTCCTGGGCCGTACGAGCACGGCGGAGAGGGTTTCGGACATCCTCAGGAGCCGTGTCGCGGACGGGTACTTCCCGCCCGGCACCCGGCTGTCCGAGGACAGCATCGGCGGCGCGCTCGGCGTCTCCCGCAACACCCTGCGCGAGGCGTTCCGGCTGCTCACCCACGAACGGCTCCTCGTCCACGAGCTCAACAGGGGCGTGTTCGTACGGGTCCTGACCGTCGAGGACGTCGAGGACATCTACCGCACCCGCGCCCTCGTCGAGTGCGCCGTCGTGCGCGGCCTCGGCGCGGCGCCGTACCCCCTGCGGGGGCTCGCCGACGCGGTCGCCGCGGGCGAGACAGCGGCCGCCGAGGATGACTGGAAAGCGGTGGGTACGGCCAACATCCACTTCCACCAGGAACTCGTCGCCCTCGCCCGCAGCGCCCGCACCGACGAACTGATGCGCAGCGTCTTCGCCGAACTCCGCCTCGCCTTCCACCTGGTGGACGACCCGCACCGGCTGCACGAGCCGTACCTGACGCGCAACAGGGAGATCCTGGGCGCGCTGGAGGCGGGGGAGCGGGGCGCGGCGGAGGGGTTGCTGGAGCGGTACCTGGCGGACTCGCTGGAGCGGGTGGTGGAGGTCTACCGGCGCAGAGTGAGTGAGGAACGCACCCCGTAGAGGCGCGGGGCTGTATCGATCAGCGGCTCCGCCGCGGGGCGCGACCGGCCATGACGGACCGGCAGCCGAAATGCGGTGATCTGTACTCCGGAGGCTTCCCGTTTGGGTAGATGTCAGACCGAGGACCTACTCTGTGCACCGTGACTTCCGAGACCGCTAAGCCGCAGCTCAGCACAGCGCAGCGTCCCGCTCCGGGACCCGCCGCCGACGAGGGCCTCGCCCGTCGGCTGCGCGCGCTCGCGTGCACCGCGCCGCTGCACGACCTGGACGCCCGCAAGGGCAGCCTGGCGGGCGAGTACTCGGTGTACGGAATGGCCGAGGTGGCCCTCGCCGCCATCGACCTGGTCACGCTGAACATGGACTTCGACACCGGCGCCGACCATGAGCAGATCGTCGCCCGTCTGATCCCCCGCATCGCCGCCCAGGCCCCGCACCGCCCCACCGCCGAGCACGAGCGCGTGGCCCGCTGGGTCCTGGAGAACCTGATCAACGTCGGCAGCGTGGACCGCGGCTTCCGCGCCGTCTACGGCACCTTCGCGGCGGACGGCACCTATGTCCGCCGCGACTACGACTTCAAGCTGATCGAAGAGGTCCCGGGCCCCGGCGGCACGGTGTACCTGCGCACCACCGACGAGGCGGTCAACGTCCTGGTCGGCGCCCTCGACACCGACGTCACCAGCGCCCAGATCGCCGCCGAGGTCAAGCTGGAGGTGCTGATCAACCGGGGCCGGCTCGCCGACGCCCAACTCGCCGCCGAACAGGCCCGCTACCGCACGGTGCAGTACTCCGAGACCCTGCGCCGCGCCCTGGACGCCACCCGGCGCAACGTCCGCGCGGTCGACTGGCTCAACGCCGTCCCCGACATGATCGCCGAGGCCCTCGAACACGTGGCCGACCGCTATCGGCACGAGAACGCGATCCTCACCAACATCCGCAAGGCCCGCGACGAGACCGAGGAGCCCGAGCACAAGCGGCGCGCCGCCGAGCTGGTCGACATCGTCAAGGACTGCATCCGCCGGCACACCCAGCTCCAGTCCCGGCTGCTGGAGGCGGGCCCGCTGTTCCGCGCGGAACAGGACCGGCAGGCCTTCGCCACGCCCGCGAGCACCGCGGGAATAGACCTGTACGGCCATCTGGTCGCCCCGGTGCTCACCCTCCCCGCCGAGCAGGCCACCCGGGTCACGGACGCCTTCTTCGCCCGCGGCACCGGCCTGCGCACCCCCGTCTCGGTGCGGATCGCCGACCTCGTGGACATCCTGCTGACCCCGCCCGTGGAGCGCGAGCACCTGGGCGCGGAGATGCCCGAGCCGGACCTGATCGCGACGCCGGACGACAGCCGGTTCAGCGAGGAGCAGCTCGCCACCGCCATGGAGCTGCTCGACCTGCCCGCCGACGCCCCGCGCAGACTCTCCGGGCTGCTCGCCGAGGCCCGGCGCACCGGCGACCCGGAGCTCGCCTACCTGGTCGCCCTGCTCGCGGTGCACGCGGCCAGCCCCGCCGTCGGCACCGCCTACCGGCAGGGCGAGGAGAAGCTGCTGTTCGCCGTGGACGACGGCACCGAGCTGGACGACCACGAATTCGGCGGCGCCGATCTGATCGTCGGCATGGCGCTGCTGGACGCGGCCGGCATGGCGGCGGACCGGGCGGCATGAGCAGGCCGTATGCGACATCGGCATGAGTAGCCCATATGCGACACCAACGGGCCGTATGCGACATTTGCGGACCATGGGCGAGGGGCCCGGAAGCAGCATGAGCAAGTCAGAGAGCGACAAGGAGTCAAAGCCGTGAGCGAGCACGTCGAGTGGAGTGACACCGAGGCCCCGGCCCCGTCGGCCACCGCCGCCGTCACCCCCGCCGACGCCGCCGACGCGGCGCGGCTCGTCGCCTACGGGCTCCAGCCCAAGCTCCAGCCCGCCCGCGACCAGGACTACACCGAACTGCTGCGCCGCTACCGCGAGGACCCGGCATTCGCACGGCTCGCCGATGCCGTCGCCGCCGGCCTCGGGCTCGTCGTCCTGGAGGTGTCCCCGCGCGCCGGCATGGCCGTGACCGCCGCCGAGGACTCGGTGTTCGCCGTCCGCATGGGCGACTACGCGCGTCGCACCACCGCCGACTCCGGCGACCGCTTCCTGCACGGCCTGGCCCATCTCGCCGTCGCCGCCCTCGCGTTCCCGCGCCCCGAGGACCTGGCCGACGACGGCTACATCGGCCGGGTCACGGTCAACGGCGTCGACGCGTTCGTCCGCCAGGCCTGCCGCCGCCTGGAGGAGCGCGCCGAGGAGCAGGGCGAGAACACCGACCCGGCCACCGACGCGCCCGGCCTGGAGGCCGCCTGGCGGATCTGGGCCAGACGCAGCGCCACCGGCGCCACCAAGGACGCCCGCAGGCCCGCCTCCTCCACCACCGGCATCGTCGCCAAGGCCCTCGCCTTCCTCACCGACTCCGGCTTCCTCCAGCGCACCGGCGACGAAGGCGGCGGCACCTACCGCACCACCGCCCGCTACCAGCTCCAGGTCCGCGACCTGGCCGGCACCGCCGCCATGGCCGAACTGATCGAGCTGGGCGTGGTCCCGGTGACCGACGGCACCGCCAGCCTGCTGCCCGCCGAGGACACCGACGACCTGGACCTGGTGGCCGACGCGGGCCTCCCCTTCCACTCCTGAAGCACCAAAGGGCCGATCCTGAAGCACTGAAGCACTGAAGCACTGAAGCACTGAAGCACTGAAGCACTGAAGCACCGAAGGGCTGACGCGCCCCGTGCCCCCCGAACGACCGCACCTTTCACCAGACTTACGAGAGTCCGCCATGTACGAGCTGTCCCGGGTCCGCCTCTACTCCATCGGGCCCGCCGGTGCGCGCTACGCCGACACCGTGCTTGACCTGCGGGGTGTCGGCGAGCCCGTGCCCGATCCGGCGCCCACCCAGGCGGAGTTCTTCGCGGCGGAGCCGTCCGGCCCGCCGCGCCGCCCCGCGCCCGCGGGCGTGCTGTTCCTGGAGAACGGCGGCGGCAAGTCCGTCCTGCTCAAGCTGATCTTCTCGGTGATGCTCCCCGGCCACCGCAACACCCTCGGCGGCGCCAGCTCCGGTGTGCTGCGCAAGTTCCTGCTCGCCGACGACTGCGGCCATGTGGCCCTCGAGTGGCAGCATGTGCTGACCGGCGAGTGCGTGGTCGTCGGCAAGGTCAGCGAGTGGCGCGGCCGCCAGGTCTCCAACGACCCGCGCAAGTTCGCCGAGGCCTGGTACTCCTTCCGGCCCGGCCCCGGACTCAGCCTCGACAACCTCCCGGTGGCCGAGTCCACCGCCGTACGCCCGGCCGCCGAGGGCGCGTCCGGCGCCCGGGGCCGCCGCCGCACCATGAAGGGCTTCCGCGACGCCCTCACCGAGGGCGGCAAGGCGTACCCGCACCTGGAGGTGCACTGGGAGGAGATCCACGAGCGCTGGACCGAGCACCTCGGCGACCTCGGCCTCGACCCCGAACTCTTCCGCTACCAGCGGGAGATGAACGCCGACGAGGGCGAGGCCGCCGGTCTCTTCGCGGTCAAGAAGGACTCCGACTTCACCGACCTGCTGCTGCGCGCAGTCACCGACACCCGGGACACCGACGGCCTCGCCGACCTGGTCAGCGGCTTCGGCAACAAGCTCGGCCGGCGCGCCGAGCTGATCGCCGAACGCGACTTCACGGCCGGCTCGGTGGACCTGCTCGGCCGGATCGTGGAGGCCGCCGACACCCGCGGCCGCGCCCGGGACATCCACGCAGGCGCCGAGCGCCGCACCCGTACCCTCGCCCGGCGGCTGTCCGCACGCGCCGTACAGGAGCGCATCCGGGCCGCCGACCTCGCCCAGCGGGTCACCGCCGCCGCGTACGCCGTCACCCACTCCGAGGGCGCCCGCGAGCGCAGCTCCCTGGTCGCCGCCGAACTCGCCTACCGGCACGCCTCGCTGGCCCTCGCCGCCGCCGAGAAGGCCGCCGCCGCGCAGAAGCGCGAGCTGGCCGACGCCCGCACCCTGCACTCCGCCTGGCAGGCCGCAGAGGCCGTGCTGCGCCATCGCGCCGCCGCCGACCGCGTCGCCCGGGTCTCCGCCGCCATCCAGGAGGCCGAACGGGACGCGGCGCCCGCCCTCGCCGCCCGCGCCAAGGCCGCCGTGGAGCTCGTACGGGCCCTGCACGCGGCCGCCGGGAGCGCCGAGGACCTGGCAAACGAGGGGGAGGAGCGTTCCGCCGCCCTCCAAGAGGCCGGTGACGCCGCCTACCGCGACTCCACCACCGCCGCCACCGAGGCCCAGCGCGCCCGCAGCGAGGCCGGCCATCTGCGCCAGCGGCTCACCGAGGTCGAGCAGGAGACCGCCGAGGCGGTCCGCGCCGGCTGGCTGGACGACAGCGCCCCCGACGCCGACCCGGCCCGCGCCGCGCTCGCCGCCTCGGACGCCGAGAAGACCACCGTCGCCGCCTGGGACACCGCCCGGGAGGCCGCCCGCACGGCCACCGAGCACGCCCGCGAGACGGCCGCCGCCGAGTCCCGCGCCGAGCTGACCGCGGCCCGCGCCGCCGACGCCGCGACCGCCGCCGAGCGCTCCCACGAGGCCGAACGCCGCCTCGCGGACGCGCTGGCCGCCGAGGAACGCCTCGCCGAACTCCTCGGCCTGCCCGGTACGACGCCCCGCCCGGGCCTGCCCGCCCAGCGCACCGACGACACCGACGGCGCCCCGCGCGCCGACCGGGACGACCTGCCCGCCGGCCATCTCACCGCAGCCGAACTCGACCGCTGCGCCGACGAACTGCGCGAACTCCTCGACGACGCGGTCGGCACCGCCGAACGCCAGCTCTTCGACCTGCGCACGGCCGCCGCCGACGACTCCCGCATCCTCGGCGCGCTCGGCGACGGCGGACTGCTGCCGCCCGGCCCGGACGTCCTCGCCACCGTCGAGTTCCTCGGCGAGCACGGCATCCCCGCGCTGCCCGGCTGGCGCTATCTCGCCCAGGCCGTCGACCCCGCCGACCACGCCCGGGTGCTCGCCGCCCGGCCCGAACTGGTCGACGGCGTCATCATCACCGACCCGGACACCCACGCCCGCGCCCGCGAGGCACTGGCCGACGCCGCCCTGCTGCCGCGCTCCGCCGTGGCCGTCGGCACCGCCGCCGCGCTGCTCGCCCCGACCCCCGCCGAGGACACCGCCCCGGACGGCGTGTTCCTGGTGCCGCCGAACCCGGCCATGCACGACGAGCACGCCGCCGACGAGGAACGCCAGGCCCTGCGCGCCCGCGCCACCGAGCGCGACGAGGAGATCCGGACCCTGGCCGCCCGGCTCGGCAAGGACCGCGAACTCGCCGCCCGGCTCGACTCCTGGCGCACCGGCTGCCCCGCGGGCCGCCTGACCGAACTGGCCCGCGCCGCCGAGGAGGCCCGCGCCTTCGCCGAGGAGTCCGAGGCCGAACTCGCCGAGGCCCGCACCCTGCGCGCGGAGGCCGAGGAGAGCGCCGCCGAGACCGTACGGCTGCGCGACGAGCGCCAGGAGGCCGCGCAGAAGGCCCGGCGCGCCGCCGACGCCCTCGCCGGACTCGCCTTCCGGCTGCGCGAACGCGCCGGCTGGCAGGCCCGGCTGCGCGAACTCGCCGACGAGGCCACCGAGTCCGAGGCCCGCGCCCAGACCTGTCTGGAGCGCGCCCGCGCCGCCGACGAGGACCGCCGCGCCGCCCAGCGCGCCGCCGACGACGCCCGCCGCACCGCCCGCGCGCTGCGCGCCGAGCGCGCGGAGATCGCCGGCGCCCCCGACGACGTACCGGTCGAGGGAACCGAGGCGCCCGAGGCGTCGCTGCCCGCCCTGCGCGAGGCGTACCGGGCCGCGTCCCAGGTGTACGAGAAGGTCGGCGTCGGCGCCGATCTGCGCGCCGAGCAGGCCCGCGCCGAGAGCGACGAGAGCGCCGCCCGCGCCGAACTGGACCGGCTCAGCAACAAGGTCCGCACCCGCGCCGAGCAGCTTCTCCAGTCGCCCGACGGCTCCGACGGGCCCTCCCGGCAGGCGGCCGCCGCCCGCGCCGAGGAGCTGGTGCAGCTCCTGGAGACCCGGATGTCCACCGCGAGCGAGCAGCTCGGGCGGTTGCGCGGCGAGGCCGAGCGGCACGCCCCCGAGGACGGCGCGGCGCACACCGAGCTGCCCGCGGACCAGGTGCCGCGCGACGCCGAGCACGCCCAGGTGCTGCTGCGCACCGCGACCACCGAACTGGCCACCCGTACCGAGGCGTTGGCGCGGGCCCGCGACGCGCACGGCGAACTGCTGGCCGCCCATCGCGCCGCCGAGGACGCGGCCGGGGGCTTCGACGAGATCGCCGCGATGCTCCGCGACCTGCTGCGCGAACCGGCCGTCGAGGAGGAGCAGGAGGAGACCGAGCCGTACCCGGGCGCTCTGGAGGAGGCCCGGCAGTCCGCCGCCGAGGCCCGCCGCTCGCTGCGCGGCTGCGCCGCCGACCTGTCTGCCGCCGAGGCCGGTGTGCGCGAGGCGAGCGATGTGCTGGTCCGGCACGCCAACTCCACGCGCTACGAGCAGGTCCGCACCCCGGCCCGGCAGCAGATCCGCGAACTGCCCGCCGCCGCGCTGCCCGAGCACGCGCAGAAGTGGGCCGACGCCTTCGCGCCCCGGCTGCGGGTCCTCACCGACGAGCTGGCCCAGCTGGAGCGCAACCGCGACTCGATCGTGGACCGGCTGCGCGGCCTCGTGGAGTCGGCCCTGGCCACCCTGCGCTCCGCCCAGCGGCTCTCCCGGCTCCCCGAGGGGCTCGGCGAATGGTCGGGCCAGGAGTTCCTGCGCGTCCGCTTCGAGGAACCCGACCAGGCCACGCTCACCGAACGGCTCGGCGAGGTCGTCGACGAGGCCACCCGCGCCGCCGTCAAGAAGAACTCCGACATGCGGCGCGACGGCATGTCCCTGCTGCTGCGCGGTGTCGCGGCGGCCCTGGAGCCCAAGGGCGTGGCCGTCGAGATCCTCAAGCCCGACGCGGTGCTGCGCGCCGAGCGGGTCCCCGTCGGGCAGATGGGCGATGTCTTCTCCGGCGGGCAGCTGCTCACCGCGGCCATCGCCCTGTACTGCACGATGGCCGCGCTGCGCTCGAACGACCGGGGCCGCGACAAGCACCGGCACGCGGGCACGCTGTTCCTGGACAACCCCATCGGCCGCGCCAACGCGACCTACCTCCTGGAACTCCAGCGAGCCGTCTCCGACGCCCTCGGCGTCCAGCTCCTGTACACCACGGGCCTGTTCGACACCACGGCCCTGGCCGAGTTCCCGCTGGTCATCCGGCTGCGCAATGACGCGGACCTCAGGGCGGGCCTGAAGTACATCAGCGTCGAGGAACACCTGCGCCCCGGCCTGCCCCAGCAGCCGCAGGCGGGGGAGTCGGTGCACAGCGAGATCACGGCGACCAGGATGTTCAAGAAGCCGGCGGTCAACGCGTAGCGGCGCGGGGGGCCGCCCGCCCGTCCCGCGGCGCGCGGGCAGCCTCCTGGTGGCCGCCGCTCAGAAGCCGTAGCCCATGCGGCGGGACAGCTCCGTGCCCGCCGCGACCGTGCGCCGGGCCACCTCCGTCAGCCGGTCCCGGTTCAGCCGGTACACCGGGCCGGAGACGCTGATCGCCGCGATCACCTCGCCGTCGTGCGCCCGCACCGGCGCGGCCACCGCGGCGAGGCCCGGCTCCAGCTCCTCGACCGTCACGCCGTGGCCTTGCTCCACCACGCGGTCCAGCTCGGCCCGCAGCGTCTCGGCGTCGGTGACGGTGCGTTCGGTGAACCGGTGCAGGGGCCGCGCGAGCAGGCCCTCGCGCGCGGCGGGCGGCAGATGCGCGAGCAGTACCTTGCCGCTGGAGGTGGCGTGCAGCGGGGTGCGCCGGCCCAGCCAGTTCTGCGCGGCCACCGACGCCGTGCCCCGGGCCTGCATGATGTTGACGGCGGCGTCTTCGTCCAGCACCGCGAGGTTCACCGTCTCGCCCAGCTCGTCGGCGACCTCGCGGCAGATCGGGACGCCCTCCTGGGAGATGTCCAGCCGCACCGCCGCCGCCCCGGCCAGCCGCAGCACACCGGCGCCCAGGTAGTACTTGCCGCGATCCTTCGCCTGCGCCACCAGCCCCCGGTGCTCCAGCACGCCGAGCAGCCGGAACGCCGTGGACTTGTGCACCGCCAGCTCGGTGGCGATCTCGGTGACGCCCGCCTCGCCGTCCCGGGCGAGGATCTCCAGCACGCTCACGGCACGGTCCACCGACTGCACCGCCCCGGCCGACTGCTGCTTCTGCGCGTGGGCCATGGCTGGGCTCCCACCACCTGTCGGCCGGTCCGGAATCTGTTGCGCACAGCGCTCATGTCCGCGCCGTACGAAACATCATCGTAGCGAAGTGGCCGATTCCAGCCGGTGGCCGAGCGGATTCCGACGCGCGGTTCGGCTCGCGTCTCGGCTCGTGTCGAGGCTCGCGGTTCGGCTCAGGGGTGGGACAGCTGCCCCGCGCCGCCCCGCCGCCGTATCCGCTCCTGCTCCCGCAGCGCCCGCCGCTCCGCACGCCGGCGCGCCCGTCGCTCCCGGCGCAGCGCGCGGGCCGTGCTGCTGGGCTCGGAGACCACGCCGTACCGCTGGTTCCACACCTGGCGGGTCACCCAGACGTCGACCACGGCCCAGGTGGCCACCACGGTGCTCGCCACGCTGCTGATCACCATGGGGAACGCGGGCCAGGACTCCGCCATGGTGCACAGGAACGCCACCATCGCCTCTATCAGCGTGACCGAGATGATGATCAGCGCCCGCACCGCCGCCGTCCGCACCGGATCGGGCAGCGGATGCCGCCGCGCGGGCTCCTCGACCCACAACGGCCGTTGCTCGCGTTGTATCCCGTACCGCTCCGCAGTGCCCTTCACCGTGTCACTCACTCCCCACCGCCCGAGGGCCCCTCGCCCCGAAGCCCCGACTCCCCAGTAGCTGCCCGGCTTGCGCGGATTTACGCGGCCGGGACGCGGGACGGGGCTTGCGCGGCCCAATCCGCCCCCAACTCCCGTAGAGAAGGACGAACAACACCCCACGAAGATTCCCGCCTTGGGAAAAATTCCAGC
Source organism: Streptomyces sp. NPDC093018 (assembly GCF_040684035.1). Classification (NCBI taxonomy): domain Bacteria; kingdom Bacillati; phylum Actinomycetota; class Actinomycetes; order Kitasatosporales; family Streptomycetaceae; genus Streptomyces; species Streptomyces sp. NPDC093018. Next base: position 290,872 of record NZ_JBFBFF010000010.1, read on the forward strand.
CAACCGCCATTCCCTGCCATGGTGTCCGGCTCCGGAGTACCCGCCGGATCGCGGTGGCAATCTCCCGCAATGCCCGGACAACTCGCCCCGTACCGCCGCCGCTGCGGAAGTTCACCTTCCGGACATGCCTTCGAGTTACCTGTATGGCGGTAGTAGGCTCGCGCCGTTTGTTGACGCACATGCGCACCCCCGGCCCGCGGGGGTCGAGCTGGGGGAGGCCATGCGCTTTCGCGGGAAGTCGATCCGCCGGAAGATCGTGGCGCTGCTTCTCGTGCCGCTGCTGTCCCTGACCGCCATCTGGGGTTTCGCCACGGTGGTCACGGGCCGTGATGTGGCCCAGCTCTTCCGGGTCTCCGATGTCATGCAGAACATCGGCTATCCCACCGAGGACACCGTCCGCGTGCTCGAACAGGAGCGCCGCCAGACCCTCGTCTATCTCGCCGACCCACGCGCCGCCGACTCCCTGTCGGCGCTCCAGCGCACCCGCACCGCCAGCGACCGTGCGATCGCGAAGGTCCGCGAGAACGCGCAGAAACGCCATCTGCGCCACGGCCTCGGCGCCCAGGGCAGCGAACACCTCACCGCCGTCCTGGACGCCTTCAGCGGCCTGGACTCGCTGCGCCACAGCGTCGAGGGCGGCACCATCAGCCGCGCTCAGGCCCTCGACCTCTACAACCGTCTGATCGATCCCTGCTACTCGCTGCTCGCCGGGCTCGACGGCATCGACGACGTCGAGATGGACAAGCAGTCGCACGCCCTGGTCAACCTCACCCGCGCCCGTGAACTGCTCTCCCGTGAGGACGCCCTGCTCGGCTCCTCCCTGGTGGTGGGCCGGCTCACCCGCGAGGAGATCCGCGAGATCTCCGACCTCGTCGCCCAGCGCACCCTGCTGTACGACATCAGCCTGCCGCTGCTGCCCGCGTCCGAACGCGAGCGCTACGAGCGGTTCTGGGACAACGCCGGTACCGCCCCGCTGCGTTCGGCCGAGCAGTCCGTCATCGAGCACGGCTCCGGCACCCCCGACGGCGTCACCGCCAAGAGCTGGGACTCCGCCGCGGGCAGCGCCCTGGCCGACCTCGGCACCCTGGACGACCGGGCGGGCGACCGCTTCCAGGACCGTATGCACCCCGTCGCCATGCGGGTCATCGCCCAGGGCGCCGTCGCGGGTCTGCTCGGACTGCTCGCCCTGCTCTTCTCCCTGGTCCTGTCCGTCCGGATCGGCCGCGGCCTGATCCGCGATCTGCGCCGACTGCGCCTGGAGGCGCACGAGGCGTCCGGCGTCCGGCTGCCCGGCCTGATGCGCCGCCTGTCGGTCGGCGAACAGGTCGACGTGGAGACCGAGGTGCCGCGCCTGGAGTACGACCAGAACGAGATCGGCGAGGTTGGACAGGCCCTCAACACCCTGCAACGCGCCGCCGTCGAGGCCGCCGTCAAGCAGTCCGAGCTGCGCGCCGGAGTCTCCGAGGTGTTCGTCAACCTCGCCCGCCGCAGCCAGGTGCTGCTGCACAAGCAGCTCACCCTCCTCGACACCATGGAACGCCGCACCGAGGACACCGACGAACTCGCCGACCTCTTCCGCCTGGACCACCTCACCACCCGGATGCGCCGGCATGCCGAGGGCCTGGTGATCCTCTCCGGCGCGGCGCCCTCCCGGCAGTGGCGCCGCCCCGTGCAGCTGATGGACGTGGTCCGCGCCGCCGTCGCCGAGGTCGAGGACTACGAGCGGGTCGAGGTACGACGCCTGCCGCGGGTCGCCGTGACCGGCCCGGCCGTCGCCGACCTCACCCATCTCGTGGCCGAACTCCTGGAGAACGCCACGGTGTTCTCGCCCCCGCACACCGCCGTCCAGGTCATCGGCGAGCGGGTCGCCAACGGCTTCACCCTGGAGATACACGACCGGGGACTCGGCATGACGCCCGAGGCGCTGCTGGACAACAACCTGCGCCTCGCCGAGACCCCCGAGTTCGAACTCTCCGACACCGACCGGCTCGGCCTGTTCGTGGTCAGCCGCCTCGCCCAGCGCCAGAACGTGCGCGTCTCCCTGCAGCCCTCGCCCTACGGCGGCACCACCGCGATCGTGTTCATCCCCGACGCGCTGCTCAGCGACGAGGTCCCGGACACCAACGGCATCGGCTTCCGGCTGGACCGCGAGCGCACCGCGAAGAACTCCGGGCGTGCCGTCGGCGGCTCCCGGGCCCCGCTGCCGCTGTCCGGGCTGCCCACCACCGTGCTGGACGGCCCGGTGGAGCTGGAGGCGCCCGTCGACCTCGACGCCCTGGACGGCTTCCCCGGCGCCCTGCCGGACGAGGACAGCGAACGCGGCGGCCTCTTCCGCCACCGCCGTGCCCTGACCCGGGGCGCGGACGACGGTCCCGCGCAGGAGCCGGGCGACGACCGCCCGGTGGATCGCCCGGCGGATCGCCCGACGGGGGAGGAGACCGGCGAGCACGGACTCGTACCGCTGCCGCGCCGCCAGCCGCCCAAGCTGGTCAGTTCGCACGGCAAACCGGTCACCGACCAGCGCGCCCACCGCCCTGAGCCCGGCCGCCGCAACCCGGCGGACCCGGACGACCGCGCGACCGGGGAGGCATACGGCTTTGACACGGGCGCGTACGGCACCGCCGAGGACGCGTACGGCGCCGGCCTGGACGCCTACGGCGCCGACCGCGAGCCGCAGCGTGCCGACCGTGAGTCGCAACGCACCGACCGCGAACCGCACCGGGGCGGTCCGGTAGCCCTGCCGCGCCGGGCGACCGCCGCCCCGCGCCCGGCGGAACCGGCCGACCGCGTCGGGGAGGCGGGGACGGCATCGGCCGACGGCCGCGCCCCGGTCGACGGTCCCGCTGCGGCCGCCCGCCCCGGCATCCCCGCGCTGCCCCGGCGCGCCCGCCCCGCGGCGAGCGCCCCCGGCGGCCCGGGGACCTCCGGCGGCCCCGTCCGCGCACCCCGCGACGGCGACGGCGCCGCCGAACCCGGCGACGGCGCCCTGCCCCGCCGAGTGCGGCAGGCCAGCCTCGCCCCTCAGCTCAGGCAGGACCCCGAACGGCGACCCGGGCGCGGCGACGCGCCCACCGACCGGGACGCCGACGAGGTCCGCAGCCGGATGGCCTCGCTCCAGCGCGGCTGGCAGCGTGGCCGGGAGGAGAATGCCACGGGCGAGACTGCCCGCACCGGCACAGCACAAGGAACCACTAAGGGGGACGGTCGATGACCGCACCGAAGGCGACCGACCACACGGCGACGGGCAACGGGGAGCTGAACTGGCTCCTGGACGACCTGGTCGACCGCGTCGCCAGCATCCGCAAGGCCGTCATCCTCTCCGGCGACGGACTGGCCACCGGCGTGTCCAAGGACCTGACCAGGGAGGACGGCGAACACCTGGCCGCCGTGGCCTCCGGCTTCCACAGCCTCGCCAAGGGCGTGGGCCGCCACTTCGACGCGGGCGGCGTCCGCCAGACGGTCGTCGAGCTGGACGACGCCTTCCTGTTCGTCTCCGCCGCGGGCGACGGCAGCTGCCTGGCCGTCCTGTCCGACGCCGACTCCGATGTCGGCCAGGTCGCCTACGAGATGACGCTCCTGGTCAAGCGGGTGGGTGTGCACCTGGGCACCGCCCCGCGCACGGGCCTGCCCGCGGGCGGGTAGTGGGATGACATGAGCGAAGACGGTCAGGTGAGCAGCCACTGGTTCGACGACGACGCCGGACCGGTCGTCCGTCCGTACGCCATGACGCGCGGCCGTACCTCCAGTACGGCCCAGCACCGCCTCGATCTGATCGCGGTGGTCGTCACGGAGCCCGCCGCCGGGGACCCGGAGACGGATCCGACGCTCTCCCCCGAGCACGTGGACATCGTGGGCCTGTGCCGCAGCACCCCGCAGTCGGTCGCCGAGCTGGCCGCGGAACTCGACCTGCCCATCGGTGTCGTGCGGGTCCTCGTCGGCGATCTCGTGCACGCGGAACTCGTCCATGTCACCCGGCCGGTGCCCCCGGCCGAGCTGCCGGACGAGAGTATTCTGCGCGACGTGATCAACGGCCTGCGGGCGCTGTGACCGGCGCGGAAGCGGAGTACTGACGTGACAGGCTGGCAGTTCTGGGTCGACCGAGGCGGCACCTTCACCGATATCGTCGCGCGTCGCCCGGACGGCCGCCTGCTCACGCACAAGGTGCTCTCCGACAACCCGGCCCAGCCCCACCCCGAGCCCGGCCCGGACACCGCTCCCGGCACTCGGGGCGACGCTTCCGGCACTCAAGGCGCAGGCCACCGCCCCGCCCCCGACGCCGCCGTCACCGGCATCCGGGCCCTCCTCGGCGACTCCCCTGAGCCCGTCGAGGCCGTCCGCATGGGGACCACCGTCGCCACCAACGCGCTCCTGGAGCGCACCGGCGAACCCACCCTCCTGATCATCACCCGCGGCTTCCGTGACGCCCTGCGCATCGCCTACCAGAACCGGCCGCGCATCTTCGCCCGCCGTATCGAGCCGCCCGAACCGCTCTACACCCGGGTGATCGAGGCGGACGAACGCATCGCCGCCGACGGAACCGTGCTGCGCGCCCCCGACCTGGACGCGCTCGCGCCCGCGCTCCGACAGGCGTACGACGACGGGATCCGCGCCGTCGCCGTCGTCTGCCTGCACAGCCATCTGCACCCCGCCCACGAGCGCGCCATCGGCGAACTCGCGGCCCGCACCGGCTTCCCGCAGATCTCGCTGTCCAGCGAGGTCAGCCCGCTGATGAAGCTGGTCCCGCGCGGCGACACCGCCGTGGCCGACGCCTATCTCTCACCGGTGCTGCACCGCTACGTCCGCCAGGTGGCCGACGAACTGCGCGGTGTGCGGCTGATGTTCATGCAGTCCAACGGCGGGCTCACCGAGGCGGGGCAGTTCCGCGGCAAGGACGCCGTCCTGTCCGGACCGGCCGGGGGCATCGTCGGCATGGCCCGGATGTCCCAGCGCGCGGGCTTCGACCGGGTCATCGGCTTCGACATGGGCGGCACCTCCACCGATGTCTCGCACTTCGCCGGTGCCTATGAGCGGGTCTTCGACACCCAGGTCGCGGGCGTACGGCTGCGCGCCCCGATGCTCGACATCCACACCGTGGCCGCGGGCGGCGGCTCCGTGCTCCACTTCGACGGCTCCCGCTACCGCGTCGGCCCCGACTCGGCGGGTGCCACCCCCGGCCCCGCCTGCTACCGGGCCGGCGGCCCGCTCACCGTCACCGACGCCAATGTGATGCTCGGCCGGATCCAACCCGCGTATTTCCCGGCCGTGTTCGGGCCCGGCGGCGACCAGCGGCTGGACGCCGGGCTCGTCCGCGACCGGTTCACCGCACTCGCCCGCGAGATCCACCGGGCCACCGGCGACGACCGCACCCCCGAACAGGTGGCCGAGGGCTATCTGGACATCGCCGTCGCCAATATCGCCAACGCGATCAAGCGGATCTCCGTCCAGCAGGGCCACGACGTCACCCGCTACGCACTGACCACCTTCGGCGGCGCGGGCGGCCAGCACGCGTGCCGGGTCGCCGAGTCGCTCGGCATCCGCACCGTGCTCGTACCCCCCATGGCCGGGGTCCTCTCCGCGCTCGGCATCGGTCTCGCCGACACCACCGCCATGCGCGAACAGTCCGTCGAGGCACCCCTGGAGCCGGCCGCCATGCCCGGCATCCGCGCGGCCGCCGCCGGCCTGGAGGCCGCCGCCCGCGCCGAACTCACGGCCGAGGACATCCCCGAGGACCACGTCCGGGTCACCCATCGCGCGCAGCTGCGCTACGACGGCACCGACACCGCCCTCACCGTCGAACTGGCCGAACCCGAGCGCATGCGCGGCGCGTTCGAGGAGCGCCATCGCGCCACCTACTCCTTCACCCTCGACCGCCCGATCGTCGTCGAAGCCCTCTCCGTCGAGGCCACCGGCATCACCGCACCCCCCGATCTGACCGCCCTCGCGCCGTACGAGGGACGGCCCGCCGCACCCGAGACCGTCCGCCTGCACACCGGCGGCTCCTGGCGCGACGTACCCCTGCACCGCCGCGAGGCCCTTCCTCCCGGCGCGTCCGTCACCGGCCCGGCGATCATCACCGAGGCCAGTGCGACGACCGTCGTGGACGACGGCTGGCGGGCCGCGGCCACCGACGACGGACATCTGCTCATGGAACGCACCGCGGTCACCCGGGGTTCCCGCCCGAGCACGGAAGCCGATCCGGTTCTCCTTGAGGTCTTCAACAACCTCTTCATGTCGATCGCCGAACAGATGGGCGCCCGGCTGGAGTCCACCGCCCAGTCCGTCAACATCAAGGAACGCCTCGACTTCTCCTGCGCCCTGTTCGACCCGGACGGAAACCTGGTGGCCAACGCCCCCCACATCCCCGTCCACCTGGGCTCCATGGGCACCAGCGTCAAGGAGGTCATCCGCCGCCGGGGCGACTCGATGCGGCCGGGCGACACCTACGCCGTCAACGACCCGTACCACGGCGGCACCCATCTGCCCGATGTCACCGTGATCACCCCGGTGTTCGACACCGACGCCCCGGACGGCGGGGCTCCGGACACCGACGCCCCGGCGGCCCCGCGGGACCGGCCCCGGATCCTCTTCCACGTCGCCTCCCGCGGCCACCACGCCGAGATCGGCGGCATCGCCCCCGGCTCCATGCCCGCCCACAGCCGCACCATCGAGGAGGAGGGCGTCCTGTTCGACAACTGGCCGCTCGCCGAGGGCGGCCGCTTCCGGGAGGAGGAGACCCGGCGCCTGCTCACCGAGGCCCCCTACCCCTCCCGCAACCCCCGCACCAACCTCGCCGACCTGCGCGCCCAGATCGCCGCAAACCAGAAGGGCGTCGACGAAGTCCGCCGCATGATCGGCGAGTTCGGCCTCGACGTCGTACAGGCCTATATGCGGCACGTCCAGGACAACGCCGAGGAGGCGGTCCGCCGCGTCATCGACGCCCTGGACGACGGCGAGTACGCCTACGAGACCGACGCGGGCGCCGTCATCCGCGTCCGGGTCCGTGTCGAGCGGGCCGAGCGCCGGGCCACCATCGACTTCACCGGCACCTCCGCGCAGCTCCCCACCAACTTCAACGCCCCCCTCGCCGTCGTCAACGCGGCCGTCCTGTACGTCTTCCGCACCCTGGTCGCCGACGACATCCCGCTCAACGACGGCTGCCTGCGCCCCCTGGACATCGTCGTACCGCCCGGCTCCCTGCTCGCCCCGAAGCCCCCGGCCGCCGTCGTCGCGGGCAACGTGGAGACCTCCCAGGCCATCACCGGCGCCCTGTACGCCGCGCTCGGCGTCCAGGCCGAGGGCTCCGGCACGATGAACAACGTCACCTTCGGCAACGAACGCCACCAGTACTACGAGACCGTCGCCTCCGGATCCGGTGCGGGCGACGGCTTCCCCGGCGCCGACGTCGTACAGACCCATATGACCAACTCCCGGCTCACCGACCCCGAGATCCTGGAGTGGCGACTGCCCGTCCGCCTGGAGGAGTTCGCCGTACGGCCCGGGAGCGGCGGCGCCGGCACCTGGCGCGGCGGCGACGGCGCGGTGCGCCGCATCCGGTTCCTGGAGCCCATGACCGTCTCCACCCTCTCCCAGCACCGCCGGGTGCCCCCGTACGGCATGGCGGGCGGCGCTCCCGGAGCGCTCGGCGCCAACCGGGTCGAGCGGGCCGACGGCGGTGTCACCGATCTCGGCGGCAGCGGTTCCACCGAGGTCGGCCCCGGCGACGTACTGGTCATCAAAACCCCCGGTGGCGGCGGCTACGGCCGGCCGTCGCCCGAACCCCAGCAAGCAGGAGAAGTGAACGATGGTCCTCGGGCGTCCTGAGCACGGCAATTTCCCGGTCGAGCCCGTCACGCTCAAGATCCTGGTGGCGGGCGGCTTCGGCGTGGGCAAGACCACCCTGGTCGGCGCGATCAGCGAGATCCGGCCGCTGCGCACCGAGGAGCAGCTCACCGAGGCCGGGCGCCCGGTCGACGACACCAGCGGGGTGGAGGCCAAGAACACCACCACCGTGGCCATGGACTTCGGCCGGATCACCCTGCGCGAGGACCTGGTCCTGTACCTGTTCGGCACGCCGGGGCAGGAGCGGTTCTGGTTCATGTGGGACGAGCTGTCCGAGGGGGCGCTCGGTGCCGTGGTGCTCGCCGACACCCGCCGTCTGGAGGACTCCTTCGCCGCCGTCGACTACTTCGAGCGGCGCTCCATCCCCTTCCTGGTCGCCGTCAACTGCTTCGACGGCGCCGCCCGTTACCCCTCCGACTCGGTCCGCCGGGCGCTCGACCTGGACCCCGGGGTGCCCGTGATGCTGTGCGACGCCCGCGACCGGGAGTCGGCCAAGGACGTCCTCATCGACCTCATCGAACACGCCATGCGCTACCCGGCCGATCACCGCCAGCCGGTCGGCAGCTGACCAGACCAGATCTCAAGTCACGCACATCTAGGGACCGTTCACCACTGAGGTTCGGCAGCCGCCGCCCGCGCCGGAGTCATCGCTCCGCCACCCCGCCGTACCTCATGTCCGGTCAGCCCCGCGCGGCCGAGCACCCAGCTCGCCCCGCCGAGTGCCTTGGCCGCCTGCTTCAGCGGGGCCAGCTGGGCGGCGGCCTGGCGGTGGTCGTGCACGCTGCCCGGCCCGCACACCACGGTCGCCAGGGACAGCGTGACCGGCCGGCCGCCCGCCGACCAGGGGGCGTCCAGCACCGCCGCGGCCAGCGGGCCGAGCGCCTCCTCGTCGGCCAGCACCAGGAAGTCGTCCCCGCCGATGTGCCCCACCCGCGCCTGCCCGGCGATCGCCTGCGTCAGCGCTCGTCCCACCGAGCGGATCAGCTCGTCGCCCGCGGCGAAACCGGCGCCGTCGTTCACCTTCTTGAAGTGGTCGATGTCCAGCCAGCTCAGCGCGAACGGCCGCCCGTCCGCGATCCGCCGGTCCACCTCACCGGTGATCGCGTCCGAACCCGGCAGCCGGGTCAGCGGATTGAGCCCGGCCGCCTCCTCCACCCGGCTCTCGGCCAGCGCCCGCACCAGGTCCGCGAGCCGTACGACGCCCACGCACCGCCCGTGCGCGTCCAGCACCGCCACATCGTCGCTGGTCCGGTCCCGGCCGCCGATCGCCACCACGTCCAGCACCTCCCAGGCGGTGGCGTCCACTCCGACCGTGCGCGGCGCGTCACCGAGCCGCGCGGCGGGACGGTCGGCGTACAGGGCGTGCCCGTAGCGGCCGGACATCGACAGCAGGAAGCGCGAGCGGTGCACCGACCGCACGGGTCTGCCCGTCTGGTCCACCAGCAGCACCCCGGAGACGTCCGGCGAGCCGGTCAGCAGGGCCCGCACCTGCCCGGCCGACGCCGTCACCGGCAGCACGGCGGCCGGACGCACGAACTCCCGCACCGAAGGCCCGGTCCTGGGCACGACCGGGGCGGCGGGGGAGAAGGACGGCACATAGACGTCCGCCACCGGGATCCGGGCGGGCGGCGCGAACAGCTCGCCCTGGGCCAGCTGCGCCCCCGCCGACACCGCCGCCGCGTACTGCCCCTCGGTCTCCACCCCCTCCACGGCGACCAGGGCGTCCAACTCCTCGCACAGGGTCCGCATCGCCCGTACCGCGGCCGGTCTGGCCAGCAGGGAGGCGTCCAGCTTGACCAGATCGGGGGAGAGGTCGGTGAGCAGCCGCAGCGGCACATCGCCGTCCCCGACCCCGTCCGCGCTGATCCGGAACCCCTGCTCCCGCAGCGCGGCCACCGCCTCCAGCAACGCCCGGTGCGGCACATGCGTGTACGGCGGTACGACGTCCAGCGTCACCTCCCAGGGCCCCCGCCCCTGCGCCCGCACCGCGTCGTGCAGCGGGGTGAGGCCGCCGAGGTCGGCGAGGGTGGCCGCGAACACGTTCACATGCAGCGGCAGCAGCCGCTCCTTGCGCATGGCCGAGCGCAGCGCCAGCACGGCCAGCGCGCCGTCCAGTTCGGGGTCACGGCGGGCCTCGGCCAGGATGTCGCCGGTCTCCGGGCGGGCGAATGCCTCCAGCGCGGCGACCGCGCCCGTCCTCAGGTTCACCAGCGGCTGGAAGGCGAAGCGGAGAGAGTCCGTCCAGGAGTGCACGGGAGCATGATGGCGCCGGGCGCGGGCGCCCAGGGTCAGTTCATGAGACGTTCACACAGGATTCCGGGCCGATCGCACAGCGTGACCGTCACAGTAGGCGCCCATGGGACGCCCAATGGAAGCCCGTTCGCCGCCCCCTCACCGCACCGCCACCACCGACGAACCATGCCCGAACAGCCCCTGGTTGGCGGTGATGCCCACCCGCGCGCCCTCGATCTGCCGCTCGCCCGCCGCGCCCCGCAGTTGCCAGGTCAGCTCGCAGACCTGGGCGATGGCCTGGGCCGGAACGGCCTCACCGAAGGAGGCGAGCCCGCCGCTTGCGTTGACCGGTGTCCGGCCGCCCGGCGCCGTCACGCCCTCCCGCAGCAGCTTCGCCCCCTCGCCCGCGCCGCACAGCCCCAGATCCTCGTACCACTGCAACTCCAGCGCGGTGGACAGGTCGTACACCTCCGCCAGATCCAGGTCCCCGGGCCCCAGGCCGGCCTCCTCGTAGGCGGCGCGGGCGATGGCGGCGCGGAAGGTCTCCTCCGGGGGCCGCACCGCGACCGCCGGGTCGGTGGCGATGTCCGGCAGGTCGAGCACCGGGTTCGGGAAGCGGGGGGTCACCGTGGAGACCGCGCGGATCCGCACCGGCCGCGCGGCGCCGTGCCGGCGGGCGAACTCCATGGAGGACAGCACCAGGGCGGCGCCGCCGTCGGAGGTGGCGCAGATGTCCAGCAGCCGCAGCGGATCGGCGACCACCGCGGAGGCGGCGACCTCCTCGGCGGTGACCCGCTTGCGGTAACGGGCGTACGGATTCAGCGCCCCCATCGCGGCGTTCTTCACCTTGACCAGCGCGAAGTCCTCCGGTGTGTCGCCGTGCACCGCCATCCGCCGGCGCGCGTACAGCCCGAAGTACGCCGGGTTGGTGGCGCCCAGCAGCCGGAAGCGCAGCCAGTCCGGGTCGTCGGGCCGGTCCCCGCCCGCGGGCCGGAAGAAGCCCTTGGGCGCCGCGTCCGCGCCCACCACGAGCACCACGTCGGCGAGGCGGGCGAGGATCTGCGCCCGCGCCGCGGCGATCGCCTGCGCCCCCGACGCACAGGCCGCGTACACACTGGTGACCCGGGCGCCCTGCCAGCCCAGCGCCCTGGCGTACGACGCCCCCGCCACGTACCCCGGGTAGCCGCCCCGCACCGTGTCCGCGCCGACGACGGCACCCACCTCCCGCCAGTCGACACCGGCGTCCGCGAGCGCCGCGCGGGCCGCCGCCGCGCCGTACTCCACGAAGCCACGCCCCCACTTGCCCCAGGGATGCATGCCCGCGCCGAGCACCGCGACGTCTCCCGTCATGACGCCGCCCCCGTCGGCTCTGTCGCCCCCGTCGGCCGCCAGTTCCACGTCGCCGTCGTCTCCGTCCCGCTGCCGCCGTGGAGCACGCCTTCGACGGCCTCCACCTCCATCCCCACCGCGAGATCGGCGACGGTGATCCCGGGGGCCGCCTGCCCCAGCACCACGATCCGCTCGGCCGCCAGCTCGACCGCGATCAACGCATACGGCTCCCAAGGGAGTTCGGCATCGCTGACGAAGGGGGACGGGGGACGGTACCGGGTGTCGGTGTACGACCAGACGCGCCCCGTCCGGGACAGCGGGGTCTCCTCCAGGGTGCCGCCCGCGCAGTGCGGATTGCGGCAGTGGACGTCCTCGCGCGGGAAGAAGACCGAGGCGCAGGACGAGCAGCGGGTGCCGAGAAGGCGGAAGCCGTCGCCCTCGCCGGTGAACCAGCCGGTGATCACGGGTGTCCTGGTGTGCGGCAAAGCCCCTCCCGTCACAGCGGATCCGAACTATCTGACGATGCGTCAGGAGTCTGGCACGTCCGACGGGAAATGGGCAGACCGTGTCCGTACCGGACAACACCACGTACGGAAGACGTCGTTCCCGTGATCGGATACAGTCCGCGCGTGTCCGAGAATCAGCAACCCATCGCCAACTCCGCACCGGGATCGCACTGTTCCGCCTGCGGGGTGCCCTATGGAGAGGGCGTCACCGGCTGGCCGCGCACCTGCCCGTCCTGCGGCACGGTCGCCTACCGCAACCCGCTGCCCGTGGCGATCGCGCTCCAGCCCGTGTACGACACCGAGGGCACCGCCCTGGTCGTCATCACCCGAACCATCGCCCCCGCCCGCGGCGGCACGGCCCTGCCCGGCGGCTATGTGGACGACCGCGAGGACTGGAAGCAGGCCGTCGTGCGCGAACTCAAGGAGGAGACCGGCATCGACGCCGCCGCCCGCGACGTCCGCCTCGTCGACGCCATGAGCTCCCCCGACGGGCACCTGCTCCTCTTCGGCCTCCTCCCCGAACGCCCGGCCGACCTCCTCCCCCCGCCCGCCCCCACCCCCGAAACCGAGGGCTGGCACCTCCTGCGCCGCCCCGAGGACCTCGCCTTCCCCCTCCACAGCGCCGCGGTCCGAGCCTTCTTCGAGGGCCGCTACATCTGACCCCCGCCCGGTTGCTCAGTCGCAACGCCCCTTACGGGGAAGGGGCGTTGGCCATACCGTGCGGCTTCAACGGATGCTCCAGGCGAATCACCCGATGGCGAATCACCGATTCGGCCACCGGCTCACTCCAGCCCCCTCACCCGCACCGGCCACTCCGGCTCGTTCACCCCGTTTCCGTCCTCCCGGGTGACCGTCACCCTCCCGCCCTGGTGGCGGACCACATAGCGCTCCACCTCCGGTACGTCCCAGCCGTCGCCCGCGTCCCGAATCACCAGGCCGCCGCCGGTCCGGCCGGGGGCCGGGGCCCAGGTCTCCAGTTCGAGGCCGTCGTCGCCGCGCACCGGCAGCACCGCGCCCGCCCGTGCGAACACCGGTATCCGGGACAGCGGCGCGTCCACCAGGACCTGGCCGGGGCCCTCGTAGGCCCGTTCCGTCGTCGTGTCGTACCAGCGCCCCCGCGGCAGCCGCACCACGCGCCGGTCCGCGCCCGGGTCCAGTACCGGCGCCACCAACAGGCTGTCACCCAGCAGAAACATGTCCTCGCAGTCGCGCAGGGCCCGGTCCTCCGGTGCGTTCCACCACACCGGCCGTACATAGGGCGCGCCGGTGCGCCGGGCCAGATGGGAGAGCGTCACGAAGTACGGCAGCAGCCGCCGGCGTTCGAGCAGCGCCGCCCGCGCGTGCTCCAGCACCTCCGACCCGAACTCCCACGGCTCACGCCGCCCGGCCCGGAGGCTCGCACGGGTGCGGAACAGCGGGAGATACGCCCCGAGTTGGAACCACCGCAGATACAACTCCGGTGCCGGGCTGCCGTCGAAGCCCCCCACATCGGGGCCCGAGTACGGCACCCCGCACAGCCCGAGCCCCAGCACCAGCGACAGCGACGCCCGCAACCCCGGCCAGCCCGTCGCCACCTCGCCCGACCAGGTGCCGCCGTACCGCTGCATCCCCGCCCAGCCCGACCGCGTGAACACGAACGGCCGCTCCTGGGGGGCCAGTTCGCGCAGCCCCTCGTACCCCGCGCGCGCCATGCACAGCCCGTACACGTTGTGCGCCTCGCGATGGTCCCCGCCGCGCCCCTCCAGCGCGTGCCGGGCCGAGCGCGGCAGTGTCGGCTCGCCGAAGGCGTTGAAGGACACCGGCTCGTTCATGTCGTGCCAGAACCCGGCGAACCCCTGCTCGAGGCGCTCCTCGTACAGCGCGCCCCACCACTGACGCACCCGCGGATGCGTGAAGTCCGGGTACACCGACTCACCGGCCCACGCCACCCCCCGCACCGGCCGCCCCGAGGCGTCCCGCACGAACGCGTCCACCGCCATGCCGCCGTCGTACACCGCGTCACCCGGCGCCGCCTTCACCGCCGGGTCCACGATCGAGACCAGCCGGATCCCGTCCCGCCGCAGCTCCTCCGCGAGCACCGGCAGCTTCGGGAACCGCTCCCGGTCCACGGTGAAGACCCGGTGGCCGTCGTAGTGGTCGAGGTCCAGATGCACGGCGTCCAGCGGCAGCCCGCGCTCCTGATAGCCCGCGACGATCCGGCGCACCTCCTGCTCGCCGCCGAACCCCCACCGCGCGTGCTGATGACCGAGCGCCCAGGCCGGCGGCAGCGCGGGCGCCCCCGTCAGCGAGGCCCAGGTGAGCAGCACCCGCGCCGGCGGGCCCACCATCACCCAGCAGCGCAGCGGCCCGCCGTCCATCCGCAGCTCGCAGCGCCCCGCCCGGTCGTGCCCTGACCCCGCGCCCTCCTCGCCCTCGCGCAGCACCACCGTGCCGTCCCACGTGGTGTCGTAGAACATCAGATGCGTTCCCGCGTCCGCCACCACCAGCTGCACCGGCATGGTCAGATACAGCGGATCGTCACCCGGTGCGAACGAACGGCCGGGATCGGTGTTCCACAGCCGGTACGACCCGTCGCGCAGCCGCGGCCCGCACGCGCGCCCGCCGAGCCCGAAGAACCGGGCGTCCGCCGCCACCTCCGCGCGCTGCATCCACCGCGCGACGCCCCCCTCGACCGGCTCCCACCAGCGCGGCGGCAGCTCCCGGCGCAGCACCACACCACCCGGCGTGCACACCTCCACCGCGCCGTGCCGCGAGACCACGACCGTCACCCGCTCGGCCACCACCCGCCAGCCGCCGTCCTTGTCCGGCTCCAGGACCGCCCGCGGATCCGGCTCGGGGCCGCTGCCCGCCAGCGCGTACGACGGCCCCGGCGCCGCCCCGTCCCAGCCCCAGAACACCGCGCCGTTCACCACGACCATGATCCGCAGCTCCGAGCGGCTGAACCGGATCACCCCACCGCCGGGCCCCGGCTCGGCGCTCTCCACCTGCCCGGGTACCCGCGCCCGCTCCGCCCCGCGCCGGGGCAGCCCGGCGGCGTCGATCCGCCGTCTGCGCCACGCCGCCCGCACCCCCCTCGCCGCCCGTCCCGAACCGATCACACGCACCGAACGCACCAGGTCACGACCGTCCATGCTGCTCACCCTGCCACCGAGCGCCCCGCGCGCGCGTGCCGTTCAATTTCCGTTCACCTCTGCCGGACCCGCCGTTTCACCGGCCGGACGAGTTTCACCAGACGTCATCAGACGGATGACCAGACGGATGATATGAAGCTCACCCTGGTGCGGAAGTCGATCACATGGCATCGTCCCTGTCAGCCGCGTCACGCGCACACCCAGCCGTGCGCGGACCGACGCACACGACGCGTACAGTCCGGGAGCCGCCCCATGTCGACCGCGAACCCCCAGCCGCTCTGGCAGCCCGATCCCACGCGGATCAGCCAGGCACGCATCACCGCGTTCCAGGCGTGGGCCGCCGCCCACCACGGGGCCCCGGCCGACGGCGGCTACGCCGCACTGCACCGCTGGTCCGTCGACCACCTGGACGCCTTCTGGAAGGCCGTCACCGAGTGGTTCGACGTCCGCTTCTCCACCCCGTACACCCAGGTCCTCGGCGACCGCGCGATGCCCGGCGCCCAGTGGTTCCCCGGCGCCACCCTCAACTACGCCGAACACGCCCTGCGCGCGGCCGAGGACCGCCCCGACGAGCCCGCGCTGCTGTACGTGGACGAGACCCATGAGCCGCGCCCCGTCACCTGGGCCGAACTGCGCGGCCAGGTCGGCTCGCTCGCCGCCGAACTGCGCGCCCTCGGCGTACGCCCCGGCGACCGCGTCAGCGGCTACCTGCCCAACATCCCGCAGGCCGTCGTCGCCCTCCTCGCCACCGCCTCCGTCGGCGCCGTATGGACCTCCTGCGCCCCCGACTTCGGCGCCCGCAGCGTCCTCGACCGCTTCCAGCAGGTCGAACCCGTCGTCCTGTTCACCGTCGACGGCTACCGCTACGGCGGCAAGGAGCACGACCGCCGCGAGGCCGTCGCCGAACTGCGCCGCGAACTGCCCACCCTGCGGGCCGTCGTGCACATCCCGCTGCTCGGCACCGAGGCACCCGAGGGCGCCCTCGACTGGTCCGCCGTGACCTCCGGCGACACCGCGCCCGTCTTCGAACAGGTCCCCTTCGACCACCCGCTGTGGGTGCTCTACTCCTCCGGTACGACCGGCCTGCCCAAGGCCATCGTCCAGTCCCAGGGCGGCATCCTGGTCGAACACCTCAAGCAGCTGGGCCTGCACTGCGACCTCGGCCCCGAGGACCGCTTCTTCTGGTACACCTCGACCGGCTGGATGATGTGGAACTTCCTCGTCTCCGGCCTGCTCACGGGCACGACGATCGTCCTGTACGACGGCAGCCCCGGGTACCCCGACACCGGCGCCCAGTGGAAGGTCGCCGAACGCACCGGAGCCACCCTCTACGGCACCTCCGCCGCCTACGTCATGGCCTGCCGCAAGGCCGGCGTCCACCCGTCCCGCGACTACGACATCTCCGCCGTCAAGTGCGTCGCCACCACCGGCTCCCCGCTGCCGCCCGACGGCTTCCGCTGGCTGCACGACGAAGTCGGCGAGGACCTCTGGATCGCCTCCGTCAGCGGCGGCACCGACGTCTGCTCCTGCTTCGCGGGCGGCGTACCCACCCTGCCCGTGTACACCGGCGAACTCCAGGCCCCCGCCCTCGGCACCGACCTCCAGGCCTGGGACCCCGCGGGCGAGCCCCTCGTGGACGAGGTGGGCGAACTCGTCGTCACCAAGCCCATGCCGTCCATGCCGATCCGCTTCTGGAACGACCCCGACGGCAGCCGGTACCACGACAGCTACTTCGACACCTACCCCGGCGTCTGGCGCCACGGCGACTGGATCACCCGCACCGGGCGCGGCACCGTGATCATCCACGGCCGCTCCGACTCCACCCTCAACCGGCAGGGCGTCCGCATGGGCTCCGCCGACATCTACGAGGTGGTCGAGCGCCTGCCCGAGATCAAGGAATCCCTGGTCATCGGCATCGAACAGCCCGACGGCGGCTACTGGATGCCGCTGTTCGTACACCTCGCACCGGGCGCCGGCCTGGACGACGCGCTCCTCGACAAGGTCAAGCGGGCCATCCGCGAACAGCTCTCGCCGCGCCACGTCCCCGACGAGATCATCGAGGTGCCCGGCGTCCCGCACACCCTCACCGGCAAGCGCATCGAGGTCCCGGTCAAGCGCCTCCTCCAGGGCACCCCGCTGGAGAAGGCGGTCAACCCCGGCTCCATCGACGACCTCGCACTGCTCGCCTTCTACGAGGAACTGGCCCGCAAACGCGGCTGACACCCCCCCCGCGTGCGGACGGCCCCGGACCCACCGAGTACGACGGTGGCCCCGGGGCCGTCCCATGTCCAGGAAAGCCGCAGGTCAGAGCGCTCGCACCCGGCATTGTCAGTGCCGACGGTTACGGTGAGTGAGCATTGATCGACCGCGCACACATGGGGGAAACATGGCGCACACCGACCACCGGACCATGCGCAGCGTCCTGCGCCGCGAGATCGCCGGCACCATCGGCCTGCTCGCCGACGAACACGACTTCCGCGCCATGCGGCGCTACCGCAGCTTCACCTTCGACGACCACCCGACCTACCTCCGGCAGGTCGAGGACGTCCTCAAGAACCGCGCCGCATACGGCGGTCACACCACCCTCGCCCTGTTCGACCCCGAGGACTACGCCGCCTACTGCGCCGAGACCGGCCTGGACCCCGACCTGCCCGCCACCCGCACCCGCTTCACCGCGGAACTCGCCGCCACCGGCCCCACCGTCCCCTACGGCGGCGGCCCGCTCGCAGCCCTCGTCCCCACCCTCGTCGACGCGGCCGTACGCCGGGCCACCTGGGAGTACGCCACCACCCTGCTGACCCGCCTCGGCCCCTGCCCCACCTGCGGCGAGGACATCGGCCGGGCCGCCTTCACCCGCGCCTCCGACCTCGTGGTCCGCATCCTCGACACCGCGCCGCCCGGCGACCGGCATCTCGTGTGCACCGTCATGGGAGCACCCGAGACCCTCGTCTCCGTCCTGCACGGGGACGAGGACACCCGCGGCGCCACCCGTCTGGACGAGGCCGAGGCCCTGGAGTTCACCAGCGTCCTCGCCCTGGGCCTCGCCACCCGCAGCCCCGGCGGACTCGTCCTGCGCACCAGCGCCCCCGGCACCGCGGACCGCGTCCACGGCTGGCGGCTGCGCACCGGCGCCCTCGAACCGCTCACCGCCGCCGAGGTGTTCGACGCGTACTGCACCGACGCCGAGTCCGGCGACCTGATCGCGCCGGAACCCGGCGTCGACTACTGCGCACCACCGGACCTGGGCGACCTGGGGGAGGGCGGCGCGGCACCCCACCACCACTGACCGGACACGTCCGGAACGCGCCAGGGGCGCCCCACCCGAAGGCGGGACGCCCCTGGACGACACGACCACCGGCCGCGCCCGTCGGCTACTCGCCGGACAGCACGCCCTGGGCCGCGCTGCGCGCCTCCTCGGCACTGTCCGCGGCCCGCGCCGCCGCCGCGGCCCGCTCGCACTGCGCCAGCGTGAACTTCGCGAGCGTCGCCCGGACATAGGGCAGCGACGCCGCACCCATGGACAGGGAGGTGACACCCAGACCGGTCAGCACACAGGCCAGCAGCGGGTCGGACGCCGCCTCACCGCACACCCCGCAGCTCTTGCCCTCGGCACGGGCCGCCTCCGCGGACAGCGCGACCAGGTCGAGCAGCGCCGGCTGCCACGGATCCTGCAGCCGCGACACCGCGCCGACCTGCCGGTCTGCCGCGAACGTGTACTGCGCGAGGTCATTGGTGCCCAGCGACAGGAACTCGACCTCCCGGAGGATCGACCGCGCCCGCAGCGCCGCCGACGGGATCTCCACCATGGCCCCGAACTTCGCCCGCAGCCCCGCCGCACGGCAGGCGTCCGCGAACGCCTTCGCGTCCGCGCGGTCCGCCACCATGGGCGCCATCACCTCAAGGTGGACGGGCAGCCCCTCGGCGGCCTTCGCCAGCGCGGTCAGCTGGGTGCGCAGGACGTCCGGATGGTCCAGCAGCGTCCGCAGCCCCCGCACGCCCAGCGCCGGGTTCGGCTCGTCCGCCGGGGTCAGGAAGGCCAACGGCTTGTCCGCGCCCGCGTCCAGCACCCGTACGACCACCCGGCCCTCGGGGAACGCCTCCAGCACCTGCCGGTAGGCCGCGATCTGCTTCTCCTCGGAAGGAGCACGCTCACTGTCGTCCAGGAACAGGAACTCGGTACGGAACAGACCGACACCCTCGGCCCCGGCCGCCACCGCCGCCGGCACATCCACGGGACCGCCCACATTGGCCAGCAGCGGCACCTTGTGACCGTCCGCCGTCGCACCGGGACCGGTCGAGGCGGCCAGCGCGGCCCGGCGCTCGGCGGCCGCCGCCGTCAGCTCCGCCTTGCGCTCCTCGCCCGGGTGCACGAACACCTCACCGGTGCTGCCGTCCACCGCGACCACGGTGCCCTCGCCCAGCTCGACCGCGCCCGGCAGCGCCACCACGGCAGGTACCCCGAGGGCCCGCGCCAGGATCGCGCTGTGACTGGTGGGACCGCCCTCCTCGGTCACGAAGCCGAGCACCAGAGAGGGGTCGAGCAGCGCGGTGTCGGCGGGCGCCAGGTCCCGCGCCACCAGTACATAGGGGTGGTCGCTGTCCGGGACACCCGGCATGGGCACGCCCAGCAGCCGCGCGACGATACGGTTCCGCACGTCGTCGAGGTCGGCCACCCGGCCGGCGAGGTACTCACCGGCTCCGGCCAGCAGCTCCCGGTACGCCGCGAACGCGTCGTACACCGCGCGCTCGGCCGTGCTGCCGACGGCGATCCGCCGGTCCACGTCCGCCATCAGCTCGGGGTCCTGGGCCATCATGGCCTGTGCCTCAAGCACCGCCTGGGCCTCGCCGCCGGCCAGATTGCCGCGCGCCATCAGATCGGCGGCCACGGCGTCGACCGCCTGGCGGGCCCGGCCCTGCTCGCGTCCCGCCTCCTGCGCCGGGATCTGCTTGGCCGGCGGCTCCAGCACCGCCGTGCCCATGTGCCGGACCTCGCCGATCGCCACGCCATGGCTCACGCCGACGCCTCGCAGCGTTGTCTCCATCTCACCCGTCTCCGGATAGTGCGGCGGGCCCCGCCGCCGCGGTGGTCGTCCTGTACGCCGTCCTCATGACGGCACGTGTGTCAGTTCCAGGAGAAGAGGTCGGCGCCGGTCGTCACGTCACCGCTCTCACGGACGGCGGAGAGGGCGTCGGCCGTGGCCTCCAGCGCGACGACGGGGCACACCGGGGACTTGCCGGCCTCCTCTACCGCCGCGGGGTCCCAGCGCACGACGGCCTGACCGCGGGTCACGGTGTCGCCCTTGTTGACGAGCACCTCGAAGCCCTCGCCGTTGAGCTGCACGGTGTCGATGCCGAGGTGGGTGAGCACGCCGTGCCCGCTGTCGTCGACCACGACGAAGGCGTGCGGGTGCAGGGAGACGATCACACCGTCCACGGGCGACACGGCCTCGGAGGGCTCACGCACCGGATCGATCGCGGTGCCGGGGCCGACCATCGCCCCGGAGAAGACGGGGTCCGGCACGGCGGCCAGTCCGATGGCACGTCCGGCGAGAGGGGACGTCACGGTGGTCATGGGAGCCTCCCAGAAGTGGAGCTGCTCGCGGGCCTGAGCAGCAGGGTATGTCATGTGAAGTGGCGGTTCCGGATGAAAGCTAGCAGCTAGTGGTCTAGACCACCAACCCAGCGGATTTGCATGCCGTTCCAGGCCCCCTGTACAGTCGTACTCCTGCTCGGGACGGAGCGACGCGAAAGTGTCCTCGCTCGAACAGAAAACAAACTCGTCGGATCCTGACTCTGGATCTCCTTCTGCATGCTCGCAGAACGGTGGTCAGAGAGACAGAAAAAGCCTGATAGAGTTTGAAACACCGAAGGGAAGCCCGGAGGAAAGCCCGAGAGGGTGAGTACAAAGGAAGCGACCGTTCCTTGAGAACTCAACAGCGTGCCAAAAGTCAAC
>NZ_JBFBFF010000011.1:0-220443 GCF_040684035.1 Streptomyces sp. NPDC093018
CACAATCCACCCATCCCCCCCCCCCCGTTCTTCTCTACCACTGCCCGGCCGCCCGCCCCCCCCCCGCCCCCCCCCCCCCCCCCCCCGGGGGGGGCGCCGGGGGGGCCCCCCCCCCCCCCCCCCCGCCCTTCGCGTCGGGCCTGCCTCAGTCGAGCCCCGCCGACTTCAGCCACGCCTTCGCCACGTCCAGCGGGTCCTTGTGCTGGAGTTGGACCTGGGTGTCCAGGTCGAGCAGGGTCGTGGTGTCGAGTTTGGCGGAGACCGCGTTCAGGGCGGCGACGCCCTTCTTGGGGAGGGCGGTCCTGGAGACGACGGGCTGGACGTTCTGGAAGCCGAAGAGGTTCTGGGGGTCCTGGAGGACGACGAACTTCTCCTTGGCGATGGTGGGGTCGGTGCTGAAGATGTCGGCGACCTGGACGTCGTTCTTCGCCAGCGCGGTCTGGGTGAGCGTGCCGCCCGCGTCCAGCGCCTTGAAGGACTTGAAGTCCAGGCCGTAGACGGACTTCAGGCCCACCAGGCCCTGCTGCCGGGTCTGGAACTCCGGCGAGCCGCCGATCACCAGATCCCCCGCGACGGCCTTCAGATCGGCGGCGCTGGACCGCGCGGTGAGGTGGTACTTCCGCGCCGTCTCGGCGTTGACCGCCAGGGTGTCCTTGTCCTGCGCCGACGAGGGGTCCAGCAGGGTCAGCCTGGAGGCGAGCTTGGCCTTGATGGCCGCCGTGGTCTCGGCGGCGCTCTTCGGCGTCGCCTTCGGGTCGAGGTAGGCCAGCAACGCCCCGTTGTACTCGGGCAGTACGGCGACGGAGCCGTTCTTCAGCAGACCGTAGGTGGTCTCGCGGCTGCCGATGTTCGGCTTGTACGTGACGTCGATCCCCTTGGCCTTGAGCGCCTCGCCGTAGATGTCGGCGAGCAGGTTGCTCTCGGGGAAGTTGTTGGAGCCGACGACCACACCGCCGGACTTGGCGGAGCAGCCCGCGAGCAGGGCCGTCGCCATCGCGAGCGCGACCGCCGCCGCCGCGCCCCGGCTCCTCCGTATGGACCTGCTGATCTGGGTTGTTGAAGTCACCACTTGATCCAATCCACGGGCTCGACGCCGAGTCAACCGCGCGCCCGGCTCTTGTAACGCATTCTTGATGAAGGGAAACGAAGGGGAATGCGGCCGGCCGCTCAGGTGCCTCGGCGCACACCACGTGACACCGTGGCCCGGGCGGCCGCCCAGAACAGCAGGAGGGTCACCAGGGCGAGCCCGGCGACCAGCGCGGCGCCGCCCACGACCTTCTCGTAGTCGCGCTGGTAGAGGCCGTCGATGATGTAGCGGCCGAGCCCGCCGAGCCCGACGTACGCCGCGATGGTGGCGGTGGAGATGATCTGCACGGCCGCCGTGCGCAGCCCGGAGAGGATCAGCGGCAGCGCCACCGGCACCTCGACCCGGAACAGCACCCGCGCCTCGGACATCCCCATGCCCCGGGCGGCGTCCACCGGGGACGGGTCGACGGTGCGCACCGCCTCGTAGGTGGTGACCAGGATCGGCGGCACGGCGAGCACCACCAGCGGAATCATCACCGGCAGCAGCCCGAGCCCGATCCACAGGACCATCAGCACCAGCAGCCCGAAGCTGGGCAGCGCCCGCCCGGCGGTGGCGATCAGCGCGAGCGCGTTGCCGCCCCGGCCGTAGTGCCCGGTGACCAGGCCGACGGGCAGCCCGATCACGGCGGCGATCAGCAGCGCCTCCAGCGAGTAGCCGATGTGCTCGGCGAGCCGGGTCGGTATGCCGTCGTAGCCGTGCCAGTGGGCGCCGTCGCCGAAGAAGGCGTGGACGAGGTTGAGTACGTTCACCGGGCGGCGCCCTTCCTCGGCATCCAGGGGGTCAGCAGTCGGCGCACGAGGACCAGCAGGGCATCGGCCAGGACGCCCAACACCGCTGTGGTCAGTACCGAGTTGATGGCCAGGTCGGGCCGGTGGTAGGTGTTGGCGTCGTAGAGCATGTTGCCCAGGGCGCCCTGGTTGCCGATGAGCATGCCGACGCTGACCAGGGACAGGCTGGAGATGACCGCCACCCGCAGCCCGGCGATGATCGCCGGTGCGGCGATGGGGAGTTGGACCTGGAGATAGCGGCGCAGCGGGCCAAAGCCCATCGCCTCGGCGGCGGCCAGTGTCTCCTGGGGCACCGAGCGGACGCCGTCCACGATGCCGGGGACCAGCACCACCAGGCTGTAGACCGCGAGCGGGATCATCACCGTGGTCTCGCTCTGCCCGAAGTAGTCGATGAGGACGACGAAGAAGGCGAGCGAGGGAATGGAGTAGAGCACGGTGGTGAGGCCGAGCACGGGCGGGTAGATCCACCGGAAGCGGGCGCACAGCTGGGCGATGGGCAGCGCGACGATCAGCCCGGCCAGCACCGGGATCAGCGCCTCGCGCAGATGCAGTCCGACGAGTCCGAGGTAGCTGTACTGGAGGTCGCTCGGCAGATCGAAGAAGCCGTTCATCGGGCGGCCTTCGCCTCGGCGCCGGCCCGGCCGTGCGCGGCGCGGATCGCCTCCCCGACGGCCTGCTGCGACACGACGCCCACGGCGCGCCCGTCGCCGTCCACCGCGACCGCCCAGCCGGTGGGCGACAGCACGGCGCCGTCCAGGGCGGTGCGCAGCGAGTCGGTGCCGGGCCGGAACGGCCGCCCGTGGTCCAGGAGTCGGTCCCGGTCGAGGGGCGCACCGGACTCGGCCCAGCCGAGCGGCCGGCCGTCGGCGTCGGTGACCAGGAGATAGGGCGCGTCGGCAGCGGCGGCGAGCCGGTCGGCGTCCGCGTCGAGCGGGACGAGCGGCGCGGTCGCGAGCTCCAGCGCGTCGGACGGGAAGAAGGACAGCCGCCGGATGCCCCGGTCGGCGCCGAGGAAGTCCTCCACGAAGGCGTCGGCGGGTGCGCTGAGCAGCTCGGCCGGCGGGGCGAACTGGGCCAGCCGGCCGCCCTCGCGCAGTACGGCGACCATGGTGCCCAGTTTGATCGCCTCGTCGATGTCATGGGTGACGAAGACGATCGTCTTTCCCAACTCGTCCTGGATCCGCAGCAGTTCGTCCTGGAGTCCCTTGCGGACCACGGGGTCGACGGCGGAGAACGGCTCGTCCATCAGCAGCACCGGCGGATCCGCGGCGAGCGCGCGGGCCACCCCGACGCGCTGCTGCTGGCCGCCGGAGAGCTGGTACGGATACCGCTTGGCAAGGGACGCGTCGAGGCCGACCCGCGCCATCAGTTCCGCGGCCCGCCCGCGTGCCTTCTGCTTGCTCCAGCCGAGCAGCCGGGGCACGGTGGCGATGTTGTCGAGGATGGTGCGGTGCTGGAAGAGCCCCGCGTTCTGGATGACGTAACCCATGGAGCGGCGCAGGGAGTTGACCGGCTGCTGCCGGATGTCCGCGCCGTCCAGGAGGATGCTGCCCTCGGTGGGCTCCACCATCCGGTTGATCATCCGCAGGGTCGTCGTCTTGCCGCAGCCGGAGGGCCCGACGAGGACGGTGATCGCGCGGTCCGGTATCTCCAGCGACAGCCGGTCGACCGCGACCGTGCCGTCGTCGTACCGCTTCGTGACTGCATCTATCCGTATCAAAACGCCGAACACCCTTCGGGTCTGACAGCTCTCCGCCCGCCCGCGGCCACGGCACGGCCGACGACGCGCGGGCCGCTGCCGCGAGAGTCTAGACGGCAACGGCCCGGTTCATCCGGCCTGTTCGAGGCGTGTCAGCCCTCCTCGGGCGCCAGCCTCAGGGAGATCGAGTTGATGCAGTACCGCTGGTCGGTGGGGGTCGGATACCCCTCCCCCGCGAAGACATGCCCGAGGTGCGAGCCGCAGCGGGCGCAGCGCACCTCGGTGCGGACCATCCCGTGGGAGCGGTCCTCGATCAGCTCCACGGCGTCGGTGTCCTTCGGGTCGAAGAAGGACGGCCAGCCGCAGTGCGAGGCGAACTTGGTCTCCGAGGTGAACAGCTCGGCCCCGCAGGCGCGGCAGGAGTAGACGCCCTTGGCCGTGGTGTCCGTGTACTCACCGGCGAAGGCGGGCTCGGTCCCGGCCTGGCGCAGCACCGCGTACTCGCCCGGACTCAGCTCCGCGCGCCACTGCTCGTCCGGCTTCTCGATGTCGTACGACATGGGTCTCAGCCCCTTACTGCTGCGACAGGCGGTCCAGGATCAGCGGGCCCAGGTCGGTCACATCGCCCGCGCCCATGGTGAGAACGAGATCACCGGGCCCGGCCATTCCCGCGATCACGGCCGGGATCTCCGCCTTGTCGTGCACGGCGGTGACCTCGGCGTCCGCGGTCCGCGCGGAGTCGATGATCAGCTCGCTGGTGATGCCCGGGATCGGGTCCTCGCGGGCCGGGTAGATGTCCAGGACCACCGAGGCGTCGGCGAGCGCCAGGGCCTGGCCCATCTCCTTGCCCAGTTCCTGGGTGCGGGAGAAGAGGTGCGGCTGGAAGACGACGAGGATCCGGGCGTCCCCGGCGGCGGCCCGCATGGCCTCCAGGTCCGCGGTCATCTCGGTGGGGTGGTGGGCGTAGGAGTCGATCACCTGCACCCCGGCGGCCTCGCCCTTGAGCTGGAGGCGCCGCTTGACCCCGGTGTAGGCGGCGATGGCGGGCGCCAGCTCGGCGGCCGGGATGCCGAGGGCGGCACCGGCGGCGAGCGCGGCGACGGCGTTCAGCGCGTAGTGCCGGCCGGGCACGGAGACCGCGAAGGTCAGTTCCTGGCCGTCGATCACCGCGGTGACCAGGCTCTTCAGGCCCTGCGGGACGATGGCGGTGACCCGGACGTCGGCGTCCGCGGCCTCGCCGTACGTCACTGTCCGCACCGATCCGGCCAGCCGCCGGGTCAGTTCGCGGGCGCCCTCGTGGTCGGCGGAGATCACCAGGGTGCCGCCGGGCACGATCTTCCCGGCGAAGGTCTCGAAGGACTCGTAGATCTCGTCCATCGAGGCGTAGTTGGCGTGGTGGTCCAGCTCGACGTTGAGGACGATCGCGACCTCGGGGGCGTACTTGTGGAAGCTGCGGTCCGATTCGTCCGCCTCGGCCACGAAGATGTCGCCCGCGCCGTGCAGCGCGTTGGAGCCGGGCTCGTCCAGGTCGCCGCCGATGGCGTACGAGGGCTTCAGGCCCAGTTCGCCGAGCGAGACGGCCAGCATCGAGGTGGTGGTCGTCTTGCCGTGCGTGCCGGCCACGGCGATCGGGCGCAGCCCCCGCATCAGCGCGGCCAGCGCGTCCGAGCGGTGCACGACCGGGATGTCCAGCTCGGCGGCGCGGGCCAGCTCCGGGTTGTCCTCGCGGATCGCCGAGGAGACGACGACACAGCTGGCGTCGTCGGCGAGGTGCCCGGCGGCGTGCCCGAGGTGCACGGTGACCCCGAGCGCCCGCAGCGCCGCCGCGGTCGCCGAGTCCTTGGCGTCGCTGCCGGCGACCTCGGCCCCGCGCTGCGCGAGGATCTTCGCGATCCCCGACATCCCGGCGCCGCCGATGCCGATGAAGTGCGGTCGGTCCATGGCGGCAGGAAGGCCGGGTGCCATGTGTTTCTCCCCAGAGACGGTACGAGCTGAAGCGGGGCCTAGCCTATGCGCTCGGCCCCCGCCTTCGGTGAAGCCCCCGCGCCCGAGCGCCTACGCCTTGCTGTGCGAGAACAGCTTCAGCACCGGCACCCCCACCTTGTGCCGGGCCCGGGAGGCCCAGTCCCGGTGGAAGAACTCCTCCACGTAGTGCGGGTCGGTGAGCACGATCACCTCGTCGGCGCCCACCTCCGCCACCATCGCCTTCAGCGCGTCCAGCGGATGGTCCTCGACCAGCCGCCCGTCGGCCACGCTGCCGGAGGCCCGCAGGGCGGTCACGGAGACGTCCAGGGCCTGCCGGCCGACGCTGCGCGCGTCCTCCCCCTCCGGGGTCTCGTGCTCGCGCACCGCCTCGTCCAGCTCGCCGAGCGCGATGTCGTCGATGGCCCGCAGCAGGCGGTCCGCCTGGTCGCCGCGCGGCTGGAGAAGCACATGGAAGGCGACCGGCTCGTCGCCGTGCAAGGTGGTGACGAACTCGACGTCCGCGGACGTCATTGCCTTCTCGATCATCAGAACGCTTGTGAACACCAAACGCCTCTTCTCCTCCGTGGGCCGTGGCCGGACCCTTGCGGAAACCATTTTCCCCCGCGCCTGCACGGGTACTGCGGGTCTAAGTGTGCCCGCCGAAGGCCAAACGGAACGGCAGATTCCGCTGATTTCAGGGCCGACGGTAACGACCGAACAGAAATCCGTCCTCCTCCAGGAGGGACACGAGTTCGAAGCGGCGCGGCACGGCGACCGGCGGTCCCCCGGCGACACGCTGCGCGTCCCCCGCCGTGAGCGTCGGCGAAAGGGTCAGACACAGCTCGTCCAGCACCTCGGCGGCGATCAGCTGGCCGAGCAGCCGGGGCCCGCCCTCGGTGAGCAGCCGGTGGTGGCCGAGCCCGGCGAGGGCGCCTACGGCGCGTGCGGGGTCGACGCCCATGCCCTCACCCGCGACGACCACCCGGGCGCCCGCCTTCTCGGCCGCGGCGACCTTCTCGGGCGCGGCCGCGGCGCCGGTCAGGATCAGCGTGGGCACCAGGGGCGAGGCGAACAGCGGGAGCGAGAAGTCCAGGTCGAGGCTCGCGGTGACGACCGCGATCGCCGGTGCGGGGGCCTGCCCGGCCGCCTCCCGCGCCGCGGCGAACTCCGCCCGCGCGCGGGCCGGGCGGTACCCCTCCTGCCGTACCGTTTCCGCACCGACGACCACGACATCGGCGAGCGCCCGCAGCGTGCCGAAGATCCGCATGTCGGAGGCGCTGGAGATGGGCTGGGAGTGGCCGTCGTGCTGGGCGGCGCCGTCCAGCGAGGACACCATGTTGCCGCGCAGCCAGGGGCGCTGCGCCGGGTAGGCGTAGGCGGTGGCCAGCTCGGCGAGGCTCCACTCGCGGTCGGCGCCCGCGGCGTCCCTTTCGCCCCCGCCAAAAGCCTGGGCTGGTGTTTCGTAGGTCACAGGGAACAGGCGTCGCATGTCGTGCAGTGTGACACGGCGCTTAGCATGGGTAATCGTGTCGTCCTCCACCACCGCCCCCGGATCCAGCGCCCTGACCGAAGCGGGCCCCCTCTCCCTCTGCGAGCGCGAGCCGCACGTCCCCGCGGACCGGCTGGTCGCCGAGATGGTGCCGCCGCCGCGCTTCGACTCGGTCCGCTTCTCGACGTACATACCGGACCCGAACCAGCCCAGCCAGACCGAGGCCGTCACGGTCCTGGAGGGCTTCGCGGCCGGGCTCGGCGGGGCGCACGCCTCCGGCACGGGCCGGCGCGGCTTCCTCGGCTTCGGCCGGGCGAAGGCGCCCAGGACCCCGGCGGGCCCCCGCGGTGTCTACCTCGACGGCGGGTACGGCGTCGGCAAGACCCATCTGCTCGCCTCCCTGTGGCACGCCACCCCCGCCGAGCCCTCCCGCAAGGCGTTCGGCACCTTCGTGGAGCTGACCAACCTTGTCGGCGCCCTCGGCTTCCAGCAGACCGTGCGGACCCTGTCCGAGCACCGGCTGCTGTGCATCGACGAGTTCGAGCTGGACGACCCGGGCGACACGGTGCTCGTCTCGACGCTGCTCGGCAAGCTGGTCGAGGCCGGGGTCGCGCTCGCCGCCACCTCCAACACACTGCCCGGCAAGCTGGGCGAGGGCCGGTTCGCGGCCGCCGACTTCCTGCGCGAGATCCAGGGCCTGTCCGCCCACTTCCGCGCCCTGCGCATCGACGGCGAGGACTACCGCCACCGGGGTCTGCCCGAGGCGCCCGCGCCGTTCACCGACGAACAGGTGACCAAGGCGGCGTACGCCACCGAGGGCGCCTCCCTCGACGACTTCCCGCATCTGCTGGACCACCTGGCCAAGGTGCACCCGAGCCGGTACGGCGCGCTGACCGACGATCTCAGGGCGGTCTGCCTCACCGATGTGCGCCCGGTGCCGGACCAGTCGACGGCGCTGCGCCTGGTGGTGCTCGCGGACCGGCTCTACGACCGCGAGGTCCCGGTCCTGGCGTCCGGACTGCCGTTCGACAAGCTGTTCAGCGAGGAGATGCTGAACGGCGGCTATCGCAAGAAGTACTTCCGCGCGATATCCCGCCTCACCGCGCTCGCCCGGGACGCGAAGGGCCTTGTCGGTTCCTGACCAGAAGGGTCTCGTCGGTTCCTGATCAGGGGGCTCCATCCCCCCATAGGGTGAATTTCCGCCCATGGGGGGCTTTGCCACGCTAATGTCTTTCTTGACCTTCCATTGACCAATGGTTGGCCCGGACGAGAGGCATGGATGGCCCCCTATGCAGCCCCTCATCGACAACGCCCGTAACTTCGGCGACCGCCCCGAGGAGTTCGCCCGGCACGGCGCCGGACAGTCCCCGCAGGTCCTGTTCATCACCTGCTCCGACTCCCGGGTCGTCCCGGCTCTGATCACCGGCGCCCGCCCCGGCCAGCTGTTCGAGCTGCGCACGGCGGGCAACATCGTCCCGCCGCACACCTCCGCCCACCCCACCAGCGAGGCGGCCACCATCGAGTACGCCGTGGAGGTGCTCGGCGTCCGCGACATCGTGGTCTGCGGCCACTCGCACTGCGGCGCCGTCGGCGCGCTGGTGCGGGGCGACGACCTGACGGCCGTACCGGCCGTGCGGGACTGGCTGGCGCATGCCGCACCGCGCCCGTCCGGCGCGGCGGAGGATCCGGAGGTCGCCGAGGCCGTGCAGTGCCATGTACTGACCCAGCTGCTGCGGCTGCGCTCGTACCCGTGCGTGCAGCGAGGCCTCGCCGAGGGCCGGCTGGGGCTGCACGGCTGGTACTACGAGGTGCACACCGGCGCGGTGCGGACCCACCGGGCGGAGACCGACACCTTCGAATCCCTCTGATCCGTCCGGGCCGAATCCCCTGTGGACAAAATAGGCATATCGTTGCATCAACAGGTGAATCAGGCCTCTGGGTGAGGAGGTCGTCATGGTCCAGGAGCTGGTGGGGGCGATCGTCGCGCTGCTCTGCGTCGCCCTGGTGTACACGGGGATGGCGGCCCGCGTGGTCAAGCAGTACGAGCGCGGGGTGCTGTTCCGGCTCGGCCGGGTCGCCGGTGAGGTACGGCCGCCGGGCCTCACGCTGATCATTCCCTTCGTGGACCGGCTGGCGAAGGTCAATATGCAGATCGTCACGCTGCCGATCCCCGCCCAGGAGGGCATCACCCGCGACAACGTGACCGTGCGCGTGGACGCGGTCGTCTACTTCCGGGTGGTCGACGCGACGAGCGCGCTGATCAAGGTCGAGGACTACAAGTTCGCCGTCTCGCAGATGGCGCAGACCTCGCTGCGTTCGATCATCGGCAAGAGCGACCTGGACGATCTGCTCTCCAACCGCGAGCAGCTCAACCAGGGCCTGGAGCTGATGATCGACAGCCCGGCCGTGGGCTGGGGCATCCAGGTGGACCGGGTCGAGATCAAGGACGTCTCACTGCCCGACACGATGAAGCGGTCCATGGCCCGCCAGGCCGAGGCGGACCGGGAGCGCCGGGCCCGGATCATCAACGCCGACGCCGAGCTCCAGGCGTCCAAGAAGCTCGCCGAGGCCGCCCAGCAGATGTCCGGCACCCCGGCCGCGCTCCAACTGCGCCTGCTCCAGACGGTGATGGCCGTATCCGCCGAGAAGAACTCCACCCTGGTCCTGCCGATCCCGGTGGAACTGCTGCACTTCCTGGAGCGCGGCAACCGCCCGGACACACCGCCCGCCGAGGGCGCCGCGCATCAGCCCCAGGAACAGCCTCCCAAGGAGATCACCCCTCAGGAGGCCGCCCCGCGGATCACCCCCGAGGAGACCACCCCGAACGGCGACCGGGCACAGGCCCCCGATCTGAACGGCGCCCCCGGCCCCGAGATCGGCCGCCACCACCTCACGCCGAACCCGGGCGGAGGCCCCCGCCCCGAGTAGCGTGCGGGCATCCGCAAGAGCTTGGCGAGCGCGGCGGTCGTCCTGATCGCCGCCACCGGCTGCGGAGGCGGCACCGGCGACGCGACCGGTGCCGCCTCCCCCACCGGCAGGACGGACACGACGACCCCGGCCGCCGCCCGCCACCTCACGGTGACGAGCACGGCGTACCGCGACGGCGGCACCGTCCCCCGCCGCTTCACCTGCGACGGCGCGGACGTCTCGACCCCGCTCGCCCTCTCCGGGGTGCCCGCGGGCACCCGCTCCCTAGGGCCTGTCCGACCATGACGGTGCGGGATCTCGACGCGCCGGGCGGCACCTTCGCCCACTGGCTGATCTGGGACCTCGACGCGCACACCCGCCGGCTGTCCGCCGGGGCGCACCCGCCGGGCGCCGTCGAGGGCCGCGACAGCTTCGGGAGGACCGGCTACAGCAGCCCCTGCCCGCCGCGCGGCGAGCACCCGCACCGCTACGTCCTCACGGTCTACGCCACCGACCGCCGTCCACCCCTCTCCCCCGGCACCTCCCCCCGAGCGTCCCCCGACGCGTCCTCCCGCGCCTCCCTCGACGACCTGCGGCGCGCCCTGTCCGGCCACACCCTCGCCACCGGCACCCTGATGGGCCGCTACGGACGCTGAACGGCCCCCGGGCTGGCGTGTCGGGCGCCGGGCGACGCACCATCGAAGGACGCCGAGCCGGAAGGGACGCCCGTGGCGAAACGAGATCTGCGGCGGCTGCTGCGCCTGTCACCGGGCGAGCCCGTCGACCTGACGGCCCACGACCCGGCGGCCACCCCGGGCGCCCCCGGCGACAAACAGGCCTCGCTCGCCGACGCCGAGCGCATGGGCGAGGAGCTGGCCGGGCTCCAGGAGCGGCTGTGGGCGGCGGGCACCGCGGGCGACCGGCGCCGGGTACTGCTGGTGCTCCAGGGGATGGACACCAGCGGCAAGGGCGGCACCGTCAAGCAGGTGATCGGCCACCTCAACCCCTCTGGCTGCCGTATCCGGGCCTTCAAGGCACCCACCGCCGAGGAGCTGCGGCACGACTTCCTGTGGCGGGTGCGCCAGGCGCTCCCGGAGCCCGGAGAGATCGGCATCTTCGACCGCTCGCACTACGAGGACGTCCTGGTCGCCCGCGTCCGGCAGCTGGTACCGGCCTCCGTGATCGGCAGCCGCTACGGCCGGATCAACGACTTCGAGCGCGCCCTCACCGAGGACGGCGTGACCGTGATCAAGTGCTTCCTCCAGCTGTCCTACGAGGAGCAGCGCCGCCGGCTGCTGCGCCGCCTCGACCGCCCGGACAAGCGCTGGAAGTTCGCCCCCTCCGACATCGACGAGCGCGCCCTGTGGCCCGCCTACCAGCAGGCGTACGAGCTGGCCCTCGAACACTGCGCCACCCCGCCCTGGTATGTGATCCCCGCCGATCACAAGTGGTACCGGAACTGGGCCGTAGGCCGCCTGCTCCTCGAACACCTGCGGGAGCTGGACCCCGAGTATCCGCAGTCCCCGTTCGATCTGGCCGAGTGCCGGGAGCGGCTGCTGAAGGAGACGTGAGCCGCCTCCGGCCCGGGGTACCCGGCGGCCATGCGCAAGATCACCGAGTCGTACTGGCTGGGCACCGCACCCGGTCCCGCCCACCCCGCCCTCGCCGAGGACATCGAGGCCGACGCGGCCGTGATCGGCGCCGGGACGGCCGGGCTGAGCACCGCATACGAACTGGCCAGGGCCGGGCTGCGGGTCGTCGTACTGGAGGCCGGGCGGGTGGCGGCCGGGGTCACCGGGTACACCACGGCCAAGCTGACCGCCCAGCACACCCTGATCTACGACCGGCTGCGGCACACCCGCGGGCCCGAGGGGGCGCGGCTGTACGCCCGTTCGCAGTCGGAGGCGATCGCGCACGCGGCGGACCTGGTGGCCGAGCTGGGCATCGACTGCGAGTGGGAGACCCGGGACGCGTACACCTACGTACGGGACCCGGAGCGGGTGGACGAGGTGCGGGCGGAGGCGCGGGCCGCGCGGGCGGCGGGCCTGGACGCGTCGTTCACCACGGAGACCGGGCTGCCGTTCCCGGTGGCGGGCGCGGTGCGGGTGCGGGGGCAGGCGCAGTACCACCCGGTGAAATACCTGCGGGCGCTCACCGCGGACCTGATCGCGCGCGGCGGCCGGGTCTACGAGGGGACCCGGGTCGTCGGCCTGGACGAGGGCGGCACCTCCGGACCCTGCCGGCTGACCACCGAGACGGGCCGTACCGTCACCGCCCGGGACGTCGTCGTCGCCACGCACTACCCGGTGTTCGACCGCGCCCTGCTGTTCGCCCGGCTGCATCCGCGCCGTGAACTGGTCGTCGCCGGGCCGCTGGGCGACGGGCCCGACCCCGGGGGCATGTACATCACGCCCGAGGAGAACACCCGTTCGGTGCGTACCGCGCCGCATGACGGCGGGCGGCTGCTCGTGGTCACCGGGGAGCACTTCACGCCCGGGACCGGAGATCCGGGCGCCGCTCTCGACGGGCTCGCCGCGTGGGCCGAGCGGCACTTTCCCGGGGTGCGCCTGGATCACGCCTGGGCCACCCAGGACAACGACGCCACCGACACCGTGCCGCTGGTCGGCCCGCTGCATCCCGGCGCCCGGCACACCTATGTGGCCACGGGCTTCGGCGGCTGGGGCCTGAGCGGCGGCATCATGGCCGGGCTGCTGCTGACCGCGCTGATCACCGGCCGGGACAGCCCCTGGCGGGAGCTGTACGACCCCCGGCGCCTGAAGTCGGTGGTGCGCGAGGCGCCCGCGCTGCTCAGGGCGCAGGCCGAGGTGGCCCGGCACTTCGTCGGCGACCGGCTGAAGCCGCCGGTGGACCTCGACGACCTGGAGCCGGGCGACGGCGCGCTGGTCCGGGCCGGTGAGCAGCGGCTCGCCGTGCACCGCGACGACGCGGGCGCGCTGCACGCCGTCTCGGCCCGCTGCACCCATCTGGGCTGCCTGGTCGCCTTCAACCGCGCCGAACGCGCCTGGGAATGCCCCTGCCACGGCTCCCGTTTCGATGTCGACGGGCGGGTGCTCCAGGGGCCCGCGGTACGGCCGTTGGAGCAGCGGGACCTCGAATCGAGCCCGAGCGTGGCGGCGGACGACCCGGAGCGGGACGCCGAGTGACCCCCGGGGCGCCCTCGGTGTGACATCAGGGGCGCCCCGCCACGACCGTGCGCGCGCCTGGGCCGACCGCCGCGCGGGTGACCGTACCGCCGCGCCACGGAACATATCGCCATACAAACGATCAAACAGTCCTACGTTCGTACGGTGATCCCACTAGTACGCCGTATGACTGCCGTTTGTGCTCTGGGCGCGGCTCTCGCCGCCTGCGGAACCGCGGGCCCCACGGGCAGCACCCGCCCGGCCCCGGTCAAGTCCCCCGTCTCCGCCTCCCCGTCCGCCACCCGTCCGCCCGTGCTCACCCCGGGTCCCGGCGGCCTCACCCCGGTCTTCGAACACGGCCCGCGCGACAAGGGCAAGATCGTGGCGTTCACCTTCGACGCCGACATGACCGCCGACGAGGGGCCCCGCGCGGCCTCCGGCGAGCACTTCGACAACCCCGGTCTGATCGGCGCCCTGCGAACGCTGAAGGTGCCCGCGACCATCTTCATGACCGGCCGGTGGGCCGAGGAGTACCCGGACGAGGCCCGCAGCCTCGGGGGCGACCCGCAGTTCGAGGTCGCCAACCACTCCTTCAGCCACTACGCGTTCACCCCGAGCTGCTACGGGCTGCCGACCATGGACGCGGAACACGGCCGCGCGGACGTCGAGCGGGCCTACACCGCCTTCCGCAAGGCGGGCCTGCGCAACGCGCTGCCGTACCTCCGTTTCCCCGGCGGCTGTTACGACCAGCAGACGCTGCGCACGTTCAGCAAGCTCGGGGTGACCGCGATCCAGTGGGACGTGGTGAGCGGGGACGCGTTCGCCACGGACACCGACGCGGTGGTCAAGCAGGTGCTGGACGGGGTGCGGCCCGGCTCGGTGGTCGTCATGCACTGCACCCGCAGCGCCGCCCCGACCACCGAGCAGGTCGTCCGCACCGTCGTACCGGAGCTGCGCAAGCGCGGCTACACGTTCGTGAAGGTCTCCCAGATGATCGCCGCGAGCCAGGGCCACCGCTGACGCTCAGGGCGTTCTGCGGGCGGTGAGCGCGCAGGCCGCGGCGAAGGCCGCGGCCGCGAGCAGGGCCGCCCCGGCGAGCGGCAGCAGCGGCACCGGCACCCGGCCGGACTGCGAACCGGTGACCAGGCCGCTGACCGCGGCCTGCGCCGGGGAGCCCGCGAGCACCGTCGCCAGCAGCGCGCCCAGCAGCATCGCGGGCACCGCGCGACCGGCGGAGCGCAGCAGCGGCCAGTGGGTGAGCGCGCCGACGGCCGCGCCGAGCAGCGCGCAGGCGTACGCGGCCGCGAGACCGGCCGCGCCGGCGCCCAGGCGATCCACCCTGACCTGGGCGCCGTTGCTCGCCGGATCGCTGATCAGGGTGACGACGAATGTCGCCGCCGTACCGAGGACGGCCGCCGCGAGCAGCGCCGTCAGCAGACAGGCGAGATGCGCCCGCGCGGGTCCGTGCGGCGCGGCCACGACGGCACGGGCGGCGGGCGGCTCCCCGGTGACGCAGATCCGCACCAGCCAGGCCGCGACCGGCAGCAGCCCGGCGGCCGCGTACCCGAGCGAGTCCAGCACCGGCTGCCCGCCCTGCACCCCGACCCCCAGGAACGCGGCGTACAGGATCACCGGAGCCAGCCACCGCTGCGA
The DNA here is from genome assembly GCF_040684035.1 of Streptomyces sp. NPDC093018. Lineage (NCBI taxonomy): Bacteria > Bacillati > Actinomycetota > Actinomycetes > Kitasatosporales > Streptomycetaceae > Streptomyces > Streptomyces sp. NPDC093018. The sequence continues at coordinate 14,732 of NZ_JBFBFF010000011.1, forward strand.
GCGCAGCAGCAGTTCGACGTGGTAACGCAGGAGTGCGCTCATACCCGGCTCCGGGGGTCGAGGGGTGGCCCGGCGGGGTCGGCGGGGTCTGCGGGTGGTGCGACGCTGACGACATGCCAGGGCGGGCGGGTCGCGAGCAGGGTGCGCAGCAGGACGTCGGAGTGGGAGGCGGGGACGGTCAGCCGGTGGCGGCCGGGGCCGGTCTCCTCGGCGGCGGTGACGAGCCGTGCCGCGTCGGGCGGCAGCTGCCCACCGCCCTGTACGACGATGACGGCGAGCGCCCCGGCAGCCGGACCGCCGCCGCCCGCGGGGGCCTTGAGCCCGCCGTCGATCACGGTGTACGTCGCGTCCGGCGCCCCCGCGAGCCGTCGCGGGTCGTGGTCCACGAAGACGACGGCGCCGCCCGCGGCGGTCCGCTCGGCCACCGCCCGCTCCAGCTCGTCCCGCGCGTCCGCGTCGAGCCCGGTCCACGCCTCGTCCAGGACCAGCAGCTCGGGGTCGGCGAGCAGTGCCTGCGCGACGGCGATCTTCTGGCTGCTGCCCTTGGACAGCCGCGCCATCGGTGTACCGGCGTACGCGGCCGCCCCGAACCGCTCCAGCCAGGCCCCGGCGGCGCGGGCGGCGGACGCGCGGGACAGGCCGTGGACGGTGCCGAGCCGGGTCAGGTATCCGGCGGCCGTGAAGGGCAGCGCGGACGGGAACCGCTCCGGCACATAGGCCGTGCGGGGGCGGCCGGTGATCCGGCCCTCGGTGGGCGCGTCGAGCCGGGCGAGCAGGCGCAGCAGGGTCGACTTCCCGGTGCCGTTCGCCCCCTCTATCCGGGTCAGGGTGCCGGGGGCGATGGTGAGATCGACGCCTCGTAACACCCAGGGGCCGCGGACGCCGTAGCGGCGGCCCACGGCGGTCAGTCGCAGGTCACGGTGCATGGGGCCATTCTTCTTCAGGCGGCCTGCCGGACGGGGAGGGTCCTCGCGACATGGGACGCGCGCCGGTCGTGCACTGTAGGACGTCCATTTCGGGGCGCGCGTTGATCGGCACGCGTGCGGCTTCGTAGGGTGGCCCCTCGTGAGCGATGTTCCGATCCCCGCCGAGAGCCCCCTTCCGTCCCCGCGCGACGAGGCCCCGCAGTACGTGCTGCCCCTCGTCGTCCGCCTCGAACGCGATGCGCCGCCCGCCCGCACCGACGCCCTGGAGACGTCTGCGCGGGCGGTCCTGACGCTGCTCGGCGACGAACGGGCCCTCGGCGACGGCGAGTGGGCCGAGGCCGTACGGAACTGGGAGGACGCCCGGATCCGCAAGGTGGTCCGGCGGGCCCGGGGCGCGGAGTGGCGGCGCGCCGGAACGCTGCCCGGGATCACGGTCACCGGCAGGACGGCGGAGGTACGGGTCTTCCCGCCGATCCCCCTGGACGGCTGGCCCAAGGACCTGGCCAAGCTCCAGGTCTCCGGCACCGAACTGGACGACCCCGAGCCCCCGTCGGACCCCGACCGCACCGCCCCCGTCCTGTGGCTCAACCCGGACCTCGCGATGTCCGCGGGCAAGACCATGGCCCAGACCGGCCACGCCGCCCAACTCGCCTGGTGGGCCCTGCCCGACACGGCCCGCACCGCCTGGCGCACCGCCGGCCACCCCCTCTCCGTCCGCACCGCCACCCCGGCCGAATGGATCCGCCTCACCCACAGCGGACTGCCGTTGGTCCGCGACGCCGGTTTCACGGAGATCGCTCCGGGCTCGTGCACGGTGGTGGCGGATCATCCGGCGTTGCGCTGACATGGGGACCGCGAGCGAGGCATCGAAGACCGAGACACCGAAGGCCGAGGCATCGAAGACCGTCGGCACGCCCCTGAAGATCCCCGCGTTCCGGCGGTTCGTGGCGGCGAATCTGATTTCGGCGACCGGGTCCGCGATGGCGCCGCTCGCGCTCGCGTACTCGGTGATCGAGGAGGGTGGCGGGGCCGGGTCGCTGGGGGTCGTGCTCGCGGTGAACACCGTGCCCACGATCCTGTTCCTGCTCATGGGCGGCCTGTTCGCGGATCGGTGGTCGCGGAGCCGGATCCTGTTCCTGGGGAATCTGGCGGCGGCGGGCGCGCAGGGGGCGCTGGCCGTCACCGTGGCCACGGGGCACGCGACGACGGTGTCGATCGCGGCGTGCGGCTTCGTGTCGGGGACGGCGGCGTCGTTCATCGTGCCGGCCACCCAGGGTGCCGTCGCCCAGATCGTCCCCGAGGAACACCTCCAGCAGGCCAACGCGCTGCTCCGGCTGCCGAGCAACGCGGTGAAGGTGCTGGGCCCGGTCGTCGGCGGCTTCGTCGTCGCCCTCAGCGGCGCGGCCTGGGCGCTGGCCTGGGACGCCTGCACCTTCGCCGTCGCGGCCGTCCTGCTGCTGGGCCTGCGCCTGGCCGTGCCGCCCGCCGCGCCCGGCGGTGTCCTGGCCGACCTGCGGGCCGGCTGGACGGGGTTCCGGTCCCGTACCTGGCTGTGGACCTACACCGCCGCCGGGACCGTCCTCGTCGCCGCGTGGCTGGCCGGCTTCCAGCTCCTCGGTCCGCTCGTCGCCGCCCACCGGTACGCCGGGGCGCGCGACTGGGGCCTGGTCCAGGCGGCCTTCTCCTGCGGGCTGCTGGCGGGGACCCTGGTGTGTCTGCGGTGGCGGCCGTACCGGCTGCTCGCGGTCGCGGTCGTCGCGGGCGGCGGGCTCGCGCTGCCGCTGGCGGCCATGGCCTGGGGCCTGCCGCTGCCGCTCGTCCTCGTGGCCGCGCTCCTGGCGGGGGTCGGGCTCGATGTCGCGATCGTCGCCTGGACCACCGCGTTCCAGCAGCATGTGCCCGCGGCGGAGCAGGGCCGGATGAGCGCGTTCAACGGTGTCGGCGAACGGCTCGCCATCCCCCTCGGCTATCTCATCACCGCCCTCGCGGTGCACGCGTGGAGCAGCCAGGGGGTGCTCCTGGCCTGCGCCGCGCTGATCGTCGCGGCGACCGTGCTCAACCTCTGCGTCCCGGATCTGCACCGCGTCAACCGCGTCCGCCGGGAGGCCGACCCGGCCTGAGGCCCGGCGAGGAGCTTCGCGCGCGGCCCGGCCTGAAACCCGGTTCGAAGCCCGGCCCAAAACCCGGCGCGAACCTCAAATGTTGCTCTGAAGGCGGCCGGGAGGGGGTTCGGGGCCGGGCGCCGGGGTCATGTACGACGCGTGCGCCGGGGGGCGAGGAGGGGGACAGGTCATGGGGAGACTGGGGACGGGCATCGGCTGGCGGCCGGAGATCGCGGAGGCCGTGGAGCGGATGCCCGGGATCGACTGGGTGGAGGTCGTGGCGGAGAACGTCTGCCCCGGCCATCTCCCCGAGTCGCTGGGGCGGTTGCGGGCGCGCGGGGTGACCGTGGTGCCGCACGGTGTCTCCCTCGGCCTCGGCGGCGCGCAGCGACCCGACGCCGGCCGGCTCACGGCGCTCGCCGAACGCGCTCAGGCGCTCGGGTCGCCGCTGGTCACCGAGCACATCGCGTTCGTCCGAGCGGGCGGCGCGCTCACCGCGTCGCCACTGCTGGAGGCCGGCCATCTGCTGCCCGTGCCGCGCACCCGGGACGCGCTGGACGTGCTCTGCGAGAACGTGCGCATCGCCCAGGACGCGCTGCCGGTGCCGCTCGCCGTGGAGAACATCGCCGCGCTGTTCTCCTGGCCGGACGAGGAGCTGACCGAGGGGCAGTTCCTGTACGAGCTGGCCGAGCGGACCGGCGTACGGCTGCTGATCGACGTGGCCAACCTGCACACCAACCACGTCAACCGCGGCGAGGACCCGGCCGAGGCGCTGGCCGGGCTGCCGCTGGAGGCGATCGCCTACGTCCATGTCGCGGGCGGCGTCGAGCGCGACGGCGTGTGGCACGACAGCCACGCGCACCCGGTGCCGGACGCGGTGCTCGGCATCCTGGCCGACCTCGCCGCCCGTGCCGCCCCGCCCGGCGTCCTGCTGGAACGCGACGAGAACTTCCCCGAACCGGCCGAGCTGGAGCGGGAGTTGCAGGCGATCCGGAAGGTGGTGGAGGGCGGCCGGCAGGGGGATGCGGAGGTGCGGCCCGTCTCACCGGTGCGCACGGACTCCGGCGACACCGGGGGCGCCCGGCAGCGGCTCGGGGTCGCGCAGGCCGCCGTACTGTCCTCGCTGGTGGCCAGGACGCCCGTGCCCGAGGGGTTCGACCGGGTACGGCTGGGGGTGCAGGCGCGGGCGCTCGCGGCGAAGCGGGCGGACGTGGTGGCGAAGGTGGCGCCGGAACTGCCGGTGCTGCTGGGGGCGTCGTACCGGGAGGCGTTCCTGGAGTACGCGCGGGCACGGCCGATGCGCGGGGGATACCGGCGGGACGCGCTGGACTTCGCCCAGTTCCTGCTGGACGGAAAGCGGACGGGCCTCCCGAGGCGGGAGCTGCGCGAGTGGTGGCTGGACCGCTCCGGCCCGGCCCCGCGGGGGCGGGTGGCGCGGGCGGCGCGCAGGGTGTTGCTGGGGCGCGTCCGAAGCGCGCCGCCCGTACGCGCCTGAAACACCCCGCCCGTACGCGCCTGAGCACCTCATCCGCATGCGCCTGAAGCACGCCGTCCGTATGTGAAAAATCCTGGCGGCCGCCCCCACCCCTGACATACAAAGCACCTCATGTTCTGGCTCCTCCTCCTGCTCCTCGCCTGGGTGTTCACCGGCACGGCCTGCGTCCGTCTCTGTCTCGCGGCGATGCGCGCCGCGGCCGCGGACCCGGGCCCGGATCCCGGAGGAGTGGCCGGAGGCCATGATCTGACCCTGTACGAGGCCGCGTTCCTGTCCGGCGGACCCCAGCGCGTCGCCGATGTCACCCTCCTGTCGATGGCCCGCCAGCGGCGCCTGCACCTCGCCCACACCGGCTGGGCCACCGTCGTCGACCCGCTCGGCCGGGACGAGATCGAGCGGTCCGTCATAGGGGCGATCGGCCCCGACGGCCAGTCCCGCATCGCGCCCGTGCGGACCCGCGCCGCCCACACCGACGCCGTACGACGCCTCGCCGACCGCCTCGTGCGCAGCGGCCTCGCCGTCCCGGACGCCGCGGGCCCCACCATCGCGGCGGCCGTGCGCCAGGTCCGCGCCGCCGCGCTCGCCGTGGCGGTCCTCGCCGTCGCCGCGCTGCTGATGCCGATCCAGGCCGACACCTCACGGCTGATGGTCGGCCTGTGGTTCCTGCTGCCGTTCACGCTGTCGCTGAGCTGTCTGGCCATCGCCCGCTTCGAGGTGCACCCGTACTCGCCGTGGGCCTCCGCCGCCGGGCAGCGCGTGCTGGGCGCGCTGCGGCGGCGGCGCTCCGGTGACGAGCCGTCGTTCCTCACCGCCGTCGCGCTGCGCGGCATCCGCGCGATCGGCGAACCGGAGCTGCGCGCGGCCTTCGCCCACCGCGACGCGCCACACCGGGAGTAGGGGGCGCATCGGGGCACGCGCGCCGACACCCGCCGGGCGGTGCTTGCCTTCCCCGGCGGGGGAACGAAACATCCCTGGTGTCCGCCTCGGTGACCGAAGGGATGCCGGATGAAAGCCGTCGCCGTCTGCTCGGCCGCCGTCTCGCTGCTGCTGACCACCCTGGCCACCGCCCCGGTGGACGCCACGCCGACCGTCCCCGCCGCGCCGAGCCTCCCCGGCGTGCCGTTCCCCTCCGGCGCCGCCGAACTCCGCGGCACCGTCGTCGCCGCCCTCCGCGCCCGCGCCACCGGCCCGCACTACGGCACCTGCGACCCCGCCGAGGTGCCACCGGTCGCCCACTCCCCCGCCGGACTGCGCTGCGGCACCGTCTCCGTGCCCCTCGACTACGCCCACCCCGACGGCAAGCAGATCGCGCTCACCGTCAGCCGGGCCCCCGCCACCGGCAAGGACGGCAAGCGGAAGGTCCCCCGGCAGGGCGCCCTCGTCTACGACCCGGGCGGCCCCGGCGCCTCCGGCATGTACTTCGCGCTGGCCGGCACCCTGCCCGTCTGGAAGCGGATCGCCGCCGCGTACGACCTGGTCGGCTACGCACCGCGCGGGGTGGGCCGCTCCGCGCCGCTGTCCTGCGAGGACCCGAAGCAGTTCGGCAAGGCGCCCACGCTCGCGCCGACGCACCCCTCCGCGTCGTACAAACGCGAGCGCGTGGCGGAGGCGAAGGCGTACGCCCGCGGCTGCGCCCGGCGTTCGGGCCCCGGGCTGCGGTTCTTCAACTCCCTGAACAACGCACGGGACCTGGAGGTCCTGCGGGCCGCGCTGGGCGAGGACCGGCTGACGTTCCTGGGCGCGTCGTACGGCACGTACTACGGCTCGTTGTACGCGGCGATGTTCCCCTCCCATGTCCGCCGGATGGTGCTGGACGCGGCGGTGAACCCGGATCCGGAGCGGATCTGGTACCGCGGCAACCTCGACCAGTCGGCCGCGTTCGAGAAGCGCTGGGCGGACGTGCGGGACTGGATCGCCCGGCACGACGATGTGTACCGGCTCGGCGCCACACCGCGGAAGGTGCAGGGGAGTTACGACACCGCCGCCGCGCGGCTCGCCCGGAGACCGGCGGGCGGGAAGGTCGGGCCCGGCCAGCTGCAGAACGCGTTCCTGACGGCCGGGTACTACGACACCTACTGGCCGAGCCGGGCCGCCGCCCTCTCCGCCTATCTGCACGGCGACCCGAAGCCGCTGGTCCACCTGGCCGCGCCGGACCCCGCGTCGGCGGCCGCGGCGGAGAACGGCACCGCCGTGTACACGGCCGTCGAGTGCAATGACGCGCCCTGGCCCACGAGTTGGGCGGTGTGGGACCGGGACAACACCCGGCTGGCCCGCGTCGCGCCGTTCGAGACCTGGGACAACGCGTGGATGAACCTGCCCTGCGCGTACTGGCCCGAGCCCCGGCAGCGGCCCCTGGACGTGCGCACCGCGCCCGGCGCGCTGCCCCCGGTGCTGATCCTGGCGGCCGAACGGGACGCGGCCGCGCCGTACTCGGGGGCCCTGGAGATGAACCGGCGGCTGGCCGGCTCCCTGCTGGTGACCGAGCGCGGCGCGGGCACGCACGGCATCGGCGGCGGCCCCAACAAATGCGTCAACGCCTATCTGGACGACTATCTGCTGACGGGACGCCTCCCGGCGCGGAACGCGTCCTGCGCGCCCCGCGCCGAACCCGTCCCCGGCCGGGGACGGACGGCGGGCTGAGCCTTACGCCAGCCCCGCCACCAGGTCCGCCACGTCCTTGCGGCGGCCCGTGTAGAACGGGACCTCCTCGCGGACGTGCATCCGGGCCTCGGAGCCGCGCAGATGGCGCATGAGGTCGACGATGCGGGACAGGTCGTTCGCCTCGAAGGCGAGGATCCACTCGTAGTCGCCCAGCGAGAACGAGGCGACCGTGTTGGCGCGCACGTCCGGGTAGCCGCGGGCCATCTTGCCGTGGTCGGCGAGCATCCGGCGGCGGTCCTCGTCGGGCAGCAGGTACCAGTCGTACGAGCGCACGAAGGGGTAGACGCTCACATAGTCGCGGGGCGTCTCGTCGGCGAGGAACGCCGGGATGTGCGAGCGGTTGAACTCTGCCGGGCGGTGCAGCGCCATGTTGGACCACACCGGCTCCAGCGCGCGGCCCAGCTTGGTGCGGCGGAAGAGGCTGTACGCCTCCTGGAGCTGGTCGCTGGTCTCCGCGTGCCACCAGATCATCACATCGGCGTCGGCCCGCATACCGGACAGGTCGTACGTGCCGCGGATCGTCACGTCCTTGGCGGCGAGCTGGTCGAACAGCTCCTGGACCTCGTCGGCGTAACCCGCGCGGTCGGCCGGCAGCACGTCCTTCAGCTTGAAGACCGACCACAGGGTGTAGCGGATGACATCGTTCAGGTCCTTGGCCAGCTTGCCCTTGTTGGGGATCCTGCCGGACTCGGTGGTGGGGGCGTCGTCACTCATGGTTCCTATTCTCCTGCTCCGCCGTGAAGGCTCTGCACCGGGTGGGCCGTCAGCTCCTCGACCCCGCGCAGATCACCGGACAGCTGGTCGACGGCCGCGTTCGCGCTCGCGACACACGCGGGGATGCCCACGCCGTCGTACTGCGCGCCGCAGACCGCGAGGCCCGGAAGCTTGGCGATGTGTTCGCGGATCCGGGCCACCCGGCCGTGGTGCCCGACCGGGTACTGCGGCAGCCCGTCGGTCCAGCGGGTGACCCGGGTCTCGACCGGCGCGGCCTCGATGCCGACGGCCTCGCGGAGGTCGTCCCGGGAGACCTCCACCAGGTCGGCGTCGTCCCGGCCGAGGACCGCCGTCTCGCCGTACCGCCCCACCGAGGTGCGCAGCACGACCGTGTCCGGGTCCTGCTCGGCGATCCAGCCCCACTTCTGGGAGGCGAACGTGGCGGCCTTGATGGTGCGTCCGTCGACCGGCGGCACCAGGAAGCCGCTGCCCTCGGGCAGGTCCAGGTCGGCGCGCCGGTAGGCGAGGGTGATCAGGGCCATCGAGGCGTACTCGACGGCGGCCAGTTCGGCGGCGGCGGCCGGGGACTCGGGGCGCAGCAGCCGGGCGGCGGCCGGGGCGGGTACGGCGACCACCACGGCGTCGGCGTGCAGTTGCCGCCCGGCCGCGGTGATCCGCCAGCCGCCCGCGGGGTCCCGGCGCAGCTCGGTGACGGGGGCCCCGGTGCGGATCTCGCCGCCGCGCGCCCGGACGGACTCGGCGACCGCGAGCGGCAGGGTGCCCACGCCGCCCTCGATGCCCATGAACACGGGCCCGGTCTGCTGGGCGGCGGCGGCCCTGGCCTGGATCTCGCGGACGCCCTCGGTCAGGGAGGCGTGTGCGCGGGCGGCCTGGAAGAGCTGGGGGACGGCGGAGCGCATCGAGATGCGGTACGCGTCGCCCGCGTACACCCCGCCGAGCAGGGGTTCGACGAGGCGGTCCACGACCTCGCGGCCCAGGCGCGCCGCCACGTACTCGCCCACCGCCACGTCGTCGCCGACCTCGGTGCGGGGCAGCACGGCGTCCTGTTCGATGCGGGCCAGGCCGTCCTGGGACAGGACACCGGCGAGGGCGGCGGCGGTGCCGGGCACGCCCATCACGTGGCCCTTGGGCATGGGGCGCAGGGCGCCGCGGGTCCAGATCGCGGCGCTCGCGATCGCCGGGGTCCTGAGCCGGGCGTCGAGGCCGGCCTCGCGGGCGAGGGCCACGGCCTCGGGGCGGCGGGCGAGCATCGACTCGGCGCCGAGGTCGACCCGGACGCCCGCGATCTCGCCGGGCAGCAGCTTGCCGCCGACCCGGTCGGACGCTTCGAGGACCGTCACCCGCGCGCCGCGCTCCAGCAGCCGGTGGGCGGCGGCCAGACCGGCGACACCGGCTCCGATGACGACGGCGTGCCCCGAACTCGTACCCGTTGCGCTCATGGCCCCCACTCTCTCAGACCCCACTGACAGCGCCGATAGGGCCGTAGGTCCCGCACCCGCGCGGCGGCCCGGACCTCTAGCGTGTCCTCATGAGCATGCATCAGGGGCGGGAGCGGCTGGTCGTCGTCGGCGGGGACGCGGCGGGCATGTCGGCGGCGTCGCAGGCGCGGCGGCAGAAGGGGCCCGAGGAGCTGGAGATCGTGGCGTTCGAGCGCGGTCACTTCACCTCGTTCTCGGCGTGCGGCATCCCCTACTGGGTGGGCGGCGCGGTCCCCGAGCGGGACGACCTGATCGCCCGCACCCCCGAGGAGCACCGCGCCCGGGGCATCGACCTGCGGCTGCGTACCGAGGTCACCAAGCTCGACGTGGCGGGGCAGCGGGTACGCGCGCGGGACGTGGATTCCGGCGCCGAGTCCTGGACGTCGTACGACAAGCTGGTGATCGCCACGGGGGCCCGTCCGGTCCGCCCGGAGCTGCCGGGCGCGGACGCCCCCGGGGTGCACGGCGTGCAGACCCTGGACGACGGGCAGGCGCTGATCGACACGCTGACCCGGGCGAAGGGCCGGCGCGCGGTGGTCGTCGGCGCCGGGTACATCGGCGTGGAGATGGCCGAGGCGCTGATCGACCGGGGCTTCGAGGTGACGGTCGTCAACCGCGGCGAGCAGCCGATGTCGACCCTCGATCCGGACATGGGCCGCCTGGTCCACCGCGCCATGGAGGGCCTCGGCATCGCCATGGTGAACGGCACCGAGGTCACCGAGATCCGCACCGGCGAGGACGGCCGGGTCCGCGCGGTGGCCACCCGGCACGCCGAGTACCCGGCCGACGTGGTGGTCCTCGGTATCGGCGTCCGCCCCGAGACCGCCCTCGCGCGCGCCGCCGGTCTGCCGCTCGGCGCCCACGGCGGGCTGCTCACCGACCTGGCCATGCGGGTGCGCGGCCACGAGAACATCTGGGCGGGCGGCGACTGCGTGCAGGTGCTGAACCTGGTCTCGGGCCAGGAGCAGTACGTCCCGCTGGGCACCCACGCCAACAAGCACGGCCAGGTCATCGGCAGCAACGCGGGCGGCGGCTACGCGACCTTCCCTGGCGTGGTCGGTACGGCGGTCAGCAAGGTCTGCGACCTGGAGATCGCCCGCACCGGGCTGCGCGAGAAGGACGCGCGCCGGGTGGGCCTGGAGTTCGAGGCGGTCACCATCGAGTCGACCAGCCGGGCCGGCTACTACCCGGGTGCCTCCCCGATGACCGTCAAGATGCTCGCCGAACGCCGCACCGGACGGCTCCTCGGTGTGCAGATCGTGGGGCGGGAGGGGGCGGCCAAGCGGGTGGACATCGCGGCGGTGGCGCTGACCGCGCGGCTGACGGTGGAGCAGATGACCGCCCTGGACCTCGGCTACGCGCCGCCGTTCTCACCGGTGTGGGACCCGGTCCTGGTCGCCGCGCGCAAGGCGGCGGGGAAGGTGCGCGGGAGCTGACCGGCACACGGCCGCCCGCCGGGTCCACCCGGTTGGGCGCGGGTTCGCCGGGCACTACTCCTTCGTGGTCATCCCCGTCCATGACATCAATCCGGTGCGCCGCACCCCCTGGGTGACGTACGCGCTGATCGCCGCGAACGTCCTGGTGTTCCTGGCGACGCCCGGCATGCCCGGCTCCCTGACCGGCGGCGAGAGCCTGGCGCAGCTGTGCCATCTGGAGGCCTTCATGGACCGCTTCGCGGCGGTCCCCAGCGAGCTGATCCACGGCCGGGTCCCGCATCTGGTGCCGACGGGGCAGGTGGGCGTCGGCCCGCACGGCCCCGGCTGCGTGGTGGCCCCGCGCGGCTTTCACAAGTCGCCGCCGCTGTCGGTGTTCACGGCGATGTTCGTGCACGGCAGCTGGCTGCACCTGCTGGGCAACATGCTGTTCCTGCTGATCTTCGGCAACAACGTCGAGGACCGGATGGGCCACATCCGCTACGTCGTCTTCTACCTCGTCTGCGGCTACGCGGCCGGATACGGCTTCGCGCTGCTGAACGCCGGTTCGGGCGACCCGCTGATCGGCGCGTCCGGCGCGATCGCCGGGGTCCTCGGCGCCTACATCGTGCTCTGGCCCAGGGCCCGGGTCTGGGTGCTGGTGCCGTTCCTGGTGTTCCTGCCGCTACGGCTGCCGGCCTGGCTGGTGCTGGGCTTCTGGTTCGTGCTCCAGGCCGTGTACTCGTCCGGGCAGGGGGTATCCGACGCGGGGACGGTGGCGTACGTCGCCCATGTGATCGGCTTCCTGGTGGGCCTGCTCATCGCCCTGCCGCTGAAGCCGGGCACCCCGCCCCCGCCGGAGCCGCCCGGCCTGCTGTTCGGCAGGCGCGCGCGGCCCTCCTACCCGAACTGGTGAGCGTCAGCGGGCGCTCGCGCCGTGGACGTACTCCACGAGGCGGGTCAGCGCGTCCGGGTCGGTCTTGGGCATCACGCCGTGGCCGAGGTTGAAGACATGGCCCTCCAGACCCGCGGCGGCGTCCAGCACCTCCTGGGCCTTGGCCTCGACGACGTCCTTGCCCGCGAACAGCACGGTCGGGTCCAGGTTGCCCTGGAGCGCCTTGCCGGGGCCGACCCGGCGGACCGCCTCGTCCAGCGGGACGCGCCAGTCGACGCCGACGACGTCCGCACCGGCCTCGCCCATCAGGCCGAGCAGCTCGCCGGTGCCCACACCGAAGTGGATGCGCGGCACGCCGTGGTCCGCGACCGCGTCGAAGACCTTGGCCGAGGCGGGCAGCACCGAGCGCCGGTAGTCGGCGGGGGCGAGGGCGCCGGCCCAGGAGTCGAACAGCTGCACCGCGGAGGCGCCGGCCTCGATCTGGACCTTCAGGAAGGCGGCCGTGATGTCGGCGAGCCGGTCGAGCAGGTCGGCCCACAGCTGGGGGTCGCCGTACATCATCGCCTTGGCGTTCTCGTACGTGCGCGAGGGGCCGCCCTCGACCAGGTAGCTGGCGAGCGTGAAGGGGGCGCCCGCGAAGCCGATCAGCGGGGTGGCGCCCAGCTCGCGGGTGAGCATCCCGATGGCCTCGGTGACATACGGGATGTCCTCGGGGGTCAGGTCGCGCAGCCGGGCCAGGTCGGCGCGGGTGCGGATGGGCTGCTCGACGACCGGGCCGACGCCGGGCTTGATGTCCAGGTCGACACCGATGGCCTTGAGCGGGACGACGATGTCGCTGTAGTAGATCGCCGCGTCCACGCCGTGCCGGCGTACCGGCTGAAGGGTGATCTCGGTGACCAGCTCGGGCCGCGCGCAGGACTCCAGCATCGGAATGCCCTCGCGCACCTTGCGGTACTCGGGCAGCGAGCGGCCGGCCTGGCGCATGAACCACACGGGGGTGTGCGGCACGGGTTCGCGCCTGCACGCCTTGAGGAAGGCGCTGTCGTACGTCGCGGTCGGCTGCTTGCCCGAAGGGGCGTCGTTGGCGGTCACGGGAAAAGTCTCGCATGCGGTGTGGACGGGCCGTGCACAGGCGGCGAGCAAGCGCACGTCGCGGGGTGTCTTGCCTGCGCAGAGGCCCGATTCCCCTTACTCTTCCCCGCATGGCTGCGGCTCACGGACACAGGTCGGAAGGCGCTGACGGATTGGGCGACGTGAAGGACACCGAGGAGGCGGACCGGCACCCGGGTGCCGCGGGTCCGCCGGCGTTCCGGGCCGCGGTCGAAGCCCTGCGCGGCTGCCGGCTGCGCCCGCAGATCGAGGTGGAGCCGACCCCCGCGCCGCAGCGGCTCGCGCCGTACGCGTACGCGCTGGAGGCGGTGGTGGTCGACGGCGAGCAGGAGCTGGCCGACGGGCGCCTGGTGCTGCTGCACGATCCGGCCGGGCACGACGCCTGGCGGGGCACGTTCCGGCTGGTGACGCTGGTGCGGGCGGAGCTGGAGCCGGAGATGGCGGCCGATCCGCTGCTGCCGGAGGTGTGCTGGTCCTGGCTGACCGGGGCGCTGGGGGCGCGCGGCCTCGGCTACGGCGAGCCGAGCGGCACCGTCACGCGCGCGAGTTCGCACTACTTCGGCGGTCTCGCCGACCGGCCGGCCGCCTCGCAGATCGAGATCCGGGCCTCCTGGACGCCGCGCGAGGGCCGCGCCGGGGTGCCGGACACGGCCGCCCATCTGATCTCCTGGTGCGATCTGCTGGCCCAGGTCGGGGGGCTGCCGCCGGCCGGTCCCGGCGACACCTCGGTGGTGACGCTGCCGCAGCGCAGGGGTCCGCAGTCCCGGTGAAGTGACGGCGCGTGACGGCCGCCGTCATCCTCCGGGGCGCCTTATTGACCATCTCTTTGTCGATACGGCCACATTGTGAACTCGAATCGCATCCGCTCGGACCGATTCGATCTTCGGGTGATCGAGCGCGTGTCCGAATTGCACGGATTGTTACTCACTAGATCGTGATCACTCTCTAAAGGCGGACACGTTTGCTGCCGAAGACGACTGTGACCTTGAAAGCACGGTTCGTCCCGGCTTCTTCCCCACAAGCCGGCCCCGTCCCCCCACCCAGGAGGCCTGGTGTCCGTTCTCCTTGAGCAACCCGCAAGCCTGGTCGCCTACCGCCCGAACAAGCCGACCGCCATGGTGGTCGTGGCCGACCCGCGCGTGCGTTCCACCGTCACCCGCCATCTGTGGGCGCTCGGTGTGCGCGATGTGATCGAGGCCTCGTCCATCGCGGAGGCTCGTCCCCGCATCGGCAACCCCCGCGACATCTGCGTCGCCGACGTCCACCTGCCCGACGGCTCCGGCCTGACCCTGCTCTCCGAGACCCGCGCCGCGGGCTGGCCCAACGGGCTCGCCCTCTCCGCCGCCGACGACATCGGCGCGGTCCGCAACGCCCTGGCCGGCGGGGTCAAGGGCTACGTCGTCACCGGCACCCGCACCAACATCGGGCTCCCCACCCGGCCCGGTGCCGCCCCCCTCGGCGGCGCCGCCCGGATGCACCGCCGCCCCCCGGGCGCCCCGAGCCACCCGGGCGGCTACCGCGAACTGTCCGGACGCGAGGTCGAGGTGCTGCGTCTGGTCGCGGAGGGCCAGTCGAACAAGGCGATCGGCGTGTCCATGGGCCTGTCCGCCCTCACCGTGAAGAGCCACCTCGCCCGCATCGCCCGCAAGCTGGGCACCGGCGACCGGGCCGGCATGGTCGCCGTCGCCCTGCGCACCGGAATCATCCACTGACCCCTCCCCCGCTCCCCTTCCCCACCGATCTCTTCCGGAAAGCGGCCGTTTCACTCCCCTGAACCGCCGATTTCACCGGGCTGACTGGTTTACGACCCCTCGGCGCCCGTCGACGGAACGTTCCGGCGACGGGCGCTGTCCACGCATGGATACCCTTGACAGGTGACCGACGCCCAAGACACCGCAGCAGACAGCACCCGGCGCAGCAATGGAGACACGTCTCCCGACGACGCCGGATCTTCTGTGACGGAGGCGCCGACACCCCTTCTCGAACCCCGCGAGGGCATTCCGCCCGTGATCGCCGACGAGGCGGCGCTCGCCGAGGTGGTCGCCGCCTTCGCCGCCGGCTCCGGACCGGTCGCCGTGGACGCCGAACGCGCGTCCGGGTACCGCTACGGCCAGCGCGCGTATCTGGTGCAGCTGCGCCGCGAGGGCGCCGGTACCGCACTGATCGACCCCGTCGGCTGCCCCGACCTGTCCGCGCTCGGCGAGGCGCTGTCCGGCGTGGAGTGGGTGCTGCACGCGGCCACCCAGGACCTGCCGTGTCTGCGCGAGATAGGCATGCTCCCCACCCGGCTGTTCGACACCGAGCTGGCCGGCCGGATCGCCGGGTTCCCCCGGGTGGGCCTCGGCGCCATGGTGGAGAACGTCCTCGGCTTCGTCCTGGAGAAGGGCCACTCCGCCGTCGACTGGTCCACCCGCCCGCTGCCCGAGCCGTGGCTGCGCTATGCCGCGCTGGACGTCGAACTCCTCGTGGACCTGCGTGACGCCCTGGAGAAGGAGCTGGACCGCCAGGGCAAGCTGGAGTGGGCCCTGCAGGAGTTCGACGCGATCGCGAGCGCCCCGCCGGCCGAGCCCCGCAAGGAGCCCTGGCGCCGTACGTCCGGGATGCACAAGGTACGGCGCCGCCGGCAGCTGGCCGTCGTACGGGAGCTGTGGGAGACGCGGGACCGGATCGCGCAGCGGCGTGATGTGTCGCCGGGCAAGGTGCTGCCGGACGCGGCGATCGTGGAGGCGGCGCTGGCCGTGCCGGGCAATGTGCACGCGCTGGCCGCGCTGACCGGGTTCGGGCACCGCACCGGGCGGCGGCAGCTGGAGCAGTGGCAGGCGGCGGTGGACCGGGCGAAGGCGCTGCCGGAGTCCGAGCTGCCGCAGCCGGGGCAGCCGGTGACCGGTCCGCCCCCGCCCCGGGCGTGGGCCGACAAGGACCCGTCGGCGGCGGCGCGGCTGTCCGCGGCGCGGGCCGCGGTGACGGCGCTGGCCGAGCAGCTGTCCATGCCGCAGGAGAACCTGATCTCCCCGGACACGGTCCGCCGGCTCTGCTGGCAGCCGCCCGCCGCGGTCGACGCGGGATCCGTCTCGACGGCGCTCTCGGGGTACGGCGCGCGTCCGTGGCAGGTGGACCTGGTGACGCCGGTACTGGTGGGCGCGTTGTCGGGAAAGGGCGCCTGAGCGCCGTAGAACAGATCGAGATCGAGCGGCCGCGAGTCCACCGTGGCCGCTCGCGCCGTTTTCCGCCCCCTGACGGGGCTGCGGGGCCGTACAGATCGCGCCAACCTCCGGACGGCTCCCTCTCTCCCGCCGGTGTGACCTTCGCCGCTGGCACCCCTGACGCTGGGCAACTACATTACTCGCAAGTAGCATGGGCTTAAGCAAGCGCTCAGCGTCCCGCACCATGGAGGAGAGCCATCGTGCCTCGTACCGTCAGGGACGTCGTCTTCGTCGACGGCGTCCGCACCCCGTTCGGCAAAGCGGGCCCGAAGGGCATCTACCACGAGACTCGCGCCGACGACCTCGTCGTCAAGGCGATCCGGGAGCTGCTGCGCCGCAACCCCGGCCTGGACCCGAAGAAGATCGACGAGGTCGCCATCGCCGCGACCACGCAGATCGGCGACCAGGGTCTGACCCTCGGCCGCACCGCCGGCATCCTCGCCGGTCTGCCGCAGTCGGTGCCGGGTTACTCCATCGACCGCATGTGCGCCGGTGGTCTGACCGCCGTGACGTCCGTCGCCGGCTCCATCGCCTTCGGCGCCTACGACGCCGTCATCGCCGGTGGTGTCGAGCACATGGGCCGCCACCCCATGGGCGAGGCCGTCGACCCCAACCCGCGTTTCGTCAGCGAGAAGCTGGTGGACGAGTCGGCCCTGTTCATGGGCATGACCGCGGAGAACCTGCACGACCGCTACCCGAGCCTCACCAAGCTGCGTGCCGACCAGTACGCGGTGCGCTCGCAGGAGAAGGCCGCCAAGGCGTACGCCGACGGCAAGATCCAGCAGGACCTGGTGCCGATCTCGGTGCGCCGCACCACCCCCGTCGGCGGCGAGACCGGCTGGGGCCTGGTCACCGCCGACGAGCCGATGCGCCCGGGGACCACCCTGGAGGGCCTCGCCAACCTGAAGACGTCGTTCCGCGTCCACGGTCGCGTCACCGCCGGTAACTCGGCCGGTCTGAACGACGGCGCCACCGCGTCGATCGTCGCCAGCGAGGACTTCGCCCGCGAGCACGGCCTCCCGGTCAAGATGCGCCTGGTCTCCTACGCCTTCGCCGGCGTGGAGCCCGAGGTCATGGGCTACGGCCCGATCCCGGCCACCGAGAAGGCGCTCGCCAAGGCGGGCCTGTCCATCTCGGACATCGGCCTGTTCGAGATCAACGAGGCCTTCGCCGTCCAGGTCCTGGCCTTCCTCGAGCACTACGGCATCGCGGACGACGACGCGCGCGTCAACCAGTACGGCGGCGCCATCGCCTTCGGCCACCCGCTCGCCTCCTCCGGCATCCGTCTGATGACGCAGCTGGCCCGCCAGTTCGAGGAGCAGCCGCACGTCCGCTACGGCCTGACCACCATGTGCGTCGGCTTCGGCATGGGCGCGACGGTCATCTGGGAGAACCCGCACTTCGAGGGGGACAAGTGAGCACCACCGAGCTTCTGAAGCAGGCTTCGGGCCTGTTCCCCGACGAGGTCGTCACCAGTGCGCACGTGCGCCACTTCGACCTCCCCTTCGGCGCCGGCCGCTTCGCGCTGATCACGCTGGACAACGGCCTGGACCACACCAAGCCGACCACCTTCGGACCGGCCTCGCTCGCCAATCTGAACGCGGCGATCGACCAGGTCGAGCAGGAGGCGGCCGAGGGCGCGCTCGCCGGTATCGGTATCACCGGCAAGCCGTTCATCTTCGCCGTCGGCGCCGACCTCAAGGGCGTCGAGCTGCTGAAGGAGCACGAGCACGCGCTCGCCATCGGCAAGGGCGGCCACGAGGTCTTCAAGCGCCTCTCGGGCCTCGCCGTGCCGACCTTCGCCTACTACAACGGCGCGGCCATGGGCGGCGGTGTGGAGGTCGGTCTGCACTGCACCTACCGCACCGTCTCCAAGGCGATCCCGGCGTTCTCGCTGCCCGAGGTCTTCCTCGGTCTGGTCCCCGGCTGGGGCGGCTGCACCCTGCTGCCGAACCTGATCGGCGCCGACAAGGCCGTCTCGGTCATCATCGAGAACTCGCTGAACCAGAACAAGCAGCTCAAGGGCAAGCAGGTCTTCGAACTGGGCATCGCCGACGCCCTGTTCGAGGGTGCCGACTTCCTGGAGCAGTCGCTGCTGTGGACCGCCAAGGTCCTCAAGGGCGACGTCACCGTCGAGCGCCCGGAGATCGACCGCGGCGAGGCCTGGGACCAGGCCGTCGCCAAGGGCCGCTTCATCGCCGACTCCAAGGTGCACGGCGCGGCCCCGGCCGCCTACCGCGCCCTGGAGATCATCGAGGCCGCCAGGAACGGTGACCTCCAGCAGGGTTACGACGCCGAGGACCAGGCGCTCGCCGACCTGATCATGGGCGGCGAACTGCGCGCGGGCATCTACTCGTTCAACCTGGTGCAGAAGCGCGGCAAGCGCCCCGTCGGCGCCCCGGACAAGAGCCTGGCCCGCCCGGTCACCAAGGTCGGCGTCGTCGGCGCCGGTCTGATGGCCAGCCAGCTCGCGCTGCTCTTCCTGCGCCGCCTGGAGGTGCCGGTCGTGCTGACCGACATCGACCAGGAGCGCGTCGACAAGGGTGTGGGCTATGTCCACGCCGAGATCGACAAGCTGCTCGGCAAGGGCCGTATCCACCAGGACAAGGCCAACCGCCTCAAGGCGCTGGTCACCGGCGTCCTGGACAAGGCCGAGGGCTTCGCGGACGCGGACTTCGTCATCGAAGCCGTGTTCGAGGAGATGAGCGTCAAGCAGAAGGTGTTCGCGGAGGTCGAGGCCGTCGCCCCGGCGCACGCGGTCCTCGCGACCAACACCTCCTCGCTGTCGGTGTCGGAGATGGCCGCCAAGCTCCAGCACCCCGAGCGGGTCGTTGGCTTCCACTTCTTCAACCCGGTCGCGATCCTGCCGCTGCTGGAGATCGTGCGCGGCGAGCAGACCGACGACGCCTCCCTGGCCACCGCCTTCGCGGTCGCCAAGAAGCTGAAGAAAACCGCGGTGCTGGTCAAGGACGCCCCGGCGTTCGTCGTGAACCGCATCCTGACCCGCTTCATGGGCGAGATCCAGAACGTCATCGACGAGGGCACCCCGGTCGAGGTAGCGGAGAAGGCGGTCGAGCCGCTGGGCCTGCCGATGTCCCCGCTGGTCCTGCTCGAACTGGTGGGCCCGGCGATCGGCCTGCACGTCTCGGAGACCCTCAACCGGGCCTTCCCGGACCGCTTCACGGTCTCCCCGAACCTGAAGGCCGTGGTCGAGGCCGGCAAGCGCGGCTTCTACGTCTACGACAGCGGCAAGCCGGAGCTGGACCCCGAGGTCGCGGCGCTCCTCAAGCAGGGCGATGTCGTCCTGACCGAGGAGCAGGTGCGCGACCGCGTCCTGGACGCGGTGGCGCAGGAGATCGGGCTGATGCTGGACGAGGGCGTCGTCGCCGAGGCCCAGGACATCGACCTGTGCCTGATCACGGGCGCCGGCTGGCCCTTCCACCTGGGCGGCATCACGCCGTACCTGGACCGCGAGGGCGTCTCGGAGCGCGTGAACGGCAAGCCGTTCCTGTCCCCGGGCGTGGCGAGCGTCCCAGCGTAACCCCGGCAGCGTGAACACGAAGGGCCCCCGCTTCGGCGGGGGCCCTTTCCGTACGTCCGCCCGGCGCAGCTCAGTCGAAGTTGCAGTCCTATGAAGGTAGGCCCTGCACGTCCCAAGCCAAATCTGCACGTGGCTTTGCGTTCCTCTGCCTGAGCGTGCAGCAGTTCGGTCAGTGCTCCAGCTGTAGATCGCGACCTCCGTAGACGCGGACTGCCGAGCAGCGGCCGGCTTGGGCTTGATGGCTGGGGCGGGCTGGCGCGTAGGGTGCCGGGGTGATCGCGATGCCAGAGGAATTCGCACAGAGCACCATCGACCGCGAGGGGGAGGCCGGGGCGGCATGGCTCGCCGAACTGCCCGGAATCGTGGAGGAGTTACTGGGGCGCTGGGGGTGCGTGCCGGATGGCGCGGTCATGCACGGGGGCGTCGGAGTCATCGTTCCGGTACGGCGGCGGGTTGAGGAGAGCGCCGTGCTGAAGGTGTCGTTTCCGCATCCCGGCAACGTCCATGAGCCGGATGCGTTCGTTGCGTGGGGCGGATGCGGCGCCGTGCTGCTGCATGAGCGCGACGACGAGCGGTTCGCGATGCTGCTGGAGCGGGTTCAGCCGTCGACCCTGGCGGAGGTCGAGGACGGCGACGAGGTGGTGACGGTCGCCGGGCGGCTCAATCGCCGCCTGGCCATTCCCGCTCCGCCCGGCCTGCCCCGGCTGCGTGAGCAGGCCGATGCCTGGGAAGAGCAGCTGTGCAAGGACGCCAAGGAACTGACGCATGCACTACCGCGTCAGGCGCTGGATGCCGCTGTGGCGACCGTTCGGGAGCTGGGTCGGGCACAGCCGGACACCCTCATCCACGGCGACCTCCATGCCCGGAACATCCTGCGTGCCGCCCGGGAGCCGTGGCTGGCGGTCGACCCCAAGGGGTACGTGGGAGATCCTGCCTACGACGGCGGCACACTGCTGAAGTCCCGCGCGCTGACGCTTCTCGAAGCGGATGATCTGCGTAAGGCTGTCCACCACGCCTTGGACGTCTTCGCCGAGGCCGCGGAACTCGACCGTGAGCGCGTTCAGCGGTGGGCCCAGTTCCATGCCGTCCAGACTGCGTTCTGGGGCCGCCGCCACGGTTTTCGTGTCGCCCGCAGCGGACCACGGCTGGACTGGCTCACCGAATTCGCCGACCGCTTGGCGGAGTTGCTCACCGAGCACTCGTAGGGCGTGATGGTGCCGACCGGGTCTGCCGCGGCCCCTCCTGGACCCGCTGGGTCACCCTTGCCATGCTCGCCTACGCGTTCCTCGCCGTCGTCCGTGCCGACGAACACACCCACCGTCCCTGACCTGCCGATCTGGTCCCGCTGCCCTGCGTGGCGATTCCACCTCGGTCGGCGGCAGTGATCAGCGGCGCTCTCCGCGTCCGCTCGCCGAGCCTGGAGCGTGGTGCGCCGGGCTCATGACGAGGACGACCGTGCACTCGGTGACCAAAGGGCCACCGAATCAGCCCGGTCAGGGCTGTCCGCCCAATGTAGGAGTGGCGCAGATTCCGCCTGTACCAGTCATAGTCCGGGCACCCGGCGGCCGCATCGAGAGTCGACGACGGGCCGAACCGCCCAAACGGCCCCCGTCACGCATCCCGTAGCGAGGATGGTGGACGCATATCCGGGAGCCGTACTACCAGTGGCACCGCACCTTGCGAGATCGACCGCGCTTCCCGCCGTCACTCACCCGATGCGGGTGAAACCGCAGGTCGTCAGTAGTAAATATGTTCTATAGGACATCGTCCGACACCGCATGGGAATACGGGCCGCAGCGATATTCGTCCGCGCTCAGGCTGCGGCTTCGCCTGGGTCCTCGTCCTCGTCCTCGTTCTCGTTCTCATCCCCGTCTTCCGAGGAGCCGCCCCGCTCATAACCCGACACAGGGATTTCGCGGCCGTCAGGGAGCCGCCTCGTGTGCCCGGCCACCGAGTGCCTGACGGGGGAGGTCCGTCGCTCGTCCTCCTCCACCGAGTCATCGGCCGACCCGGTGTCCTCGGCCTCCCGGGTGTTCTCCGTGGTGTTCTGCTCCCTGGCCTGCCGGGCGACCACGACCGCGACAACCACGGCCGCGCCGCAGACTGCGCCACACGCGGCACGGATCGTCGTCCTGTGCTTCCCGTACCAGTTCTTCGTCTTCTCGACGAAGGAGGTGGGCTCGCCGTCCTCGGAAGTGGGCTCGCTGGGCGTGGAGTCATTCACGCGCACACATCTACCGGACCCATCCCTCACCTGTCAGGCAATCGCCCGATCAGGTTCATCAGCCACCGAGTCGGACGGTCGTTCCTTCGTCGTCCGGTGCCGCGCGGCGCACGCGGCAGCCAGATGGGGAACGAGCCGGGGCCGGGTCAAGGAACGGTCCGGCGGACGGTTCCGTCAGCGGCGGGCTCGCGCAGGCCACGGACTCAGACGGTCCGCCACGCCTCCAGCGCGAGGCCCGGTTCGGCCTTGCGGCGGGTCAGGAGGAGTTGGCCGATCGACAGGGAGAGGGTCGCCGCGACCACCCGGTCGTCCTCGTCGGTCGTGAGGGACACCCGGGCGTCCACCGTCAGCTGGGGGCCCGACTCGGTCCACCAGGCGCCCGCGGACTCCAGTTCGGTCGGGTAGGCGGCGAAGGCGACGCGGCCGGCGGCGGAGCGCTGGGCCAGCAGGGTGCAGTCGTGGCCGTCGAGGTCGCAGCGGACGGCGCTGACCGGGCCGTGGCCCGCGGCCGTCAGCAGGGTGACCGGTTCGCCGCCGGGCCGCCAGGCGCACAGTCCGCCGTCGGTGCCGGTGTAGTAGAGCGTCGTGCTCTCGGCGGACGTGGCGAGGGCGTACAGGGTCCCTGGGCGCACCGGGGCCTTCAGGGGCTCCTGGAGTACCGGCTGGGCGCCGGGGGCCTCCTGACGCCAGTACAGGACGCCCTCGGGGCCCGCCGCGTACAGCTCGACCCTGCCGGACTCCCCCGTCACCGCTGCGAGTCCGTCCTGGACGCCTTTGCCGCCGAGGTCCCGCCAGGGCTCCCAGCCGCCCTTCTCCTTCTGCGCGAGCATGCTGATGCCGCCGCCCCTGTTGCGTACGAAGACATGGGCGCGGCCCTGGGCGTCCACGGCGACAGCGGGTTGTCCGGTGCGGTCGCCCTTCTTGTCGGGGTGGCCGACCGGGCTCCAGTCCAGGGCGGCGAGGTGGGCGCGGTAGTGGGTGGAGTGCACGAGGCCCGACTCGCCCTTGCCGGCGGGCCGCCAGGACACCAGGTGGGTGTAGCCGTCCGCGCCCTGGCCGAGGGCCCAGGCGGGATGCAGTTTCTGTTCGCCGCCGACCTTGCGCGGACCGGTCCAGGGGCCGCCGGGGGCGCTTTCCGCCCGGCACAGGACGGCGTCGCCCGACGACTGGTAGACGCTGAGCCGGCCGTCTCGGCCGCGAAGGAGCCAGTCTCCGTTCACCCGGCCACTTTAAGCCGGGACCCTGTGCGCCCGGCGAGCGGGCACCATGGCAGGCATGACGAACGATCTGCCTCTGCTCATCGTCGACGGCGCCAATGTGGTCGGCTCGGTGCCCGACGGCTGGTGGCGCGACCGGCGCGGGGCCGCCGAACGGCTGCGCGACCGCCTGGTCGCGTACGCCGACTCCGGTACGGCGGAGCTGCCCGGGCCGCTCGAACTGGTGCTGGTGGTCGAGGGCGCCGCGCGCGGGGTGGCGTCCGTGCCGGGGGTGCGGGTGGCGGAGGCGCCGGGCAGCGGGGACGACCGGATCGTGGAGCTGGCCGGGGAGGCGGCGGGCCGTACCTGTCTGGTCGTCACCGCGGACCGTGAGCTGCGGCGCCGGGTGACGGCGCTGGGGGCGGGGGTGACCGGGCCGCGCGCGGTGCTCGGCTGAGCGGGCCGTCGCGGCCGTCGCGCGGGGCCCCGCGCCAGCGGGCCGGTCACGAGACCGGCGGCGCGGGCTCCGGCTTCGTCGGCTGCTCGGGGCGGGCGAGACGGCTGTGCGAGCGGCCGTAGAGGAAGTAGACGGCGAAGCCGATCACCATCCAGATGGCGAACCGCAGCCAGGTCTCGGCGGGCAGATTGAGCATCAGCCAGAGCGTGGCGCACACGGAGACGATCGGAACGACCGGAACCCAGGGGGTGCGGAAGGCGCGGGGCAGGTCGGGGCGCGTCTTGCGCAGGATGATCACGCTGATCGCCACGACCACGAACGCGAACAATGTACCGATATTGACCAGTTCGGCAAGTTCGCTCAGGCTGGTGAAACCGGCGACGATCGCGATGATCACACCGAGCAGGATGGTCGGCCGGTGCGGGGTCCGGAACCGGGGGTGCACCCGGGAGAAGAAGCGCGGCAGCAGCCCGTCGCGGCTCATCGCGAAGAACACCCGGGTCTGGCCGAGCAGCAGGATCAGGCACACGGTGGTCAGTCCGATGGCGGCGCCGAAGCTGATCACGCCCGCGTACCAGGGGTGCCCGATGGACTTGAAGGCGTCGGCGAGCGGGGCGTCCACGGACAGCTGGGTGTAGTTCTGCATGCCGGTGACGACGATGGAGACGGCCACATAGAGCACGGTGCAGATGATCAGCGAGCCGAGGATGCCGCGCGGCACATCGCGTTGCGGGTTGCGGGTCTCCTCGGCGGCGGTGGCCACGATGTCGAAGCCGATGAAGGCGAAGAACACCACCGAGGCGGCGGTGAAGATGCCCATCACGCCGAAGTTGGCGGGCGCCCAGCCGAACATCAGCTGTACCAGCGGCGCCTTGAGGCTGGCCCCGGCCGGCACCGGCTGGGCCGGCGGGATGAAGGGGTGGTAGTTGCGGGACTGCACGAAGAACGCACCGGCGATGATCACAATGAGCACGACGGCCACTTTGATCGCGACGACCAGCGAGGTGATCCGGGCCGAGAGCTTCATGCCGAGGACGAGGATCGCGGTCAGGACGAGCACCAGGAGCGCGGCGAGGATGTCGAAGCCGAAGCCGTGGGCGCCGTCGCGTCCGGAGAGGTATTCCGGCAGGTGCCAGCCCGCGTTGTCCAGCAGTGAGCGGATGTAGCCGGACCAGCCGACCGCGACCACCGCGGTGCCCAGCGCGAACTCCAGGACCAGGTCCCAGCCGATGATCCAGGCGGGCAGCTCGCCCAGGGACGCGTAGCTGAAGGTGTAGGCCGAGCCCGCCACCGGGACCGTGGACGCGAACTCGGCGTAGCACAGGGCGGCGAGGGCGCAGACCACACCGGCGGCGACGAAGGCGAGGGCGACCGCGGGTCCGGCGTTGTTCTTCGCGACCTGCCCGGTCAGAACGAAGATACCGGTACCAATGATCACGCCGACGCCGAAAACGGTCAGGTCGAGCGCGGAGAGCGACTTCTTGAGCGCATGCTCCGGTTCCTCGGTGTCCCGGATCGATTGCTCGACGTTCTTCGTCCGGAAGAGCGAGCTGCCCACGTTGCTGCCTCCCACGCTTGTCGTCTTCGACCTGGTCGACTTGATCGAGAGGACCGGGACGCGAGTGCCCCGTGACAGGCAGGCTTACGCAAGCGGGCCGGTTCCGCCACCGCAAGGTGGGGCGGAACCGGCCCGGTTGAGAGCGCCGGTCCTAGTCGCGCGCGGTTTCCACGGAGTCCACCGGGTCCGCCGTACGGTCGAACCGGCCGTCCAGCTTGGCGACCAGGCCGGTCACCTGGCGGGCGATGTCGGGCGCGGTGAGCCCGATCTCGGTGAGCACCTCGGCGCGCGAGGCGTGGTCGAGGAAGCGCGGCGGGATGCCGAAGTCGCGCAGCGGCACGTCGACGCCCGCGTCGCGCAGCGCCTGCGCGATGGTGGAGCCGACGCCGCCGACCCGGCTGTTGTCCTCGACGGTGACGACGACCTGGTGCCGCTCGGCCAGCGGGACCATCGCCTCGTCCACGGGCTTGACCCAGCGCGGGTCGACCACGGTGGTGGAGATGCCCTGCTTGTCGAGCAGGCCGGCGATCTCCAGGCACATCGGGGCGAGGGCGCCGACGGAGACCAGGAGGACGTCGGGCCGTTCGGTGCCCGCCTCGCGCAGTACGTCCATGCCGCCGACCCGGCCGACGGCGGGGACGGCGGGGCCGACCGCGCCCTTGGAGAAGCGCACCACGGTCGGCGCGTCCTCGACGGCGACGGCCTCGCGCAGCTGGGCGCGCACCTGGTCGGCGTCGCGCGGCGCGGCCATCCTGAGGCCCGGGACGACCTGGAGGATCGACATGTCCCACATGCCGTTGTGGGAGGCGCCGTCGGTGCCGGTGACGCCGGCCCGGTCGAGCACGAAGGTGACGCCGCACTTGTGCAGCGCCACGTCCATCAGGACCTGGTCGAAGGCGCGGTTGAGGAAAGTGGCGTAGACGGCGAAGACGGGGTGGACGCCCGCGTGGGCGAGGCCCGCGGCGGAGACGGCGCCGTGCTGCTCCGCGATCCCGACGTCGTACACCCGTTCGGGGAAGCGTTTGGCGAACTTGTCGAGGCCCACCGGCTGGAGCATGGCCGCGGTGATGGCGACGAGGTCCTCGCGCTCCTCGCCGAGCTTGACCATCTCCTCGCCGAACACGGAGGTCCAGTCGGCGCCGGACGCGGCGATCGGCAGGCCGGTGTCGGGGTGGATCTTGCCGACGGCGTGGAAGCGGTCGGCCTCGTCCTGGAGCGCGGGCTGGTAGCCGCGGCCCTTCTCGGTGAGGCAGTGCACGATGACCGGGCCGCCGAACCGCTTGGCGCGGGCCAGCGCGGACTCCAGCGCCTCGATGTCATGGCCGTCGATCGGGCCGACGTACTTCAGGCCCAGGTCCTCGAACATGCCCTGCGGGGCGATGAAGTCCTTCAGGCCCTTCTTGGCGCCGTGCAGGGTCTCGTACAGCTGGCGGCCGACGACGGGGGTCTTCTCCAGCACCTCGCGGGTGCGGGCGAGGAAGCGCTCGTAGCCGTCGGTGGTGCGCAGCGTGGCCAGGTGGTTGGCGAGGCCGCCGATGGTGGGGGCGTACGACCGCTCGTTGTCGTTGACGACGATGACGAGCGGGCGGTCCTTGGCGGCGGCGATGTTGTTGAGCGCCTCCCAGGCCATGCCGCCGGTCAGCGCGCCGTCACCGATGACGGCGGCGACATGGCTGTCGCGCTTCATGAGCTGGTTGGCCTTGGCGATGCCGTCGGCCCAGCCGAGCACCGTGGAGGCGTGGCTGTTCTCGATGACGTCGTGCGCGGACTCGGCCTGTGCGGGGTAGCCGGAGAGGCCGCCCTTCATCTTCAGCCGGGAGAAGTCCTGCCGGCCGGTGAGGAGCTTGTGCACATAGGACTGGTGGCCGGTGTCGAAGAGCACCTTGTCCTTGGGGGACTCGAACACCCGGTGCAGGGCGATGGTGAGCTCGACCACGCCGAGGTTCGGGCCGAGGTGTCCGCCGGTCTTGGAGACCTCCTCCACGAGGAAGGTCCTGATCTCCCCTGCCAGCTGGTCCAGCTCCTCCAGGCTGAGCCGGTCCAGATCGCGCGGTCCCGTGATGCGGGTCAGCAGCGGCACCCGTGCCTCCTTGCAATAGAGCTGATCGAGCTTGCCGGGCTCGCCAGAGTCTAACTTTCCGGCATGGTGCGCGGTGCTCCAGGTGGCAGAGCCGCATCATTTGATCAGGCGATGTCGGCCGCGGAGCCGGCGAGATCCGGCTCCGCGGCGGTCCCCCTATTCCAGGTGCATGCCCAGGATGTGGGCGAAGGCCCGCCACTTCATGGTGGCGAACTCCTTGTTGATCGCGTCCGGGATGGTGGGGTGGGTGACGAGCGCGTACACCTTCAGGTGCAGGAAACCCTGCTTGTCGTCGTAGAAGCGGAACCGGACCGCCGAGTCCTTGCCGTCGAAGTGCCCCTTCTGCGCGAAGAAGAACCAGGCGTAGGGATAGCTCTTGTCCTTCTGGTAGCGGACCGGGGCGTTCTTGCACGCGTAGTGGCCGATACCACAGGCCTTCAGCTTGATGTACTGGTTCTCCGAGGGGAACTTCTTCGGTGCGCCGTCCACCGGGAAGCTGCAGTTGAAGCAGCGGTGCAGCTCGTCCCACGCCTTCTTCGGCTTGAGCTTCAGCTTCCGCACGTCCTTCGCGCCCACCCGCTCGCCGACGAAGAAGTCGACGTCGTACAGAACACGGTCGGTGGACTGCGCCGAGGCACGCGCCTGCGGGGCCGCCGTTGGGGCCGCCAGCGCGGGCGTCGCCAGGAACGTGGTCGCGAAGAAGACTGCCGACACAAGGGCAGCCAACATTTTCTTCATGTCTTCCCTCCCGTGATGCGTGGGCTGGGAGCACCCACAAATGATCATGAAGTTCGGGAAGTATCACCAATAACCCGATAGGGTGTCAATTCGGTTTCAGGTGACAAACAGGCAGCCCCCGTGGCCTCATGGCACGGGGGCTGCTCGTCGATTCCGGTCAGGCGCGGCCTGCCGTCTTCTGCGTCTTGCGCGTGATCGAGTCGATCACAACGGTAGTGAGCAGAACGGCCGCGGTGATCATGTACTTCACCGGCTCCGCGATGGACTCCAGCTGGAGCCCGTACTGGATCGAGACGATCACCAGCACACCCAGCAGGGCGTTCCAGGTACGTCCCCGGCCGCCGAACAGCGACGTGCCACCGATGACAGCGGCCGCGATCGCGTTCATGAGCAGGTCACCGGTACCGGCGCTCTGATTCGCCGAGGCGATCTTCGACGCCAGGAACAGGCCGCCGATCGCCGCGAAGCCACCGGAGATCGCGAAGACGGAGATGCGCACCGCCGTCACGTTGATACCCGCGCGCCGGGACGCCTCGACGCTGCCGCCCAGCGCGAAGATCTTGCGGCCGTACGAGGTGCGCCGCAGTACGAAGTCCGAGCCGATCAGGAACACAAGGAAGATCACGGTGGCCAGCGGCAGGCCCTTGTACTGGTTGTACATGTACGCCGCGGCGAAGGAGATCACGGCCAGCAGAACGGTCCGCAGGACCGTGTCGCTGAGCGGCCGGGAGGGGACGCCCGCGGCCTCCCGGCGCCGGTTGGCGAGGAACGAGGTGAAGAAGAAGACGGCGACCACGACCACGGCGAGCCCGTACGCGGCGGCCACGTCCGAGAAGTAGTACGTGGTGAGCTTGCCGACCAGACCGTCCGAGTCGAGGTTGATCGTGCCGTCCGCGCCCAGCACCTTCAGCATGAAGCCGAGCCAGAACAGCAGACCGGCCAGGGTGACGGCGAAGGCGGGCGCGCCGAGCACCGCGAAGAAGAAGCCGTGCAGCGCGCCGATGGCGGCACCGGAGGCGATGGCGAGCAGCACGGCCGCCCACTCCGGCCAGCCCTGGTTGACCGCGAGGACGGCCGCGAGGGCGCTGGCCGCGCCGCTGACCGAGCCGACGGACAGGTCGATCTCGCCGAGCAGCAGCACGAAGACGATGCCGACCGAGATCATGCCGGTGCCGACCATCGTGATCGTGATGTCGTTGATGTTCTGCGCGGACAGGAAGTTCGAGTTCAGCACCTGGAAGATCACGCAGATGATCACGAGGCCCACGATGACGGGCATGGAGCCCAGCTCGCCGGCCTTCATCTTGCGCTTGAACTCGCTCCAGTAGCCCATCAGGCCCTGTTCGCGGACGAGGAGGCGGGGGTCGACCGCGGTGACCGCGGCGGCCGCCGCCTCGGGGTTCTCCACTACGGCGTCCTGGGGAGTGTGGTCCTCGGGAGGCGTGGAGGTCTTGTCCAGGCTCACTTCTGGACCTCCTTGGTGCTACGCGCCGCACGGCGGGTCACCGCGTTGTCGGTGGCGCCGGTGATGGCGGAGATGATCTCTTCCTGAGAGGTCGAGGCGACGTCGAACACGCCGTTGTTACGGCCGAGACGCAGCACGGCGACCTTGTCGGCCACCGCCTTCACGTCCGCCATGTTGTGGCTGATGAGGACGACGGCGTGGCCGCGCTCGCGCAGCCGCTCCACCAGGTCGAGCACCTGTGCGGTCTGCTCGACGCCGAGGGCCGCGGTGGGCTCGTCCAGGATGACCAGCTTGGGCTCGCCGAGCATGGAACGGGCGATGGCCACCACCTGGCGCTGACCGCCGGAGAGGGAGGCGATCGGGATGCGGACGCTGGGGATGCGGATCGACAGCGTGGTGAGCAGCTCGCGGGAGCGACGCTCCATCTCGACCTCGTCCAGCACGCCCCACTTGCTCAGCTCGCGGCCGAGGAACAGGTTGCCGACGACGTCGATGTTGTCGCACAGCGCGAGGTCCTGGTAGACCGTCGCGATACCCAGTGCCTGGGCGTCTTGGGGCCGGCCGATGGAGACGGGCTTGCCGTCCCACTCGATGACACCCTCGTCGATCGGGTGCACACCGGCGATCGTCTTGACCAGTGTGGACTTTCCGGCGCCGTTGTCGCCCACCAGGGCGACCACCTCACCGGCGTGGACCTCAAGCTCTACGTCGGTGAGCGCCTGGACGGCACCGAACCGCTTGGAGACCCCGCGCAACGCCAGCACGGGCGTAGCGGACACGTGAACCATCTCCTTCGCCGCCTGACCCGGCGGGAGGTTGTGCAGAGAGTTTGGGGGGGGTTCCGTCCGGCGCCCCGCGCCGAGCTTGCGGGGCTGTATGTGTCGCGGAGCGCCGGAGGACAGTGGGACGCCCTCTCCCCTCACGAAGGGGGTTCCCCGGGGAGTTACGGGGGTGAACTCCCCGGGGAAGAAGGCGTGTTGCTGCGGCTTACTTCAGGCCGAGCTTGTCGCAGGCGGACTTGTACTGCGAGGTGCAGATGTCGGCGACCGTGTAGACGCCGTCCTTGATGACGGTGTCCTTGACGTTGTCCTTGGTGAGCGCGGTGACCGGGACGAGGACCGACGGGACGTCCTTCTGGGAGGTGCTGGAGACCTTGTCCTTGGCGACGGAGTCCAGCGACTTGCCCTGGGCGAGGGCGACGGCCATCTCGGCGGCGGCGTCGGCCTCGGGGGCGTACGGCTTGTAGACGCTCATGTACTGCGTCCCGGCGACGATGCGCTGCACACCGGCCAGCTCGGCGTCCTGGCCCGTGACCGGGACCTTGAGGCCGGCCGCGCTGAGGGCGGTGATGATACCGCCGGCCATGCCGTCGTTGGCGGAGTAGACGCCCGCGATCTTGTCCTTGCCGACCGCGGAGATCGCCGCCT
The DNA here is from genome assembly GCF_040684035.1 of Streptomyces sp. NPDC093018. Lineage (NCBI taxonomy): Bacteria > Bacillati > Actinomycetota > Actinomycetes > Kitasatosporales > Streptomycetaceae > Streptomyces > Streptomyces sp. NPDC093018. The sequence continues at coordinate 45,435 of NZ_JBFBFF010000011.1, forward strand.
CCATCTCGGAGTTGGCGTTGTCCGGCGACCACTCCTTGGTGTCGTACTCCTTGGCAATCGTCACCTTGCCGTTGAGGACCTTGTGCGCGCCCGCCTTGAACTGGGCGGCGTTCGGGTCGGTGACCGAGCCGTTGATCATGACGATCTTGGAGGACTTGGTGGCCTTGCTGCCCAGCGCCGTCAGCAGGGCCTGACCCTGGGTCTCGCCGACCTTCTCGTTGTCGAAGGAGGTGTAGGCGCTGATCGGGCCCTCGGCGAGGCGGTCGTAGGCGACGACCTTGATGCCGGCGTCCACGGCCTTCTGGACGGAGTTCTGGATGGCCTTGGCGTCGACCGCGTCCACGATCAGGACGTCCACCTTGTTGGTGATCATGGTGTCGACCTGCTGGGCCTGCAGGTTCGCGTCCTGGCGGGCGTTGTTGTAGTCGATCGTCGCCTTGCCGTTCGTCAGCTCCTTGATCTTCTTCTCGATCAGCGGGCGGTCGAACTTCTCGTAACGAGCGGTCTTGTTCTCCGGGAGCAGGAGACCGACCTTGATGTTGTCGCCCTTCTTGGCGGAGGACGCGGAGGAAGAGCTGTCGCCCTTCGAATCCTTGGCACTGCCACAGGCGGCGAGCGAGACGGCCATGGCACCAGCGGCAACGGCGAAGGCCGCACGACGCATACGCGTGTTCACTTCTCAAACCTCCCTGACGAGGCCGCGTCGTTGCGGCCGAGGTGGCTGGAAGTCAACTCGGCCACACGTGCGACGTCAAGAAGTAAATCCTTAACGAGATGGCAACGGTGCCATTCCTTCTCTAAGTGAAGGCAGGTGCGGACACGGCCGGAGCACCGGTGGCGGATCCGTCCAGAAGGGCCGAATCGCCCATCTCGCTCAGGGCCAGGGCGAGCGCGCCCAGCACCTCGGCGCGGCCCCCAAGTGCCCCGGGGAGCACGGTGAGTTGGCGGGCGGCGCTCGGGATCGCGTAGCGGCTGACGGACTCCCGGATGGGCCCGAGGACCAGCTCGCCGGCCTCCGCGAGATCGCCGCCGAGGACCACTCGGCTGGGGTTGAGAAGATTGCAGAGGTTGGCCACGCCGCTGCCGATGTGGCGGCCGACGTCGGCGACCACCCGGCGGCAGCCCGGGTCGCCCTCCCTGGCGAGCCGTACGACGCCCTCCATGGTCAGATCGGAGCCGTGGCTGGGCTGGAGCAGCGGCAGGACGTAGCGGGCCGCCGCGAAGGTCTCCAGGCAGCCGCGGTTGCCGCAGCGGCAGACCGGGCCCGACTCGTCCAGCGTGATGTGACCGATCTCGCCCGCGGTGCCGCCCGGCCCGCGGTAGATCTTGCCGTCGATGACCAGGCCCGCGCCGACGCCGCTGGCGACCTTGATGTACGCGAGGTCGCGCACGCCCTTGCCGCTGCCCCAGACCAGCTCGCCGAGGGCGCCGAGGTTCGCGTCGTTGTCCACGTGGACGGGCACGCCGAGGCGTTGTTCCAGTTCCTCGGCGGGCTTGGTGCCGCCCCAGCCGGGCAGGATGGCGCTGTGTCCGAGGGTGCCGGACTCCAGGTCGATGGGGCCCGGCACGCCGAGGCCCACGCCCGCGACCTTGGAGCGGTCCACGCCGGTGGCCACGATCAGCCTGCTGACCAGTTCCTCGGCCCGGTCGAAGCCCTGGGCGGCGGAGGCGTCCACGTCCAGCGGCTCGGCCTCCTCGGCCAGCACCTGGTGGGCGAGGTTGCCGACCGCGACCCGCAGATGCTGGTGCCCGAAGTCGACGCCGATCACAATGCCCGCGTCGCCGCTGAGGCTGACGCTGCGGGCCCGGCGCCCGCCCGCCGAGGTGGGCGTGACCTCGACCGTCCCGCCGTCCTTCAGCTCCCGCACGATGTTGGAGACCGTGGCGGCGGACAGGCCGGTCGTCCGCGCGATCTCCGCCTGCGTGAGCGAACCGGCAAGCCGGACGGCCCGTACCACCCGCTCCAGGTTGGCTCGGTGCAGTGACGACTGCGACCCTGGAGTCTCCACGACGACCTCCTGAGCGCGGGGCCGCTTCGGCGAGGCCCCGTGTATGTCCAACTAGTGAACTCTAAGCTGAGCCGTTCGGGGTGACTCACGTCAAGAGGTTGAGCCAGATCCGGGGTACACCACAGCGGCGCACGCCGCCCGGAGATCCGGTACGGCGTGCGCCGGTACGACTACGGAGAGCGACCACGCTCGGCGAGGGTGCTACTTGAGCGCCCCCGCGGTGAGCCCCTGCACCACCTGCCGCTGGAAGATGATGTACGCCCCGAGCACCGGCAGCATGGCCATCACCAGGCCCGCGAACAGGCCCGACCAGTCGCCCTTGTAGCCCTGGCTGACCGCGAGCTGGACCAGGCCCTGGGTGAGCACCTTCTTGTCGGGGTCGGTGTTGAGGACCGTGGGCAGCATGTACTGGTTCCACTGGCCCAGGAAGTTGAAGATGCCCACGCTGATCAGACCGGGCTTGGCCATGGGCAGCATGATCTGGAAGAACGTACGCGTGTGCGAAGCCCCGTCCACGAACGCCGCTTCCGCCACCGAGGTCGGCAGGGTGCGGAAGAACGCCGTGAGGAAGAAGACGGTGAAGGGCAGCGAGTACGCGATGTAGACCAGGATCAGCCCGTGGATGGTGTTCAGCAGGCCCATGTTGTTCACGACGTAGAACAGCGGGACCAGCGCCAGCATGATCGGGAAGCTCATGCCGCCGATGAACAGGTAGTAGATGAAGCGGTTGCCCGGGAAGTCGAACCGGGCGAGCACATAGGCGGCCATCGAGCCGAGCACCAGGGTGCCGATGAGTGAACCGCCCACCACCAGGACGGTGTTGAGGAAGTAGCCGCTCATGTTGGCCTCGGTCCAGGCCCGCGCCCAGTTCCCGAAGTGCAGCCGGTCCGGCAGCGCCCAGGGCGAGCCGAAGATGGAGCCGTCGTCCTTGAAGGACGTCATCACCGCCCACAGCAGCGGCGTGACCACCATGATCGCCCAGATGACCAGCACGCCGTGGGAGAAGACGTTGAGGACGGTCCCCTCCTTTTTGCGGCGGCCGGGCTTCGAAACCGGCGCGTCCACCTTGGAGACGCTCGCACCGGGCTCGGCCGGCGGCGGGGCGGGGGTCTCGGTCGTCTTCATCGCTTCAGAACTCCAGCCGCTCGCGACGGCCCAGCCGCATCACGATCGCCGCGAAAGCGAGCGTGACGACCAGCAGGGCGACGCCGATGGTGGTGGCGTAGGCGGCCTGACCGTCCCGGAACGCCTTCTGGTACACGTACAGGACCAGCACGGTGGTCGAGTAGTCGGGCCCGCCCGGACCGGTCGTCATGATCTGTACGACCGCGAACGACTCGGCGCCGAGCGCGAGGATGCCCATGTAGACCCAGCCGGACTGCACGGTGTCCCACAGCAGGGGCAGGGTGATGCGGAAGAAGGTGGTGGCGCGGCTCGCGCCGTCGATCAGCGCGGCCTCGTACAGCTCGGCCGGGATCGAGGCCATGCCCGCGGAGAAGAGGACCACGAAGAAGCCGGTGGTGGACCAGACGAGCACCGCCATCACACACCACAGGGCGAGGCTCGGATCACCCAGCCACAACGGCTGCACATGATCGAGTCCGATCCCGCGCAGGAGCGAATTGATCGCTCCGCTGTCCGGGTTGTAGGCGAACTGGAAGAGGAGCGCGACGATCGCGATGGACAAGACCTGCGGAAAGAAATAAACGATCTTGTAGAAGGAGGAGCCCCGCACGCCTGTGATCGCGGGGCCGCCCCTTCTGCGCCGTCCGCCCACATTGATCATGAAGGCGAAGAAAAGCGCCAGACTGATCGTCACGATCGGCAGCACCAGAGCGAAGAGCAGGCTGTGCTGCAACGACTTCCAGAAGACGTCGTCGTGCAGCATCCTTTTGTAATTGTCGAGGCCGACCATCTTGAATTCGGGGCTCAGCCCTGTCCAGTCCGTGAACGAGTAGTAGATGGACTGGATGAAGGGCCACACCACGAACAGCGCGTACAGTCCCAGGGGTACGACCAGGAACCCCACGATGAACCGGTACTTGCCGTGCTGCATCGTTACTCCGGTGCGCTCGGGGGTGCTGGTTACTGGTGCTTGTAGTGCTTGATGGTGGTGTCCTTGGCCGCCTCGTCGGCGTAGCCCTGGATCTTCTTTATGGCCTCCGCCGGGGTGAGCCGGCCCGCCATCATCTCGCCGAGGGCGCCCACGCCGATCTTCTCCTTCTGCAACTGGACGTACCAGTCCTGCAGGCGCGGGTTCACCACATTGGTGCCGGCCAGCTTCAGCGCCGCCACGCCGGACTTCAGGCCCGGGGTCAGCTCGATGCCGTCGGTGCCGCCGTTGTAGGCGGACAGCGACTTCACCTTGGAGGTGAAGTTCTTCGAGGACGCCTCGGAGAGCATGATGCGCAGCTGCTCCATGCCGCCCTCGGGGTTGGCCGCCTTGGAGGGCACGATGAACGGCTCACCGCCGGACGCCCAGATGGTGCCGAAGGGCATCTTGTCGCTGCTGTCGATGCCGGAGGGCGCCGAGACCGCGAGGTCGAAGTCCTTGGGGATGACGTTCGCCGACTCGTTCTCCACCCAGGAGCCGTTCGGGATGAACAGGGCCTCGCCCTTGGCCCACGCCGTCTGCGACTGGATGTGGTCGAGACCCGGGGTGCCCTTGAGGATGTAGCCCTTCTGGTAGAGCTCGTAGTACGCCTCGAAACACGCCTTGACGGCCGGGTGCTTCCAGGCGTTCGGCTCCAGGTTGTCGATGGCGTTCAGGACGTCGACGCCGCCGACCTTGCCGATCATCGGGTAGAGCGAGAAGGGGATGTAGTACGGGTACTTGCCCGCGTACGTCCAGCCCGCCATGCCCTTCTTCTTGGCCTTCGCGCAGACCTGGAGCATCTCGTCCCAGGTCTTCGGGTACTCGGCGTCCAGCGAGTCCAGCGCCTTCTGCGAGTACCAGACGCCGTAGACCGTGTACGCGTAGTACATGATCCACACCGGGTTGCCGTCGAACTGGCCCATCTCCACGATGCCGGGGCGCAGGGTGTCGCGGACCTTCTTGCTCGGGTCGTCGTACGACGGCGCGTCGAGCAGCGGGGTGAGGTCGGCCAGCTGGTTCTTGCCGACCAGGACGCCCATGTCCATCTGCTCGGCGCCGGAGTTGTCGATGAGGTCCGGCGGGTTGCCCTCGTTGAAGCGGGGCTGGAGCGTGGACTGGATCTTCTGGGTGGCGGAGAACTTCACCTGGGCCTTGGGGAAGTCCTTCTGGTAGATCTTGACCGCGTCCTGCGCGTACTCCTTGCCGAAACCGCCGTCGAAGAGGACGAACTCCATCTTGGCGCTGTCGTTCACGCCGAGCGGGTTCTTGGCGGTCTTCTTTCCGGCCTTCGCCTTGCTCTGGCCGTCGCCGCCGCTGCTCGCGCAGGCGGACAGCAGGCTCATCCCAGGAACGGCGACCAGGCCGAGTGCGGCGGACCGCCTGATCAGTTCTCGGCGGCCGACACCCTCACGATCGTGATGCGCAGTGGATCCCATGCTCAAGTCCTCGCCTTCTCCAGGACTCAGGCGGTGAACCGGATCCTGCCCGGCACCGCGGTCGGGTCAAGCTGGGTGGTGCAGGAAGTGCTACGTGCATGAACTGCCGGGATTGCTCTTGTACCGGGCGCCGACAGGTATAGTCCACTTCCCGCCAGCGGAGCAAGATCGAATGCAGGGTTGGCCGTGGGTCTTTTCCGAGTTGAGACCTCGCCGACATGGGAGCGGCCTGTGTACGGCCCCTGGGAAATCCGCGCGACATCAACCCCTGAATGACACGCCCAACACCCTTGACATCACCCATCACTTGACCACCTACTTGGTTCCTGTGTACCGCCTATGACAACGTTGTCGGCAACGGCGCGGGGAGGAAATCCGTACATGCAGCGGAGAACTCGGCACAGATGGGGCCCGGCGGCCGTGCTCACGGCCGCCTTTGTGATGGCCGTGGGCGGGCAGGGCACCGCGGTCGCGCTGCCCGCCAAGGCCCCGGTGGCGGACCGGGAGTTCGCATCCTCGTTCGAGGCGGGTGATCCCGCCCCGGACTGGCTGAACACGGTCGACACCGGCGCGGACGGCACCCCGCGCGCCTCGGGCGTGGACGGCGGCTACAGCACCGGCATACCGGGCAATGTGAACGACCATGTCACCGAGGTCCGGGCGAGCGGCGAGAACGCCGGCGCGGGCGAGGTGAAGGAGAACCTGGCCGACGGCGAGTCCGGCACCAAGTGGCTGACCTTCCAGCCCACCGGCTGGGCGGAGTTCGACCTGGACAAGCCGGTCGAGGTGCGGACGTACGCGCTGACCTCGGCGAACGACGCCGCCGAACGCGATCCGCGGGACTGGAAACTGCTCGGCTCCACCGACGGCAAGGACTGGAAGACCCTCGACACACGGGCGGGCGAGACCTTCTCGGAGCGGTTCCAGACCAGGTCGTACGACCTTCAGCAGGCGGCGGAGTACCAGCACTTCCGGCTTGAGGTGACGAAGAACAACGGGGCGCCGGACATCCTCCAGCTCGCCGATGTGCAGTTCTCCACCGGCGGGGGCGGCGGACCCGTGCCGCAGGACATGCTGACGCTGGTGGACAAGGGCCCGACCGCCTCGCCGACGGCCAAGGCGCGGGTCGGGTTCACCGGGACGCGGGCGCTGCGGTACGCGGGGCGGCACACGGCGAGCGGACGCGCGTACTCGTACGACAAGGTGTTCGACGTCAAGGTGAAGGTCGGTGGCGACACGCAGTTGTCGTACCGGATCTTCCCGTCGATGGCCGACGGCGACCGGGACTACGACGCCACGAACGTCTCCCTGGACCTCGCCTTCACCGACGGCACCTACCTCAGTGACCTCGGTGCGCTGGACCAGCACGGGTTCGGGCTGTCGCCGCGCGGGCAGGGCGACTCCAAGGCGCTGTACGTCAATCAGTGGAACGACGTGGTCGCGCGGATCGGCTCGGTCGCGGCGGGCAGGACGGTCGACCGGATTCTCGTCGGGTACGACTCCCCCACCGGGCCGGCGAAGTTCCGCGGCTGGATCGACGATGTGTCGCTGAAGCCGGTGGCGCCCGAGAAGCCGAAGGCGCATCTGTCCGACTACGCGCTGACCACGCGCGGCACCAACTCCAGCGGCAGTTTCTCGCGCGGCAACAACTTCCCGGCGACCGCGCTGCCGCACGGTTTCAACTTCTGGACGCCGGTGACCAACGCGTCGTCGCTGAGCTGGCTCTACGAGTACGCACATGCGAACAACGACGCCAATCTGCCGACGATCCAGGCGTTCAGCGCGAGCCATGAGCCGAGCCCGTGGATGGGTGACCGGCAGACCTTCCAGGTGATGCCGTCGGCCGCGGCCGGCACCCCGGACACCGGGCGGGAGGCGCGGGAGCTGGCGTTCCGGCACGAGAACGAGACGGCGCGGCCGTACTACTACGGCGTACGGTTCGAGAACGGGCTCAAGGCGGAGATGGCGCCGACCGACCACGCGGCGGTGATGCGCTTCACCTACCCGGGCTCCGACGCGAGCGTGCTCTTCGACAATGTCACCGAGCAGGCGGGGCTGACGCTGGACAAGGAGCACGGGACCGTCACCGGCTACTCGGACGTCAAGTCGGGCCTGTCGACGGGCGCGACCCGGCTGTTCGTGTACGGCGTGTTCGACAAGCCGGTCACGGACGGCTCGGCGAGCGGCGTGAAGGGCTATCTGCGGTTCGCGGCCGGCGCCGACCACCGGGTCACGCTGCGGCTCGCGACCTCGCTGATCAGCGTCGAGCAGGCGAAGGACAATCTGCGCCAGGAGATCCCGGACGGCACGTCCTTCGACACCGTCAAGGCGCGGGCGCAGCGCACCTGGGACAAGCTGCTCGGCAAGGTCGAGGTGCAGGGCGCGACGCCGGACCAGCTGACCACGCTGTACTCCAGCATGTACCGGCTGTACCTGTACCCCAACTCGGGCTACGAGAAGGTGGGCGGCAAGGACCGGTACGCGTCGCCGTTCTCGCCGATGCAGAGCCAGGACACCCCGACGCACACCGGCGCGAAGATCGTGGACGGCACGGTGTACGTCAACAACGGTTTCTGGGACACCTATCGGACGACCTGGCCGGCGTACTCGTTCCTGACGCCCTCTCAGGCGGGCGCGATGGTCGACGGGTTCGTGCAGCAGTACAAGGACGGCGGCTGGACCTCGCGCTGGTCCTCCCCCGGTTACGCGGACCTGATGACCGGCACCTCCTCGGACGTGGCGTTCGCCGACGCCTATGTCAAGGGCGTGAAGTTCGACGCGAAGGCGGCGTACGAGGCGGCGCTGAAGAACGCGACCGTCGTACCGCCGAGTTCGGGCGTGGGCCGCAAGGGTATGAGCACGTCCCCCTTCCTCGGCTACACCGGCACCGACACCGCCGAGGGGCTGTCCTGGGCGATGGAGGGGTACGTCAACGACTACGGCATCGCGCAGATGGGGGCGGCGCTGTACAAGGAGACGGGCGAGAAGCACTACAAGGAGGAGTCCGACTACTTCCTCAACCGCGCCCGTGACTACGTGAATCTCTTCGACCCGAAGGCCGGTTTCTTCCAGGGCAAGGACGCCAAGGGGAACTGGCGGGTGGATTCGGGGAGTTACGACCCCCGGGTGTGGGGTTACGACTACACGGAGACCAACGGCTGGGGCTACGCCTTCTCCGTACCGCAGGACACCCGCGGCCTGGCCGATCTGTACGGCGGGCGGGGTCAACTCGCCGACAAGCTCGACCAGTTCTTCGCCACCCCGGAGACCGCGTCCCCCGAGTTCGTCGGCTCCTACGGCGGGGTCATCCATGAGATGACCGAGGCGCGGGACGTGCGGATGGGCATGCTCGGGCAGTCCAACCAGGTCGCGCACCACGTCTCGTACATGTACGACGCGGCGGGGCAGCCGTGGAAGACGCAGGCGACGGTGCGGCAGATCCTGTCCCGGCTCTACCTCGGCAGCGAGATCGGGCAGGGGTATCACGGTGACGAGGACAACGGCGAGCAGTCGGGGTGGTTCCTCTTCTCCGCACTCGGCTTCTACCCCCTGGTCATGGGCAGCGGCGACTACTCCATCGGCTCCCCGCTGTTCAAGAAGGTCACCGTGCATCTGGAGAACGGCCGTGATCTGGTGGTCCGGGCGCCGGGCAACAGCGCGAAGAACGTGTACGTGCAGAGCGTGACCTTCAACGGCCGCCCCTGGACGTCCACTTCACTGCCGCAGTCGCTGCTGGCCAAGGGCGGGGAGCTGACGTTCACCATGGGGCCGCGGCCCTCGGCGTGGGGCTCCGGGAAGAACGCCGGGCCGGTCTCGATCACCCAAGGCGACAAGGCGCCCGCGCCCCGGACGGACCTGCTGCGCGGGGAGGGCGCCCTGTTCGACAACACGTCGGCGACGGACGAGACGTTCACCTCCGTCGAGCTGCCGGTGAGCGGGTCCGGGAAGCCGGTGCAGTACACGCTGACGTCGGCGGCGGACCACACCACCGCGCCGACGGACTGGACCCTCCAGGGCTCGGCCGACGGCACGACCTGGCGGACGCTGGACCACCGCTCCGGGGAGACCTTCCCGTGGAACCGGCAGACCCGGGCGTTCACCATCGCGGCGCCGGGGTCGTACGCCAAGTACCGGCTGGTGCTGGGCGGTTCGGCGACGCTCGCGGAGGTGGAGCTGCTGGGGTGAGGTGAGCGGCGGCGCGGGGCCCCGGGTGCGAGTGCGGCGCCCGGGGCTCCGCGCTGTCCGGGCGACCGGGCTATCCGGGCAGTCCGGGCGGTACCCCAAGAGTTGGTAAAGTGAGTGCTTTATGATTCCTTTTGCCGACTTCGTTCCCACCTCCCCCGCAGGAAGCTCCCGTTGATCGCCATAGCCGCAGCCCTCATAGAGGTCGCGCTCATCGCCGTACAGCGCCGGCGCACCCCGTCCGGCGCCCCGAAGGAGACCTCCTGGTCCCATGTGGCCGCGGCACTGGCCGCGGGCGTGGTGGGATGGCTGCTCATCGGCAGGCCCGAGACCGCGTGGGACGATCTGTGGCTGCCCGTCTTCTTCGGGGTGATCCTCGGCACCGAGGCCGCGCGGGCGGCGCACGTCCTCTCCGGCAAGGAGTGGGCGGGCTGGGCGACGGCGTGCGGGAGCGGGGCGGCCTCGGCCAACTGGCTGCTGGCCACCCCGCTGCCCTTCATGTGACGGCCCTTCACATCAGGGCGAACTCGCACCACACGATCTTGCCCGGGTTCCGTTCCCCGACGCCCCACTTGTCGGACAGCGCCGACATCAGCAGCAGGCCGCGGCCGCCCTCGTCCAGGGTGGGGTGCGCGACGGCCGGGACGCCCGTTCCGCTGTCGTGGACCTCGACCCGGACGACCGTGCCGTCCCAGCGCAGCCGCAGCAGGAAGCCCCGGCCCGGCGGGACCCCGTGCACGACCGCGTTGGTCGCCAACTCGCTCACACAGAGCAATACGTCCGCGCTCCGCTCCCATTCGGTCAGCCCCCAGTACGACAACGACCACTCCGTGAACCGTCTGGCAGCGGGGACGGAGCGGCGGGCCCGCGCGTAGAACTGGTCGCGCTGACGCAGGAGTTCAATCTGCTCGTTCACGGGGCGAATGTCGCGCAGCGTGACTAGTCTGCGGCAGTAAGCGATCCCGTACAGATTGTTTGTACGGGATTGTGCGGGGTGGCGTACGGACGGCACGGGGAGTTCAACAGTCATGACGCCTGCACGAAGGAAGAACCAGTCGGCCATGAAGATGCTCGGCCGTCAACTGGGCACGGCGCGCCGGACGGCGGGTATGAGCCAACCCGCACTGGCCGCGGCGCTGAATGTCAACGACGAGACGATCGCGTCGATCGAACAGGGCCGACGCCGACTGAAGCTGGACATCGCCGAGCGATGCGATGAACTTCTGGACACCAAGGGGACGTTGGCGGCAGGGGTAACAAACCTCCCGGAGATCGACCAGTTTCCGCTCTGGGTCGAGGAGTACATGGATCAAGAGAAAGTTGCCGTCACACTGTCGTGGTACGACGCGATGGTTGTGCCTGGCCTGCTTCAGACTGAGGCTTACGCGCGCACGGTTCTGCAAAATCGCGTTCCCGCGTACGAGGCGGAGGAACTGGAGACGATGCTGCGGCTGCGGCTCGATCGCCAAGAGATCCTTAAGCGCAAGTGTCCGCCGACGCTGAGCTTCGTGGTGTGGGAGCCAGCACTGCTGCTGCGTATCGGCACCGAGGAGATCCGTAGGAAGCAGATGCGGTATCTGCGCGAGGTAGCCGAACTGCCTTTCGTCTCGCTCCAAGTGCTACCGCTGGACAGCCCCCTGCACGCGGGGGTCGCGGGCCCCTTCGCCATCCTGGAAACCCCGGACCACCAAACGCTTGCCTACACCGAATCGCAGCGCGGGAGCCAGTTGGTCTCCGACCCAGAAAGGGTGTCTCGGCTGGCACGCAAGTATGCAATGCTGCGGACACAGGCCCTGAACATCCAGTACTCCAAGGGCTTGCTCGACCGTCTGCTAGGAGAGCAATGAGCACGGAAGCACTTCAGTGGTTCAAGTCGACGTACAGCAGCGACGAAGGCGATGCCTGCCTCGAAGTCGCTGTCTCCTGGCGCAAGTCGAGCCACAGCAGTAGCGAGGGCGGCCAGTGCGTCGAAGTCGCCTCCTGCGCTCACTCCATCCTCGTCCGTGACTCGAAGCAGGACCCCTCCCACGCTCCCACCCTCCGGGTCAGCCCGCTCACCTGGGCCGCCTTCACCTCCTCGGTCCGGTGAACAGCGGACGCGCCGTCCTCGCCGTCGAGGTCTCAAGAGAACTGCTTGATCGTCTACTAGGAGAGCAATGAGCGCCGCACTTCAGTGGTTCAAGTCGAGCTACAGCGGCAGCGAAGGCGGCCAGTGCGTCGAAGTCGCCTCCTGCGCCCACTCCATCCTCGTCCGTGACTCCAAGCAGGACCCCTCCCACGCCCCCACCCTCCACGTCAGCCCCCTCACCTGGGCCGCCTTCACCTCCTCGGTCCGGTGAACAGCAGACGCGCCGTCCTCGCCTCCGTCGCCGCGCTCGCCGCCGGGCTGCCCACGGTCGACGCCGTCGTGCGCGGTACCGGTGCCACGCCCGCCGCGGCCGCGGCGGACCAGTACGGGTCCAACACGGAGCTGTACACCCGTACCGCGGACCGGGAGGGCGTCGACTGGGTGCGCCGGTTCCGGATCGGCGCGCCGGCGCAGATCACGGACAATGACCGGGCCACCAGCAGCCTGCTCGGCAGTACCGCGGTGATCGCGCCGCACGGGGGCGGGATCGAGGCCGGTACGAGTGAGCTGTGCATGGCGATCGCCGGGTACACGCCGTTCGAGGCGGACACCGACCCGGCGGGCGCGGCCGTACAAGGAGAGCCGCAGCGGGACTACTGGATGTTCGAGGCGCTGGCGAACTCCGCCGCGCAGCATGTGACGTCCACGCACTGCGACGACCCGGCCGCGCTGGCCGTCTGCACGGGCAATCTGTACGCCGTGTCGCTGCACGGGTTCGACGACACCTCCGTGAAGAAGGTGATCATCGGGGGCCGGGACGCGCGGCTGAAGCGGAACCTGCTCGCGGCGTTCACGAAGTACGGGCTGACGTCCCCGGCGGCCAACCCGGACTGGAACGTCACCGTGGTCCTCGCGGACCCCTCGACCACCATCGACGGCGACGACCCGGCCAACATCGTCAACCGCACCCGTACCGGCGGCGGCGCCCAGCTGGAGATATCCACGGCGCTGCGCAAGGCGATGTTCGGCGACTTCTCCGGCGCGGCCAAGCGCCGGACGACCGCGGGCGTCCCGAGCACGGCCGCCCCCTACGCCGACCACTTCTGGACCGGCTTCGTGGGCGCCGTACGCGAGGCGATCAAGAACCATGAGCGGGGCCTGGACGCACTGTAGGGACCGGCGCCGGATCATCGGCGGTTCCACCCCCTAGAACACCTGTCCAATCTATGGACGGACCATGGCCACACAGCGGACCCCGGTGCTACAAATGCGGCATGTCGGACACCGTTGCTCGATTCAGACGCCTGCTGTGGCGCTCTGTGATCGGCGGGAGGCAGTGGAGCGTCGCCAAGCAGGTCTTCCTGCTCCAGGCGGCTCTCGTGGTGCTGCTGGTGCTCAGTGGCGTCCTCGCCCTGTATCTGCAGTCCGAGCGGGACACCACGGCCGAGGCCCGGCGTCGTTCCGTCGCCGTGGCGGAGACCTTCGCCCACTCCCCCGGGGTCCTCCAGGCACTGGCGGCCCCCCAGCCCTCCAAGGTGCTCCAGCCGATGACCGAGGCGGGGCGCAAGGCGGCCGGGGTCGACTTCATCGTCGTCATGGACACGCACGGCATCCGCTATACGCACCCGATGCCGAGCAAGATCGGCCAGCGGTTCGTGGGCACCATAGGGCCGTCCCTCGCCGGGCAGACGTACACGGAGAGCGTGCACGGTCCGCTGGGCCGCGAGATGCAGGCCACCGTGCCGATCGAGGACGCGCACGGCAAGGTGACCGCGCTGGTCTCCGCCGGGCTCAAGGTCAAGCACGTCACCAGCGAGGTGGACCGGCAGATCCCGATCATCCTGACCGCCGGGGCGGGCGCGTTCGTCGTGTCCACCGGCGGCACCGCGCTGGTCGGGCGGCGGCTGCGGCGGCAGACGCACAGCCTCGCCCCCGACGAGATGACCCGGATGTACGAGCACCACGACACGGTGCTGCACTCGGTGCGCGAGGGCGTCCTCATCGTCGGTGACGACGGCCGGCTGCTGCTCGCCAACGACGAGGCCCGCCGCCTGCTGCGGCTGCCGCCCGACGCCGAGGGCAGCCATCTGTCCGAGCTGCCCGGACTCGACCCCGAGACGGTGGAGCTGCTGGCCTCCGGGCGCGAGGCCACCGACGAGGTCCTGTTCGCCGGGGAACGGCTGCTCGCCGTCAACCAGCGCCCCACCGACCACGGCGGCGCCCCTGGCGGCACCGTGGTGACCCTGCGGGACACCACCGAGCTCCAGGCACTCTCCGGGCGTGCCGAGGTCGCCAGGGAGCGGCTGAAGCTGCTCTACGACGCAGGTCTCGGCGTCGGCACCAGCCTGGACGTGCGGCGCACCGCGGAGGAGCTGGCACGGATCGCCGTACCGCGCTTCGCGGACTACGTCACCGTCGACCTGGACGACGGCATCCTGCACGGCGAGGAGCCGGCCCCCACCGCGGCGACCCTGCGCCGGATGGCCGTGCACGGCATCCGGGGCGACCATCCGCTGTACGAGCAGGACCGGCTGATCGACTTCAAGCCGTTCACGCCCCAGGCGCGCGGCTACGGCTCCGGCCAATCCGAACTGGTGTCCGATCTGGCCGCGGCGACGGACTGGCGGGCGCAGGACCCGCAGCGCACCGAGAACATCCTCGAATACGGCATCCAGTCGCTGATCTCGGCCCCGATCCGGGCCCGCGGGGTGGTGCTGGGCATCGCCAACTTCTACCGGGCCAAGCGGGACCCCTTCGACGAGGAGGACCTGACGCTCGCGGACGAGCTGGTGGCCCGTGCCGCCGTGAGCGTCGACAACGCCCGCCGCTACGCCCGTGAGCACACCCTCGCGGTCACCCTCCAGCGCAGCCTGCTGCCGCGCGCCCTGCCCGAGCAGAGCGCCCTGGACGTGGCCTACCGGTATCTGCCGGCGCAGTCGGGGGTGAGCGGGGACTGGTTCGACGTGATCCCGCTGCCGGGCAGCCGGGTGGCGCTGGTGGTCGGCGACGTCGTCGGGCACGGGCTGCACGCCGCGGCCACGATGGGCCGGCTGCGGACCGCCGTACACAACTTCTCGACCCTCGATCTGCCCCCGGACGAGCTGCTCAGCCATCTGGACGACCTGGTCGGACGGATCGATCAGGACGAGGGGGACGGGGAGGACTCGGACGCGATCGTGGGGGCCACGTGTCTGTACGCGATCTACGACCCGATCACGCGCCGGTGCGCCATGGCCCGCGCCGGGCATCTGGCGCCCGCGCTGGTGCATCCCGACGGCAGCGTCACCTATCCGGAGCTGCCCGGCGGTCCGCCGCTTGGCCTCGGGGGGATGCCGTTCCAGACGGCGGAGCTGGAGCTGGCCGAGGGGACGCAGCTGGTGCTGTACACGGACGGGCTGATCGAGGACCGTACCCGCGACCTGGACGAGGGCCTGGAGCTGCTGCGGCGGGCGCTGGCCGGGCATCCCGACCGCTCCCCGGACGCGAGCTGCGGGGCGGTCCTTGAGGAGCTGCTGCCGGAGGGGCCCAAGGACGATGTGGCGCTGCTGGTGGCGCGGACCCGGGCGCTCACCTCGGACCAGGTGGCCGAGTGGGACGTACCGGCCGATCCGTCCGCCGTCGCGGGGCTGCGGCGGGCCGTGACGGAGCGGCTGGAGGAGTGGGGGCTGGACGAGCAGGCGTTCGGCATGGAGCTGGTGCTCAGCGAGCTGGTGACCAACGCGATCCGGTACGGCTCCGAGCCGATCAGACTGCGGCTGATCCGGGACCGGGCGCTGATCTGCGAGGTGGCCGACGGAAGCAACACATCACCGCATCTGCGGTACGCCGCGACGACGGACGAGGGCGGCCGGGGACTGTTCCTGGTCCAGCAGATGACGGAGCGGTGGGGGACGAGGTATTCGCCGCAGGGGAAGGTGATCTGGGCGGAGATGGCGCTGCGGGGGGCTCCGCCGGTCGGGGCGGAGTTGACGCTGGATTCGTTCGATGAGATCTGAGGTCGGAAAGACATGGACGGAAGAGAGGGCCGCACCCCCGTTACCAGGGGTGCGGCCCTCAACTGCCGTTACTGATCGCTTACTTGCGGATCAGGCTGCGCAGGACGTACTGAGACATGCTCCCGTTACACGGTAGTTCTGCAGGATTTCGAGGACTATGGCGTTCTGGCAATGATCCTCGCATCAGATCGCCACAATGACCATGGTTTCCGGGCGTGGCGAGCGCATCTGGCCGAGTTTTCCTACCGCTAACGCAGCACCTCGACACGCGCAGCACGGCGAGTCAACGTGCTTCATTGGCGATTGTTGTCGGTGTGAGGTCTCAGGAGATGCTTGACCGTTTGTGCTCTGGACATGGTTGACACGTTCGGCTGAACGTCCGCTATCCCCCAACTGCCGGTGCGGCAGGGGTGCTTCCGTCGGAGTTATGGACATACAGCAGTTGGCCGAGTACCGCTACCGCGCTGTCCGCGAAGTGCTCGGCGGGTCTGCGATTGGTGAGGTCGCGGCCCGGTACGGCACCTCGCGCCAGACACTGCACAGCTGGCGGCGGCGGTTCGAGCAGGAGGGCATGCCCGGTCTGCTGGATCGCTCCCGCCGGCCGCGGAGCAGTCCCACGCGCCTGTCCGCCGAGGTTGAGGCCGAGATCTGCGAGCTGCGCCGCCGGCATCCCCAGTGGGGTGCCCGCCGGATCTCCCACGAGCTGTCCGGCCGCGGGCTGGCGTCGGCCCCGTCGCGGACAACGGTTCACCGGATGCTGTCCCGCAATGGCCTGGTCCGCTCCCAGGAACAGCAGCAGCCGCGCACGTACCGCCGGTGGCAGCGTGAGGCGCCGATGCACCTGCGGCAGATGGACCTGGTTGAAATAGGGCAATTGCTGGGTCCATCAGCTGCAGCAGGCAACACAGCCGAGAACAGCAGCGATGCACCACGGTCAGTTCGACCCTCGGCACGCACGACCGTGAGCATAGAGCACGCCGACAATCAGAGCGCCTCGCGAACACGATGGCCGCACCACCCCGCCTCTCCGGCCGTGCTCGAGGACCTCCGGAAGGCGGTAGCCGCGAAGGCCGAGGGCGCGCCTCCTCTGTCACAGGCGCAAGTCGACCTGATCGTCACCATCCTGCGCCAGGCAGGCTGCGAGGCCGGTGCACATCGTGCACGCGGAGCGCCACACCGGACAGATGACGGGCCGCAGGGGCGGTACTCGGCACCGGCGGCACGGGGTGCGGTCACGCTCCTCTCGCATTCGTGCTCACCCAATGCTGCAGCGTGAGCCCGCTGGTCCGGTCCTCCCTGATCGTGACCGAGACGGACTACTGGACCGAGATGGCACCGGCGATGCTGGTGATCGACTTCGGCTTCGGGACCGGCGTCATCGCCCGGACCAGGCCGTAGGCTATGGAGTGGACCACGACAACCGGAGATCGCCTCGGCGCTGCTCACCTCCGCCCAGCACCTCGGCGTCGCCCTGGCCTCGAGACCCTGGCGAGCGTCGCCGCTGCAGTCAACGACAAAGCCGCTTCACGCAGAGACTTCCCCTCCTCGCTGTGATCGGGGAGATCGAGTCGACCTTTCCCAAGGCCGCGCCGCCCTCGAGTGAAGTCAAAGTCCCCGGTCGCGGCAGCCACACGGCGATCATCCTCATCGGATGCGCGCTCACCGACGATGTATGACGCTGCGAAGCCCGCCTACTTCGTCTCGTTCGGGTGGCTCGTGTGCACCTGCTCCAGGAAGACCGTGCGCTCGTGGACGTAGAACCAGATGCGCGCCGTGCCCTTCGCAGTCGGTTTGTGCTGCCACCGCTCACGGGTAGCGCCGCCACGCTCGATGACGCCGAGCTCACCCTTGAGCCGATAGTTCGTCGGTGTCGTGGCCATTGGCGTCCGCGTGAGGAAGTCCCAGGTCTCCGTCATGGGGTTGCGGATCGTCGCGACGAGGTCGCGCCATCCTTTCTGCGCGTCGACCGTGGCGAAGCGGATCTCGTACTCGATCTTCTTCGGAGGGCGAGGAACCAGCTCGCCCTTCCTGGCGGCCGCCACGGCTACGGACGCTCCACGGTCTCATCGTCGTCGAGCCACTCCAGACCGGCGCTGCCGCTGCTGAGCCCGGCCGCGACGGCGGTGGCCGTCTCCTTCCAGGAGGTCAGCTCTGCGATCGCGAGGTGCGGCTGATCGGTGGAGAACGACGCGCGCGCCGCATCGACGAGGTCCTGCGCGCAGGACTCCCGGTCGGCCGGCGACAGCGCGAGCATCCAAGGGAAGGCCTTGGACATCCGCTCGGCGAGCGAGCCGCGGTCGTCGAGAGTGACGGTGATGAGCTGCGCGGCAAAGTTCAGCAAGCGGGCACGACCCTCGGCCTCGCGCTGCGACATCAGGACCAGAGCCTCGCCGTCGCGCCGGGTCACCGTCACGGGGTGGTCCTCGGCCTCGGCGAAGACCTCGGCGGAATGCTTGCTCAGGTCCGAGGAGCGCCGAGTCGTCACGGGGAGGTCTACTGCGGTGGTCATGGATCCATAGTATTCGGAACGTATTCGGAAGTCCAGTCGAGGGCGCTGAGTGCGTGCGCCAGACGTGCCCGATGGTGTCCCGCGTGATGGTGTACGTGATCAGTTGGTGAGAGTGCGCGGGTACCTATCCGGGGCGATTCAAAATGCTCCGCCTCCTGGAACACGGGCACCAAGTATGGATAGTCCCCGTCAGCGATCACGGGATCGCCGTCCACACTCCGGAGGACCTTGTGCGCGCCGGTGCTCTCCTGAAATCTGAGGGGAGGCAACATCAGGACCGGTAGTTGGCAGTGGCCCGGAACACTGCAGCCGCAAAGCGTAGCGGGGGAACCTCAAAACCACCGAGACAGATGATCGGGTCATCGCGCCAGCACAGGACAGGTCTCCCCACGGCTCACGCCGTGTGTCCAACCACTACCCGGCCACGACGACTGCTTACGCCTCGCCCAACGACTCGTCCTCCTCGCCGTGCTCGGGCGTGGCCCCGATCGAGGCCGTCCCCGGATCGGCCTGCTCCGTGTCCTCCATGGGCTCGGCGTACTTCGCGGTGAGCCGAGCGAGGTGCAGGGCTAGTGGAAGCTGGAGCGCGTTGGCATAGTCGTCCGGGAAACGCTGCTGGTGGACGTACATGGCCCACTGCTCCGGATCGTCGCCTGGTTGGAGTGCTGCCATGCAGAGGTCCAGGATTTCGGGATTCCACGCCGGCGTTCCTGGCATGCGTAGGGACCGTCCGGCTGCGTTCCGGTGCTCGGTGAACTTGCTGATGTCACGGGGGTGTCCGTGCTGGCTGGCCTTGTCCGAGGTGCTTTGGAAGAGCCGATTGTCCGGCTGCGCGTCAGCGGGCAGCCACAGGCCCTTGGCAACCCCGGCGCCCACGTCCCCGTCGGGTGCCCACCACTGCGGTGTCTCCTCCCGGTCGTGGCTCGCGATGCGGACGACCCGCAGGCGGCGGCCGTGCGCAGCGAGCCGCTGAAGTGGTCCGGCGCCCAGGCTCAGGCGGTCGACGGCCAGCCCGGGGTTGGTCAACCACGGCCAGCGCTGGCGGGTGTTCTGTGCGTGGGTGAGGACAAGGGTCGGCTCGCCGCGCAGCTTGTACAGCGTCTGCTTGACGAACAGGGCGGTTGCGTCCTCCTGCTGCTTTCGCGTCCTGAGATCTGTGCCGCGGATCTCTCCGGTAAGGCTGCGCAACAACTCGGGGTACGGCACCCAGCCCGATGTTGCCGCCGTACGGCCGAGCACACAGTCCTGGCCAGGACGGATGAGTACGGCGATCGGGGTGAACTGCGGGTATTTGTTGTCGCGGCTGACGTTGCGCTTGACGAGCCAGAAGGCGAGCTGGTTCAGGTCCTCCGGGATGGCCGCACCGAGTGAATGCTCGGGCAGGAACCGCATCCCGAGCTGCCGCAGGCCATCGCCCCAGGCAGCCTTGGCCCGGTGCGGGTCCGAAACAGCCTCTGGCTTGGTGCCGTCCGGGTCCGGGAGGTCCAAGAACTGGCTGACCAGGCCGGCGTCAGCAAGCCCCACACGCAGCGCGGACTTAGGGTCGCTGGTGCGGCGCCGGAAGCCGTCCTTGCCCTCCAACTCGACGAATGCCAGCTGAGGGTGCGTGCCCAGATCGGTCGTCCACGCGCGCATTGCGTCCCGCACCGCACGCCGTCGCGCATCCATGGCGGCGTCCCATTCGTCGCCGCGCCGCAGGAAGCTTCCCTCACCCAGCGGGCCGACCAGTTCCCCGGCCTGCCGGACGTGGAGACGCACGGTCAGGTCGGGATGGTCCCACTGCCACAGGTCGGGGCCACCGGCTGTGCGGTGCTGCGCGAGGCCCAGGTTCTCCTCGGCAGCCGCGACCAAGTGGTCGCGCATGGTGTCGGTCTGGTGCAGCAGTACGGCGGTGAGCCCCGCGGAGCCGACGGCGCGCGCGAGAAGTGGGCGCCGTCGGGCGGCGTTGCGCGCCTGCCGCTCGGCGTTCTCCCGGTCGATCCTCGCCTTGTCCTCGTCGGTGGCCTTCTTCGGCACGGAGGCAGTGGACTCGAGCACGTTGTGCGGGGTCTGGCGCCGGATCTCGCTGCGCCGGGATGTGCTGACGCGCATGAACTCGGGGGATAGTGCCGCCGTGGCCCACTCCGTCAGGCGCCGTCGCTCCTGCGGCGCGATTCCGGCCTGTACCCCGTGTCGTCCCATCATCGTGTGGTGCACCACTGCAGCGGTGACGCCGTCCCGGCTGGTGAGCCAGGTCTCCGGCTCCTTGGCCATGAGGTCGGGTGAGGGGAAGCGGGGTACGGCAGAGATCTGGTTCAGCATCCCCTCCGGCCCGCCCTGAACCCACGCGTAGCCCCCGGTCTGGGGCACCCAGCGCAGGCCGCCGACCGCGAACCGTTCCGGGGCGGGTCCGTCGGGCACAAGACTCTGGTCCGCCAGCAGGTAGACGGAGGCGCTTCCCCGCTGCGGGAGCCAAACGGGACCGCGTACCCATCGGCGTACACCGGTGGAGAGGTGGATACGGGGGGTCGGGTCGAAGGGAGCGGTGCGCAGACAGATCCGGATGTACGCGGAGTAGTTCCACACCTTGGCCTTCGCACCACGTCCGGTGGGGTGCTCCAGCGGCGGCCACGAGACGAGCTCGGCCCCGGGGGCTCCTGCGTCCATCGCGACCTGCCGGAACGTGAGCCGCTCGCCGAAGTGCTCATAGGCCGGTTCCTGTCGTGCGATGCGGGCAGCGAGGACCTCGGGCAGAAGCCGCCACAGGTGGTCGGCGGGCACGGCGGTGCCGCCGTCACTGACGGTCTGCTCCAGCATGCTGACGCTGAGGAGATCCCACTCCAGGCCGTCGATGCCCAGCAGGGAGGCGGTTTCCTTGACTTTGGCGTGTCCCTCGGGGCCCGGCTGCAGATCGCGCAGCCAGGCGTGGATGAAGGTGCTCATCACCGCCTTGGGATAGGGGGCGTTCGCGTACAGCCAGGGCCGGCCGTCGTCGAGTGGGGCCCTTTTTGCGACGGACACCAAGTCGGGGGCGACGGCTGCGATCACCTGGTTGAGCCGCTTGATGGGCACCGACACCTTGCCGCGGTCGCGCCGCTCGGGCTTACCGTGCTGCCAGTGGTCCTTGAGGGGGTCCCGCCAGGCTCGGGGGAAGGTGAGTGCGTAGTGGGGCATGAGGAAGGGATCGCCGCCCGGTGTGGGGATGAAGGCGGCGGGCTGGATGTGGTCGTAGGCCATGGCGGGGTGGGTCTCCGTTCGGATCGGTGAGAAGCGTCAGTGAGTGTCATTCCGATGCGTTAGAGCGCGTCGATGCGCCGGCGCGGGAGTGTCAGCGGGTGCCTCAGTCCATGTCCGCCAGTGCCTTGTACAGCGGCTCGTACAGGGCCTCGACCAGGGACTTATCGATCGCGGGCACGGCGGATTCGATACTGAAATAGGGGGCGAGGAGCACGCGCATGCTCGCCAGCAGGCTGGTGGCGGGGGTATCGGTGGCCGCGAGGCCAGCCTCGCGCGGTGAGAACGCAGCGTCGACGAATACGACGCGAGCGGGCACTCCGCCCCGCACGAGGCGGCCGATGACCTGCCAGATCACGACCAGCTGGTCCCAGGTGAACGACTCCTTCTCGGTCTTCGGGAGACTAGTCCACGACAGTCGGCGGGTCAGGAAGCGGTTCCAGGCGTGGCGGGCGTCGCGCCGGAAGGCGAGCCCCGCTCGGTCGGGGGTGCCTTCCCGGCGGGCGAGGCGCCGCAGGCCCTCGCCCGGGCCGCGGGTCTGCCGTACCGCCCAGTCGTTGACGGCCTGCACGGCGAGTGCGATGTCGTCGGGGCGGGGGTGTGGGCGGGCCAGGAAGTAGACGGTGCCGATGGCGGCCTTGCCTCCGGGGACGACGATGTTGTGGCCACGTTCGACGGCGAGGAGCGGGGCGACTAGGAGTTCCCCATCGGCCTGGCCGCCGCCCGCCCAGCCCGCGACGTCGCCGCGGCGCAGGGCCTTCGCCTCGGCGGTGCGTGGCAGGGCGCTCCAAACCGTGTCGAGGTCGGCGTCGTCGGAGACGAGCCGGGAGACCCGACCGGCCCATTCGGGGATCGAGTTGAGGTACGTGGCGGCCCTGCGGGCCTCCTCGTAGCTGCCGACGAGGAGCAGCAGGCGGCGCCTCTCGGGGTCTTCGATGTCGTCGAGTTCCTGCTGGAGGGCGCTGACCGAGCCGATGAGGCCGCGGTCGGGCTCGGCGAGCTGGTGCAGCATCTGGACGAGGGCGGCCGGGCGTTCCTCCGGGTCGCAGCCGGACAGCCGCAGTGGTCTTGTACTTCCGGGCCAGTACAGGAACTCCTTGCGGAACTCGGTGTCGAGGATGGCGCACACCTCCTCCCTGTGCGGGCGCAGCACCGCATCGACATCGGCGTGCACGTGGTAGCGGCTGGAGGTCCCGGCCCAGCTGGTGGCGGACATCAGCATCAGATGCGGGCCGGGCCGTCCGTCGACGGCTGGCAGGTCGGACAGACCGAGCAGCAGTTCGCGTCCCACACCGTTGCAGCGGAAGAAGCGCAATTCGCCACTCTGCTCGCCCTCTTTTCTCCTCTCGTCCAGCTGGAACTGGAAGCCGAGGACGTTACCCATGGGCGACTCGGGCATCACGGGCTCGTAGTCACGGGGCGGGCGACGGGAGAGCACATTGGAGGCGGACTCCAGGTTGAGGGCCGCTTCGACGCGCTGCCAGAGCCCGGTCATGAAGTTGAGCCGATGGTGGAGAGCGGCGAGGACCAAAGTGAGTTCGAACCGGGGCACGTGGGGGTCGGTTCCGTCGTCCAGTCGTACGGCGCCGTTGAGGAGCCGCTCCAGCACGGGCCGCACCTGAGTGCGGGTGTCGGAGCCGTGAGGGGCGTGCAGCAGACCGAGGGTGAGATGGACGAGCTCGTTGACGAGCACGGTCTCCGCCGGGTCCATTTCGGGTTCGGAACCGGCGGTACGGGGCTGGAGCGGATCGTCACGGAAGCGGTTGAGTACGCCGTCGATCCGCTCGCGCTGCGCAAGGCGCCGGGCCTCGGGCATCTCCTCGGACACAGTGCTCTCGTCCACGTCCTTAAGGTCGGGGAACCAAGCGTTGATGAGCCACTGGTGGAGGGTGACCGCGCTGAAATAGTCCTGGGTGATCCAGTGGCGCAGCGGGCGGTTCTGGATGAGGCGCGAGTACAGCCGGTCGGTGGCGTGGCGCACAGTGTGAGTAGCGTTCGTCCAGTCGTCGATGTCCCGTGCCGAGAGCTGAAGTCGCGCCTGACCGGCGAGTTCGGCAAGGGCGTGGGCAGCGACCTCGTCGATCCACGAGTTCGGGGCGCGTCCGGCGAGAGTCGTGGCAGGGGCGAACGCCGTGTCGAGCTGCATCTGCACCCGGTCCGCCTCGTCCACGACGACCAAGTCGCTCATTCGACATGCGAGTTCGAGGTAACGCAGCCGCTGATGCTGAAGCTGTTCGGGCACGGCAGTGTGGACGAGACTCGCGGGAGTGGCCACCCACACCCGGGCGTCGACGAGCTGACGGGCCGCGTGATGGCGAGGGCAGCGGGACCACAGGGGGCAGCCGTGACGCCGCGGGCGTTCGTCGTCCGTGGACGCGGCACTCGCAGCGGGTTCAGCGGCCGCTGCCCCGTCGAGGGCCTCCCCATCATCATCGGGATCTGCCTCGGAAGCCTCCCCGCCGAACAGCCCTTCCCGCGAGTCCGCCGCCTCCGTGGGTGTCCGGCGCACCTCATAGAGGTTTCCGCACGGCGCCTCGCCGACGCGCAGCGGTCGCTCCGCCTCCATGCCGCGCAGGGCGTCGAGTGGGCAGGCGCTGTTGACGTGGTCGAAACCGTCGTGCCAGTGGGTGAGCAGGCTTGGGGTGCCGCTCGACGCGATGCGCCGGTGGAGTCGCTGGATGTGGCGCTCGCGCGTGGAGTGGCCGAGTACTGGTGCGGTCGGCACGCCCAGGCGATCCAGGAGTCCGGTGACGGACAGGGCTTCGGCGACATCGCCGACGACGACGGTGATCCGCAGCCCACGTTCGGTGACGGCCCAGAAGGTGAGGATGTCGCGCAGGGTGCTCTTGCCGGCGCCGACCATGCCGACGAGGTGGAGGAGCCGGTCGATGCGCAGGGTGTCGCTCTGCTCGAACTTCCCTTGTCCCTCGTCGCGTACGAACAGCTCGACGCGCCTCAGGCGCTGGAGCCAGTGGCCACGCCCAATGTCCGAGGCCTTTGACTCGATCGCGTCCATACGGCACGCGGCGGCCTCCAGTTCACGCCACTCGACGGTGATCGGCTCACCCTTGCCGGGCAGCGGCGCATCGAGGTCATGTGCGGCCGTCGGTCCGTCCGGAAGCAGGTCCTCGGTGAAGGTGATGGCGTACCGGCGGTCGCGCACGGGGAACACGTAGTCTCCGGCCTGGGCGTGCGGCAGTCCGTGGCGCGCGTACGGGGGCGGCTCGCCGAGCACCTTCTCGTACCGCTCGAAGCGGCGTGCGGCCCGCGCGGGCGAGCGACGCACGGGCACGGACTCCGCGGATGCGAGATCGTACCCGCGCAGTTCCTGGGGAACGGCGAGGTAGGACTCGAGGGCGAGCAGCCATTCCCGGCGCCTGCGCAGAGGCAGCAGGTAGTGCCGGGCTCGCCGGACGCGCAGTCGCTGCGCGTCGGTGGTGATGTCGCCGAACGCTTCCCCGAACGGGTAGCCACTGACGAGTGTCCACGTGTCGATGGCGGCCCGGCCCGGCATGACCGACTCCAGGAGGTACAGGCCGAGTTCCACATCTAGTAGATCGCCGGGGCTGAAGGAACGGGGTCCGTCCTGCCATGCGTCCTTCAAGGGGGCGGTCAGCCCGCGGTGCCAACCACTGCGGTCACGCATCGAGCTCCCCTTCCTGGGGTTTCGGTGTCGTTCGCTGTACCCTCCGCGCTGTCCGGGGCGCCGGTCGGGCGGTTTCGGGCTCGGTACGCCGCACGCTGCAGGCCAGGGTGCTTTTCGCCTGCCGCACGACCTCCTCGTCCGTGAGCAGGCTGACTTGGCCTTCCACTCCCTCGGGCAGATGGTGGTGGAAGACTTCGCGGTAGCCGTCCCGCTCCTTGAACCTGTAGGAGGGCACGACGAGCAGTCCCCGGTCGCGGGACGGTTCGCCGCGCAGGGCGGTGGTGGTCCGGCCCAGCAGCGCGGGGTTGGCGCGGTCCTTGACGTCGATGCCCCACGCCCGGCCGTCGGGAAAGACGACACGGAGGTCGTACGCGTCGAAGTTGGGCCACATCGCGACGTCGAGGCCGAGTCCCACAAGCCGCCGTTCCAGGCCGGTCTCGGCCAGTCCGGGGCCGGTGATGAAGACGCGAAGCGGCCTGGTGAGGAGGTACAGGCCGCCATCGGCCCCGGGCTCGAGGCGTTCTTTGGCGACCACAGGCTTCCTGCGGCAGCGGTCGAGTGTGCAGGCGTAACCGCCGTCCCTCAAGGGCACCAGCAGACATCCGCAACCGGCACACAGCGTGCACCGCCCCTGGCTGACATAGGCGGCGGTGACCGGCTCGTAGCACCGCTTCACGGTGTCGAGCAGCAGCGACAGGTCCAAGTCGGTGCTGAGCAGGGCGAGTTCGACACCGGTCAGGACGGGGCGCTCGATGAGCAGCCTACGGAAGGCGGTGTAGGAGTCGGGAGCCTTGGCCGCCCGGCACAGGGTGAGCGCCTCTTTGAGCAGTGCGTTCTCGATCTGCTCGGCAGCCGGATCGGGCGCGAAGACGGCCCACTCCAGGCACTCCTGGGTTGGGGCGCCGGTGTCAGCATCGACCAGCCGCAGGTCACCGATGTGCTGGTCTTCAAGGAGGTACGGCCACCAGTCTGCCAGTGGGCGTGCAGCCGCCCACCGGGCGAGCTGCGGCACACTGCCGGGGGCCGGACTCCCGGTGCGCAGGCAGACGAGGACGAGATGGTTGTAGGCGGCCTGCACGACGTCGGGGTAGACGGGATCGCCGGGCGTGCGCAGCCGGGACAGGCGTACCAAGGCGGTGGCGACCAGCCTCAGCAGCCGCTCGGACTCGGCACCTGCGACGTCCGGGGGTTCAACGGCGGCCACGACGCACCTCCTCGGGGGCGCTCGCGCACCACTCGGTAACGGGGCAGGTGCGGCAGTGGGCGCCGGGGCTGGGCGTGAAGACCTCGTCGCCGCGCCACGCATCGACGTACTCCCGCACAATCCGACGGGCGGCCTCGACGCGCTCGGGCTCGTTGCGCGGCTCGATGTACGAGGGGTCGCCACTGTCCGGCCGCAACACCTCCAGCTCGACCCGCGAGCCCGCCGGGTCTCCGCCGAAGGCCCCTTCGGCAAGAAGGACGGCGGCGAGGGCGAGTTGCGGATCGGTGGTGAAGGGGTCCCGGCCCATCCAGGCGTCCGCGCTCTGCGTGGTCTTGGTCTCGCGCCACACCCACGAGCCATGCTCCAGGTAGAGCAGGTCCGGTTTCACGATCAGGACGGCATGGGCGTACGGATCGTAGAAGGCGCGCCGGGGCTCGGGCAGCACGGTCGTGACGCCGTCGTTGAGGAACGGGCACATATCGATGTGCTGGGCGAGCATCCTGGACCCGATGCGAGCCCACTTGCCGGTCATGCACAGCTCCCCGTCACCCCAGGCGGTGTCACCCCAGGGCATGTCCGCGCCCCCACACGGTGTCAGGAGACCACTCCTGTGGTTGGCCTCCAGATGGGCGTGGACGGCCTTGCCGAGCTGGTTCTCCGGGGAGTACTCGCGAGTGCGGGGGAGGTGCTGGGCGTAGGAGAAGTACATCTGCGGACACTTGCGGTAGTAGCGCAGGTGGCTGGCGGACAGCTCCCGCAGCGGGAAGGGGCCTCGGCCGGCGGGAATGCCGAGCAAGCCGGGCAAACGAATCGGAGCGTCACAGGTCTCCAGCCGGCGGCAGCCCGCGCAGCTGCCGCCGGGCGTTGCAGGGCCGCCGCCCACGATCTCCTTGACACGTGCTTCGGCATGCTGTTCGTAGTAGGCGCGGACCTGGTCGGGCCCGCCCTCGAATAGAAGCCGGTACGAGCCGTCGTGCAGCCCGGTGAGGGCCACGCGAACGTGGTCGACGGGCTCGGCACCGAGGAGCCGATACGGGTGCCAGGGCTTGGCGCCCTGCCGTGCGGGTTCCCCGAGGGCGGCGGCGAGGGCGGCAATCGCAATGCGGTCCTTCGGGACGGACCGGGGGTCGGCGCTGCCGTAGCAAAGGAAGGAGAACTCGCGAAGCCGCCGTCCCGGGTTGTGGTGGCAGGCCCCCCATCCGGTCAGCTCCCACGTCCGCCCGTCTACCTCCCGCATCCGCACCCACGGGCCGGGAGCGGGAATCACAGGCGGCGCCTCCTTGGGCCGGTCGCGTTCGAGCCACCGCTCGACGGCGTGCCGCAGGAATCGGCGCTGGGCCCGGTGGAGGGAACGCCCGGCAGAGTCTTCGGCCCGCCGTACGGCGTCCTGTGGGGCCATTCCCTCGCACTCGACGAGCCGCACAGCGGCCAGGACGAGGCCGAGGACGAAGTTCTCCAGGTACGGCTTCGGCCGCTCGACGCGGCGGCCAGGCCAGGCGTTCGGCCGCGTCTTGCCCTCCGCGAAGCGCAGGCAGGTGTACTGCTCGTCCACCGCGTGCGAAGCCTGCACCCGGATCAGCGTGCCGCTGCCGGTCATCCCCTCCGGGGGTGGCCATTCCCGCATTGCTGCCCCGCCGCTGCCTGTGTCCTGCACGGTCCGTCTCCCTCGGCAACTGCGGTGCCCACGGCACACCCCACCCGTCACTGCGGCCCCCTGAGGCGACCGTGGTGAGACCGTACCATGCGAGAGTGTGAACATAGCCAACCAATGTTTGTGATCTAGATATCGCGCTGCTGTGATCCTGTTCATCGCATTCGAATTCACGTAAGGTCGACCGCACCCCCCGAGCTGCCGGAAGACGAGGAGCCGAGGAGCATGACGACAGGCCGAGTGGAGGTGACCGCGGCGGACATCGCTCGGCTCGCCGAGGTGAAACCGACCGCTGTCAGCAACTGGCGCAAGCGGCACGACGACTTCCCCCAACCCGTGGGCGGCACCGACCGCAGCCCTCGATTCGACCTCGCCGAGGTCGAGGAGTGGCTCGGGCGCCAGGGCAAGGCCCGGCGTATCGCGGTGGCCGAGCGGCTGTGGCAGAGCTTCGAGTCTGCAAGGGCCGGCAGTGCCGCCGAGGACGCCCTGGCCCTCACCGGCCTGCTCCTGTTCCACCTCCACCACCATCCCGGCGTGCAGAGCCCGCGAGACAAGGCGGGCCTGGTCCGGCTGATGGAGCGCGCCGAGCACACCTTCGCCGAGGCTCCCGGCGGCACGGTCGGCAGTCTCGGTGAACTCCTCAGCTCCCTTCAGTACGAGCTCGGCACCCGGCTGCTCGCCCTCCTGGCCACCGCCACCGAGGCCGCGGCAGCCGACGGCGCGCGCGCCACTTTCGACGACCTGTGCGCACGCTTTCTGCACCAGGGCTCACGCTCCGGCCTCACTGCCACCCCCCGTGGACTCGCCGACCTGATGGTTACCCTCGCTGGGCCACCCACTGAGCGCGCGGTTCTCGACGCCTCCTGCGGTAGCGGAACCTTCCTCCTCGCCGCCGCCGACGGGGGTGCAACCTCCGTTCAGGGCCAGGAGCTCAGCCACTCCCTTGCCCTCCTCTCCTCCCTCCGCCTAGCCTTCCGCAACACCGATCCGGCAGCGACGGCCGTGTCCTTCGACGTGCACACCGGTGATTTCCTGCGCCGCCCCGCGTTCCGCCCCGGGCGCGCGGCGGCCGTCGTCGGTCACCCGCCATTCGCCGACCGCAACTGGGGTCACGAAGAGCTCGTCGACCATGTGGGCTGGGAATACGGCATCCCATCGCGCGGTGAGTCGGAACTGGCCTGGATCCAGCAGGCCCTTACCCATGCCGCTCCGGGCGCGCCCGTGGTCCTCCTCCTGCCCCCGGCGGTCGCCCTCCGTCCGTCCGGTCGCCGCATCCGCCAGGAACTGCTGCGTCGCGGAGCGCTACGCGCGGTGATTGCCCTTCCCGCCGGGTATGCGGCCCATTACGCGCTCGCCCTGCAGATCTGGGTTCTGCGCCGGCCCGAACAGGGTGAACTTCCGCCTGCCCGCATCCTGTTGGCAGACAGCGGGGAGGAGCAGGACCCGCGCATGCTGATCCAGGATCTCTGGGCGCGGTACGTGGCGGCGGCCGAAGACGACTCCTCCTCGTTCCCGGAACGCCCCGGCGTGGCTCGACTGGTCCCCGTGATGGATCTCCTCGACGACGACGTCGACCTGACCCCCCGCCGCCATCTACCCCAGCCCGCCGCACTCGGCGTAAGTGCCGAAACTCTGGACGCGGGCCGCACGGCCGTGGACGAGACCCTGCGCGCGCTCAGGTCCGCGCTGCCCGCCGTCGGCGCGCTCCCTGGCTTGCCGGACCTGACCGAGGCGGCGCGCGCGGGCGTCCGCGTCGCCACCCTTGCCGAGCTGGCCAAGAGCGGCGTCGTGGTGCTGCGCCGCCCCGCCCACACGGAGCGCCACCGTCCTGCCGCCGATGTTCACCGTGGGCAGACCGGCTCCGCTCCACTCCCCACCCTTGGCCCCGGGGAGTCTCTCTTCCTCACCGCGCGAGACGTCGTGACCGGTCGGCCGCCGTCCGAGGTCGGTCCGGCCCCCGACGACATCGTCCAGCACCAGCCGGTGCGCGTCGGTGACGTCCTGCTGCCCGTCGCCGCCCGCAACGTCGTAGCCCGCGTCGCCACCGCCGAGGATGCGGATGCCTACCCGGCGGCCACCCTGCACCACATCCGCGTGGCCAACACCGACATCCTGGATCCCTGGTACCTGGCCGGCTTCCTCTCCAGTGTGGAAGGCGCGCACCAGGCCGCGTCCACCACCAGCAGTCTCGGCTCCCACACCCGCCTGGACCCGCGCCGTGTCCGTGTCCCCCTGTTCCCCATTGACCGGCAGCGCGCGTACGGCGCGGCGTTCCGCACCGTGGCCGACTTCAGCCGCCTCCTGCGCACGGCGCACGAAATGGGGCAGGATCTGGCCAGGGACGCCACGGAGGCGGTGGCGGGGGCACTACGCGGCCGGGGCGGTGGGGAGGCCCACGACGCACCGGCGGGTGCACGAGCCGACGTTGCTCCGTGAATCCCCGCTCTTGCCGCCACCGGCCTCCTGGGCTTTGCCGGTGTCCCCGAGTTCCCCTGACCTCAGCTACCAAGAAATGTAAGGATGTACGGACGTGGTGACCGATCCGGAGGCGCAAGCAGCCGCGGAGTACGCACAGGCGACGAAGCTCGCGAACCTCATCTGGGAGGTGGCGGACTTGCTGCGGGGCGAGTACAAGCGCTCGGACTACGGCAAGGTGATCCTGCCGTTCACCGTGCTGCGACGCCTTGAATGCGTGCTGGCGCCGACACGGAAAGAGGTGGCCGCCGAGTTCAAGCGCCTCACGGACAAGGGGAGAAACCCTCACCCGTTCCTGCCGGCCAAGTCCGGCCACTCCTTCTACAACACGACGCTCCACACACTCGCCTCTATCGCAGGCGCCCACGAGGACGAGAAGGCCGATCTGCCGAAGTACGTCCAGGGATTCTCCCCGGATGCGTACGACGTGTTCCAGAAGTTCCGCTTTGAGGAGCAGATCCAGCACCTGTTGGACACGGAGCTGCTCCACAAGGTCGTGTCGGCTTTCGCGGGTTACAACCTTCACCCCAAGGCAGTCTCCAACCACGTCATGGGATACGCCTTTGAGGAGCTCATCCGGAAATTCTCCGAGGAGTCCAACGAGACGGCTGGTGAGCACTTCACACCGCGCGAAGTCATCCAGCTGATCACCCGCCTCCTCATCACCCCGGACCTCGGTGAACTCAAGGTCGGCAGAGCCACGCGCACCATCTACGACCCGACGTGCGGCACGGGCGGCATGCTCAACGCGGGTCAGGACGTGATCCACGAGCACAACACAACAGCCGACGTGTATGTGTTCGGGCAGGAGCTCAACCCCGAGTCCTGGGCGATCTGCCGCTCCGACATGATGATCAAGAACCAGGACATCGAGCGCATTCAGCTGGGTAACACCCTCAGCGACGACAAGTTCGAGGACCTCCGCTTCGACTACATGCTCTCCAACCCGCCGTTCGGTGTGGCCTGGAAGAAGGTCCAGAAAGAGGTCGAGGACGAGCGGGACAACCTGGGCCACCGAGGCCGCTTCGGCGCGGGCACCCCGCGCATCAGCGACGGCTCGCTTCTGTTCCTCCAGCACATGATCTCCAAGATGCGGCCTGTGGAGGACGGCGGCAGTCGCATCGGCATCGTCTTCAACGGCTCGCCGCTCTTCAGCGGGGCAGCGGGGTCCGGCGAGTCCGAGATTCGCCGCTGGATCCTCACGAAGGACTGGCTGGAGGCTGTGGTCGCACTCCCCGACCAGCTCTTCTACAACACCGGCATCTCCACGTACTTCTGGATCCTCAGCAACCGCAAGGCCCCGGCCCATAAGGGCAGGGTCATGCTGGTCGACGCCCGCGACCAGTGGGTCAAGATGCGCAAGTCCCTCGGAGACAAGCGGAAGGTGATCAGCGAGGAGCAAATCACGCATGTGATGAAGCTGTATGCCGAGGGCCTGGAGATCGCCGAGAACGATTCCCACGCGTTCCACGACAAGGTCAAGGTCTTCGACAACGACGACTTCGGCTACCGGCGCATCACCGTCGAACGCCCGCTGAAGCTGCGCTTCGAGGTGACCGAGGAGACGCTGGAGGAGGCCCGCGAGTCGAGAGGCATGATCAAGCACTTCGGGGAGGCCGGAGTCGAGCACTTCACGGATGCTCTCAAGCCGCTTCTCGGGAAAACATGGTCGAGGAAGAAGGCAGCCTGGGCAGCGGTCAACGCGGCGCTCGCCGAGGCCCACATTCCGTGGAGCCGCAACACCTCCTTTCAGAAGGCGCTGCGCGAGGTCATTGGTGTGCGCGATCCGGAGGGCGAGGTCCAAATGAAGAAGGGCGAACCGGAACCGGACCCGGAACTGCGCGACTACGAGAACGTGCCGTTGGATCGGGACGTGGAGCAGTACCTCAAAGACGAGGTGCTCCCGTACGTGCCCGACGCATGGATCGACCACGAGAAGACGAAGATCGGCTACGAGATTCCGTTCACCCGTCACTTCTACGTGTACGAGCCACCGCGCCCGCTGTCGGAGATCGACGCGGAGCTGAATGGACTGGAGGAGCAGGTTCAGAGGTTGTTGCGGGAGGTGACGGAGTGAGCGTAACCGAAATCGCTCCATGGCTTGCAAATTCCCAGTGGCCCACGGCACCGATTCGCCTTGTGGCACGATTGGGGTCCGGCCATACGCCAAGCCGCAGCAAACCTGAATATTGGCAGGACTGCACCATTCCGTGGATTACCTTGGCTGACGTTTGGCAGTTGCGTAGCAACCAGGTTGATGTCATCACGGAGACGAAGGAGAAGATCAGCAAACTCGGAGAGGCAAATTCCGCCGCAGTCAGACATCCTGCGGGCACTGTAATTCTTTCCCGTACCGCGTCAGTCGGCTTCTCGGCAATAATGGGGAAAGAAATGGCGACAAGTCAGGACTTCGTGACCTGGACTTGCGGGCCGCGGCTCGATCCCCGCTTTTTGTTGCACGCACTGCGAGCGATGGCTCCGGACCTCAAGCGGATCGCAGCCGGATCTACTCACAAGACGATCTATATGCCAGACGTAGAAAAGCTCAGGGTGCCACTGCCTTCGCTGGCAGAACAGCGTCGCATCGTCGAGTTTCTCGATGTCGAGACGACTCGCTTGGACGAATTGACTCGTGCGCGCAGCGACCAGCTGGACGCTTTGGGAGAACGCTCCTTCGCGAGCGTCAGTGAAACCCTGATCCCGGGCACGCTCACACAGCCACTCGGCAAGTACCCGTACCCTTGGCTTCCCGCAATGCCCAAAGACACCCGCCTTACGCGCCTTGGCTACGTCTGTCGCCTGCAGAACGGTGTCACAGTCGACGAGGGACGTGCTCGAACCGATAGCGATGTAACTCGGCCGTATCTCCGTGTAGCGAATGTTCAGGCCGGACACCTGGCGCTTGATTCCATCGCGGAAATCACCGTTCCCAAACACGTGGCGAAGCGAAGCACCCTACGTGCTGGCGATGTCCTGATGACCGAGGGTGGGGACCTCGACAAGCTTGGCCGTGGCACGGTGTGGCGCGGCGAGTTGGCCAACTGCCTTCACCAGAACCATGTCTTCGCTCTGCGTCCCGAGCTAGACAAGCTGGATCCGGACTATCTGGCGTTGATGACCCAGACGGTCCACGGACGGTTCTACTTCGAAAGCACCGGAACTAAGACGACCAACCTGGCTTCCACGAACAGCGGAAAGATCCTCAGTTTTCCCGTCCCGTTGCCCAATCTCCAGAGGCAGCAGGATCTCGTCAGACGAGTGCAGGAGCAACAGGAGTCCGCGCGCGAGGCATACCAGGTCCTCACCCGCCAATCGGCTCTGCTCGCCGAACGCCGCCAGGCCCTCATCACCGCTGCAGTAACCGGCCAGCTCGACATCACCACCGCCCGAGGTGTGGAGGCCCCGTGACCCTCGCCAATGCCCCTGGTAGAGCCGCCCCCGTACAACCCCGCCCGGATTGCGAGTACGCCTTCGAGCGGACCATCGTCGAAGCCCTCACTACCTCCGATTGGCACGAAGGCGAGCGGGGGAAGGGCGCCTACAACCCCGAGCTCGGTCTCGACACGGCCCAGTTGTGGACCTTCCTTGGCACCACGCAGCCCGCCGCCCTGGAGCGGCTCAAGGAATTCACCGGCGAGGCAGGGAGTCCCGAGGCCGCCGGCATCGCCATGCGTGAGTTCGGCAAGCTGCTCGCCCGCGAAATCGACGCGCGCGGTACGCTCGACGTGCTGCGCAACGGCGTCAAGGACCGCGGCCTGCACATCGAGCTCGCCTACTTCCGGCCCGCGCACGCCATCGCCGAGGACGCGTTCCACAACTACCGGAGCAATCGCCTGACGGTGACCCCCCGCCTGCGCTATGCGCCGGACCACACCCGCGAACTTGACCTGGTCCTGTTCCTCAACGGGCTTCCCCTCGCGACGGCCGAGCTCAAGAGCTCGGCGTCCCAAAACCCCCAGAACGTCGAGGATGCGAAGCACCAGTACCGCACCACTCGTGACCCGAAGGATCTGATCTTCGCCAAGCGGGCCCTTGTCCACTTCGCGGTCGACGAGAGGCTCATCTTTCTCACCACCCGCCTCCAGGGCGAGAAGACGCTCTTCCTCCCCTTCAACCAGGGATCGAAGGGGCCCGGCAATCCTGGAGGCGCAGGCAACCCGCCCCTTCCCGACAGTGAGAACGGACCGGCCTACCGCACCGCCTACCTCTGGGAGGAGGTCTGGCAGCCGGACAACTGGATGGCGATCGTCAAGCGGTTCCTGCACGTCGAGGACCCCAGGAACAAGAAGGGCGCCGCGAAGAGTGGGCGGCCGCGTCGCTTGTCCGTGCACAACCGGACCCTGATCTTCCCCCGCTACCATCAGTGGGATGCCGTCCGCCGCCTCACCAATCACGCCGCATACCACGGCTCAGGCCAGAACTACCTCGTCGAGCACTCCGCCGGTTCCGGCAAGTCCAACACCATCGGCTGGCTCGCCCACCACCTCTCCGTGCTGCACGGTTCCGCCGAGCCGGACGCGCTCGATCCGAAGGCGGTCGCCGAAGGGCGTATCGAGGCCGACAAGCCTGTCTTCCACAAGATCGTTGTCGTCACGGACCGGACCGTCCTGGACGACCAGCTCCAGGACACCATCTACCAGTTCGACCACACGCCGGGCGTGGTCCGCCGGGTCAAGGGAACCGAAGGCGCCAAGTCACAGCAGGTTGCCCAAGCCCTCGGTGACACCGGCACGAAGATCATAATCGTCACGGCGCAGACCTTCCCTCACATCCTCGAAGGCGTCACCGGCCTGCAGGACAAGCGGATCGCGATCATCGTGGACGAGGCCCACTCCGGCCAGACCGGCAGCTCCGTGCCCAAGATGCGCAAGGTGCTGCGCGGACTCGGAGCGGAGGAGAAGGCCGGCAAGGACGAGGAGGAGTTCCTGACCTCCTCCGCTGCCGCACGCCAGATGCACCCGATGCTGTCGTACTTCGCCTTCACCGCGACGCCCAAGAAGAAGACCCTCAACCTCTTCGGTGTCACCGACCCGGACTCCAAGCTCAAGCGCGGGTTCCACATCTATTCGATGAAGCAGGCCATCGAGGAGGGCTTCATCCTCGATCCCCTGCGCAACTACACCCGCTACACGACCCATTGGCGGGTCGCCAAGGACGGTGCCGAGCAGATCGAGGTGGACGAGGACAAGGCGAAGGGTGAGCTCGCCAAGTTCGTCTATCTCAACCCGACCACCCTCGCCCAGCATGCCGAGATCATCGTCGAGCACTTCGCCGTGCACGGGCGCCGCAGGCTCGGCGGGCGGGCCAAGGCGATGGTCGTCACCCGGTCCCGGCAGGCCGCGTACAAGATGTACGAGCATCTGGTGCAGGCCACCAAGGACCTGGACTGCGCGGACCTCGGCGTCCTCGTCGCGTTCTCCGGCGAGCTGGAGGTGGAGAAGGAGATCGACGGAGTCGTCACCAAGGTCAAGGTCACCGAGGCCGAGCTCAACGGCGTCTCCGAGAAGGAACTCCCCGACGCCTTCGCCTACACCCGCGCCGATGACCGCTACGCCGCCCTGCGCACCGGAAAGCCTGGCGGTGCGCCCCCGCGCACCGAGTACCGCATGCTCGTCGTCGCGGAGAAGTACCAGACCGGTTTCGACCAGCCGCTCCTCACTCACATGTACATCGAGAAGCTGCTGACCGACGTCGCCGCCGTCCAGACCCTCTCCCGCCTCAACCGCACCCACCCGCGCAAGAGCCAGGAGGATCTGTTCGTCCTGGACTTCGTCAACGACCCCGAAGACATCAAGAAGGAGTACGCCCCCTACTTCAAGGAGGCCCGCACCGAACCCGCCGACGTCAACCTCCTGTACATCTCCCAACGCGAGGTGACGGACCACCAGTTGCTGTACGAGGACGAAATGGACGCCTTCGTCCGCGCCCTGGCCGCCGCGCAGGCCGCCGACGGGTCCGCCTCCGTCGGTGAGCCCGGCGCCCGCCGCTGGGAAAAGGCCCACGCTGGTCTCTACCGCCACACCGACGCCGCCCGCGCTCGCTTCGTCGAGCGCCAGGAACAGGACAGGGATGCCGCCGAGGAGTTCCGCGCCGACCTGCGCGGCTTCCTACGCCAGTACGGCTTCCTGTCCCAGCTCATGCCGCGCGTCGACATCGGCCTCGAACGCCTCTACCTCTACGGCAAACACCTCGCCAACATCCTGCCCCCACCCCCGTACGACCCCTCCCTCGACATTGGGGAGATGGACCTCACACACATGCGGGTTACCAAGGTCGGCGACTACGACATCAGCCTCACCGACGACGACGTCGAGGACCTCGCCCCGTACGGTGCCGAAGGCGCGGGCAGCCACCGAGACCCGGACAAGATCCTCCTTTCCGAGCTCATTGAGGAGTTCAACGTCCGCTATGGCCTCGGGCTGAGCGAAGCCGACCGTGTGATGTACGAGGAGCGCATCGTCGCCGCCGCGGAAGATCCGGACCTGGAGGACGCCGCCGTCGCCGCCCGCAACGAAGGAGACTTCGAGCACCCCTTCAACAAGAGGTTCCGTGACATCATGATCGAACGGGCTGAGGCGGACACCAAGTTCACCGAACGCTACTTCTCCGACGCGGAGTTCCAGGGGCAGCTCCTCCAGGAGGCCCGCACTGCCGCGTACCGTCTGATCCGGCGCCGCCACAACCTCCCCGACACCCGCTGAGCCCACTGCGGGCGTATGGCGAAGGGGCGGCTACCAGACAACGCCCGCCAGAAGCCGCCCCTTCCACGCGTACCGTTCGCGCCCTTCGGTGCTCAACCGGAGCCATGTATCAGGCGAGCACCGTCCGGGACGCCGGGTCCACAGCGAGCTGCGGGCCCGGTCGGCCGGTCAGTACGACGATTCGGGCCGGGGGCTCCCCCTCGCCGAAGCGCCGACCGGCCGGCTGCGGGTTGAGCTCGCCGTTCCGTCGGCAAAACCGTGGGCGAAACTCGATGTGCGCCAAGCGTCCCGAGGATGAGCGTGGCTCTCAGCCCTCCGTCTCCTCCTCAGTGGCCAGCCACTCCATGGCCATGTCCCATAGAGTCTTCTTGCCGCCGACGACCCAGCGTGCCGGTCCTTGCACAGCAGTCGGCGCCTGTTCCCAGCCAGCCAGCTCCCAGATGCGGTTGACGAGGCCGCTCGCCGAGTAGGGGTTGCCGTCGTAGGCCCATACCAGCGGCTTGGAGCGGTCGTTCGTCCAACTCGCCTGCTCTCTGCGAGGGTCGCCGGTCAGCCAGGCCCGTACGGCCTTCTCTTCCGGGGCGTTCATCGGGACGTACAGGAC
The DNA here is from genome assembly GCF_040684035.1 of Streptomyces sp. NPDC093018. NCBI lineage: Bacteria > Bacillati > Actinomycetota > Actinomycetes > Kitasatosporales > Streptomycetaceae > Streptomyces > Streptomyces sp. NPDC093018. Next base: position 83,223 of record NZ_JBFBFF010000011.1, read on the forward strand.
CGGAGTGCCCTCCGCCAGGAGGCGGGCGGTCACCAGGGTCGGCACCGCGTTCGGGCGGCGTCGGCGGCGGGGCTGCGGGGCGGGTGGCTGGTAGGTGTCGGGGACCTCCGGGACGGACACCCCGGCCCGCACCACCGGCAGGACAAGGCCGACGAGTTCCTTGCAGCGGTCCTCGTTGGTGAAGGTACTGGTGAGGAAGGACTGCGGTCCGTAGACCGTATCGATCTGGTGGATGAGCCACTCCACGACTGGTCTGACCAGGTCCGGGACGCGAGCGACGAGGGGCACGAGGTCGAACTGTGGGTCGTCGACGTCCTCCATGTCGGGGGCGAGGAGCTGGAAGACCAGGTGGCTGACGAGCAGATCACCGCGGAGCGTCGTGTCGGCTGCCCGGCCGCGCACCTGCTCGTGCAGCCGCTCCAGCGCCTCGCCAACCTCACGGTGGACCAGGACACAGCGCCAGATACGCAAGGCGCTCGGCTCCTCGCCGAACAGCCGTGCGTAGTTGCCCAGCCGGCCGCTCTCCCAGAGCAGGTCTGTCGACCTCTTGGCGCGAACCGCCAGTTCCGGCGTGCGGTGCGCACAGGCCAGCGCGACGGCGGCATGCGCCACCGAACAGCCCGCCTCCGGCGCCGGATCGGCCTCGCCACGCTTGTACACGTACTGCTTGCCGAGGGACAGGTCGAAGTCCTCGCGGATTCGCGCCTGGGTGTCGTCCAGGGCGATGAAGTCCCGTAGCGATACGTCGTTCTGGGTGTTGGTGGTCTGCGTGATGCGTTTCGCGTAGGTGACCCGCTCGTCGCCGAGGTCGCCCAAGGCGATCACTCGGACGCTGACATCTGCATCTTCGACAGTGTCTGGTGTCAGGCTCCGTGCCTCGTGTATCGAGGTGACGGTCTGAGCGCCGTTGACGACGCTGACGTTCCCCAAGATGAGCTCTACCGGCTCATCAGGGCGACGGCGGCCGATCCAGCGCTCTTCGATGCTGTCGCACAGCACTGTAATGCCGTTGTTGAAGTACCAGAAGTTTTCGGGCTCTTCCGCGAGTGTCTTCTGTATGCCGGAGTTGATCGTAGTAAGGCCGAGGGAGTTTCGGATGTTCTGGGAGAACAGGCGCGGACCGTGCCCGTCATACCACTCGGCCACCTCACCAGCCGCTACCGTGCCCTGAAAGGCGGTGAACGGCGTGTCGCGCTTGATCCACTTCTGCATTCTCACGGTGACGTCCACCGGGACGGGCGCCCGGTCGTCCTTGAGCTGGCGCAACAGCTCACCCGTGCCCAGGAGTTCATAGTCGAGCATGGGGCCGTGGCCGCGATGGTCCTCGACTGCGCGGTCCAGGACGTCCGTGGCGTGCTTGCTGAGCGGGTCGTCCCCCACGAGTGCGATCACGAGGTGGATCTTCAGGCGGGCGTCCGCCAGCGCGGAGTCCAGTTGTGCGGTGAAGGGCCGCAGCTTGTCATTGAACACCTCGAACTTGCGCTGCTCCAACAGGCTGAGCCCGTGGATCAGGGCGAAGGCGGCATTCTGATTAAAGCCTGCGTTCCCCTTGTCGTTCCACTTGGCCTGGACTAGCCACACCTGGGCTCCGTCGGTGACCGCGACCGCGTCGAGCCCGCCGTCCTCATACCCGTCGATGACAGCCTTCGCGCAGGTCTCGTGGTCCAGACCGGTCTTGCGGCGCAGCGCTGTCGCTGCCACTGCCCGCGACAGCCATGCGCGCTCCAGGTCGCGGCCCGACTTCTGTTCCAGACCGCTCTCGTCGATGAGTCCCTGATAGCCCCGCTTGAGCCCCTCCTCGATCTGGTGCAGCTCCTGACGCGTCGTCCTCGACGGTCCCCGCCCCGTACCGCTCACGCTTCTCCTCGGCTCCTCGTTGCCACCCCGTTTGTGCACGCCGGGCCAGCGTAGCCCGGCACCTTTCGCTCACCATGGGCAGGAGCCAGTGTCCGCGTGGACCTGACGTACGCTCATCCAAGGACTGGGTGCCCCATACATCGGGAGGTCGCCACCACATGACCATCGGCCGGACCAGACGTATCTCCGACCGCTACGAGTTGAGCGCGCTGCCGATGCCCGGCGGCATGGGTCTGGTCTGGGAGGGATATGACATCGTCCTCGACCGGCCCGTCGCCATTAAGCAAATCCGCGTCGAGAAGGCTCGCACACCCGCCGAACTCGCCATCCTGGTGGGCCGGTTCCGGCGGGAGGCCCGTGTAACGGCACGGATCGAGCACCCGGGCGTGCCCGCGGTGTACGACGCAGCCATCGACCAGAGCGCCGACTCGCCCGACGAGGCCGCCGAACTGTACGTGGTGATGCAGCTGATCCGGGGCATGGATCTGCGGGACATCCTCGCCGAGCAAGGCCCCCTGCCCGTCGAGTGGGCGGTCGCCGTAGCCGCGCAGGTCTGCTCCGTGCTGTCACACGCGCACGCCGTACCCGTCGTCCACCGGGACCTGAAGCCGAGCAACATCATGATCGACGGCAGCGGGGCGGTGAAGGTCCTCGACTTCGGTGTGGCCTCTGCCTTCGGAACCGACACGGCCCAGCTGACCGAGACCGGCCGCCCGGTCGGCACCCGCGACTACATGGCCCCCGAGCAGTTCCTCGGCGTCGGTGTCAGCCCGCGCAGCGACCTCTACTCCCTGGGGTGTGTCCTGCACGAAATGCTCGCCGGGCGCAGGGTGTTCAGCGGGACGGGCGATGCCGCGCTGCGGCACGTCCACGACAGCCCCGAACCACTGCGTTCCGTGCGCCCCGACGTGCCCGTCGAGCTGGAACGACTCGTCCTAGACCTCCTGGAGAAGAATCCCGACGACCGCCCCGCTGATGCGCATGCCGTGCACGACCGGCTTGTCCCACACCTTCCGTCACCCGGCTCCGGTACCGCACCGCGAGACCCGTCCGGCCTGGCAGATCCCACCCTCCCCTATCGCACCCCACTCGCTCCCAAGGGCCGCCCAGCCGTACGCGCCGTGCCTGCACCGGCGCGTCCCGCGCCGCCCGCCGCACTGTCTGACGCGCTCGTTCAGGAGGGGGAGGAGGAAGCGGTGCAGCTGTTCGAGGAAGGGCGTTTCACGCAGGCCGCTCACGTACTGGAGGAGTTGCTCGACCAAGCCGACCCGCTCGACCCGCGCTTGTCGGAGACTCGGCGCATCCACGCGGGCGTCCTGCTCGCAGGAGAGGATTTTCGCCGTGCTCTCGGTGCGTTCCGGCATTTGGCAGCCGAAGCTACGGACGGCAGTGACGTCCGTGAATATCGCTGGCACATCGCGCTGTGCCTGGCCACACTCGGCGAGCACGAACAGGCACTGGAGGAGTACCGCTTTCTGCTGCCAGACGCCCCCCACGCCGAGGCCGTCACGCTTCGGCAGAAAATCGCTGACCTTCTGCTGGCACTGCATCGCGCGAGCAAGGCGGCAGACTTGCTGCGCAGTCTTGTGAGTGAACTTCCTCCGGAACACCCCGCCGCGGTGCGCTCCCGCGAGCTGCTCAACCGCATCCAACTCGCAGGGGGAGCCACCGAATAAGGAGCTGGTGAGCAGCACGGAGGCGTGTCCATTATCGGATGGTGCTGACCTGTGGCGGGGCCGGGTGATCTCGGCGGCCTGACGGTCTTGTAGTTTCTTGGTCGTATCGCAGGGACCCTCGTACGAGGAGCCTGCCGCTCTTGTGTCGCTGTGCAGGTCGGCCCTCCTGGACGCGGCCCCGCCGTCCCACCTGGCCGAGTACGTGCCCATGTCCAACGCCATGGACCACCCGCAACTGGTCGGCTGTGACGTCGGGCGGGGGTGCGCGGCGCAGGATGAGGTCGGCCAGGGCATGGACGTGGGCACGCAACTGGTGCAGCGGCCCCACGATCTATGTGGTCGTCGACGACTACGACCTCGTGTCGACCTCCAGCGGCAACCCCCTCGCCCCTCTCACCAAACTCCTCCCATTCGCCCGCGACGTGCGGCATCCGCTTCATCATCACCCGCAACAATGCAGGCGCCAGCCGCTCCTCCTACGAACCCTTCATTCAGCGCATCAAGGAACTGGGCGCACAGGGCGTCGTACTCTCCGGCGACCCGAACGAGGGCGACATCCTCGGCAACGCACGCCTGCGTCCCATGCCGGCGGGGCGGGGAATCTTCGTCGCGCGGAGGCGGGGGAACCTGTTGGTGCAGACGAGGCTTATGGGAGCGGATGATCGGCACTGACGGCTCGATCACGTCGTTGCCGAGGCCCTCGATAGAGCGGTTTCCTCGGCGGGCAGCGCATGGTGTTCCGCCAGGGCTTGTCGTGTCAGCTCCAGTCTGCGCGCCCGTCGCTTCGCTTCGACCAACGACAGGACCCGATCACACACGTAATGCACGAGCTCCATCAACACGCCGCGGGGTCGAGGAGGAACGTGACGGTCGGCTCGCCATCGAGCGCCTGATCAACAAGCTCAGGGCCTTGCGAGGCATCGCCACCCGATACGACAAGACCCCGGACAGCTGCCTCGCCGGACTCCACCCTGCGCGCCTGGATGATCTGGATCAAAGACCTCACACGGACCATCCATTGATCACGACCCGATACGCACCCTAGAGGCGCTTGTTCGCCACACGCCCGCAAGGACAGAAGTACCCGCACCTGGTACCAGGTGCGGGTACTTCGTCGTCGTAGGATGCGCAGCTCCGCTCCGGGAACAGATCGCGTGCAATCATGCTCGCAGGCGCGCCTTCCGCCCCGTCGCGCACGAGCGCCCCGCCCCCACACGCGAGATGCAGGGGCAGGGTGCTCGTTCACATCAGGTCAAGAACCGACAAGTTGGCGCAGCACATACTGCATGATGCCGCCGTTGCGGTAGTAGTCGGCCTCACCGGGGGTGTCGATGCGGACGACCGCGTCGAACTCGACGCCCGTGTCGGTGGTGGCCTTGACCGTGCGCGGGGTGGTGCCGTTGTTCAGTTCGGTGACACCGGCGAAGGAGAAGGTCTCCTCGCCCGTCAGACCGAGGGACTCGGCCGAGGTGCCCTCGGGGAACTGGAGCGGCAGGACGCCCATGCCGATGAGGTTCGAGCGGTGGATGCGCTCGTACGACTCGGCGATGACGGCCTTGACGCCGAGGAGCGCGGTGCCCTTGGCCGCCCAGTCACGGGACGAACCGGAGCCGTACTCCTTGCCGGCCAGGACGACCAGCGGGGTGCCGGCGGCCTGGTAGTTCTGCGAGGCGTCGTAGATGAAGGACACCGGCGCGTCGGCCTGGGTGAAGTCGCGGGTGTAGCCGCCCTCGGTGCCCGGCGCGATCTGGTTGCGCAGGCGGATGTTGGCGAACGTACCGCGGATCATGACCTCGTGGTTGCCGCGGCGCGAGCCGTAGCTGTTGAAGTCGCGGCGCTCCACACCGTGCTCGGTGAGGTACTTGCCGGCCGGGGTGTCGGCCTTGATGGCACCGGCCGGGGAGATGTGGTCGGTGGTGACCGAGTCGCCCAGCTTGGCCAGCACGCGGGCGCCGGTGATGTCGGCGACCGGGGCCGGCTCCATGCCCATGCCCTCGAAGTAAGGGGGCTTGCGCACGTAGGTGGACTCGGCGTCCCACTCGAAGGTGTTGCCGGTCGGGACCGGGAGCGACTGCCACTGGGCGTCGCCCGCGAACACGTCCTGGTAGGACTTGTTGAACATGTCCTCGCCGATGGCGCTGGCGACGACCTCGTTCACCTCGGCCTCGGAGGGCCAGATGTCCTTCAGGTAGACCGGGTTGCCGTCCTGGTCGGTGCCCAGGGCGTCACGGGTGATGTCCACCTTCATGGAGCCCGCGATGGAGTACGCGACGACCAGCGGCGGGGACGCCAGGTAGTTCATCTTGACGTCGGGGTTGATGCGGCCCTCGAAGTTCCGGTTGCCGGAGAGGACCGAGACGACGGCGAGGTCGTGGTCGTTGACCGCCTTGGAGACCTCCTCCGGCAGCGGGCCGGAGTTGCCGATGCAGGTGGTGCAGCCGTAGCCGACCAGGTTGAAGCCCAGCTTGTCCAGGTACGGCGTGAGGCCGGCCTTGTCGAAGTAGTCGGTGACGACCTTCGAGCCCGGGGCGAGGGTGGACTTGACCCACGGCTTGCGGGACAGGCCCTTCTCGACGGCCTTCTTGGCGACCAGGGCGGCGCCGATCATGACGTACGGGTTGGACGTGTTGGTGCAGGAGGTGATGGCCGCGACGGTGACCGCGCCGTGGTCGATCGTGTAGGTCGAGCCGTCGGGGGCGGTGACCTGGACCGGGTTGGACGGACCGCCGTTCGGGCGGACGGCCGGGGAGTCGGAGGCCGGGAAGGACTCCTGGCCCGCCTCGTCCACGACGTCCACGTAGTTGAGGACGTCCTGCTTGAACTGCTCGGCGGCGTTCGCGAGGACGATGCGGTCCTGCGGGCGCTTCGGGCCGGCGATGGAGGGGACGACCGTGGAGAGGTCCAGCTCCAGCTTCTCGGAGAAGTCCGGCTCGGCCTTCGGGTCCAGCCACAGGCCCTGGGTCTTGGCGTACGACTCGACCAGCGCGACCTGCTGCTCCGAACGGCCGGTCAGACGCAGGTAGTTGAGGGTCTCGTCGTCGATCGGGAAGATCGCGGCGGTGGAGCCGAACTCCGGCGACATGTTGCCGATGGTGGCGCGGTTGGCCAGCGAGGTGGCGGCGACGCCCTCGCCGTAGAACTCCACGAACTTGCCGACGACGCCGTGCTTGCGCAGCATCTCGGTGATCGTGAGCACCAGGTCGGTGGCGGTGGTGCCGGGCTGCAGCTCACCGGTGAGCTTGAAGCCGACGACGCGCGGGATCAGCATGGAGACCGGCTGGCCGAGCATCGCGGCCTCGGCCTCGATGCCGCCGACGCCCCAGCCGAGGACGCCGAGGCCGTTGACCATGGTGGTGTGCGAGTCGGTGCCGACCAGGGTGTCGGGGTAGGCCTTGCCGTCGCGGACCATGACGACACGGGCCAGGTGCTCGATGTTCACCTGGTGCACGATGCCGGTGCCCGGGGGTACGACCTTGAAGTCGTCGAACGCGGTCTGGCCCCAGCGCAGGAACTGGTAGCGCTCGCGGTTGCGGCCGTACTCCAGGTCGACGTTCTGCTTGAACGCGTCGCTGGTGCCGAACTTGTCGGCGATGACGGAGTGGTCGATGACCATCTCGGCCGGGGAGAGCGGGTTGATCTTCGCCGGGTCGCCGCCGAGGGCCGCGACGGCCTCACGCATGGTGGCGAGGTCCACGACACAGGGCACGCCGGTGAAGTCCTGCATGATCACGCGGGCCGGCGTGAACTGGATCTCCTGGCTGGGCTGGGCCTGCGAGTCCCAGCCGCCGAGGGCACGGATGTGGTCGGCGGTGATGTTCGCGCCGTCCTCCGTGCGGAGCAGGTTCTCCAGCAGGACCTTGAGGCTGTACGGCAGGCGGGCCGAGCCCTCCACCTTGTCCAGCCGGAAGATCTCGTACGACTCGTCGCCCACCTGCAGCGTGCTGCGGGCGTCGAAGCTGTTCGCCGACACGACAGTCTCCTTCATTGATGTGCGCGTACCACCGTCAATCCTGCCGCCACGCCGGGTTGGCCGATCCAGTAAGGTCAGGCTAAGTTAGGCTTGCCTTACTGGAGTGGCGGCTACGGTGCGCCTCGGCAGATATCTCGATGTCGAGATAACTCTAGTACATGGGTGCCGGATGGTCATGCCGGGGCCGCCTGGAACGCTGCGAACGGGCAGGGCCCGCCCATCGGCATGGCCCTGCCCGCCCACCTTCACCCGCTGGCAGCTGTGCGGTGGTGCGTCCCGGTCAGTAGTCCTCGTAGAGGTCGTCCGGGAGGAGGTGCCGGGCCACCTGGAGAAGCCGCTCCAGCCGGGCCGGTGCGGGCTCCGCCTCCGTCAGGATCCAGTAGGCGAAGAGCGCGCTGCCCACGGCCCGGCCCGAGAACACCTCCTCGTACAGGGTCCAGAGGCCGGTGCGGGCGACGTCCTTGCACGCCTCGGCCAGGTCGTCGTCCAGGATGACGAAACCTGCCAGCAGGTCGAGAAACCGGTGCCGTGCCTCCACGGAGAGGGTTCGGCCCGCCAGGCCCGCCATCAGGGCGCGGGCGACCGGTACCACCGTCGCCGTCCCCCAGGTCTCCTGGAAGACATGGCCCTCGATCCCACGCGGCTCGGCCTCCTCCCGGGTCCGCGCCCGAGCCATCCGCAGCAGGTCACCGGGAACATGCTCGTGCCGACCGGCACGAGCGGCACGGCAGCGCCGACCAGTCGTACAGGCTCAGCTCCATCTCAAAGGCGTTCATGGAGCCCATCCGATCAGAAGAAGTCGGGCCACCGGATGGCGTGCTCTTCCGGAGTGCGCCGAATCGCTCGGCCTTCGCTGCGACAGGTCGGCCTCGGCCGCTACCCTCTCCGCTCATGCGAGCCCTCTTCCCAGGATCCTTCGACCCGGTCACTCCAGGGCACCAGGACGTGCTGCGGCGCGCGTCCCTCCTGTTCGACGAGGTCGTGGTCTGCGTGATGTTCAACGCGAACAAGACCGGGCGCTTCCCCGTCGCCGAACGGCTGGAGCGGCTCCGCGCGGCCGCGGGCGGGCTGGGCAATGTCACGGTCGACTCCCACACCGGCGGGCTGCTGGTCGACTACTGCCGCGGGGCCGGGATCGATGTCGTCGTCCGCGGGGTGCGGGACGCCAAGGATCTGGACTACGAGATGCCGATGGCCCGGATGAACCATGAACTGGCCGGGGTGGAGACGTTCTTCCTCCCCGCGGATCCGGCCCTGGCCCATGTCTCCTCCAGCCTTGTCACGGCGATGGGCCGGCATGCGGGGGGCGACAAATAGGTGGGCGACAAATAGGGCATGCGCCTGCCGGTGGCCGGAACTGTGGCTTCCGCCATGGCTCGGGGGGCCGGGCGCTGATGGGATGCGCGGATGCGCAATGCCTCCTCACTTCTTCCGGGCGTCGTTCCCGCCGTCGCCGCGCTGCTGTTGCTCACGGCGTGCGGGGCCGAGCACGCGGGTGTTTCCGGCGCGGCCGGGTCAGGGGCCGAGGGCGGGTCAGGGGCCGAGGGCGGGTCAGGGGCCGGGTCTGCGGTTCCGGTCGATGAACCGCCCGTGGACGGTGTCCGGATCACCTCGGTGACGATCCCCACCGCCACGCCGAGCCCCACCCCCTCCGACTACGTGGTGCACGCCGACCCGCTCCCGGGCGCCGACTCCGGGATCTCGGCCACCTACGAGGTCACCAACAGCGGCGGCCAGGCACTGACGTACACAGTGCTGTTCGACTTCACCACGGACAGCGGCGCGGTCATGGGCAACCACTCCGAGACCGTGCGCGCGGTCGCCCCCGGCGCGACGAAGCGCGGCACGGTACGGCTGGGGGCACTGGCCCCGGGATCGTCACGGATCAGCCGGATCAAGGTCGCCCAGGTGACCCGGGTGCCCGCCGCCGAGGCGCCGCCCGCGCCCGGCGTGTGCCCGCCCTCCGGCGTCCGTCTCACCAACGACGACGGCGACGCCGCGATGGGGCTGCGCGTGGTGGGCCTGCGCCTGGAGAACTGCGGCAAGCGGGACTACGCACTCGACGGCTATCCGCGACTGGAACTGCTGGACGACGACCTCGCGCCCGTCCAGGGCGTCCGGATCTTCCACGGGAGCGGCGGCATCAGCACCGGCAGCGGGTTCGACGACCCGGCCCGCCCGCTGGTCCTGAAGCCGGGCGAGAGCGCGGTCTCGGGCCTCATGTGGCGCAACACCACGGAGTTCGGTACGGCGGTCAATGTTCCGTACGTGCGGGTGCGGGCGAAGGAGGGCGCCGCGCCGGTGACGGTCACGCCCCATCTCGACCTCGGCACGACGGGCAAGCTGGCGGTCCGGGCCTGGGCGCGCGAGGCGTCGTAGAACCTGGTGCGTCGTAGAAACCGGTGCGTCGTAGGACCCGGTGCGGCGTCGGCCGTGCGTCAGCAGCCGCAGGTGCCCGCGACCGGGGCGGCGAGGGGGTCGGCTTCGCGGCGCTCCGGGCCCTGCCAGGTGTCGTAGCCGAAGCCCTCGCGCACCCAGTACTCGAATCCGCCGAGCATCTCCTTGACCTGGTAGCCGAGTTCGGCGAGGGCGAGGGCGGCACGGGTGGCGCCGTTGCAGCCGGGGCCCCAGCAGTAGGTGACGACGGGGACGGACCTGTCGAGCAGGGCGGGGGCCTGTTCGGGGATGAGCGCGGTGGGGAGGTGGACGGCGCCGGGGATGTGCCCCTGGTCCCAGGAGCGGGTGGAGCGGGAGTCGAGGAGCACGAATCCGGGGCCGCCGGGGGTGGCGAGGGCGGCGGCCACGTCGGCGACGTCGGTGTGGAAGCGGAGGGAGGCGCGGAAGTGGGTGGCGGCTTCGGTGGGGGTGGCGACTTCGGTGGGGATGGCGGCTTCGGTGGGGATGGCGGGGGTGGCGGTCGTAGGCATGAGGGCGGGGGCCTTTCGTCAGCTGAGGGGGCGCTCGGCTCTGTTCTCCGGCTGTCCGGCTGTCCGGCTGTCCGGCTGTCCGGCTGTCCGGCTTGAATCTACGGACCGGAATCGGCGCTCTGAAGGCTCGATCCACGGCGATGTCACCCGATCGGTCGGGGAATCCGTGCTATTTCTCGACCATGACCGCGATATCCCTGGACGCCATCGACTGGCGCATTCTCGACGTCCTTCAGCGGGACGGCCGGACCAGCTTCGCCGACCTCGCGCGGGCCGTCTCCATGTCGGCCAGCGCGGTCACGGAACGCGTGCGCAGGCTGGAGGAGGGCGGGGTCATCAGCGGCTACGCGGCGGTCGTGGACCCGGAGCGGGTCGGGCTGGGCGTCATGGCGTTCGTACGACTGCGGTACCCGAACGGCAACTACAAGCCATTCCATGACCTGGTCGAGGCGATGCCGGAGATCCTGGAGGCGCACCATGTGACGGGCGACGACTGCTTCGTCATCAAGGTGGCGGCACGCTCGATGCGCCATCTGGAGGAGATTTCGGGACGGATCGGCGGTCTGGGGTCCGTGACGACCAGCGTCGTCTACTCGTCCCCGCTCCCACATCGCCCCATCAGCTGCTAAATCCGTAATGAGCGGCATTGCGGAACGAATCGCCCATGGATGCCCATGGATCGCCCATGACCGGCGCATCCCCGGGAACCCGCAGGTCATTGACGCGCCATCACCCGAATGGACCCCCCAAGCGAGCGCCATCTCATATCTGAGATAACCTCAACCTCATGGCAGACGACTACCTCGTACGCATCGGCAAGCTCATCCGTGACGCCCGGCAACACCGGGGCTGGACGCAGACGCAGCTCGCGGAGGCGCTCGGCACCAGCCAGAGCGCGGTCAACCGCATCGAGCGCGGCAACCAGAACATCAGCCTTGAGATGATCGCCCGCATCGGTGAGGCCCTGGACAGCGAGATCGTGTCGCTGGGCTACGCGGGCCCGATGCATCTGCGGGTCGTCGGCGGCCGTCGGCTGTCCGGTGCCATCGACGTCAAGACGAGCAAGAACGCCTGTGTGGGCCTCCTCTGCGCGTCCCTGCTGAACAAGGGCCGCACGGTGCTGCGCCGGGTCGCGCGCATCGAGGAGGTGTACCGCCTGCTGGAGGTGCTCAACTCCATCGGCGTGCGCACCCGCTGGATCAACGACGGGGTCGACCTGGAGCTGGTCCCGCCGGCCGAGCTGGAGATGACGGCGATCGACGCCGAGGCGGCCGTACGCACCCGCTCGATCATCATGTTCCTCGGCCCGCTGCTGCACCGCATGGACCAGTTCAAGCTGCCGTACGCCGGCGGCTGCGACCTCGGCACCCGGACCATCGAGCCGCACATGATCGCGCTGCGCCGGTTCGGGCTGCAGATCGCGGCGACCGAGAACCAGTACCACGCGCAGGTGGACCGCACGGTCAGCCCCGACCGCCCGATCGTACTGACCGAGCGCGGCGACACGGTGACCGAGAACGCGCTGCTGGCTGCGGCGCGGCACGACGGCGCGACGGTGATCCGCAACGCGTCCTCCAACTACATGGTCCAGGACCTGTGCTTCTTCCTGGAGGCGCTGGGCGTCAAGGTGGAGGGCATCGGCACCACCACGCTGACCGTGCACGGCGTGCCCAACATCGATGTCGACGTGGACTACTCGCCCTCCGAGGACCCGGTCGAGGCGATGAGCCTGGTGGCCGCGGCGGTGGTCACCGAGTCCGAACTGACCGTGCGCCGGGTGCCGATCGAGTTCCTGGAGATCGAGCTGGCGGTCCTGGAGGAGATGGGCCTGGACCACGACCGTTCACCGGAGTACTTCGCGGACAACGGCCGTACCCGGCTGGTCGACCTCACGGTCCGTCCCTCCAAGCTGGAGGCGCCGATCGACAAGATCCACCCGATGCCCTTCCCGGGCCTGAACATCGACAACGTGCCCTTCTTCGCGGCGATCGCGGCGGTCGCCTCGGGCCAGACCCTGATCCACGACTGGGTCTACGACAACCGGGCGATCTACCTCACCGACCTCAACCGCCTCGGCGGCCGCCTCCAGCTCCTCGACCCCCACCGCGTCCTCGTCGAGGGTCCGACCCGCTGGCGCGCCGCCGAAATGATGTGCCCCCCGGCACTGCGCCCCGCGGTCGTCGTCCTGCTGGCGATGATGGCGGCGGAGGGGACGTCGGTGCTGCGCAACGTGTATGTCATCAACCGGGGTTACGAGGACCTGGCGGAGCGGCTGAACTCGATCGGGGCGCAGATCGAGATCTTCAGGGACATCTGACGAGGCTAGGGCTTGCCCCTTTCCGGGCTTGCGTGGATGCGGGTCCGGGAGGGGGCCGGCACTTTGACACTCGTCAGGGCGGCGTCCCGCGTGTGGCGGCCGGGCAATCGCGGAAGGCGCTTGGCAGTCCCACGACGTTAAGGATTTCCGGTCATGGGCCCGGGCACCGTACTGCGCGAACCGCGTGTGACTGTCGTGGAGTTCAACTCTTCCAGACCCTCGGCGAGGTAGCCGATCCAGCCGGACGTCTCCTCCTGCATGATCTCGTGCACCTTGCTGTGCAGGCGCTCGACCACAGCGAGAAGCTCTCGCAGTTCCTCCTTCGCAGGCTGAGTGGTGTCGAGCGTCAGCAGCGCGGAGACCCATTCCGACTGGGCCCGGGCCAACGCGTGCTGGAGGGCGATCCCAGTCCGCGTGAACCGGCTCCAGGATGTCGAGTGACCGAAGACCCGGTCGAAGAGCACGCACCCCGCACCGATCGCGAGAAGGACGAATCCCCAGTCGGGAGTGATCAGATCGGGTGACGCGCCGTGGACGAGCGGAATGATGCCGCCGACCACAGCAGCGCTGACGGCGATGCTCCGCAACAGCCGGGACCACTGCGCCGGGCGTCTGCGCTTGGTGAGGTACCAGTCGATCGCCTCGATGGTATAGCGCTCGGCGTGCGTGAACAGCGTGGTGACGGTGGCGAGTCGGTCCTCCGGCCCAGCCTTGCCGACCGCGAGCGGGGAGAGCTTGAGGTCCTCGATCCGGCGTCTGTGGGGCATGGGTGGTGCCTTCCGCTGTGTGGCCGCGCGGCGACCGGTCCGGGGACGGTGAGGCGCTGAGCGGTGTCCCGCCAGCACTCAGAGGTCGTCGACCGCCAGGTGGGTGAAGTCACCGCCGGTGAGTCTCGCCAACTCCTCCTGAATCATCCGCCACCGGCTCCGCCTCACCGTGATGCGGGTCTCGTCGATGACCTGTTCGCAGAGGCTGTCCAGGATCGCGGTGACCGCCCGATCGGTCGAGGGCTCACGATCGCTGCGGCTCACCACCGCCTCCAGCGCCTGGATGACCGTATGGGCGGAGTTGAGGAACACACGGGGCCGCTCGGTCGTCGAGGTCTCGGCGCGACGGCGCTCGATGCCCTGGACCCGGGTGACCGACCTCGCGCCGCGCAACCGGGGCAGCGGAAGGGAGAGGGACGGCCCGAACGCCGTGCTCTCGGAGAGCGCGAAATCCGAACGAAGGAGCCGCCACAGACTGCCGCTCCGGGATTCGGGCAGGACGGCCTGAAAGTTCTCGGTGAGGTGCGAGGTCGAGGAGACGATCTTCAACGAAGTGTCGTGCGGCCAGGCCTGTTTGACCAGGACGCGCTCGGCATTGCTCATCGAGACCAGCCACTCGTCGATCTCCTCGGCGCGCACGAAGGCGGGGAAGATCGGGTTCTCCGTAAGTCCCTTTGCCACGACGATCGAGCAGATCTGGGGGTCGACTTCGGACAGCAGCGAGTAGCGTTCAGTACCGTCGGCCGATTCGACCAATACCGGGCAGTTCGCGAGGTACGCCTGGGTACAGGCCTGACTGATCTCGGGGATGTGATGGAATGTATGTTCCCACGTGGAAACGGGCCCGCGATAGAAAGCATCCGTGAGGGTCTGGACGATCGCGCGGTGCCGGTCCTGCGGCCGTCGGGCACCGGCGACCGCCGCTCGAACCAGATCGGGAACGAGCTCGACGAGCTCTTTGGTGATGAGCTGCTCGATCTCGTCCTGAAGCTCCTCGGCCGAACCGAGTTCATTGCGGGACGCCAGCACCGGCGCATGGTCGCGGGCGAAGTCGATGGTCAGGTAGACACCGCTGAGATTCAGGTCGGCCTTGGTCGCGGTGTACCCGGGATAGCTGTCGCCCTCTGTGCTGAGGCGCAGTCCTTTGTGCTCACTGATGCGAACGCCATCGGCGGAGAACGTCACCGAGGTGTATCCGAGGTCACCAAATTTGGGCGTTTTCGCATCACGTCCGCTCTTACGGCGGTGTGGCTGGGGGTCATAAAGGAGCTCCACTTTGAAGCCGACCTCGTGAGCCCCAAGCTGGACACGGCCCTCGCGGGCGAGAACATTCCAGCCGGAGAGCGCGCCGCTGTGTCGTCCGACGGCTGAGAACGTGGCCAGGGAGCTCGGAATGCCCGGCGCGGGCGAGACATGCAGAAAGTCCGGCAGGTAGGCGAAGAGGTCCTGTAGCGCGGCTTTGAACTGCGATGCCTTGATCGGCTCGGTGAGTGTGACGGTGATCTCGGTGCCGATGTCACAGGTCGTGAAATCCGTGTAGAACGGCCGGTCGGGGGCGGTGAACTGGACGAGGACACCGTCGACGGGGCGGCTGCCCGAAGTGCGGGTGCGGACGTCCACCGCCGCGGCGGCACTGAAGACGGAGGCGAATCCGATCCCGAAGCGACCGAAGAACGCCGGTATGTCGGCGGGCTGCTGAGCCTCTGCGGAGCTCCGCCAGCCTGAACGCCCGAGCACCGAGAGCTGGTTCACCACCTGCTGGTAAGTCATCCCGATGCCGTTGTCACGGATGACCACGACGTGTTCGCTCCGCCGCTCGACATGGACGGCGGGGATGTAGTCGACCTCACCACTCTTCGCACGCATGGCCGTTGCGTCCACGGCGTTCTGGATGAGCTCCCGCAGCCAGACGTGCTCGCGGTCGCCGTAGAGAGCCCGGCCCATCAAGATTTCCGTCACCGGGCGCGGGTCGACCCGGATTTCGTGGTGATTCAGGCTCCGGTCCACCCAGTTGGGCGTGTCGAGCTCGAACCGAAGCAGCGGGTGGATCAGCTGCCACTTGCGCCAGAGGTCGTCCAGCTCGGTGAAGTAGCGGCGGACGGAGTGCAGGGCCTCGGAGGCCAGGTGGAAGGTACGGCGCTCGGTGGCCGCGAGGTCGAATACGAGCGCGTCGCCGCCGTTCGGGGCCTCACGCACGGAGAGCACGTTGCGGCGGCACTGGTCGGTCGGTCCGGTGCCGTCGATCAGACTGGGATCGTCGAGGAGTTGGGCCAGTCTGGCGAGGCCCCAGAGATAGACGAAGGCCTTGGCGGCCGGGGCGCCTCGCAGGTCGCCGACGGTTCGGATCCGACTCGGCTCGGCCACGCTGACGTGGTCGACCGCCCGGAGTAGCACTGCCAGGTCGGGCACGACGGCCGGCACGACACCAGCGAGCCGGGCCGCGTCCTCCTTGAGCCGGGAGGCGACGCTGAAGTCGGCCTGCGCCTGGACTCCGCCGACCGCGCGGGCCCGGACCATCGACAGCTCGGCGAGGACATAGGCGAACGCGAACGAGGATCCGTCCAGGAGATAGGGCGCCAGCCCGTCATAGCGGTCGACGAGCTCGACGGACGCCTGGAACATGTCGAGACCGTGCCGCACCTCGCGGTCGCAGTCGATGAGCTCCGGTATCCGCTCACGCAACCGGGCGATCTCCGGGAGCGTGTCACCGAACCGCGAGCGCGCCCTTGTCCGCGCCACCGACTCCACACCGGAGCGGCGTGACTTGAGGACGGCCGTCGGAGGCTTCCCTTCCTCGGCGTAGACATCCGTGAACTCCTTGAAAGACTCGGAGTAGACGCTGTCGTACTTGAAGTACCGCACGCGGCACTCGCCGGTCGCGACGTCGATGTCGCCGACGCTGTAGCCACGGGGATAGCGAGCGGAGTCGTCCCCGTGCGGCCGTCCGAAGAGCAGCATCGAGGGGATTCGGAGGACGGTGGAGTGGGGCGAGCTGAGCTGACCGAGCTCGCGCGGGCTGTGGACATGCCCGAAGAGGCCGACCTGGTAATTCCGGCGCAGACTCTGCACCGCCGGGTCGCAGACGTCCTC
Source organism: Streptomyces sp. NPDC093018 (assembly GCF_040684035.1). Classification (NCBI taxonomy): domain Bacteria; kingdom Bacillati; phylum Actinomycetota; class Actinomycetes; order Kitasatosporales; family Streptomycetaceae; genus Streptomyces; species Streptomyces sp. NPDC093018. Next base: position 99,827 of record NZ_JBFBFF010000011.1, read on the forward strand.
GTGCAGCCACTCGAAGGGGTGGTGCTGGGCGAAGAGGGCGAAGTCCGCGTCCTCGGCAGGCTTCGGGGTCTGGTCTATGGAGAGCAGCAGCCGGCCGCGATCACTCTCCGTCGGGTCGTCCGTCGCATGATAGAAGCCGGCCCAGGCCGAGTTCAGGCCCAGAACGGTGAGCTTGTGGCCCGCAGCGGTGATGGTGTGGGTCCAGCGGTAGGCGTCGTCGGTACCGGCGGGGGCCCACCGCGCCACGAACTCGGAGTAACTGCGGAAGGGGTCGGCGAAGTTAGCGCGATTGCGCGGGTTGCCGAGAAAGGCGTCGACGGCGGCCGGGTCTGCCAGGTCGGTGACCAAGCGGCTCTGCTTGATCAGCGCTTCGTCGCGGTCCATGTCGTGGTTGCCCGGGACGAAGAGCAGCGGGACGTCGTGACCGAGCAGTTCACGCAGCGGCGCGATGAGGTGCTCGCCGACCGAGTCGTACTCCTTCGACTGGCCCGAGTACGCGATGTCGCCGGTGAAGACGACGAAGTCAGGTTGCCCCGAGGCGGCCACGGACTCGTGTAGGTGCCGCAACAGATTGTCGATGTACCGCTTCAGCTCCGTGGATGGATCAGCCGGCCAGTGCAAATCCGACAGCTGCCACCACGTCAACCTACCCCGAACCACTGCTGGCTCCTCGCTCCTGACGGCTTGCAAATGCGCGGCCCCCGGTGCCTCTCCCGGAGAGTACTCGACGCCTCGGACATCAGCGGGCGTGCCGGTGGTCGACCGCGCTTCAGGCAGTTGATGGCGCGCTCGTCGTATCCGTAGTCGGCCGACGGCCCTCCGTCGTGGCCAGCTGTGGTCGGTTGGGCCGCGCCGGAATCGTGTTGGACACGAGGGCCGGTCGGTAGGCCACAGGTTCCGGGAAGCGGCAGGGTGCTTGGCGAGGCACGGTCACCGTTCCAGGTGAGGAGCGACACCGCCGAACACCGGATGGGAGTACAGGCTCGTACACGTGGCTGTCCGATTGCTTGGGGGCGGCTGGGCTGTGGTGCCCGCAAGCGCCGTTCCAAGCCCCTGAAAGTACGTCGGCCTGCCTCTCGGTCACCGGCGGTAGGCCGTTCCGTCGGCAACGATCCGCGCCGCCTTTTGCGAGCCAGTGCCCCGGTAGTCTGCGACTGACGGCCGTCGCGCACTGGAGGGTTTGTGGAAGCTGCCGCTCTCACTGGTCCTGACCGACTGTGGTCGGCGCGGGAGGTCTTGCTGCGTCCGAGCCCTGTTCCGGCGGCGGCCGGCGTCTACGGGTGGCACTTCAAGCAGGCGCCGCACCCAGACCTGGCTGCCGGGCAGCTGCTCTACGTCGGCATAGCTCCGCGGCACATGGCGAACCGGACCAGTACACAGAACCTGCGCAAGCGTGTGCGGTACCACTACCGCGGCAACGCGGCCGGTTCGACACTGCGGCTCACGCTCGGCTGCCTGCTCGGGCTTGAACTGCGCCGCGTAGGCAGCGGCAAGCGCATGACGTTCGGCAAGGCCGGTGAAGCCACACTCAGCCAGTGGATGGCGGAGAACGGCCGGGTGTGCTGGATCGAGCATGCCAGGCCGTGGACCGTGGAGTCGGAGTTCATCGCTCGGCTCGATCTGCCGCTGAATCTCGAGCAGAACCGCCACAACGCGTTCCACAGCCGCCTCAAGGGGCTGAGGGCCCAAGCCCGCCAACGCGCAAGGGAGTTGCCCATCGGCATCTAGGCCGTCGGGCATCTAGGCCGTCGGGCTGCTTGGCCGTCGGAGCGACGGCATGCGGGGGTCCAGCTGCTCGGGAGGGCGTACGTCAGCCCGCGGCGCCCTCGCCCAGGAAGTGCTTCGCGTACACCACGCCCATGCCGTAAGCGCCGGCGTGCGCCTTCACGATGTCCATCACGCCGTCGTACGTGCCGGTGCGGGCCCAGTCCCGCTGGAGTTCCAGCAGCACCTGGACCCAGGTGACGGTGACCGCGCCGGCCCGGGTCATCCGCTGGAGGGCGTGCTCATGGGCCGCGGGGGTGACGCCGCCCGAGGCGTCGGCGACGACGTACACCTTGTAGCCCTGGCCGAGCGCCGACAGCACCGGCAGGACCAGGCACACCTCGGTCCACAGGCCGGATATGACGATCTTGCGGCGGCCGGTGGCGCGCACCGCCTCGACCAGGGCCTGGTCCTCCCAGGCGTTCATGCGGGTGCGGTCGATCAGCTTGTGGTCCGGGAAGACGTCCACGAGTTGCGGCAGCGCCGGGCCGGAGAACGACTCGGCGGCGACGGTCGTGATGATCGCCGGTACGTCGAAGAGGCGGGCCGCCTTGGCCAGGCCGACGGTGCTGTTGATGATGGCGGTGCGGTTCCCGCTGCCGGTGCCGAAGAACATCTGCGGCTGGTGGTCCACGACCAGGAACACACAGTTGCCGGGGGTCAGGAGGTCGGGGCTGGGCGCCGCGGTGACGGCGTCGAGGTCGAACTCGGGCATGGGGGCTCCTGGGGGAAGTGGCGGGAGGGACGGGCAGAGGCGCAGTCGTACGATGCTTCGTCAGGCGGCGTACAGCGCCTTGCGCCGTGCGTTCACCGCGAGGGTGATCGCGGCCTCGGCCCCCTCGGTGGTGCGCAGGGCGTTCAGCGTCACGAAGTCGTGGATGACGCCCTGGACGCGCACCATGGTGACGGGCACACCGGCCGAGCGGAGGCGGGCGGCGTACGCCTCGCCCTCGTCGCGCAGGACGTCGGCCTCCGCGGTGATGACGACCGCCGGCGGCAGGTCCCTGAGCTGCTCGATGCTCGCGCGCAGCGGGGACGCGGTGATCTCGGCCCGGTCCGCCTCGTCGGTGGTGTACTGGTCCCAGAACCACTTCATGCCGTCGCGGCGCAGGAAGTAGCCCTCGGCGAACAGCTGGTACGACGGGGTGTCGAAGGCCGCGTTGGTGACGGGGTAGAAGAGGATCTGGAGGGCGAGTTCGAAGTCGCCCCGCTCCTTGGCCAGCAGGGTGAGCGCCGCCGACATGTTGCCGCCGACCGAGTCACCGGCGACGGCGACGCGCGCCGCGTCCAGCCCCTTGGCGGTGCCGTCCCTGACCACCCACTGGGCGACCGTGTAGCTCTCCTCGATCGCCACGGGGTAGCGGGCCTCGGGCGAGCGGCTGTCCTCGGGGAGGACGACCGCCGCACGGGCCCCGACGGCCAGCTCCCGCACCAGGCGGTCATGGGTGTGCGCATCGCCGAACACCCGGCCCGCGCCATGGATGTAGAGGATCACCGGCAGCGGCCCCGGTGTCCGGCCGGGCGCACGATCCGCGTCCGTACGGAGCCGGTGGGGCCGCCCTCGACGGTCACCCACTCCTCGTCGATGTCCGGCAGCGCGACGGCGCCGGACTGCACGTCGTCCACCGCCTTGCGGCCCTCCTCTACGGGAATCTCGTAGAGGTAGGGGGTTCGGCGGTGGCGGCGGTGAATTCCGCGGCCTCGGACTCCAGAACCGGGCCGACTCCGCTGCCGCCGTTCTGGTCGGGGGCGAGGGCATCACAACTCGCCTTTCGATCTATGTCTGTTGAGTACCGGCGGGATTTATCCGCCGGGTGCCGCCGGGGGTCTCAGCGTGCGGCGGACGCCCGCCTGGCGTTCCACGTCCCGTAGTTGGACGGACAGTTCGTGGACTGGTCGTAGAGCGCTTGGCGGACCTGAGGCAGGGAAAGAGGAGCGGCGAGTTCTTCGGTTTCTTCGCGAAGCCGAAGTCGGGGCGTCGGATCGCCATTCAGATGGTGCTCGGAGTGTCATACGCGAATGGACGGGCGTGCTGTCCGCAGACGCACACCCGCCCATTCGTTCGAGATTGGAATTTTACTGCCGGCGTCAGAGGGGCGCGCTGGGGACCGGGCGACCCAGCGCAGAGATGCGATCACGCAGAATGTAGGAGATCTCCTTGCGTTCCTGGTCGGTCAGCTTCCCGAGCAAGGAAGCCAGTTCCTCCTGCCAGTCGGTGCGCGGCGGACTGAGCAGGGTCGGGTGATCGACTGCCCAGTCCAGCACCTGTCGCACTTGGTCGGGGTGCCTGAGCAGCCAGAGCGCCGCCAAGGACACCGGGCCGGCGTGCAGCGCCTGGAGACAGAACTCGTACTCTCCACGTCGGCTGGGAGTCCAGGAATAGCGAACACCCTCGCCTTCCTCCTGGCCGAGGAGGAGTTCCTCACCGCTTTCCCGGAGCCGCACATCGAACACCCGGTAGCTCAGGCCCGTCTCCTCCATACGTTGCGCCATGCCGAGATGCTGCATGATCTCGGGAGCGCCGAGCCCGTTCCCGGCCACCATCTGGGCCTCCGCCAAGTGGTGCAGGGAAGCCGTGAGATGGGTGCGGACCACATGCCAGCCGTGCACAGTCCTCGTACGCACGACACGTACAGGGTCGTGAACCCACCACGACACCCACAGATCCACGGACTCCGTGCCGTACACGGTGGGAAGGCCGACCGCCCGCGTGTCCACGTGCTCGGTCCCATCCACCCGGAAGGCCTCGGTATAGGTGCCGCCGAGAGCAGGTGCGGCAGCTTCGTCGGGCACCGGCACGTACGCGCCGATGTCCTCGGGGTCCCCACGGCGGCCGAGGAGGAAATAGTCTCCCGTGCCGTCTCTGAGCACCAGGGACCAATCCTTCGAGGCGGACCAGCGATGACTGAGGATCTCCCGCCAGGGCGGCTTGGACGCCCTGTGGTAGAGCCGCTCGGTTGCTTCGTCGTTCATGACCGTCTCCCGGTATCGCCCTCGCGCCATCTGCTGAGCGCAGCCCGTGCCACTGTCAGCCCCGCCCAGCCATCGCCGCCTCGCTCGTCCATCTCCACGAACAGCCGGAATTCGCCGAACTGCATGGAACCGGCCAAGACGGTGAACAAGTTCTCCACCGCCCGGAACAGGATTTCGTCCCATTGCCCCCATTCAGCCCAGCGCAGCAAGTCGGAACAGGTGGAGTCGAACGAGCTGTCCATGTTCAGTGCGTGCCGAACGGTGTCGGCGATCAGCCCGGCTTCAGGAGCCTCTTCGGCGAGTTTCCGCTGGAACCACGAAGGGGATCTCAGTAGCTGGCTGAACAACACGAGCAAGGGCTCTTGGTCGAATTCCTCGGTGCTCAGCCACTCAAGAAGCCGACCGAACACCTTTTCCTCGTTGCCGGCCTGGAACAGGTTCAGGGCCGCTGCGCGCACCGCCATGAACACCCGTTCGTCCTCCTCCCCCTCTCCCGCGCGAAACTGTCCGCCTGAGATGAGGGTGCGAAGGAGCTGGAGTGCCAGGTCCGGGCGCGCCAGCCCGAACTCCGCACCGCATGCGTACGCCACCGTGGTTCTCAAGGTGGAGCTGACTGCCAGGCTCCAGCGCTGGAGGCGATAGCGCACCTCCCCGACCAGTACGGGATCCTCGGCCGCGATGCCCAGCGCGTGTGCCGCGATGAGGCGGCTGGTCGTACGCTCGGACTCGGCCAGAGCCTGGATGTGCCGCAATGCCCGCCGGCCGCCGCCCCAACTCGCCGCTCTGCCCATGACCTGACCTACCGGCAAGGTCAATTCAGCGGCGCGGTTCACCTCCCGCAGCCATTCGACCAGGAGATCCGACAACTGCCCGTACTCACGCCACACATGCCTGAGCACCACTTCGGCCTGCCGGTGCCTGACGAACACAACCGGCTCCACGCTGTGCGCGTAGGAGCCCCCGGTGCGGATCTCGCGCGTTTGCCGAGAGGCGCGGACAGCGTGCAGCAGTTCCGTCAGGGAGCGCCGGAAGACGAAGTCCGGATTGGGCCGTTCCGCGTTCTCGGTTCCCTGGGCGTCCGTCGCCGGCAGCATGGCCGCCAGACGTCCGTTCGACAACTTCAGCAACCGGTCCGCCTCCTCCCGGAGGATCCGGTAGTCCAGCCGCTCGAAGACACAGGCAGCCAGCAGGAAGGCCAAGGCGTCAGGGTCATCGCGTAACCCCTGGATGAATGCGGGGACTTCCCGCTCGGCTCGGTAACTCAGCCGGTCCTGTAGATCACCGAGCGCGCTCGGGTCACCGTCCGCCGCCACGAGGGTCGCCACCAGCTCGACCACTTCAGCCGGCACCAACTCGGGTACCAGCAGGTCTCCCAGACCATGGTTCTGGTCCAGCGCCGCAAGCAGGCGTTCTCGTTCGAGTTGACCCGGGACAGCGGCTTCGAAGTGACTGGCGAACACCATGGCAGGCCGCGGCGGTACACACTCGGTGGGTCTGACGTGGAGGTCCTGTTCGAGTCGACGCAGCAGAGCCGCGTCATCGGGCAGGACGATGACCATGCATGCCTCGGCTCGCTCCAGCAGCGACCGCACATGCCCCAGGACACCGGGCCCCAGCGGCCGGGTCGGGAACAGTCCGTCCATCAGGTAGCCACGGGCCGAAGTGTCGGTGGGTTGCCAGCGGTCCAGCTCCGCGACGCTGTCCAGGGCACGCAACGGAGCGTCCTGCCCACAGTTCGCACGCAGTAGATTGAGCGCCGCCGTGCGGCGGCCGGAGCCCGGCCGCCCGGCAAGGAAGAGCAGTCCCTGGCTCAGCTGTTCCAGAGCGCTGTCGAACCATTCGGGTTCCGCGAACCCGAAGGCCGCCGCCTGTACTTCGGCCTTCGGGATCGGCCCCTCGCGCACCCTGGCCGCTTGCCGCCCCCGACCCTCGCCGACGGGCCCGTTGTGCACACGTTGACCGCCGTGTACAGAGCCGGCGTTGAGATTCGCGTAGGGCGCGTACACGACCGGGCCTCGGGTGCCCGCCGCACCGCCGATGGCATCGATCAACTCGGAGACGTCGTGCTCCGGCTCCGCGGGAAGCTCCTCCTTCTGGGACGAGTCCTCCGGCGACGTGCCAGGTCCAGGCTCTTTGGGAGCCGCCTGTGCATCCGCGGTCACTGCCGGCCCTGATACTTGTCGCCCCGGACCTGGTCCCCCTGGAAGCCACGGACACGACCGGCCTTGTTGCCTGTCACGTGATCCCCGGCGACGTGGGAGTTGGAAACGCTCTGCCCACCGTGGACGGTGCCCGTGTTGATGTTTCCGTTCGGGGCGCTGTTCCGCACCTGCCGGCTCTCTCGCTCGCCGACCTCCACCGGAGGGGCAGCCTTCTCCAGGGGCGGCTCCTGAGCGACGTCGCCGGGCGGAATCTCCTCGTGCAGCGGTCCGGACGGCTGGGGTACGTAGATCCAGGCCCGCTGGAAGAACGGCTTGCCGTCGACCGTGGCGGCCACCTCCACGAAGTGATCGGGGTGGCGGCCGGTGTACCCGCTGGCGACCGCCTCCTGAAAGCAGCGGTCCGAGAGGATGGCCGCGACATGCGTGATGTTCGCCTTGTGCGAGGCGAGCACAGCTTTCACGGGGCGGGAATCGAGCAGGCGGTGCGTGTCGTTGCGTGCCGTGCCGTTGCCGCTGAACTCGTCACCGGTGTCGGGCAGCGGGCCGATGTGCAGGCTGACTCGGAGTCTGATGGGTGTTACCCCGTGGGACAGGATGTTGTGGTCCGTCAGTACCTCCTGCAGCGTGAGCAGGAGAGGATGGACCACGAAGGGCATCAGCGAGGGGTCGAAGCCGAGTACATAGCCGTCGCCCGTGGAGGCGGGGAACTTGCGGTCGTTCCAGAGTTCTCCCAGTTCCGCCCTGATCAGCGCCGTCCTGAGGAGTTCGGGTACGACACGGCTGATGACTTCGTGCTCGATGGCCGGTCGCCCCGTGAAGTCCTTGGCATCCACGGCCAGGATGCCCCGGTACGGGGGCAGCGGGCGGCTGCGGCTGTACGAACCGGCCGTTCCCCGAGGCAATTCGCCGATGTGCTCGTGCATGTCGCTCCTCTGTGAAGGCCGCCCGGCCGAGACAGGCCGGGCGACGACGCCGTACGTGCGTTGGTCGTGCGTCTTGAGCTTCACAGCGGTCGCGTATTCGCTCCGTTCCGCAGGCACAGACGGAACGTGACGTGGGACACTCGGCCGTCACATGCCAGTGCTGCCGGCGAGGGTCTTCCTCAAGTCTTCGACATTGATCACATTTATCCGGCTCTTGGCGACCCTCACTTGATCCGGTCCCAGCTGCAGCAGCGCCTTGGTGACGGACTTGCGCCCCACTCCGATGTGCTGGGCCATCTCTTCTCTGGTCAGCGGAAAGGACCGCACGCCGCCGGAGAGTTCGACAAGGCGAAGCAGAGCCGCGGCGAGGCGTTCGTGCACAGCGCCGTCATAGATCTCGGCCTGTTCCCTCAGCCGATGGGACGCCAACACGGCCAAGGTGTACGCAAGCCTGCGCTCGTCCACGAAACGGTGGAAATCTTCAGCGGGGATCACGGATGCTTTGCATTTGCTCATCGTCTGTACATCGGCCAGTCGCACCCCTCCCTGCTGCAGCGCCATCTCGCCCAGGATCTCCCCCGGTCCACGGAAGGCGAGCAGTCGCTGCCGCCCGTCCCGGTCGGTTCGGACCACTTTGACCAGTCCACTGATCAGGGCGAGCACATGAGTTCCCCGCTCGCCCTGCCGTAACACGGTTCGGTCTGTCGAATACGTCCAGGACGGATACCGCGTCAGCCCCAACCAGTCCTCCTCCGACACAAGATCCCGAAGGGCCGGTACCGAGAAGGAACGAAGTTCGCTCATGCGATCACGCTAAACGAGACACGTGATGCATATGTACGGAATTCTCCATTCCGCGCTTATGCCGCCTCGATGGGGCCGGAACTCTCCCACGCGGCAAGATTTACACCGCGCTGCCTTCTCGGTTGTCGTCGGTCATCGGAGGCAAGGTACTCAGCTGGGGCTCCGGGGAGCAGCGGATGTTCCAGGGGATCCAGATCGCGGTGACGGTGACCGCGAGGGCCGAGGCGGCGACCAGTGCCATGCCCAGGGTGAGGCCCCCCGCCGTTGCCACGAAGCCGATCAGGGCGGGGCCGGCCAGCAGGCCCGTGGTGCCCATGGCGGCGACCAACGACAGGGCGTCGGAGCCCCGTTCGGCGGCGGCGACGTACACGCACGGGGTGATGGCGGCCGCGCCGAGGCCGACGCAGGCGAAGCCGAGGAGCGTCGCGGGCACACCGCCGGTCAGCAGCGCGAGCCCCAGTCCGACGGCGGCCAGCGCGCTGCCCGCGCGCACCACCGGGCCATCGCCCCAGCGGTCGCGCCAGCGGTCGGCGCAGGCGCGGGCCAGGAGCATCGTCGCGGAGACCACGGCGATGCCCAGCGGGGCGACCGTCGAGGACGCCTTGACGGTGTCCTTGAGGTAGAGGGTCGACCAGTCGTTCATCGCGCCCTCGGTGATGGTGCCGAAGGTCATGGCGGCGCCCATGAGGAGGGTCAGGCCGGAGGGGAGGGACCAGCGTCGTGTGCCCTGTCTCTCCGTCGCCGTCGGCGCCGTCTCCACCGGTGCGGGCGCGTCGGGGAGCAGGCCGCGGCGGCCGCAGATCAACAGCACCAGCAACACCGCGCCGGCGACGGTGAAATGGGCCGGGACGGACTGCGTCAGGCTGGTGACCCCGGAGGTCAGGAGGGCCGCCGTGAGCAGGCCCGCGCTGAAGGTGGCGTGGAGTTGGGACATGGCCGTGCGGTCGTACGACGACTCCAGTGCGGCGCCCTGCGCGTTCATCGCGACGTTGAGGCAGCCGACGGCGACTCCGTCGGCGCAGACCGCGAGGAGGGCCAGGGGGTAGTTCGGTACGACGGACAGCGCGGCCAGTACGACGATCAGGGCCAGCGCCGAGGCGAGCGACAGGGTGCGTGAGCCCAGGCGCCGCATCAGTACCGCGACCAGCGGGAACGCGGCCGCCGCGCCCGCGCCGCAGGCCATCAGGAGGAGACCCACTTCCCCGGCTCCCAGGTCGAGGCGGGTCTTCAGCGCGGGGAGGCGGGAGACCCAGGTGCCGTACTGGAAGCCGAGGAAGCAGAACAGGGCCGCGATCGACCACTTCGCGCGGGAGAAGGAGGGGGTGGGCATCAGGACGTCCTCAGCGCTTCGCGGGGCAGACGGGCCGACATGTAGAGGGCGTCGGTGCCATAGGCCGACGGGACGGGGGTCTCGGGGTGCGACGCGTATCCGTTCGCCCGCCAGAAGGTCTCCTTGCCGGCCACGGCGATCAGCGAGACCGTCTCGAAGCCGCGCTCCCGTGCCGTCTCGGTGACATGGCGGACCAGGCGGCTGCCCAGCCCCCTGCGGCGCAGCGGGGCGCTGATGACCAGGTCGTGGAGATGGAGGTTGGTGGTGTCGTGGCGGGTGTGTTCGGGGCGGGTCGGGTCGGGGCAGTGCGGGCGGGGGTAGGGCAACGTGAGGGTGTAGCCCGCCAGTTGACCGTCCACGGTGAGGGCGAAGCAGGTGGTGGGTGAGGCGGCGGCGCGGGAGCGCAGCAGGTGCTCGCCCTCGGCGAGACAGAGGTGCGCGTACGTCTCGTGTTCGAGGGCGGCGAGCGCGGGCCAGTCGGGGGCCGCTATCTCCCGGATGCGTATGTGGTCGTTCATTTCAAGGCCGTTCGTGGTCTGGGGAGTTGTGCGCGCGTACGCAGACGCAGGGCAGCGGGCCGAAGCCGTTGAAGCCGCCGGTGGTGTAACTCGTGGCGTAGGCACCGGCGGAGAGGATCCACACCGGGTCGCCGGAGGCGAGGGATCGGGGGATGCGGACCGGGTGCAGGCCGGCGCCGTAGGCGTCGTCGCTGTCGCAGGTCGGTCCCGCGACGACCGCCGGTACCGCCTCCCCCGCCTCCCCCGTGTCCGGCCGGCCGGGGAAGACCATGTGGTGGGTCAACTGGTCCATCTCGTAGAGGCCGTTGAACTTGCCGCAGCTGAGGTAGAGCCAGTGCGCGTCCGCGCCGTCCGGCCCCCGGCGGTGGGTGAGGCGGGCGACATGGGCGCGGACGGCGCCGTGGTCGGCGACCAGGTGGCGGCCCGGTTCCATGACGAAGGTGACGGGGGCGAGGGCGCGCAGCCGGTCCATGCCCTCGCGGAGCACGGCGAAGATCTTGTCCAGCGGCGGGTCGAGGGGGTTGCCGTGGCGGTCCCGGTAGCCGAGCGCGGGCAGTCCGCCGCCGAGGTTGATGTGATCCGGTACGATCGCCCGCCCGGCCAGCGCCGTCAGGGTCTCGGCGAGCAGGTCGAGGGCGGCCTGCCAGCCCTCGGCGGTCATCTGCTGGGAGCCGACGTGCACGGACAGACCGGCGGGGGTGAGGCCGGCCGACCGGGCCGTGTCGAGGATGCGTACGGCGTCCTCGGGGGCGCAGCCGAACTTGCGGTTCAGGCCCCACAGGGCACCCTCGCCGCTGGTGGCGAGGCGGCAGAACACGCGGGCGCCGGGGGCGTGCCGGGCGATGGCGGTGACGTCCTCGACGCTGTCGGTGGCGAAGGTGCGGATGCCCTGGCGGTGGGCCTCGGCGATGTCGTGGTCGGACTTGATGGTGTTGCCGTAGTGGACGCGGTCGGGGTCCACGCCGGTGCGGAGGGCTTGCTCTATTTCGGCGGGGCTCGCGGCGTCGAAGCCGGCGCCGCGGGCCGCCAGGCAGTGGAGGACGTCGTCGACCGGGCAGGCCTTGAGGGCGAAGCGGATGTCGGTGGCGGGGAGTTCGGCGCGGAGGGCGTCGTACTGGTGCTCGATGCCGGTGAGGTTGTAGATGATGCGGTCGGTGGTGGCGGCGGCGAGTTCCGCCATGGGGACGCCGGGCAACGTTGTCGGGCGGGTGCGGGTTCGGTGGGGCTGGGCGCACGGTTCCCCGTGCTCCTTCGGGGCGGCGTTCATGTGCGGGTCGCCTTGATCAGTGCGGGCCAGGCGTCGATCAGGTCCGCGTAGGCCGTGATGTCCGAGGCGGCCTCGGCCAGCAACTGGGCGCGTTCGTCACTCAGTTGCTCGGCGAACTCCGCGTATCTGCCGCCCAGTTTGCGGTACGAGGTGTCCAGGCGGTCCAGGCGCCAGATGTTCTCGGCCGGGTCCAGGGTGGTGCTCTCGCGGAGGAACGCGGTGATCCGGTCGGGGCGGACCTGACCGTCGTCGTCCAGGAGGGCGGCGCCGGTGGCGGTCATGTGGTCGTAGACGTGCTGGAAGTAGTGCATCGACAGCAGGAACTTCACGAAGCGGCGCTGGTAGGCGGGGAAGCCGGTGGGGCTGCGGCGTTCGGGGGTGTGGAAGTTCTCGATGTGCCGGTTGTGCAGGATGCCGGGCAGTGTGGCGTCGTGGACCAGGTGGAGCAGGAAGTAGTCGCTGCCGATGGTGTCCGTGGCGGGCGGCAGCGGGACGCGTTCGTAGACGGCCCGGTCGAAGGCGATGTTGCACATGTCGACGCGCATCGGGTCGACCAGGGTGAGGGTCGAGCGGTCGCCGGTGAACGGGGCGGTGCCCGCGCCCGTGAAGGACTCGGCGACCAGGTCCCGTTTGCGCTCCTCGGGCCAGTCGGTGGGCGCCCAGAGGCTGACCACGTCGTGGTAGACGGCCGGGTCGAGGCGGCGTATCTCGGCTATGTCCACGGAGAGTTCGCCGATGAAGGAGGCGCCGGCCAGGGAGACCGGGCGGTGGGCGTGGGCCGGGTCGAGGTCGGTGTGCAGTCCGGCGGCCGTCGCCTCGGCGGCGGGGCGGCCCAGCCAGGGCAGCTCGTGATGGATGGGGAACACCGGTTGCCCGGCGTGGAGTTGGTAGGTGCTGTCGGAGTCCCTGCGGTGCACGGAACGGCAGCCGAGCAAGGCGGCGAACAGGAAGGCGCGGTTGGTGCAGGCGCCGTAGGAGACGGCGGGCGGGAGCAGCTGGTCGAGGAGGCCGGAGGACTGGTCCGCGGAGTCGATCAACCGGCCGAGGCGGATGCGCTGTTGGTCCTCGTCCATGTGGTGGACGGTCACCTGGGCGACCTCGGGGAGCGCGGCAATCGCCCGGAGGTGGTCGGCGCGGGTGGGGGCGTCGGCGGAGTCCAGGATCAGGAGGTGGACGTCCGTGTCGAAGTGCCGGACCGCGTAGGCGGCCTCCTGGTGCAGGGCGGTGATCGTCGCGGGGCAGGCGCGGTTGGTGGGCAGGCAGAGGCAGATGCGGTGCTTCACTCGGTGTCGCCTCCGCCGGTCCAGGAGTCGAGGCCCAGCAACTTGCGTCCCAGCGGGTCGAGTTCGGCCGTTCCGTAGCGCTCCGCCTCCGGGCGGCGGGCGTCGCCGAGGAGGGTGCCGTTCCAGTCGGGGGTGGCCAGGGTGCGCCAGGAGTGCACACGGGAGTCGCGCAGGGTGGTGTGCTCCTCCAGGGCGGGCATCATCGACAGGTACTGGACGGCCCGGACCCCGCGCTCCGACCGGTTGGGGGCGACGCCGTGCGCGAGCAGCCCGTTGAAGATGAGCAGGTCACCGGCCTGTAGGTCGGGGCGGACCACGGGGAACTCGGTGCGGTCGGCGTTCGGGCGGATCGGGTCGCGGCCGGGTGGCTGGGCGAGGCGCCATTCCTCGAAGCGGTGGAAGAGTTCGGGGGCGCACTGGAAGCCGCCGAGTTCGGGGCGGGTGTCGTTCAGCGCGATGATGCCCTGCACGCGCTGGGGCAGCACGGCGAGGGTGGTGTCCACGTCCCAGTGCAGATCGATGTCGAAGCCCTCGGTGGTGGGTTCGATCAGCGAGCGGGAACGGGTGCCGGTGTTGGGCGGGTTGAGGTTGAGGCGGTCGAGGGTGACCCACAGCTCTTCGCAGTCCCAGACGTCCACGAAGGCGTCGTAGACCCGCTGGTTCTGCCGGCTGTCCCACAGGAGCTGGTGGTGGTACGACTCGACGAAGCCGTAGATGAACAGGTGCTGGTCGAGTTCGGAGCGGAACTCCGGCTGCTCGTACCAGGTTTCCGGGCGGTCCGGGTCCAGGCCCTGGAACTCCCAGGTGAAGTCGAGGAGTTGCTTGGCCTCGCCGGGGGTGATGGCCTCGCGGACGACGACATAGCCGTACGTCTGCCAGAACGCGAAGTCCGCTTCCGAAAGCACCCTCAGCGGGCGGGACTTCTCGATGTCGCGCAAGGGGGTGGGGGCGAGGTAGGTCTCGCCGTCGGCGCTGAAGTAGGGGCGGTCGGATGCCGCGCGGTGGAGGTAGGGGGCTGGTGTCTGCATGCGAGCACTCCGGGGTGACGGATGTGGGTGGCGGTGAGACATGTGCCGGTGGCATGCGCCAGGGCGTGAAGGGCCCGGGGCGCGAAGGGGCGAGGAAGTCTTTGAGTGGGTGGGGGTTCGGTGCGCGGATGGGTGCAGGGGGGCACGGGGGTGGGTGCGGGAAGGGGGGCCGGCGCGCGGATAGGTGTGGGAGGGGGGCCGGCGCGTGGATAGGTGCGGGAGGGAGGTCGGCGCGCGGATAGGTGCGGGAGGGAGGTCGGCGCGCGGATGGGTGCGGGTGCGGGTGCGTTGTGGCTTGTCGCGCCCCGCGGCGGAGCCGCATGTCGAGAACGGCCCCGCGCCACTTCGGGGCGCGGACGCTCGCCGGGGTGGGTGGGCTCGGCCCTGCCGGGTTGGGCCGAGCCCACCCCGCTTCGGGTGGTCGAGCCGGTGAGGCTTCAGCTGGTCGGGGTGAGCGGCACCGGGTGATCGACAGATACGGCCGGGGCCCCGCGCGGGCCCGCCGGGGCGGTCCGGTCAGGGGCGGCGCGGAAAAGGTCGTTCCGGCGACCGGCACGGGCGCGTTCCAGGTCCCGCGTGCCCGCCCCGATCGCAGGCCCCCCGGGCCCACCTCGTCCGCGCGAGCCCCCGTCGCGCCGTACACGCACCGCGCCGTCCCCCGCCCGGCCCCGTTCCGGCTGCCGTGGGCCCCCCGAACCTACGGCAGCCGGAACACCGGGCCCCCCGGCCCCTCGTCCTGGCCGCTCAGCCCGTCACGACCGCCTCCGCCGCCGCGATCCCGCACACGCGGGCGGCGCCGTACGTGGCGATGTGGACGGAGCCTCTCGGCGTCGCCTGGGGCAGGCCCATTTCCACGACAACGGTGTCGGGGCGGGCGGCGAGGAGGGTGTCGAGGGCGGAGCGCATCCAGTCGTGGCGGTGTTCGTCGCGGACTACGGCGACGATCCGGCGCTCGCCTGCCGCGGCGAGGGCGAGGGTGCCCGCGTCCGTGCCGGTGAAGGAGCCGTCCGTGCTGCCGGGCACCAGCCGTCTCAGCTCGTCGGTGACGCCCCAGGGGGTCTGGTCGCCGACGGCGATGTTGGGCTCGGGGTTGAACTGGGCGACGTACACGGGCGAGTCGACGGGCGCGGGGCCCCCGGCGCGGGTCACTCTCAGTGCCCGGCGCGCGGCCGTCAGGCCGACCTCCGGTGCAGGCTCGGTGCGGGCCGCGTCGCCGCGCGCGCCGGCCGTCCAGCGGGCCAGCTCCCGTACCCGGGCGGCCGCGTCGGCGAGCCGTTCCTCGGGCAGTTCGCCGGAGCGTACGGCGGCCACGAGCGCGTCCCGCAGGCCGAGCACCGTGCCCTCGTCGCACAGTCCGCCGCCCACGCAGATCGCGTCGGCGCCGGCCGCGATGGCGAGGACCACGCCGTGTTCCAGGCCGTAGGTGCCGGAGATGGCGCGCATCTCCATGCCGTCGGTGACGATCAGGCCCTGGTAGCCGAGTTCCTCGCGCAGCAGCTCGGTGAGGATGCGGCGGGAGAGGGTGCCGGGGCGGTCGGGGTCCAGGGCCGGGACGAGGATGTGCGCGCTCATGATGGCCCGGGTGCCGGCGGCGATCGCCGCGCGGAACGGGGGCAGTTCGCGCGCGAAGAGGGTCTCGGCGTCGACGTCGATACGGGGTACGGCGTGGTGGGAGTCGATGTTGGTGTCGCCGTGGCCCGGGAAGTGCTTGGTGCAGGCGGCGACGCCGGTGGACTGCAGGCCCTCGACCCAGGCGGCGGTGTGCCGGGCGACGAGGTCGGTGGCGGCGCCGAAGGAGCGGACGCCGATGACCGGGTTGTCGGCGTTGGCGTTGACGTCGGCGGACGGCGCCCAGTCGAAGTTGACGCCGCAGGCGGCCAGGCGGCGGCCCAGCTCGCGGGAGACGGCGCGGGTGAGATCGGGGTCGTCGACGGCGCCGAGGGCGTGGTTGCCGGGGAAGGACGAGCCGGTGCGCACATCGAGGCGGGTGACGTCGCCGCTCTCCTCGTCGATGGCGACCAGGAGGTCGTCCCGCTCGGCGTGCAACTGGGCGGTCAGGGAGGTGACTTGGTCCTCGGTGACGACGTTGCGGCCGAAGAGGGCGACGGAGGCGAGGCCCTCACCGAGGCGGCGGCGCACCCAGTCGGGGGCGGTGGTGCCGTCGAAGCCGGGTTGCAGCACCGTGAGGGCGTCGCGGGTCAGGGTGTCTGGGCCGGTGGCGAGTGTGGTCATCGGACGTCATCCCTTCACGGCGCCGTCGGTCAGACCGCTGACAGCCTTGCGTTGCAGGAAGATGAAGAGGATCAGGATGGGCAGCGCGAACAGGGACGAGGCGGCCATGGTGGCGCCCCAGTCGTCGCCGAACGCGGTCTGGAACTGCGACAGCCACAGCGGCAGGGTCTGCTTCTCGATGTCCTTGTTGAGGATCAGGACCAGCGGGAACTCGTTCCAGGCGGTGATGAACCCGAACAGCGAGGTGGCCATGAGGCCGGGCGCGAGCAGCGGGAAGATCACCTTGCGGAAGGCCTGGAGGCGGGTGCAGCCGTCGACCATCGCCGACTCCTCCAGCTCCTTCGGCACGGCGGCGATGTAGCCGCGCAGCGTCAGGACGGTGAGGGGCAGCACCATCATCGCGTAGAAGACGGTGAGCGGGACCAGGCTGTTCAGCATGTCGCCGTCGCGCACGATCATGTAGATGGCGATGATCATGACCTCCCAGGGGGCCATCTGCGCCAGCATGAAGGTGACGATGAACCCGCGCCGCCCCTTGAACCGCATCCGGGCGAGCGCGAAGGCGGCGAACAGGGCGATGAGCAGCGACAGCAGCACCGAACAGAGGGTCACGGTCACGGAGTTGGCGACCAGGGTCCAGAAGTGGTCGGCGTGCACCGCGCGGTCGAAGTGGCTGAAGGTGAAGTGCCTCGGGAACCACACCGGGTTGTCGGTGATGATGTCGCCGGTCGGCTTGAAGGCCGTGGCGAACATCCAGTAGACGGGGAACACGAAGCCGACGAAGAGGACGACGGCGGTCGCGTTGGGCCAGATACGGCCGAAGACCGAGCGCTTCACAGCTCGTCCTCCTCTTGCTTGAGCACCATGCGCAGGTAGTACGAGGTGATGACGAGCAGGACCAGGATGGTGAGGAAGGAGATCGCCGCGCCGACCCCGAAGTGCTGGTTTCCGACGCCCTCGACGTAGGCGTAGATCGGCAGGGTCTCGGTGAGGCGGTCGGGGCCGCCCTCGTTCATGGCGAAGACCTGCGGGAACGCCTTGAAGACCCAGATGACTTCGAGGAAGGTCGTGGAGTAGAGGAAGGGCCGCAGGAAGGGCAGGGTCACGGAGGTGAAGCTCTGCCAGGCGCCGGCGCCGTCCAGGGAGGCGGCCTCGTACAGCTCCTTGGGGATGGTGGTCGTCGCGGCGTAGAGGTTGATCGCGACGAACGGGATCGACTGCCACACGATGAGCAGGACGATCACCGAGAAGGTGGAGAACTGGCTGCCCATCCAGTTGTAGTCGGCCATCGAGTGCCAGCCCAGCTTGTCCAGGACCCAGTTGACGACGCCGAAGCGCTGGGCGAACAGCCACTGGTAGACGGTGGTGGCGGCGATGACGGGCATGGCCCAGGCGAGGACGAGGCCCACCAGCAGGGTGAGGCGCATCTTCTTGCCGAGGCGGGCCAGCAGCAGTCCGATCAGGGTGCCGATCAGCATGATCAGGACGACGTTGACGGCGGTGAACAGGACCGAGCGTTCGACGACCTTCCAGAAGTCCGAACCGGTCAGGACCTGCTGGTAGTTGTGGAAGCCGTTCCACTCGGTGAGGTGCTGGATGAGCTGCCGCGGGTTGAGGTTCTGGAACGACAGCATGCCGTTCTTGACCAGCGGCCAGCCCAGCAGGACCAGTGTGGCCACCAGCGCGGGCAGCAGGAGGAGATAGGGGGCGGCGGCAAGGCGGGCCGCCGGGGACCGGGAGGCCCGGTCCGCACCGCGCGGCGGCGCCGGCGCCCGGCCCTTGCGGACAGCGGGCCCCCCGGCCGTGTCCGTGCCTTCGGTCTGCACTGACATGAGTCGTCGTCTCTTCCGTGGCCGTACGAAATCGTGTGCCCCGCCGGCGCCGAGGGGCGCGGGCGGCGCAGGTGTGCCGGGGGCGTCACCGGGACGCCCCCGGCGCGGGTCAGTTCTGCTGGGCCAGACGCTGGTTGATCTCGCCCTCGACGTCCTTGGCGGCGGCGGCCGGAGCCTTGCCGTTCAGCACGGCGGTCATGTACGACTTGATGGGGTTCGGGGTGTTCTCCACCGCGGCCCACTCGGGGATCAGCGGGGTGGTGCCGCCCACCGCGGCGCCCGGCGCCGCGGCCTCGGCGGCGGCGTTGCCCTTGAGGTTGCTCTCCAGGGACGTCTTGTTCGGGATGACGCCGCTGAGCTTGGCCAGTTCGCCCTCGTACTGGTCGGACAGGGCGATCTTCAGGAACTCCTTGGCCAGGGACTGCTTCTTGCTGTTCTGGGCGACCGCGAGGTTGGAGCCGCCGAGGAAGACGCCCTCGGGCTTGTCGGCGGTGGCACCGGGGATGGTGAAGTAGCCGAGGTCCTTCTCGATGGACTTGTTGGCCGCGATGGCGGTGGCCGCCTCCCAGCCCATGCCGATGAAGGCGCCGGTCTTGCCCTTGGCGAAGACGGTGGCCTGCTGCGGGGTGGCCTCGTCCTTGTCCTTGGGGGCCTTGGAGTAGGCGGCGTACTTCTTGTAGATCTCCATGGCCGCGGCGACCTTCGGGTCACCGAGGTTGGAGACGTACTTGTCGCCCTGCTTCTTCACCAGGTCGCCGCCCTGGCCGACGATCAGGCCGTCCAGGAAGTACCAGTTCTGGCCGGGCAGGTAGATCGGCTCGGCGTCCGTCTTCTTGCCGATGGTGTCGAGGTCCTTGAGGAACTCGTCACGGGTCTTCGGCGTGGAGGTGATGCCGGCCTTCGCCCAGATCTTCTTGTTGTAGATGACGACGCGGTTGGCGAAGTACCAGGGGGCCGCGTACTGCTTGCCGTCGTAGACCGACGACTTGGAGACCGAGGCGGTCCAGTCGCTGCCGATGGACTGCTTGAGGTCGCCGAGGTCCGCGAGGCCGCCGGTGGACGCGTAGGCCGGGGTCTGGGTGTTGCCGACCTCCAGGACGTCCGGCGGGGTGTCCTCCGAGAGAGCGGTGGTGATCTTCTGCTGGATCCCGTCCCACTTCTGGGTCTCGAACTTCAGCTTGGCGCCGGTCTTCTTCTCGAAGGCGGCCTGCACGTCCTTGGACCACTGCGGCGGCGCGGAGCCGTCCATGGTCCACACCGTCAGGGTCTGGCCCTTCCAGCTGCTGGGACCCGCGTCCTTGCTGTCATTGCCGTCGTTTCCGCCACACGCCGCAACGGAGACCATCATGCCCGCGATCACGATCGCGGAAGCGAGCTTGCGCTTCACGCCACCCTCCTCAGGGATGCCACTCAACCCCCCACGCCCTCGGCGGTGACCTGCGTACGACGCTGTTGCACGTAGGGCTCGGGACCTGGCCACTAATGGTGTAGACCAGTACGGTGGAGCTTGGCCTAGACCTTTCGGGGTGTCAAGGGTGGTCCGGGAGCCGGGTTGAGGCCGTTACGAGAAAGTCACCGGAGCGCTTTCGTCCGCTTCGGGTCCGCGCCCGCGACCGGGTCCGTCCCTTTCGCCCGGTCCGTTCAGTTGGACTAGACCATAGGGCACTTGGTCGCTATAACGGGAGCCCATCGACACAGCCGGAAGGCAGGCATGACCACCGACGTCAGCGGCGCGCGCGTGCCGAAGTACTACCGCATCAAGCAGCGGCTGCTCGCCATGACCGAGGCGCTCCAGCCCGGTGCGGCGGTGCCGGCGGAACGGTTGCTCGCCGAGCAGTTCGACACGTCGCGGACCACCGTGCGGCAGGCGCTCCAGGAACTGGTCGGGGAGGGGCGGCTGGACCGGATCCAGGGCAAGGGCACGTTCGTCGCGCAGCCCAAGCTGTACCGGACGCTGCAACTCACCTCGCACACCGAGGACATGCGGGCGCAGGGGCTGTCGCCGGCCTCGCAGGTGCTCGATGTCGGGGAGGTTCCGGCGGACGAGCGGCTGGCCGCGCTGCTGGGGGTCGCCGCGGGGGAAAAGGTGCTGCGGATCGAGCGGCTGCGGCTCGCCAGCGGGGAGCCGATGGCGATCGAGACCACGCATCTGTCGGCACGGCGGTTCCCGGGGCTGCGGGGGGTGCTGGCGTCGTGTCCTTCGCTGTACACCGCGCTGGCGGAGGTGTACGGGGTGCGGCTGTCGTCGGCGGACGAGACGATCGAGACATCGCTGTCGACACCGCGGGAGGCCGCGCTGCTGGCGACGGACGTGGGCCTGCCGATGCTGCTGATGTCCCGGCACTCGCGGGACGCGCAGGGGGCGCCGGTGGAGTGGGTGCGGTCCGTGTACCGGGGGTCGCGGTACAAGTTCGTGGCGACGCTGCGGCGGCCGGCGGTCTGGGGGGCGTAGGGGGGCCGGGGTCGGCGGCGCCCTCAGTCCAGGAACGCCGTCTCTATCCAGCGGCGGACCGCCGAAGGGCGCATCCGGTGGAGGCGGTCCACCGTGTCGGCGACCTCGTGGGGGCCGCCCACCGAGAGGAACTTCTCGCGGACCAGGTCGGCGTGGGAGTGGCGGGTCTCGGGGCCCGCGGCGCCGATGGGGATCAGGCGGGTGCGGGAGATCGTACGGCCGTCGGTCAGGCGGACGGTGACGCGGGCGCCGGTCGCCTTGGTGGAGCGGGAGAAGTCGCGGTCGTCGGCACGGACCGCGCCGACCAGGTCCACGAGTTCCTCGCCGCCGAAGCCGCGCAGCCAGGGCACCGCCAGCTCCCCCGCCTCCCGTACCGCCTCGCCGAACGGGGCGTCGGACAGGAAGAGTTCGCGGGTCATCTCGGTGTCGTGCTCAAGGCGGATCCGCTTGGCCAGCGCCCAGCGGTCGAGGTCGTCGACGGCGGGCGAGGAGAAGTCGTCGACGGAGAACTCGCCGGTGAGGAGCGTGGTCGCGACGGGGTAGGGCACGTCAAGGACCAGCGCGCCGAGCGGGGAGCCGGGGCCGGTGACGTAAGCGGCGGCGCGCTGTCCCGCGAACAGGGTGTACAGGGACGCCTCCACGACGACCTCGGCCACGTCCTGCGGTCGCAGCGGGCCCAGTTCGCGGTGGATCTCCTGCGCGCAGTCCACGGCCGCGTCGATGCCGGGTCCGCCGGGATGCATCTTGAAGGAGAGCGTGTCGGTGTGCCAGCGCCGGCCGAGGCCCTTGGCCACCGCCTGCGGCAGCGGCACCGTCGCGAAGCGGGCGAGGAAGCCGTCGCTGTGCTCCATGATGTCGGGCGCGCCGCGCAGTCCGGCGTACGCGGCGTCGCACGCGTCCATCGCGGTGCGCACCGGGGTGAAGGTGTTGAACAGCCGGGCGTCGCTGGCCAGGAAGGCGCGCATCAGGGGCCAGTTGGGCATGGCGAAGGCCAGTCCGAAGGCGTTCTCGTACAGGCTCGCGGAGGCCCGGTCGGCGTGCAGCCGCCCGGCGACCGCGCCGGCCAGATGGGTGTGCACGGCGCTCTGGCCGCGCAGCGGTCCGAGGGTCGCGGAGGCGGTGATGCGGGCCGCGCACTCGTTGGCCACGACCACCGAGGTGAGCAGGGAGAGGCCGTCCAGGCGGCGGGCGTAGGCGAAGGCGAGGGGGACGGCGACCGTGGAGTTCGACAGATGGCCGGCGTACGCGGTGTCGTCCAGGTTGAGCCAGGAGCCGAGGGCCGCGAAGACTCCGGCGGCCTGGCGGGGGTCGCGCTGCATGGGGTGTCCGAAGGCGGCCACCAGCTTGCGGCCCAGGGGGTGCTGGAGCCCGGCCCGGATGGAGGCGATCTGCGAGAGCACCTGGCTCGCGGCGAGTTTGAGCACCCGGCACGGCACGGCCTGCGGGCGCAGGGTGGCGGCCCAGTGCGAGAGTTCGCGCAGCGGGGTGTCCGTGCCGGCGGGGTGGCGGGCGGCCGACGGCGACGAGGCCTCGGCCTGCTCGGCCCAGTCGTCGCACAGCGCCCGGGCGACGCTCTCCGCGAGGACGGCGGTCATGGCGGGTACCTTCCGTGCGTGCGTCGAGGGGGAGGACATCGGTCCTCAACACGGGTGCGGGAGCACCGGATGGACCCGGTGCTCCCGCGACACGTGCCGGTGTTACGCGGCCGGGACCTTGTCCAGGAAGCCGTAGACGGCCTTGATCTTGCCGGCCTCGTCGGCGACGAGGACGTCGAAGCCGATGGCGATCGGCTCGGCGCCGGCCTCGGTCACCAGGCCCCACTGGAAGCGGGCCTGGTTGTGGTGGGCGTCGACGGTGCCGTGCAGCTCGAAGGAGAGACCCTTGAACTGGTCGCGGGCGCCGGCCACCACAGCCGCGAAGCCCTCGCGACCCTCGACCGCGGCCAGCGGGTCGATGTACGGGGCGTCGGCGGTGAACAGCTCGGCAATGGCCGCGGCACGCTTGTCGGCGTCCGCCTCGTTCCAGATGTCGAGGTAGCGGGTGACGGTGGTGGTCAGGTCGCTCATGCGGGCGATCTCCTTTTTGGTGGTGCTTCTTCGGTTCTTCGGACGGTTGGTTCAGGGGGTGGCAGGCGCCCACACGGGGAGGGCTCCGGGGAGCACCTCGAAGGTGGCCGCGGCGCCGATGCCGTGTTGGTACTCACCGTCGTGCTCCAGCGGGAGGCGGCGGCCGTCGGTGCGTTCCACGGTGATCCGGCGGCCTCGTGCGTAGACGGTCGCCGGATGGGTCATATGGGCGGCGTTCAGGGTCAGTTCGGGGACCTGGGCCGCGGTGATGTCGCCGCCGATGACGCAGACGTCGAGCAGTCCGTCGTCGAGCAGCGAGTCGGGCAGTACATGGAAGCGGCCGCCGCG
Organism: Streptomyces sp. NPDC093018; assembly: GCF_040684035.1. Lineage (NCBI taxonomy): Bacteria > Bacillati > Actinomycetota > Actinomycetes > Kitasatosporales > Streptomycetaceae > Streptomyces > Streptomyces sp. NPDC093018. The sequence continues at coordinate 122,809 of NZ_JBFBFF010000011.1, forward strand.
GTAGGGGCCGCCGCCGACGTTGGCGAGGACGGTGGGGCCCTCGTGCACGATCCGGCCGTCGACCGTGACCCGGCCGGGGTACGGCTCGTACCCGTCGGCGGTGTCGGCGAAGGCGCGGACGTAGCGTTCGCGGCCGCTCAGCGGTACCTGCTTCGCGGTGATCAGGGCGTCCGCGATGACGCCCGAACAGGCGCCCAGGTACACGTAGTTGCGGGTCTCGGTGAGGCGGGCCAGGTCGAGCCTGCGCAGCCGGGCGCTGCCGCCGATGCCGTGGTCGGAGAGGACCGCCTTGAGCGCCTCGCTCCAGGGCCGCTCGCCCCACAGCATCTTGTAGCCGGAGTTGCCGGTGCCACCGGGGATCACCGCGAGGCTCGCCCCGTGGTCGGCCGGCACCAGGCCCTGGACGGCCTCGCGGACGGTGCCGTCGCCGCCGATGGCGACGATCAGGTCGGGGGCGTCGTCGGTGCGCTCCAGGGCGCGGCGTACGGCGACGGTCGCGTCCCCCGGTCCGCTGGTCCGGTGGACCTCGGCCCGCTCCAGGTAGGAGGCGCACAGATCCCGTACCTGGGCCACGAGTTCGGGACTGTGGCTACCGGAGGCCGGGTTGGCCAGGATCAGGGCCCGGGTGGGTCCGGGGGCTGCGGTGTCTGCCATGACGGGCGCTCTCCTCACATCGGACGCACCGGCGGTGGACGGAACACGGATGACTCTGCCAAGCGGTCCTGACCTGGCACTGACGCGCTGCTGACGTTTCGTCATGAACCTGCCGGGCTGCCCCTCGACAGCAGGTCCCGCGCCCGACGATCACCCCCGGGCGCGGGAACCGAACCGGACGACCGCCCCGGGGGCGGGACCCGCACCGGGCCCCGCCCCCGACGCACTCCGGCATCACCAGGTGACCGGCAACTCCTGGAGCCCGTACACGATCGTGTTCTCCCGGAAGCGGACGTCCTCCGGCGCCACCGCCAGGCGCAGGCCCGGGAAGCGGGCGAACAGGGCCTTGAGGCAGACCTCCAGCTCCATCCGGGCCAGGGAGGCGCCCGGGCACAGATGGGCGCCGAAGCCGAAGGCGAGGTGTCCGGCGGCGTTGCGGTGGATGTCGACCGTGTCGGCGCCGGGGTAGACGGACTCGTCGTGGTTGGCCGCGGGAATGGCGACGATCACGCCGTCCCCCTTGCGGATGGTCGCGCCGCCCAGTTCGACCTCGGCCACGGCGGCCCGTACCTGGTTGTCCTGGGAGATGGACCAGTACCGCAGCAGCTCCTCCACGGCGGGCTTGAACAGGCTCTCGTCCGCGCGGAGTTCGGCGAGCTGGGCGGGGTCGCGCAGCAGGCTGAGGACGCTGAGGCTGATCTGGTGGGCCGTGGTCTCGTGCCCGGCGACGAGGATGAACCGGGCCATGGCCACCAGTTCCTCGTGGGTCAGCTCGCCCGCGCTCACGTACCGGGTGGCGAGCCGGCTGATCAGATCGTCCCGGGGCTCGGCGGTGCGCTGGGCGACGAGTTTGTCGAGGAACCTGGTCATCGCGACGAACGCCGCGTACGTCTCCTCGGGGCCGGCCTCCTGGGAGAGGATGACCTGGCTCTGCTCGGTGAAGTCCGCCTCGTCCTGCTCGGGCACCCCGAGCATGCGGGCGATGACCAGCGAGGGCAGCCGGATGGCGAAGTTCGCCACCAGGTCCACCGGCTTCGGTCCGGCCTCCAGCTCGTCCAGCAGCTGCCCGACGAGGAGTTCCACCTCGGGGCGCAGGGCGCGGGTGCGGCGGGCGGTGAACTCGGTCAGGGCCATCCGGCGCAGCCGGCCGTGCTCCGGGTCGTCCATGCGGCTGAAGGACATCACGCCCGGCTCCGGCGGCAGCTGGATGCGGATCGGGAAGCCCGGCTGCTGGTCGTCGGCGCTGAACCGGTTGTCGTTGAGCACCTGGCGTACGTCCGCGTGCCGGGTGACCAGCCAGGCCTCGCCGCCTCTTATGCGCACTCTGGACGGCGCTTCGTCGCGGAGCGGTGCGTAGGCGTCCGGCGGCCCGTAGGGGCACGACCGGGGCATGGGCCAATCTGGCAGTCTTCGCTGCTCACAGGCGGACATGGGGTTCCCTCCGTTGGCTGAATCTCAGCGTTGGAGCACATCCTGGTGAGCTGCACTGACGGAAATCTGACGGGTTACTGACTCGTTATATACTGGTAAACATATACTTTTATGACGGTAAAGAGGGTGGCGGACGGATAGTTCGGGCCCCGGTGGAGAGCAACGAGAAGGGGGCCGGCGCGGTCGGCGCCGGCCCCCTTCGGGGCGAAGGTGCGGGGCGGGTCAGGCGGTCGCGGCCGCCGCGCCCGGGTCCGCCGCCTTCGGTCGCGGCAGCAGCTGCACCAGGCAGGCCACCAGGACGCAGATCCCCGCCTGGACCAGCAGTCCGACGCTGAAGGCGTGGGCGTAGGAGTGCGCGGTGACCTGCGATCCCGCGACGCCGAAGAAGACCACGCCGAGCACGGCGATGCCGATCGCGTTGCCCATCTCCTGGGCCGTGGAGAACACACCGGACGCGGCGGCCGCGTGCTGCGGGGCGACCCCGGCCAGGACCAGCGAGGCCAGCGGGGCGATCACGAAGCCCATGCCGAGGCCGGCGACGACCATGGCCGGGATGCACCAGGCCACGTTCCCGGTGCTGTCCAGGTGCCATGCGGTTTCGGCCAGGCCCAGGTTGCCGACCGCCTGGAGCACCGCGCCGAGCGCGAGCACCTGCTTGCCCAGCTTGGCGGCGACCTTCGGCGACTGCGCGGAGCCGAGGAAGAAGCCGAGGCCGAGCGGCATGAACAGCAGACCCGACTTGAGCGCGGAGACGCCGCGGCCCTCCTGGAGGTACAGCGCGAGGACCAGGAAGAAGGAGGCCATCGCGGCGAAGAACACCAGCAGGGAGACGACGCCGATGCCGAACGAGCGGTCCGCGAAGAGGCTCGGGTGGACCAGCGGAGAGCCGTCACGGGCCGCCTTGCGGCGCTGCGTCCACCAGAACGCGGCCAGCAGCGGCACGGCCGCCACCAGGCACTCCCAGGTCCAGGTCGGCCAGCCCTGCTCGCGGCCCTGGACCAGCGGCAGCACGATGGCCGTGAGACCGGCGGTCACCAGCACCACACCGGTCCAGTCGAGTCCCGTACGGCCCTCCGCGCGGGACTCGGGGACCAGCTTCGGGGTGAGCAGCAGCACGACGGCGCCGATCGGGGCGTTGATCAGGAAGATGGTCCGCCAGTCCCAGCCGAAGAGGTCGGCCTTGATCAGCAGACCGCCGATCAGCTGGCCGAACACGGCGGAGGCGCCCATCGTGATGCCGTACGCGTTGAACGCGGCGACCCTGGCCTTGCCCGTGTAGGCGGTGGTCAGGATGCCGAGGACCTGCGGGATGACCAGCGCGGCCGCGGCGCCCTGCACGGCGCGTGCCGCGATCAGTTCGGGCATGTTCGGCGCGATGCCGCAGGCCAGCGAGGCCACCGCGAACAGGGCCAGGCCGATCGCGAACACCTTGCGGCGGCCGTACAGGTCGCCGAGCCGGCCGCCGGTGATCAGCATGGCGGACAGGCCGATGTTGAAGGTCGCCGCCACCAGCTGGATCTCGGCGCTGGTGGCGTGCATGTCCCGCTGGAGCGAGGGGATGGCCACATTGACGATGAAGAAGTCGATGTTGGCGATGAACAGGCCGAGCAACACCACGAGGAGAGCGCCCCAGGCGGGCTTGCCGCCGGTTTCCCCGTGGTCCGTTGCCGGCACGGACTCGGCATCTGTGCCGGTCAGTTCCGCTTCGGTGGTCATGGACGAGACTCCTCTGTGGTGCGCTGACGGCGTGTCCGTCGGCGGACACGCGGATCGGGGCCGTGCGGCGGACCCGTGAACGGGTCCGCCGCTCGGCTCAGGACGTGGGCGCCTTCTTGGGCGGGCGCGGGAACAGCTGGACCAGGGCGGCCACGCCGAGCGCGAACGGCACCAGCAGATAGACGCTGGCCCGGAAGGCGTCGGCGTAGGCGTCGGGTCCGGTGCCATGGCCGAGGACGTGGTAGAAGACCACGCCCACCAGCGCGACGCCGATCGCGCCGCCGACCTGGTTGGCGGTGGACAGCACACCGGAGGCCGCGCCCGCGTAGCGCGGGTCGGTGCCCGCGAGGGCCACGGTCGCCAGCGGTGCCATCACCATGGCCATGCCGGCGCCGCCGACCAGCAGTCCGGGCACCAGCCAGGCGACCTCGCCGTGGGTGCCGATGTGCTCCACGGCGGCGTACAGCCCGATCAGACTGGCCGTCAGCACCAGCGCGCCGACGGCGAGGGTCTGCCGGCCGAGCACCGCGGCGATCTGCTTGGCGGTCAGCGAGACCCCGAGGAAGCCCACGCCCAGCGGCAGGAAGACCAGGCCGGAGTCGAGCGCGCTGAGGCCGCAGCCCTGCTGGAGGTAGAGGGCGAGCACCAGGAAGAAGGACGCCATGCCGGAGTAGTAGACGAGGGCCGTGCTCACCCCGACGGTGAAGGAACGCTGGCGGAACAGCGCCGGGTTGACGAGCGGGCCGCGGTCGGCCGCCGCCAGCCGCCGCTGGTAGAGCGCGAACAGGGCGAGCAGCACCGGGGAGACGGCCAGGCACACCCAGGTCCACTCCGGCCAGCCCTTCTGCTGGCCCTCGGCGAGCGGCAGTACGACGGCGACCAGACCCGCGGAGACCAGCAGCATGCCGAGCGGGTCGAGGCGGGACTTGCCCTGCGCCTTGGACTCGGGGACCACCCGCGGGGCGAAGACCAGCGCGGCGATGCCGATCGGCACATTGACCAGGAAGCAGGTGCGCCAGCTGAGCCCGGCGATGTCCAGGTGGATCAGCACACCGCCGATGAGCTGGCCGAACACACCGGCGAGCCCCATCGTCAGACCGAACGCGTTGAAGGCGCGGATGCGGGCGGGCCCGCTGTAGACGGTGCCGATGATGGCGAGGACCTGGGGGCCCATCAGGGCGGAGGCGAGGCCCTGGGCGACGCGGGCCGCGACCAGCTGCCCGGCGGTGGGCGCGCTGCCGGCCCAGGCCGAGGAGAGGGTGAACAGGGCCACGCCGATCAGGAACATCCGGCGGCGGCCGTAGAGGTCGCCGAGCCGGCCGCCGGTGATCAGTCCGGCCGCGTACGCGAGCGCGTACCCGGCGACGATGAACTCCACGGCGGACGAACCGGCGTGCAGATCACGCTGGGTGGCGGGGATCGCCACATTGACGATGAACACGTCGAGGGTGATGACGAAGGTGCCGATCAGGATGATCGGCAGCATCGCCCAGTGCGGGGCCGGGGGCTCCTGCGGCGGGGCGGTGGCCACCGGGGTGTTCGATCCGGTGGTGCCGGGCTGGTTCCCGTTCTGGCCCGGGGCGGCTTCCCGGGGTTCTTGTAGGGCCATGACGGCCGTTCCTCTCATCGTTCGGTGGGGGTGGACTGGGGAGCCGCCCCTCCCGTCACCAGGACGGGGTGTGCAGGATCTCCAGTACGGCTGCGGAGAAGCTGAAGCCCGCGCCGGCCGCGACGACGAGGACGAGGTCGCCCGGTCCGACGGCGCGTTCCAGGACGAGGTGTTCGATGCCGAGGAACTGGTCGCCGGGGCCGACATGCCCGTACCTGCGGCCGACCTCCCAGGTGCTCTGCTTCTCCGTGAAGCCCAGCAGGTCGAAGTTCTCGGGGGTCTTGTTGCGGTGGACGTGCGGGGTGACGACGCGGGCGATGTCCTCGGTCGACACACCCGCCTCGGCCATCACACGCCCGGTGGTGGACATCAGGGCGGCCTCGTAGCGCTCCCAGGAGCCCTCGGCCTCCGGGGTGGCCGCGTGCTGGCGGCCGCGTTCGATCAGCCGTACCTCGGCGCCGGGCTGGAGGGCGAAGGGTTCGAGGCCGCGGTTCCAGCGCTCCAGCGAGTTGTCGGCGCCCAGGGTGGCGGCGACCACCCGGGCGAAGCCGGTACGCCCGGACACCAGCAGGGCGCTGCCGCCGTCCGCGAAGATGAGGTTCATCTGGATGTTCCAGCGGTCCACCCAGGGCGCGGCGAACCGGTCGCCGGTGGTGAGCAGCACCTCGGTGGCGAGGCCGGAGTTGATGTATCCGGCGGCCAGGCTCAGCGAGCCGACGGCCGCGTTGCAGCGCTGCTGGAGGTCGAATCCGGGGACGCCGGAGCCGACGGTCTCGTTGGCGACGTAGGCCGCGGTGGGCCACATGTCGTGGCCCTGGTAGCTGCCGGAGGAGTGCAGGACGAGGCCGACGTCCGCGGGCGCGATGCCGGAGCGTTCGACGGCGAGGCGGCCCGCGCGTACGGCCATCTCGGGGCCGGAGAGTTCGTCGGAGACGGCGATGTTCTCGAAGCCGAGGTCGCGGTGCTCCTCGTCGACCAGGCCCTCGGCGGTGGCCTGTGCCACGGTGATCGTGTCCGGTATCCATGACCCGGCCGACGCGATGAAGAGGTCTTTGTCGAATCTCATGCTGCTGCTTCTCTCTCGGATGGGTGGCCTCGGCAGTACGTCGGGGAGAGACCGACGAGCGCCGTGTCGGCGGGCCGTCTGTCACCTTCTCGCGACCCGCTGACACGGCGCTGACGCGCGCCGTTTCCCCCGGTCAGCTCACGGCGGTGGCCACGGTCCGCTGGAGCCGGTGTGCGAAGTGGGCGGTGACGGCCTGGGCGTGGGTGTCGATGTAGAAGTGGCCGCCCTCGTACTCGTTGTGTCCCAGGTACGACGGGGTGCGCCCGGCCCAGTGGGTCATGGCGTCCGGGGCCTCCTGGAGCGGGTCGCTGCGGCCGCCGTAGGAGGCGAGCGGGCAGCTGACGCCGGCGCCGTCGTCGTCGTAGTCCCCGGCGACCCGCAGGTCGGAGCGCAGGGCGGGCACGACCAGGGCGAGCATCTCGGGGTTGTCGTAGACCTCGGCCGGGAAGGAGCCCAACTTCTTGATCCACTCGACCAGTTCGGGCTCCGGCATCCGGCTCTGCTCCTCGGTCGGCTTGAAGAAGCCGACCGGTGACCAGCCGGACATGCCGACCATCGCGGGGAGCGGGCCGCCCTCCTCCTCCATGCGGATGGCGAGGCGGAAGGCCAGCTGGGCGCCGAGGCAGTGGCCGAAGAAGGCGAACGGACGGTCGTCCAGGTCGTTCAGCACGGCCTCGTGCAGGGCTTCGAGCAGCGGCCAGAAGTTCTCGTACGTCTCCTCCTCGCGGCGGTTGTGCCGGCCGGGGAGGGTGACGGCCTGCGGGGAGATGTCCGGCGGCAGCAGGCGTTCCCAGTCGCGGTAGATGATGGCGCCGCTGCCCGCGTGGGGCAGCAGGAACAGCCGGATGGAGGCGTCGGGCGAGGGCTCCACGGGGTGGAACCAGTGTCCCTCGCTGGACATCTGGCTGCCGATGGTGCCGATGGCGGTGGTCACGACTGCGTACTCCCTACGGTGGGTGCGAAACCGAGGGCGCGTACCGCGGGCAGCAGCACCTCGGCGATCTCCTTCAACTGGGGTTCCGGGTCCAGGGATCCGATGCGGATCACCAGGTGCCGGGCGCCGGCGCGGACGTATCCGCCGAGCCATTCGGCGCACTTCTCGGCGCTGCCCCAGGCGTATGCCTGGATGGTGCTCATCTGCTCCAGGGAGCGGCCGTAGTAGTGGCTGATGTAGTGCTCCAACTCGGCCTCGGCGGCGGCCTCGTCGCGGTTCACGGTGACCGTGGCGTACAGCCCGGGGACCACCGTGCGCCCCGCCTCGGTGGCGAGTTCGCCGAGCCGGGCGGCGGCGCGGCCGTACGCGTCGACGTCGGGGAGGAAGGGGAGCCAGCCGTCGTAGCGGGTGGCGGCGCGGGCGAGCACCTTGGGGGTGTCGCTGCCGGCCAGCCACAGCGGCGGGCCGCCGGGCACGGCGGGCGAGGGCAGCCGGTCCAGGTTCTCCGCCTGCCAGAACCTGCCCTCGAACTCGCTGGGTTCGCCGTCCTCCCCGGCGCGCCAGGCGGTGCGCCACAGCGCGGCGATCTCGTCCAGGCGGCCGACGCGGCCCTGGAAGGAGGCGCCGACGGACTCGAACTCCGCCTCGGTCTCGGGCATCGGGAAGCCCGAACCCAGGCCCAGGATCAGCCGGTCGGCGGCCACATGGCTGAGGCTCGCGATCATGTTGGCGCCGATGAGGGGGTGGCGCAGGGCGGGGGTGAGGGCTGCGGTGCCGACGGTGATGCGCCGGGTCGCGGCGGCGGCGGCCGACAGTACGACCAGGGGGTCGAGGCGGGGGCGGGCGGTGAGGGAGTCGCCGGCCCACAGCGAGTCGAAGCCGAGCGCTTCCGCGTTCCGGGCGAAGTCCAGCAACGGGGCCGCGGCGTAGGTGCCGTTGATGGCCTGCTCGCGGGTGGGCAGGAGGATGCCGATCCGCAGCGGTTCGGTACTCATGGGCGTGTCACTCTCCGCGGAGACGTCGGGGAACGTGGTCATACGGCACTCCCGGCGGCGGCCCTGGTCTGCGCCGTCAGCTGCTCGCGCACCGCGCGGCGCAGGATCTTGCCCGAGGGGTTGCGGGGCAGGGAGTCGGCGAAGTGGTAGGTGCCGGGGATCTTGTAGTCGGCGATCCGGCCGCGCAGCGACAGCAGGAGTTCACGGGGGGTCGCCCTGGCGCCGGGGCGCAGGACCACCACCGCGTGCACGCTCTCGCCCCAGCGGTCGTCGTGCAGTCCGACCACGGCCGCGTCGGCGACCGCCGGATGCGCGGCGAGGGCCTTCTCGACCTCGGCCGGGTAGATGTTCTGCCCGGCCACGATGATCGTGTCGTTGATGCGGTCGCACAGATGGAGATAGCCGTCCTCGTCGAGGAATCCGGCGTCGCCCATGTGCAGCCACTCCCCCACCAGGGTGCGGGCGGTGGCCTCGGGCAGGTTCCAGTAGCCGAGCATCCGGGAGGGGGCCCGCACACAGACCTGGCCGATGGCGCCGGGCGGCAGGATCGCGCCGTCGGGGCCGACCACCTTGATCTCGTTGCCGGGGCAGGGCAGGCCCACCGAGATGAGCCGGGTGCTGCCCGCGTGGTGGTCGCCGGGCGGCAGGCAGACCGCGACGCTGCCGGTCTCGGTGCTGGCGTAGATCTGCGCGAACTCGCAGCGGTAGGTCTCCAGGCACTGCTTGAGCAGCGTCTCGGACATGGGCGCCGCGCCATAGGCGATCTTGCGCAGAGAGGTGAACGCCTCGGGTCCCGCGCCGCGTTCGGCGGCCATCGCCTGGAGCATCGCGGGTGCGGCGAAGGTGGTGGTGACGCCGTGCTCGCGGATGAGGCGGACCGCTTCCTGCGGGTCGAACTGCGGCATGATCACATTGGTGCCGCCGGCGTTGAAGGTGTGCAGGAACCAGCCGATGCCGGCGACGCCGAAGCCCGGCAGGGAGATCAGGGCGACGTCCTCGGGCAGCCAGTCGATCCAGTCCACGCCCCGCTCGCGGCTGGCGTGCGGCAGGGTGAAGAAGCTGCGGTGGGCGAGGATGGCGCCCTTGGGCAGCCCGGTGGTGCCGCTGGTGTAGATCTGGATGACGGCGTCGTCGGGTCCGGTGCCGGGCGCCGGGTCGGTCTCGGGCTGGTCCGCGGCCCAGGCGAGCAGCCCGGCGCCGCGGGCGGGTTCGCCGTCGGCGTCGGTGCCGTCGACCCGGATCACCCGGCGCAGTCCGCGCAGTTGGGGCCGTACGGCGGCGACGGTGTCCCAGAACTCGTCGTCCACGAAGATCAGCGTGGCGCCGGAGTCGCGCAGGATGTGGTCGACCTCGTTCGGGGTGAGCCGCCAGTTGACCGGCACCAGGACGGCACCCGCCTTGGCGCAGGCGATCATCACGAGGTAGTAGTTCGCGGACTCGCGGCCGAGGTAGGCGACCCGGTCGCCGTGCCGTACCCCGCTGGTGTGCAGGGCGTGCGCGGCGCGGTTGCTGTCGCGGTGCAGCTTGTCGTAGGTGGTGACGTGCCCCTCGCAGATGATCGCCGGGTGGTCGGGGCGGGTGCCGGCGTGGGCACGGGCGGAGTGGTGGAGCGTCCAGCGCTCCCTCGGTATGTCGCTCATGGTGATGTGCCGTCTCTGTCGAACTGTCCGACCGTCACGCCGTCGGCGCCGGGGCGAGCTGCCCGTCGACGAACTGGGCCAGCGCGCGGACCGTGGGGTGGTCGTGGGTGAGGGAGGCCGGCAGGGGCAGCCGGAACGACTGCTCCAGTGCGGCCTTGACCTGCTGGGCCATCAGGGAGTCCAGGCCCAGCGACACGAACTCGCTGTTCAGGTCCAGCTCGTCGCCCTCCTCCAGGTGCAGGACGGCGCCGACCTTCTCGCTCACCACCCCGGTGACGGCGGCGAGCCGTTCGGCGGCGGGGAGCGCGGTGAGGGCGGTGAGGTCGAGACCGGTGCCCTCCTCGCCGCCCTGGCGGGCGAGCCGGTCGTAGAAGAGGTCGCCGTTGACGCTGCCGGAGACGTAGCGGTCCCAGTCGAACTCGCCGACGATCCGCTGGGTGCGGGGCCGGCCCCAGAGCCGGGCCAGGGTGTCCAGGGCGCGGGTCGGGGAGAAGAAGCGGACGCCGCTGCGTTCGATCTCCTGGCTGAGGTGCTCCTCCAGGCGGGCGGACATGCCGACCCGGGCCCAGGCGCCCCAGTTGACCGACAGGCCCGGCACCCCGCGCCGGCCGCGCCATTCGGCGAGCGCGTCGAGCCCGGCGCTGGCGGCGGCGTAGTGGCCCTGGGTGGCGCCGCCGAGGACGGAGGCGATGGAGGAGTAGGTGACGAAGAACTCCAGCTCGGGGAAGGAGTCCTCGGCGGCCTCGTGCAGCAGCCAGCCGCCGTACGCCTTCGCGGCGAGCTGGGCGTCGATGGACTCCCAGGTCAGCTCGGAGATCAGCTTCTTGTCGTAGGAACCGGCGGCGTGCACGATCCCGCCGAGCGGGCGCGAGCCCGACCGGAGGTGCCGGACCAGCCGCTCGACGTCCCCGGGCCGGGAGATGTCGGCGCGTACGACGTCGATCTCGGTGTCGGCCGCGAGGTCGGCGAGGACCGGTGCGGCCTCCTCGGTGGCCTTGCCGCTGCGGCTGACCAGGGTGAGGTGGCGGGCGCCGAGCGCGGCCAGCTTGCGGGCGGTGACCAGACCGAGGCCGCCGAGACCGCCGGTGACCAGGTAGGTGCGGTCGGCGCGCAGCCCCGCGGGCATCTCGTCGGCCGGCTCGGGCCGCTCCTGGAGGTCCTCGGGGAGGGTCACCCAGGCGGGTCCGGCCGGGTCGGACAGGGCGGTGCGCAGGGCCTCGCCGGTCTCGTCCAGGGCGAAGCGCAGATCCGAGCCGTCGTCGCCGGTGGCGGCCACGGCGGCGACCGCGGGCACGGTGAGCGTGGCGCGGAAGGTCCCGTCATGGCGTACGAGGACCTCGTCGCCCGGCGCGAAGCCGGTGCCCTCGGCCGCCGCGAGGACCGAGCCCCGGGCCAACTGGCCGAGCAGCGGCGGAAGTTCGACCTCCCCCGTCTCCTCGGCGCGTTCGGCGCGCCCGGTGTCCAGGGCGGCGCGGGCGTCCTCGGCGGTCAGGCCGACGGCGCTCACCCGGACCTGGATCTCGTCCGTCCCCGGGGCCCGGTCGGCGACCGGTGCGAGCACCAGGTCGGACAGGTCGCCGGAGTCGGGGGCGCGCAGCTCGAAGCCGCCGGTCCAGGTGAGGCTGGTGTCACCGGCGAGCAGCCGGCGCACATAGCGGCGCCCTGGACGGTGGGCGACCTGGTACTCACCGGCCGGTTCGGTCCGCCATTCCTCGGCCAGCGGGGCGAGGCCGCTGCCGGGGGCGAGGTCGACCAGGGTGGCCCGGTACTGGGCGTACTCGGTGAGCAGCACCCGGCCGAAGCCCCACAGGGTGGCGGCCGCCAGATGGCCGCCGTCTCCGGCCGGGTCGCCGGGCAGCCACTGGGCGCCCTCGGTGACCAGCCACAGCCTGGGCGGCCGGTTCGCGGTCTCCAACGCGCTGATGAGGGTGAGGAGTTCGCGGTAGTTGTCCTCGCACTCGGCGCGCAGCCGCTCGGTGGACATCGGTCCGGAGCGCTGGTGCCACAGCCGGCAGATGTCGGTGACGGTGGGGTCCTCCAGGGCGGCCTTGAGATCGGTGAGATCGGGCAGCCAGGTGACCTTGAGGCCGGGTTCGGCGGCCAGTTCGGCGGCGCGGGCGGCCGAGGGGTCGAGGAGGACGACATGCCGGGCGGCGGGGGCGCCGCCGCGGGCGGGCAGGGCGCGCCGCACCCACTCGGGGCGGTGCAGGAACTGACGGCGGCCGCCGCGGCCCTCGGGCCGGGCCATGCGCACCCCGAGGAGTTCGGCGACCGGATCGCCGTTCTCCAGCAGCAGCACATCCGCCAGGCGCCGGTCCTGTTCGCCGCGGACCCGGGCGAGGACACGCAGCTGCTCGCCGCGCGGCTTGCGGAAGTGCCGTACGGAGGCGATCTCGCGGGGCACGAACACCGGGCCCTCGGGGTCGAGGACGACCAGCGCCTGTACGGCGGCCTCCAGCAGCTCGGCCGGGACGTGCTCGACGGCGCTGGCGTCGCGGCCGGTGAGCTCGCCGGTCACCAGTCCATCGCCGTGCCGGGCGGCCTTGACCAGCAGGCGCATGCGGGGGCCTTGAGGGCGGCCGACGGAGGCGAGGTCGGTGTAGATGTCCTCGTCGTCGATGTGCTGGGCGGCCGGGGCGAGCCCCGCGTCCAGCTCGGCCAACTCCGAGACGGGGACGAGGGGTTCGGGGTCAGCGGCGACCGTGGCGGTGGCGTGCAGGTTCTCCTCGCCGCCGACCAGCGTGTACACCTCGATCTCGGCGCCGCCGCCGGGGCGGGGCCGCCAGCGGGTGGTCAGCGCGGTGACCGTCTCGGCGGACAGCTCAAGCGGGGCGAGCAGCTTGAGGTCGCGGACGGCGTGGCGGGCGTGGCCCTGCACCGCGTCCTGCACCGCGAGCAGCAGGTCGACGTAGGCTCCGGCGGGCAGCACGGTGCGGTCGTCGGCGGCCAGGTCGGCGAGCGCGCCCAGCTCCTCGGGCATGAACTCGGCGGTGAACTCCCGTACCCCGCTCGCGAATCGCTCCTCGGTGCCGAGCAGCGGGTGGCGGGCGGTGCCGTTCGCGGCGGAGCGGCGGGGGGTGACGGAGGGCAGCCAGTAGCGCTTGCGCTGGAAGGCGTACGTCGGCAGGTCCACCCGGGCGGGGGCGGGGTGCCCGGCGTGGTAGCCGTCCCAGGCGACGGTGAGCCCGGCCGCGTAGTAGTCGGCGAGGGCGGTCAGCGTGGTCGCGGTGGTGGTGTCGCGGCGGCGCAGGCTGGCCAGCCAGACATGGTCCTCGACGGTGACCGAGCGGCGGGCGAGCGCGGTGAGCCCGGCCTGCGGGCCGACCTCGATCAGGGCGTGCCGGCCGCGCTTGGCGACGGCGCGGATGCCGTCGAGGAAGCGCACGGGCTCGCCGATGTGCCGCACCCAGTAGCCGGGGTTGCCGATCTCCCGGAAGCGGGCGAGCCGTCCGGTGACGTTGGAGATGAGGCTGATCTTCGGCTCGTGGAACTCGATGCCGTCGAGGGCGGTGCGGAAGTCGTCGTAGACCTCGGCCATCAGCGGGGAGTGGAAGGCGTGCGAGACCTTGAGCCGCTCGACGCGCACGCCCCGCTCGGCGAGGGCGGCGCTCACCTCGTCCAGGGCCGCGGTGGCGCCCGAGATCACCGTCTGGTCGGGGGCGTTGACCCCGGCGACGGCCAGGTCCTCGTGGCCCTCCAGGAGCGGGGCGACGTCCTCCAGCGGCGCGGAGACGGCGGCCATGCCGCCCTCGGCGGTGACGGCCTGCATCAGCCGGGCGCGGGCGGCGACCAGCTTGACGGCGTCCGGGAGGCTGAACAGCCCGGCCACGGCGGCGGCGACGACCTCGCCGATGCTGTGCCCGATGAGCACGTTGGGCTTCACGCCCCAGGCCATCCACTGCTGGGCGAGCGCGTACTCCAGGGTGAACAGGGCGGGCTGGGTGTACTCGGTGCGGTCGATGGCCTCGGGGTCGGCGGCGGTGCCGAGCAGCAGCTCGCGCATCGAGCGGCCGAGGTGGGCGGCGAACAGCTCGTCGCAGGCGTCGACCTGGGCGCGGAAGACGGGCAGCGCCTCATAGAGGGCGGCGCCCATACCGGCGTACTGGGAGCCCTGGCCGGTGAACATGAACGCGGTCTTGCGGATGCCGGTCGGGCCCTCGTGCTCGTGCTCGGCGGCCTTGTCGAGGAGCTTGACGAGGGCGGCGCGGTCGGCGACAGGGGCGGCGACCCGGTAGGGGTGGTGGGCGCGGGTGGTGTTGGCGCTGTGGCTGAGCACGGCCACGGAGATCTCGGGCCGCTCCTCCAGCAACGCCCGGTAGTCCGCGGCGAGTTCGCGCAGGGCGGTCGCGTTCTTCGCGGAGAGGGTGAACAGCGGGGCGGCGCCCGCCTGTTCGGTCTCCTCGGCGGGCTGCTCCGGCGCCTCTTCCAGGACCACCGCGCCGATGGTCCCGGCGAAGCCGAAGCTGTTGACGACGGCGCGCTTGACCTCGGCCTTCCAGGGCTCTGGGGCGGTGGGCACGCGCAGCGGGTACAGGTCCCAGGGGATGCGCCCGGAGGGGTTGTCGAGGTTGATGTGCGGGTAGATGGTGCCCGCGCGCAGCATGAGCACCGTCTTGATGACGCCGACGATGCCCGAGGCCGGTTCCATGTGCCCCAGGTTCGTCTTCACCGAACCGACCACCACCGGGTGGTCCTTGGTGTGCGAGTCCACGAACACATCGCCGATGGCGCCGAATTCGATGGGGTCGCCGAGCGGGGTGCCGGTGCCGTGCGCCTCGACATAGCTGATGTCCTCGGGCGCGAGGTGGGCCGCGCTCAGCGCGCTGCGGATGACCTTCTCCTGGGCGGGCCCGTTGGGCACGGTCAGGCCGGCGCTGTCGCCGTCCTGGCCGACGGCGGTGCCGCGCACCAGGGCGAGGACGCGGTCGCCGTCGCGCTCGGCGTCGGAGAGCCGCTTGAGGACGATGATGCCGCAGCCCTCGGCGCGCGCGTACCCGTCGGCCGACTCGTCGAAGGTCTTGCACTGGCCGTCCGGGGACAGCATCTGCGCGTTGGAGAACATCACCGGGATGCGCGGGTGGTGCAGGGCGTTGACGCCGCCGCACAGCGCGATGTCCGTCTCGCCGCCGCGCAGCGCCTGCACGGCCAGGTGCAGGGCGACCAGCGAGGAGGAGCAGGCGGTGTCCACGCTCATGCTCGGGCCGCGCCAGCCCAGGAAGTAGGAGAGCCGCCCGGACAGCGGGAACATGGTGATGCCGGAGGCGAGATGGCCGTCCAGCTCCTCGTACGGCAGCGAGTCCAGCTCCAGCGCGTAGTCGATGGAGCTGGCGCCGATGTACACACCGCCGTTGCCGCGGCGCAGCGGCGCCGGGTCGATGCCGGCGTGCTCCAGCGCCTGCCAGGCCGTCTCCAGCAGCAGCCGCTGCTGGGGGTCCATGTAACGGGCTTCCTTCGGCGAGATGTTGAAGAAGCCCGCGTCGAACAGGTCGATGCGGTCGAGGAACCCGCCCGCCGAGGCGCGGATCTTGCCCTTGTCGTCGGGCCCCTCGGGGGTGAACGCCTCGACGTCCCAGCGGTCGGTGGGGATGGGGCGGATTCCACTGCGGCCCTCGCGCAGAAAGGCGTCGAACTCGTCGGGCGAGCCGCTGCCGCCGGGGAACCGCAGACCGATTCCGACGATCGCTACCGGCTCGGGCGCCTGCGCTGATTCCGTACGCGGCATGGAACGACTCCTCAAGCTTCCTGGACGGCCTGGGTCAGGTGGTCGACGAGGTGGGTGATGGTCGGCTCGTTGAAGAGCACATTGACGTTGATCGACAGATCCAGGAGCTGTTCCAGGCTCTGGCGTATCTCGGTCAGGCGCAGCGAGGTGAGCCCGAGGTCGAAGTAGGAGACGTCGACGGGGAGGTCCTCGGAATCGTCCATGAGAAGAACGACCTTGAATTTCTTGAGGACGATTGTCTCGATTTCCTCGGTCAGTTCACTGCGCGGCAGATCACGTAGCCGCTGGATGGTGCTGTCGACGGGTGACATGCGCCTCATGCAAGCAGCGGCGGCTGACGCCCCACTGACGGCCGGGGTGGGGCGGGTTGGCTGGATCAGTCGGGTGTCAGCGCCGGATCAGATTCCGCTGTCACGCTCGCATTGCTTCAAGAAATCCACACGCCATATCCGAAAGGCTGAAGATGCTTCGCGAAGCCGCGCAGGAGGAGAGTGCTGAGGCACCTTCCGGATTGAAGAGTTACGACCTCTACATCGCGGGCAAGGACGTCGCCGGCGACGGCTGGGTGTACACCGTCAGCGGGCGTTCGCTGCTGGAAGACGTGTTCACCAGCGTGAGCCTGAAGCGCTCCCTCGAACAGGACCCGGAGTCCGAGGCGGCCAAGCACCCCTATGTCGTGGGGCGTTGTGCGATCGCGGACGACGCCTCCATTGACCTCGCCACCCAGGCCGCCGCGGCGGCCGCCGCCGAGTGGCAAGCCGTTCCGCTGGAGCGGCGGATGAAGCTCGGCACCCGGTTCCGCGAGGAACTGATCAAGCACGAGGACGAGTTCCTGCGGATGCTGGTCGCCGAGTCCCACCCCGTCAAGCTCGCTCGCTGGGAGCTGAGCTGCCTGCTCCAGATCTACGCGCCCGGTTCGCTGCGCTGGTACGACAAGCAGATGCGGGTCGAGAAGGAGTACAACGGCCGCCGGCTGATCCTCCACCGCCAGCCCGACGGAGTGGTCGCCTTCAACCCGCCGCAGAACGCCCCGCTGCCCAGTGCCGCGCTGTGCGTGCTGGCGCTGATGGCCGGCAACGCGGTGGTCGTGCGGGCCCCCCGCAGCATCGCGCTCTCCACCATGTGGCTGCTGCGCGACATCGTCGCCCCGCTGCTGGAGGAGTTCGACGCCCCGCCCGGCGTGCTCAACGCGGTCTGCTCCAACCCGAAGCAGACCATGGACCGCTGGATCGCGGACCCGCTGATCAACGACATCTTCTACATCGGCGGCAGCCAGGAGGGCCTGCGCTTCGAGCAGCAGTGCGTCGCCCACGGCAAGAAGCCGATCCTCGAACTCGCCGGCAACGACGGCATCGTGGTGTGGAAGGACGCCGACGTGAAGTGGGCGGCCGAGGCGATCACGGAGGCCTTCTACGGCTCCGGGCAGATCTGCATGGTCCCCAACTACGTGCTGGCCCATCCGGATGTCGCCGAGGCGCTGATCGCCGAGGTCAAGGAGCAGGTCAAGGGCATCAAGCCGGGCCTGCCCGAGGAGGAGGACGTGCTGCTGTCGCCGGTGCGGCGCAGCGAGCGCTTCTTCCGGCTGCTGCGGCAGGCGCTGGACAACGGTGCCGAGCTGGTCACCGGCGGCCATCGCACCGAGGTGGACGGCACGGTCTCGGAGACGGGCGTGTTCCTCCAGCCGACGGTGGTGCGGGTGGACGGCCTGGACCGGGCACGGACGTACGACGTGGTCCGCGAGGAGACCTTCTTCCCGCTGGTCCCGATCGTGGTCGCCGAGCGCGATCATGACGACGCCCTGCTCGAATCGTTCCTTCAGTTCGTCAACAGCAATGACTACGGGCTGCGCAACTCGCTGTGGTCGCGCTCCGACCACGTGGTCGAGACGTTCGTGCGCCGCACCGTCAACGGCGGTCTGCTGAAGGTCAACGACTCGCACATCGGCTTCCTGCCCTATCTGCCGAGCCACGGCGGCACCGGCCGCACCGGCGGAGCGTTCGGCGAGGCCAACTACCCGATGCTCAAGACCTCCCACGTCCAGGGGGTCAGCATCGCCCGCGACGTCAGCCCGTACGACGCGGTCTTCGGCGCCTGAACCCACCCCGTCCTCGGAGGTCTTCCCGTGCGTTCCCTCGATGTCGCCCGGACCGTGTGCGAGCGGTTCCACCCCGGACTGCTCAAGGAACTGGAGCAACTCCCTTACGAGCAGCGGGAGAAACCCGGCAGTCCGGTGATCGACCTGTTCCGCATCCACGGCGGTGTGGGCCTGCTGATACCCGAGTCGTACGGCGGCCACGGCGCGGCCCCGCTGGAGGCGCTGCGGGTGCAGCTGGCCCTCGGCGCGGTCTCGCCCTCGCTGGTCGCGGCCGTCTCCATGCACCACTTCACCGCCGCGATGCTGTACTCGCTCGCCGTCAAGTCGGGCCGGCTCACCCCCGCCCAGACCCAGCTGCTGCACCAGATCGTGCCCGACCAGCAGGTGCTGGGCTCCGGCTGGTCGGAGGGCCGTACCGCCGCGAACATCCTCAAGCCGGCCGTGACCGCGCGCCCGGTGGAGGGCGGCTTCCTGCTCTCCGGCTCCAAGAAGCCGTGCAGCCTGTCGCGTTCGATGAGCCTGCTCACGGCGTCCACGGCGATCCACGGCGAGGACGGCGGCGAGCCCGAGCTGGCGCTCGCGCTGGTCCCGTCCGACGCGCCCGGCCTCACCGTGCACCGGTTCTGGGGCAACGACCTGCTGGCCGGCGCCGAGAGCGACGAGGTGCGCCTGGAGGACGTGTTCGTGCCCAGCGAGATGGTGGTGCGGGCCGGCGCGGACGATCCCACGCGCCTGGACGACCTCCAGTCCGCCGGGTTCGTCTGGTTCGAGATGCTGATCTCCGCGGGGTACGCGGGCGCCGCGGCGGCGCTGGTCGAGCAGGTGCTGACCCGCAAGCGGGGCAGCGCGGACGAGCGGGCCGCGCTCGCCGTCGACATGGAGGCCGCGCTGGCCCTCCTCGAAGGCGTGGCCCGGGGCACCGGGCGCGAGCCGGGCGACGAGGAGTCGGTGGCGCGGGTGCTGGTCGCCCGGTACGCGGTGCAGAACGCGTTGCCGGGGATCGTGGCGCGGGCGCTGGAGCTGCTGGGCGGGATGGACTTCATCACGAACTCCGCCTCCGCGCAGGCCGCTGCCGCGACGAGGGCGCTGGCCTTCCATCCGCCGTCGCGGATCGCCGCGTCGGAGCCGCTGCTGACGTACTTCGACGGAGGGCCGCTGGTTCTCGCGTAGTCGGTCGGCTGCGGGTCCGTTGTGGCTTGTCGCGCCCACGCGGCGGAGCCGCACATCGAACACAGCCCCGCGCCCCTGAAGAGGCGCTCTCATCAACGGCATTGAAAAGTCCCCTCTCATGGAGTGAGTGACACGTGACCGTCTTGCACGATTCCCCCCACGCGCCCGTCGTCGACGACGAGGCCGAGATCCTCAACCTCTACCGGGCCCATCTGAGCAAGGGCCGCGCCACGCTCGCCGAGCTGTTCGGCAGTCATATGGAGGTGGCGTCCGAGGGCGCCTGGCTCACCACCAGTGACGGTGAGCGCTTCCTGAACGCGGGCGGCTACGGCGTGTTCATCATGGGCGCCCGGCACCCGATCGTCATGGAGGAGGTGGAGCGCCAGCTGCGCACCCACCCCACCGCGACCCGCATCCTGCTGGAGCCGACGGTGGCCCGCGCCGCCGAGTCCCTGGTGTCGGTGCTGCCCACCGGCCTGGACCGGGTGCACTTCGCGCTGTCCGGCGCCGAGGCGGTGGAGACCGGTCTGAAGCTGGCCCGCGCGGGTGGCTTCAAGCGGACCGTCTCGATGCGCGGCGGCTACCACGGCAAGACGCTGGGCGCCCTGTCGGCGACCGCGAAGGAGGTCTACCAGGCGCCGTTCCGGCCGCTGATCCCCGACTTCCAGCACCTGCCGTTCGGTGACGCGGACGCCCTGGAGGCCGAGCTGAAGGCCCACCCGGGCGAGGTCTGCGTGATCCTGGAGCCGGTCCAGGGCGAGGGCGGCGTGATCATCCCGCCCAAGGGCTACCTCAAGCGGGTCGAGGAACTGGTCCGCGAGTACGAGGGCTTCCTCATCCTCGACGAGGTGCAGTCCGGGTTCGGGCGGCTCGGCGAGTGGTGGGGCGCCGACCTCGAAGGCGTCGTACCGGACGTGCTGCTGGCCGGCAAGGCACTGGGCGGCGGTGTGATGCCGGTGTCCGCGGCCATCGCCACCCGCAAGGCGTTCCGCCCCTTCGACAAGGACCCCTACGTCCACACCGCCACCTTCTCCGGGCAGCCGGTGCTGATGGCCGCGGTGATGGGCGCGGTCCGCGCCGTCAAGGAGGAGCGCCTGGTCACCCGCTCCATGGACCTCGGTGCCCGGCTGCTGCCGCGGATCGCGGAGGTCGCCCACCGCAACATCCCCGAGCTGGTCGTGGACGTCCGCGGCCAGGGTCTGCTCATCGGCGTGGAGCTGGTCGAGGCGGGCCTCGCCGGCGAGCTGCTGATCGAGCTGTTCAACCACGGCGTCGTCGCCAACCACTCCATGAACGGCAGCTCGGTGGTCCGGTTCACCCCGCCCGCCGTGCTCAGCGACACCGACCTCGACTACCTCGTCAACTCCTTCGACCTGGCCACCCGGGACCTCATCAAGGGCGCGGCCACTATGCCGGAAGGCGGTAACTGATCGTGCGGCACGTCGAACTCGAATCCCTGATTCCCGCGGAGCAGGCCGAGGAGGTCCTGCACGCCGTACGGCGCTTTGAGAAGTACCCGGATCTCGCGCCGCACGTGAACGCGACCACCGTGCACTCCGCGTACCCCGAGCCCAAGCCCTCCTCCAGCTGGGAGCTGCACTTCCGCAGCGGCCTGCTGCGCTGGACCGAGGACGACACGGTGCTGCCGGAGGCGGGCGAGATCCGCTTCGAGCAGTCCGACGGCGACTTCGACTCCTTCACCGGGGTCTGGTCGGTCAAGCAGAACGGCGCGGACGTCGTCGTCCGCTTCGACGCCGACTTCGACTTCGGCATCCCGAGCCTGGAGGGCATCCTCGACCCGATCGCCGAGCGGGTCATCAAGGAGACGGTCGCCTGGGCCCTGACCGGTCTGTACCCGGCCGTGCGCATCCAGGGCGGCATCGAGCTGAACACGCCCGCCACGGTCGGCGCCTGACACAGGCCGAAGGAGCTGACCATGGACCAGGCGAACCCCTTCGAGACCCCACGCACCTACTCGCTGCACCGCGCCGAGTACCTGGTGGGTCTCGCCGTCACCACCGGGATGATCATCTACCACTTCGGTGACATCCGCTGGCTGCCGGCGCTCGGACTGTTCCTGTACATCGACCTGATCGGCTACATCCCCGGCGCCATCGCCTTCCGCAAGAGCGGCGGGCAGCCGATCCACAAGGCGTACTACGTCCTCTACAACGTCATGCACAGCCTCATCACCCAGGGCGCGGTCGCCGCGCTGTGGTGCCTGCTGGTCAAGCCGGAGTGGGCGCTGCTGGTGCTGCCGTTCCATCTCTTCGGCGACCGGGGCCTGTTCGGCAACTTCATGAAGTCCTTCGCGCTGCCCTTCGAGCCGGTGCGCCAGGAGGGATACCTCCACCTCCTGGACGACCTGGGGCTGCCGCACCCCAAGCCGGTCGGGCACGAGATGGACCCGGTGCCGGTCGGGCACGTCCCCGCGCGTCCCGTCGTCCGCGAGACGGAGGCCGTACGATGACCACCGCCGCGACCCCGGTGCGCCGGGCGGTGCGCCAGGACCCGGCCGAGCGCCGGCGGGCCCTGTACCACCTGGCCTCCGCGGTGTCCGTGCTCACCACGGGCCCCGAGGAACGGATGCACGGCACCACCGCGAGCACCGTCACCCTGGTCTCGCGCTCGCCCCTGCTGGTCGGGGTGGTGCTGCGGGCGGGCTCGTCCTTCGCCCGGCTCGCCGCCGCCGAGGGCCGGTTCGCGATCAATGTGCTCGGCGGCGAACAGGCCGACGTGGCACGGCGGTTCGCGGACAGCTCGCGGCCCGACGGCAGCGCGTCCTTCGCCGGTCTCGCCTGGACCGCCGACCGCTACGCCCAGGCCCCGCTGATCGCGGGCGCCCTCGCCCACTATGTCTGCCGGTTCCACTCCGCGCACGCCGCGGGCGACAGCGAGCTGCTGCTCGGCCATGTCGTCCGGGCCACCGCGGACGAGGGCCTGCCGCTGCTGAGCTACACCGGCGGGCTGTTCGCCGGTTCCCTGCGTCCGGCGAAGGAGACCGCCGCATCATGACCGCACCCGTAGCCCCCGAGGCCGACTGGGAGAAGGCCCCCGGCCTGCTGGACGGCGCGAAGGAACTCACCCTCGGCCCCGAGGAGTGCGACCTCGCCTACTGGTTCACCTCCGTCGCCCAGGGCACCCTGCGCGACCGGGGTGCCACCGGCCACCACGCGAACGCCCTGACCCCCGACTTCCTGAAGGCGCCCGGCCCGCTGCGCGAGGCGCTGATCCTGGAGTTCGGCTTCCGGGCCCTCTCTGAGGAGCTGGCCACCCGGCTGCTCGGCCACTACGTGACCATCGCGCCCGCCATCCCCGAGATGGAGTTCTACGCCACCCAGCTGATCGACGAGGCCCGGCACGCCCGCGTCTTCCGTCAGCACCTGGTGGACCTCGGCGTCCCGCAGAGCACCCTGCTGCAGGAGATCGAGGACATGACCCAGGACTACCGCAAGCGGGTCCTGAACCCGGTGGTGGACTTCACCCTGGACATCGTCCGCGACAAGGCCGACTTCCCCGGCGGCGTCGGTGTGTTCGCCATCATCATCGAGGGTGTCCTCGCCCCCGCCGCCGAGCTCAGCGAGCGCAAGTGGACCCCGCTGTCCCCGGCGACCGGCGAGATCTCCCGCGGCACCGCCATCGACGAGATCCGCCACCTCACCGTGGCCAGCACCATCCTGCGCGACCACCTCATCGAGCACCCCGAGTACACCCCCCGGCTCCTGGAGATCCTGCGCTCGGGCGTCAAGCTGTGGGACGAGCTGCCGGACCGGGAGTTCGTGATCCACCGCGAAGAGCTGTTCCAGGAAGGCATGTTCAAGCATGCCGACCTGATCGGCGACTACGAGGTCTGGCCGGGCGTCCGGCTTCTCGACACCACCGCCGACCAGCGCTACGACATGGCCGAGCAGTGGACCGACGAGATGGCCGACGTCCGTATGAAGTACATGGGCCTGCCCGTCGAGGTCCTCGCCTCGGAGGCCGGCGCATGAGTACCGGGCGGGCGGCGGTCGTCACCGGGATCGGCTCGTACGTCCCGCCCAACATCGTCACCAACGAGGACCTCTCGCAGCGCCTCGACACCTCCGACGAGTGGATCCGCACCCGTACCGGCATCGCCGAGCGGTTCTACATCACCCCCGGCACCTCCACCGGCGACCTCGCGGTGGAGGCGGGCCTGAGGGCCCTGAAGTCGGCGGGCGACGAGCAGGTCGGCGCGGTGGTGCTCGCCACCACCACCCCGGACCAGCCCTGCCCCGCGACCGCCCCCCAGGTGGCCGCGCGGCTCGGGCTCGGCCAGGTGCCCGCCTTCGACGTGGCGGCCGTCTGCTCCGGCTTCCTGTACGGCCTCGCGTCCGCCGCCGGGCTGATCGCCTCCGGGGTCGCCGACAGCGTGCTGCTGATCGCCGCCGACGCCTTCACCACGATCATCAACCCGGAGGACCGCACCACCGCCGTGATCTTCGCGGACGGCGCGGGCGCGGTGGTGCTGCGGGCCGGCTCGCCGGACGAACCCGGCGCGCTCGGGCCGCTGGTGCTCGGCAGCGACGGGGAACTGAGCCATCTGATCGAGGTCCCGGCGGGCGGCTCCAAGCAGCGCTCCGCGGGCCGCCCGGCCGCCCCGGAGGACCACTACTTCCGGATGCTCGGGCGGGAGACCTACCGGCACGCGGTGGAGCGGATGACCAGCGCGTCCACCGAGGCCGTCGAGCGGGCCGGCTGGCGTCTGGACGACGTCGACCGGTTCGCGGCGCACCAGGCCAACGCCCGGATCCTGGCGGCCGTCTCGGACCGGCTCGACATTCCCGGGGAGCGGCGGCTCAGCAATATCGCCCGGGTCGGCAACACCGGTGCCGCCTCGATCCCGCTGCTGCTCGCGGAGGCCACCGCCGACGGGCGGCTGACCGCGGGGAACCGGGTGCTGCTCACCGCGTTCGGCGGCGGGCTCTCCTGGGGCGCGGCCACGGTCGTCTGGCCCGAACTCCAGACCATCTGACCGATCGTCAGAGAAGACCTTCGAAAGGAATCGTCATGCTGGAGCAGCTCAAGGAAATCCTGTCCAACAAGCTCAAGGTGTCCCCCGAGGCCATCACCCCCGAGGCCACCCGGGAGGACATCGAGCTGGACTCGCTGGCCGTCGTGGAGCTGTCGCTGCTGCTGAAGTCCGAGCTGGACCTGGACGTCAGCGACGACGACCTCCTGGAAGCCGAGACCGTGGCCGACATGGTCCGGCTGATGGAGGAGCGGAGCGCGAAGGTCTGATGGCCGCGATGGACATCGCCGTCACCGGGCTCGGTCTGATCACCCCCGGAGGGATCGGGGTCGGACCGAGCTGGGCGGCGGTCTGCGACGGCAGGCCGGCCGCGGCCCTCGATCCGGTGCTGGCCGACAATCCCGTACAACTCTCCTGCCGGGTGCCCGGCTTCGATCCCGAGAGTCTGCTGAGCGCGCGCCGGGCCCACCGGCTCGACAGGTTCGTGCAGTTCGCGCTTGTCGCCGCGCACGAGGCGGTGGCCGACGCGGGCCTGGACCCGCAGACCTGGGACGGCGCCCGGGTGGGCGTGGTCCTCGGCTGCGCCGACGGCGGCCCGGGCACGGTCGAGGAACAGCACCATGTGCTGCGCGAGCAGGGCGCGGACCGGGTGTCGCCGCTGCTGCTGCCGATGCAGCTGCCGAACATGCTGGCCGGTCAGACGGCCATCGAGTTCGGGGCGACCGGTCCCAACCTGGTGGTGGCCACCGCGTGCGCGTCCGGCGCGACGGCCATCGGCACCGCCCGGGACCTGCTGGCGCTCGGCCGCTGCGACATCGTGCTGGCCGGCGGCAGCGAGGCCATGATCACCCCGCTGGTCATGGCCGGGTTCGCCCAGATGGGCGCGCTGTCCAAGCGGCACGACGACCCGTCGTCCGCGTCCCGCCCCTTCGACGCCGACCGCGACGGGTTCGTGGCCGGTGAGGGGGCCGGGATCCTGGTGATGGAGCGCGTCGCCGACGCGCGGGCCCGTGGTGCGCACATCCACGGGCGGATCATCGGGTACGGCGCCACGGCCGACGCCCACCACATGACGTCGCCGCATCCCGACGGCGCCGGCATCGAGGCGGCGGTCCGCGCGGCGCTCGCCGACGCGGGGGCCGACCCCGACGACGTCCAGCACGTCAACGCGCACGGTACGTCGACGCCGCTGAACGACCTGTCCGAGGCACGGATGATCCAGCGGACGCTGCGCGGCGATCCGGTGGTGACGTCCACGAAGGGTGTCACCGGGCATCTGCTGGGTGCGGCGGGAGCGGTCGAGGCCGCGTTCACCGTGCTCAGTGTCGAGCACGAAATCATCCCGCCCACGGCCAACTTGGTCATGCCGGACGCCCGGATGGAGATCAAGCTGGCGCAGACCCTGACCGAGATGCCGATCGATCTGGCGCTGAGCAATTCCCTCGGGTTCGGCGGGCAGAACACCGCTCTGGCGATCGCGCCCGCCTGAGCGTCCGCCCCGAGTCACAACAGCCGTCCGCTGAGCACGTTCCGCGGGCGGCTGTTGGCCTTGACGTCACCCCCCACGTCCCCACCCCACTCCCCATATCTGGAGCACCCATGTCCACCACCAGTGGTTCGCCGCCCGCGTCGGGGCGGCTCGGTACCGCGCACATCCTGTTTCTCATCGTCGCCGCCGCGGCCCCGCTCTCCGCGATGGTCGGCACCGTCCCGCTCGCGTTCGCGTTCGGCGACGGGGCCGGGGTACCGGCGGCGTTCCTGTTCGCCGGGGTGACGCTGCTCTGCTTCTCGGCCGGGTACGCGGTCAGCGCGCGGCGCACCGGCGGGTCCGGCGGGTTCTACGCCTCCGTCGCCGACGGGCTCGGCCGGCCCCCGGCGGTCGCGGCCGGATACATGGCGCTGCTGGCGTACAACTGCGCGACCATCGGACTGGCCGGAGCCCTCGGCTATTTCACCCAACTGGTGCTGGCCGCCCATGGGTTGACGGTGTCCTGGGAGTGGTGCGCGGCGGTCGGGCTGGTGCTGACCGCGGTGCTCGGCTACCGGGAGATCGCGCTGAGCGCCCGGGTGCTGGCCCTGCTGATGCTGGGCGAGATCGGGGTGCTGGCGGCGCTGGACGTGGCGATCCTGGTCCGGCACGGGGTGCACGCGCTGCCCGCCGCCTCCTTCTCCCCGCACACCGCCGCGGGCCCCGGCGTCGGTGTCTCGCTGATGTTCGCGTTCGTGTCCTTCATCGGGTTCGAGTCGGCGGCGCTGTACGGCAAGGAGGCGCGCGACCCGGCGCGCAGCGTGCCCCGGGCGACGTACGCGGCCGCCGCGCTGATCGCCGGGTTCTACGCGCTGACCAGCTGGCTGGCGGTGGGCGCGATCGGCCCGGACCGGGTGCGCGAGGTCGCGGGCAAGCAGATGGGTGATCTGTTCTTCGGGCTCGGCGACGACTTCCTCGGCACGACGGGCAGCACCATGCTCCAAGTGCTGCTGTGCACCAGCCTGTTCGCGGCGACGCTGGCCCTGCACAGCGCCGCCAACCGCTACGCCCAGGTCCTCGCCCAGGACGGGCTGCTCCCCCGCACGCTGGCCGCCGAGCACAAGCGGCACGGCTCCCCGCACCGGGCGAGCGTCTGGCAGAGCGTGGTGACCGCGGTGGTGCTGGCCGGGTTCGCGGTGGCGGGCCTGGACCCGTACGCCGACCTGACCACCAGCATGCTCGGCCTCGGCACCCTCGGCATCGTCACCCTCCAGGCGCTGGCCGCGCTGTCGGTGCTCGGGCTGCGGCTGCGCGCCGGGCACGGGCACTGGTGGAAGGAGACCCTCGCCCCGCTGCTGGGCTTCGCCGGGCTCGCCACCTCCGTATGGCTGGTGGTCGGCAACTTCGACATGCTCACCGGCTCGCCCTCGAAGGTGATCGCCGCGCTGCCCTGGCTGCTGCCGCTGGTCGCGCTCGGCGGGCTCCTCTACGCGGCCCGGCTGCGCAGCGCCCATCCGCTGCGCTACCGGCGGCTCGGCACCCGGCACACCGCCGCCCCCGCGACCCCCGACCTCTCCCCCACCCCGTCAGGAGACCGCCATGCACGATCCCAATGAGCTGATCGAGGCCGGCGAGGACGCCAAGCGCCGCCTGGCCCGCCGCCGTTACGACCTCGATCTGGAGGCCGTGGGCGGTGCGCTGCGCGCCCGTTCGGCCGCCAACGCCGAGGTGACCCGGCTGCGCACCGAGCTGAACAGGACGGCCAAGGCGCGCCGTTCGGGTCCGCCGAGCGAGGCCGAGAAGGAGGCCGCGCGGGCGCTGCGCGCCGAGGTGCAGCAGGCGGAGGGCCTCGCCCGGGTGGCCGCGGGGGACCTGACCGAGCTGCTGCTCGGCATCCCCAACCTGCCGCTGGACAGCGTCCCGGACGGCGACTCCGAGAAGGAGGCCGTGGAGGTGCGGCGGGGCGGCCCCGCGCCGCGTCCGGCGGAGGGTGCCCGGCACCACGCGGAGATCGGCGAGACCCTCGGCATCCTCGACCCGCCGGCCGCGGCCAAGCTGTCCGGTGCCCGGTTCAGCGTGGCGCACGGCGCCGGGGCCCGCCTGGAGCGGGCCCTCGCCGACTTCTTCCTCGATCTGCACACCCGCGAGCACGGCTACACCGAGCAGTCGGTGCCGTTCCTGGTCTCCCGGGACACCATGACCGGTACCGGGCAGCTCCCCAAGTTCGAGGAGGACCTGTTCCGCACCCAGGTCGGCGAGCGGGAGCTGTTCCTGATCCCGACCGCGGAGGTGCCGCTGACCAATCTGGTCTCCGGCGAGCTGCTGGACGCGCGGGCGCTGCCGTACGCCTACACCGCCCGCACCCCCTGCTTCCGCGCGGAGGCGGGCGCGTACGGCCGGGACACCCGCGGGGTGCTGCGGCTGCACCAGTTCGAGAAGGTGGAGCTGGTGCGGATCTGCGCGCCGGAAGAAGCCCAGGAGCAGCTGGAGTTGATGGTCGGGCACGCCGAGGAGTGTCTGCGCCGACTCGAACTGTCCTTCCGTACCGTGCTGTTGCCCGCGGGCGACATGGGCTTCTCGGCGCGGATGACGTACGACATCGAGGTGTGGCTGCCGGGCGGTGACGCCTTCCGGGAGATCTCCTCGGTGTCCGACTGCGGCACCTTCCAGGCGCGACGCGCGGACATCCGGGTCAAGCGGGCCGACGGCCGCAAGTCGCCGGCCGCCACGCTGAACGGCTCGGCGCTGCCGATCGGCCGGACGGTGGCCGCGCTGCTCGAACAGGGCGTGCAGGACGACGGTTCGGTGCTGCTGCCCAAGGCGCTGCGGCCGTACACCGGGTTCCGGCGGATCCTGCCGGGCGGCACGACCGAGTGACACCACGGGAAGGGGGCGGGTGCCGGTTCCGGCACCCGCCCCCTTCCCGTGTCCGCGCCGTCAGGCGCCCATCATGTGCACCCCGCCGTCCACATGGACGATCTCGCCGGTGGTGCGCGGGAAGAAGTCCGAGAGCAGGGCGACGACGCCGCGCGCGGCCGGCTCCGGGTCGGTGAGGTCCCAGCCGGCCGGGGCCCGCCCGGTGGTCCAGACGTCGGCCAGTTCGCCGAAGCCCGGGATGGACTTGGCGGCCATGGAGCGCAGCGGGCCCGCCGCCACCAGGTTGCTGCGGATGCCGAACTCGCCCAGGTCGCGGGCGAGATAGCGGCTGGTGGACTCCAGGGCGGCCTTGGCGACGCCCATCCAGTCGTAGTGCGGCCAGGCCACGGCCGCGTCGAAGGTGAGCCCGACGACCGAGCCGCCGCGCTGCTTGAGCAGCGGAAGGCAGGCGGTGGTCAGGGACTTGAGGGAGTACGCCGAGACGTGCACGGCGGTCGAGACGTCGTCCCAGGTGCCGTCGAGGAAGTTGAAGGCGCCCTGGGGGCCGAAGGCGATGGAGTGCACCACGCCGTCGAGGCCGTCGGTGTGCGCGCCGAGCCGCTCGGCCAGGGTGTCCAGGTGGTCCTGGTCGGTGACGTCCAGCTCGATGACGGGGGCGGGCTTCGGCAGCTTCGCCGCGAACCGCTCGATGAGGGAGAGCCGCCCGAACCCGGTGAGCAGCACCTCGGCGCCCTCCTCCTGGGCGATCCTGGCCACATGGAAGGCGATGGAGGCGTCCGTGACCACGCCGGTCACCAGGATGCGCTTGCCCGCGAGGATGCCGCTCATGCCGACACCTTCTTCGGCAGGGCGCTCACCAGCGGGGAGTCATGGTCCTGGGGGCCGACCGCGCTGCCGCCGCCGGGCGAGCCGAGGGCGGTGAAGAAGTCGGCGTTGGAGGCGGCGTGGTCGTCGCCCCACTCCTCGGGCAGGTCGTCCGCGAAGTAGATGGCGTCGACCGGGCACACCGGTTCGCAGGCTCCGCAGTCCACGCATTCCTCCGGATGGATGTACAGGGCGCGGCGGCCCTCGTAGATGCAGTCCACGGGGCATTCGTCGATGCAGGAGCGGTCCTTGATGTCGACGCAGGGCAGTCCTATGACGTAGGCCATGCTCAACTCCTTGATCAATAGGGGTTGTTCACTTCAGGGACACACCGGTGGTGCGCTCGCCGAGAGACAGCACGGTGACGGCGAGGACGGCCATGGCGGCGGCGATGACGGCGAACAGCGCGCCGGGACCGTGCGCGTCGAGGACCGGCAGCAGCGCGAACGGCAGGGCGCCGGCGCTGAGTTTGGACAGCGAGTACGCGGCGCCCGCGGCGGTGGCCCGGATCTCGGTCGGGTACTGCTCGGAGAGATAGACGTGCGAGACGCTGGAGAAGACGTTGCTGAACAGGGTGTAGGCGAAGCCGCACAGCACGATGAGTTCCGCGGACCCGGCGTAGGCGAAGCCGAGTCCTGCGACCACCATCGCACCGGCCGACAGGGCGACGAGAGTGCGGCGCTCCATGCGGTCCACGATCGGCAGGACGAGCGCGGAGCCCACCGGGTAGCCGAGGAAGGACAGCGCGGTGAAGCCGAGCCCGGCGACGACGCCGTAGCCCTTGGCGGCGACGATCTGCGGGGCGAGGGTGCCGAAGCCGTAGTAGCCGACGACGGACAGGACGCAGAACACCCACAGCACGAGGGTGCGGCGCAGCAGTCCGGGCCGGAAGATGTCGCGCAGCCGGGTCTCCCGCGCGGGGGCCTCGGTGTCCTGCTGCGGGGCGGGCGGCTCCAGGGGCAGGCCCGCTCCGGCCGCCTCGGCCTCCAGGCGGGCGACCAGCCGGTCGGCCTCCTCGGTGCGGCCGGCGGCGGCGAGCCAGCGCGGGGACTCGATCAGCTGCCTGCGCAGCACCCAGACGGCGGCGGAGCCGAGGGCGCCGAGCACGAACAGCCAGCGCCAGCCGGCCACCCCGAGCGGGGACAGCGGCACCAGCCACAGGGCGGCGAAGCCGACCGCGGGCACCCCGCAGAAGGCGAGGGTGTAGGCCCAGGCGATGAACCGGCCGCGCTTGGAGGCGGGCAGCACATCCGCCAGATAGCAGTCGGACAGGGCCTGTTCGGCGCCGATGCCGAGACCGGCGAGGAAGCGGGTGACGATCAGCCAGGCCGCGTTGGGCGCGAAGGCGCCGAGCAGCGAACAGGCCGAGTAGATCGCCAGGTTGATCAGGAAGGCCCGACGCCGGCCGAACCGGTCCGCGATCCGACCGAGCGTCAGGGATCCGATGAACTGGCCGACGAACGCGGAGGCCAGGACGAGTTTGAGCGAGGTCGTGCCGAAGCCGAAGTCGCTCTGCAGCACCTTGCCGATGGTGCCGGAGAGATTGTTCTCGAAGGTGTCGAAGAACAGTCCGACACCGATGACCGCGGTGAGTCTTCGATGCAGGGGAGTGATCGGCATGCGGTCCAGGCGGGCGCCGATCGGGACGGGAGCGGTGCGACCGCCGGCCGCGGCGGTGGTCTGGGACATGGGGCTGGCTCCTTGAAAACTGCTGTCGCACGCTTTCGCTGTGCTTCTGGGGAAGGAACCGCCCGGGTCACCGGCGGACCCGGGCGTGCGGCCCGGGGGCCAGGTGTGGGGGTAAGTCGGGGATGGTCAAGGAGGGTTGGACGATCAGGCCGCTTCCACGGCCTGGCGGCGGATCTGCTCGTCGACGTCACCGCGCCGCACCGGCGCGCTGACCTTGTGGAGGAAGGAGGCGACCTCGCGGTACGAGCGCCAGAAGCCGACCTCGTGGTACGGCACGCCGCGTTCGGCGCAGTACTCCATGGTCAGTTCGCGGGCGCGGGGCAGGCTCTTCTGCGGCATGGCCGGGAACAGATGGTGCTCGACCTGGTAGTTGAGGCCGCCGTACAGGAAGTCGATGAACAGGCTGGGGCGGATGTTGCGGGAGGTGAGCACCTGGCGCTGCAGCCAGTCCAGGGTCTCCTCCTCGCCGTCGCGGACCTGCATGCCCTTGTGGTTCGGGGCGAAGATCATGCCGAAGTACACGCCCAGGGCGGCGTGCTGGACGACGATGAAGGCGACCGCGAGGCCCGGGGACAGGAAGGTGAAGACGCAGGTGAGGTAGACGGCGGCGCGCAGCAGGATGAGGGAGGTCTCCAGCAGGGGGCGCTTGGTCTTGCCACCGGTGATGGACACCACCGCGGTCTTCAGCATCTTGAAGCCCTCAAGGACCAGCAGCACGAAGAACATCACGCTCTGATAGCGCACCACGAGCTTCTGGGTGCCCTTGCGGGTGGGGTACTGCTTGATGTCGAAGATGGCGGTACGCCGGCCGATGTCCGGGTCCATGTCGAGGTGGTTCGGGTTGGAGTGGTGCCGGTTGTGGTGGTTGACCCACCAGCCGTAGCTGACTCCGTTGACCAGGTTGGCGTGCACGTAACCGACGGCGGAGGCGGCCTTCTTGCTGCGGAACATGGCCTTGTGGCCGGCGTCGTGCCACATGAACGCCGACTGGCCGCCGCACAGGCCCATCCACACCGCGGTGAGCAACTGCCACCAGGTGTTGCCCAGTTCGAAGAACGCGACGAACCCGACGGCCAGCAGGGCGGTGTTGAGGGCGAGCTTGCCCACGTAGTAGCGCGGGTCCAGATCGAGGAGACCCTCGGCCTTGACCCGCTTGAGCAGTTCGGCGAAGGTGGCCGACGCGCCGGTGCGTTCGCCGCCCGGTGCGGCCGCGGCCACGGCTTCCTGTATGTGCGGACGCTGCATGCGTTGCTCTCCTTGGGAGAAAGTGCCCGATAGCGGGCGGCGGCGCCGGGGCCCCGCGGACCTGCGGACCTACGGGCGCCGCGAGTCGACTTCAGCTCCCGCGTGGCGTCACCGCCGCGGGCTGTGGCCCGCCCGGCGGACCCGGGCGACGGGAGTGCAGTGCGGCACTCCCGGACCCGGACCACCGGGCGAACGTACGTCCAGCGTTCCGTGCACCACTGATGTGGCACTGATACCGGTCTGATCGGGCCAAGGTCGCCCCGACGGCCGGTACCCGGGCCGCCCGTGCGGCCACTCAGGCGGTCGCCTCGGCGCGCAGGCGGTCGTCCAGGGCGCGCACCGCGGCGTCCGCGGTCTCGGCGACCTGGGCGTCGTCGGGGGCGCCGATGACGGCCATCAGCTGCTCGACCACGGCATGCGAGAGGTCCTCGGTGGACTGGCTCATTTCATCGTCTCCTGTCGCTGCGGGATGGGGCGGGGCGGGTGTCAGAACGCCTTGCAGGCGCGGAAGATGTGCGCGAAGCCGGGCAGCGAGGCCTGGGGTCCGTCGAAGGCGACGTACTCGGGGATCAGCAGGTCGGGCGCCCACTTCTGCTTGTACGACAGCTGGGTCTGCGCCGGGTACAGCGCCGCGCCCTCGGCCCACAGGGCGTGCATCAGCCACTGGAACCCCGGGCTGTGGCCCTCCAGTTCGTTTCCGGCGTCGAGCCCGGTGAACGGCGTGAAGCCGAAGTGCAGCCACTCGACGCCCTCGGCGCGGAAGATCTCGATGGCGTGCGCGTTGATGGCCTCCATCAGGCCGGGCGAGCCCTCGGGGATGCGCCGGCTGAGGTCGTGCATCCAGCCGGCCCGGCTGCCGTAGACCGGCGAGTACGAGATGTAGGCGACCGGCTCGCCGTCGATGGTGCCGCTGAACAGCCGGCGCTGGGCCTGGGCGGGCCCGCCGATCTGGCCGACCAGGAACTCCAGCTGCTGCGCGCCGCCCTTGGAGCCGAGCCACGCCTTGTCGATCACGGCGATGTGGTCGGCGACCTCGGCCGCGTCGACCTCCTGGATCTGGAGGCCGTTGCGCAGCGCGCGGGAGATCTTGTTGCGCAGCTGCATGAACTTGGTGCCGCGCAGCGTGAAGTCCGCCAGGCTGACCGCCCAGGAGGCGCCGATCTGGTTGACGACGCAGCCGCGCGCCGCGTACCGCTCGGCGTCGGCCCGCTGGAGCTGCACCCCGACCAGGCTCAGACCCTCGTCCCGGACGTAGGTCCGGAAGGCGTCCAGCAGCGTGTCGTAGTCGCCCTCGGCCGCGAACGGCCCGCCGAACTGCACGGCCCAGCGGCCGGTGCGGCGGTAGACGACGACACCGTCCACGCCCGGGACGGTGAAGACACTGTTTCCGCTGTTGAGCGCGAGGAAGGAACTCGGGTTCTCGCTCGTGGTGTGGGCTCGTATCGCGTCGAGAATCAGACTGTCTGTACCGGTCTCGGTGGTGATCGCGGTCATTCCCTTACCCCTTTCGGGAGCGTTTTCCGTCAAAGGGAGTACAGCACCGTAACGTTGCCCTGGAAAAGAGCAGTTGGGCATTCATTTACCTGTGTCAGAACCGCGTCAGCATTCCGTCAGCCGTTACTGCCAATGTGGTTGACGTGAACGGCGCCGGAATCCGGAGCCGCAAGTTCGCATCCTGGCCTCTACGCCACGGCCGGAACCATGGCTGGACGCGCTTCCCGCCCCGGGCGGCGGGAAATATCAGGCGTCTGCCCATGCATTCGGCACCACCCAGAAGCCGCCGGCCGCCCCCCGTCCCGGCGGAAATAATGCCCCGGCGGGCCGCGGTACAGGTCGAGGCCCGCCGGGGCATGGCGCGTTCGGCCATTCTTTCTTTCACGGCAGCACCACTCCGGAAACACCGTCGGCGAGGAATTGTCATCTAGGGGGAAAGATATGCTGAGGTTCTCCGTTCTCGGAGCGCTGGAGATACGCACCGCCGCCGGTGAGGCGGATGTGTGCGGCGATCTCCAGCGCACTCTGGTGCAGACCCTGCTGGTCAGCGAGGGCCGGCCGGTGTCCGGGGAGAGCCTGGCGGAGGAGATGTGGGGCGAGAGCCTGCCCGACCACCGGGCCAACGCCCTCCAGGCGCACATCAGCCGACTGCGGCGCAGGCTGCGCGCGTTGGAGCCGGACCGCCCCGCCTCCCGGGTGACCATCCATCCGGCCGGCTACCGACTCGGCGTCGGTGAGGGCGAGTTGGACGCGGCGGAGTTCGTACGGGCCGTACGGCAGGCCGAGTCGGCCGGGCCCAAGGACCCGGAGCGCACCGCCCGGATGCTCGGCGAGGCCCTCGCGCTGTGGCGGGGCCCGGTGTTCGGCGGCTTCCCCGGCGGCACCATGTGCCAGCTCGCGGGGGCGCGGTACGAGGAGTACCGGATGCGCGCGATGGAACTGCGCTTCGACGCCGAACTGCGGCTGGGCAGGCATGCGTCGGTGCTCGCGGAGCTGGCCGAGGCACACACCAACCATTCGCTGCGCGAGCGCTTCTGCGAGCAGCTGATGGTCGCCCTGTACTGCTCGGGCCGGCAGGCCGACGCGCTCGATGTGTTCCGCCGGATGCGCCGCAGGCTGGACGAGGAACTGGGGATCCAGCCGTCGCCCGCGCTGCGCAAGGTGGAGCTGGCGATCCTCTCGCACGATCCGGCGCTCACCGGCGACCACCTGGCCCCGACGGCGCTGCAGCCGGTGTGACCGCGGTGGGCGGTCCAGGTGCGGCGGGCCGGATCGTAAGCGGCCCGTCAGCGCCCGGTCAGACCGCGTTGCCACGATCGTGTCCGGATCGCACCGGCGGTGGCCCGGCGCGGGCAGCGTCCGATGTCACGTCACCTCACCGCAGAGGCAGGCAGAGATGAAGTCCCATATCGCGGAACTGGCCGGCATACGCGAGAGCGTGCTCGCCGGCCCGAGCGAGAAGGCGACCGCGGCGCAGCACGCCAAGGGCAAGCTGACGGCACGGGAGCGGATCGAACTGCTCCTGGACCCCGGTTCCTTCCAGGAGGTCGAGCCGCTGCGCCGGCACCGGGCCACCGGTTTCGGCCTGGAGGCGAAGAAGCCGTACACCGACGGTGTCATCACCGGCTGGGGCACGGTCGAGGACCGTACGGTCTTCGTCTACGCGCACGACTTCCGGATCTTCGGCGGCGCGCTGGGCGAGGCCCACGCCACCAAGATCCACAAGATCATGGACATGGCCATCGCGGCCGGCGCGCCGCTCGTGTCGCTGAACGACGGCGCGGGCGCCCGCATCCAGGAGGGCGTGACCGCGCTCGCCGGCTATGGCGGCATCTTCCGCCGGAACACGGCCGCCTCCGGAGTGATCCCGCAGATCTCCGTGATGCTCGGCCCGTGCGCGGGCGGCGCCGCCTACTCCCCCGCGCTGACCGACTTCGTCTTCATGGTCCGCGAGACCTCGCAGATGTTCATCACGGGACCCGACGTGGTCAAGGCGGTGACGGGCGAGGAGATCACCCAGAACGGGCTGGGCGGCGCGGACGTGCACGCCGAGACGAGCGGTGTCTGCCACTTCGCGTACGACGACGAGGAGACCTGCCTGGAGGAGGTCCGCTACCTCCTCTCGCTGCTCCCGGGCAACAACCGGGAGAACCCGCCGCGCACGGAGTGCTCCGACCCGGCCGACCGGCGCTGCGAGGCGCTGGCCGATCTGGTGCCGGAGGACGGCAACCGGCCGTACGACATGACGAAGGTGATCGAGGAGATCGTCGACGACGGCGAGTATCTGGAGGTCCACCAGCGCTGGGCCCGCAACATCATCTGCGCGCTCGCCCGCCTCGACGGCCAGGTCGTCGGCATCATCGCCAACCAGCCGCAGACCCTCGCCGGTGTGCTCGACATCGAGGCGTCCGAAAAGGCCGCGCGCTTCGTGCAGATGTGCGACGCCTTCAGCATCCCGCTGGTCACCCTGCTGGACGTGCCGGGCTTCCTGCCGGGCGTCGGCCAGGAGCACGGCGGCATCATCCGCCGCGGCGCGAAGCTGCTGTACGCCTACTGCAACGCGACCGTGCCGCGCATCTCGCTGATCCTGCGCAAGGCGTACGGCGGCGCGTACATCGTCATGGACTCCCAGTCGATCGGCGCGGACCTGACGTTCGCGTGGCCGACGAACGAGATCGCGGTGATGGGCGCGGAGGGCGCGGCCAATGTCATCTTCCGCCGCCAGATCGCCGAGGCCGAGGACCCCGAGGCCATGCGCGCACGGCTGGTCAAGGAGTACAAGTCCGAGCTGATGCACCCCTATTACGCCGCCGAGCGCGGTCTCGTCGACGACGTCATCGACCCCGCCGAGACCCGCGAGGTCCTGGTGCGGTCGCTGGCGATGCTCCGCACGAAGCACGCGGAGAGCCCCGCCCGCAAGCACGGCAACCCCCCTCAATGACGGAGGTCCCCATGTCCGTGTCCACCCCCTCCCCCACTCCTCCGATCCGGGTCGAGAGGGGCGAAGCCACCGACGAGGAACTGGCCGCCCTGACCGTCCTCCTGCTCAGCCGCAGCGCCCTCCCGGGCCCCGGCACCGACACCTGCTCCCCGGGCACGACGTCCTGGCGCCCGCACTCCTTCCACGCCCCGCACAGCTGGCAGCGGGCCTGAGCCGCCCGGACGGCCCGGGGCAGGCGCACCACCGGTACGGGTGCGCCTGCCCCGGGCTCCGGCTCCCGGGCGGCCGCCCCGGATCACCCCTGGACCAGGGTGACGTCCTGGTCGGCGGTGGCGTGGAAGACCGGCAGCGGCACCAGCCCCACCGGGCGCAGTTCCATCACCGTGGCCTGGACATGGGCCGTGCCGGGCATGAGGGTCTCGCCGCTGACCTGACCGGAGTTGGACCAGGTGTGCGTCGTGCCGTCGCAGCGCGCGACGGTGCCGCCGATGCCGTGCTTCACCCGGGGGTCGCGCTGGCTCAGGGCGGACGTCACGAAGACCGGGCCGGTGTTGCCGGTGCAGCGGTAGGTGCCGGTCAGGGTGACGGTGCCGTCGGCGGCGAGGCGGCCGACCGTGTCGACGGTGACGGACTCGCCGGGCGCGGCGTGGACGGGTACGGCGTGGACGGGTACGGCGATGCGGGCCGGTCCTGCGGCGTGGACCGGTGCCGCGGCGTGAGCCGGTGCCGCGGCGAGGGTCAGCAGGGCGGCGCCACCGAGGACCGCGGCGAGGGCGGGACGGACGGGCATGGATACCTCCAGGTTTGCACCGTTTCGGGGGCCTCCAGGGGTACCCGTCGCCCACCCCGCCGGGCGTGACCGTCACCCGGGCGGTGGCGCGTCACGGCAGTACGGCGAACCCGTCCAGCTCCACCAGCGCCGTTTCGTCCCACAGTCGTACGACCTGAACGACGGCCATCGCCGGATAGTCCCGGCCCGCCGCGGTACGCCACAGCCGCCCCAGTTCCCGTGCCTGCGCGCGGTACGCGGCGACGTCCGTGGCGTACACCGTGACCCGGGCCAGATCCGCGGGGGTGCCGCCGGCCGCGCGCAGGGCGGTGAGCAGATTGCCCAGCGCCCGCTCGAACTGCTCGGCCAGTGTGTCGCCGGTGATCTTCCCGTCGGCGTCGAGCGCGGTCTGCCCGGCGAGGAACACCACCTTGGAGCCGGTCGCGACGACGGCGTGCGAGAACCCCGTGGCCGGGGCCAGCTCGGGCGGGTTGACACGTTCGGTGCTCACCGGTCCTCCTGGTCCTGAGCGGCGTACAACTCCTTGGCGATGATGCCCCGTTGGACCTCGCTCGCGCCCTCGTAGATGCGTGGCGCCCGCACCTCGCGGTAGAGGTGCTCCAGCAGATGGCCGTGCTCCAGGGCGCGCGCGCCGTGCAACTGCACGGCGGTGTCGACGACATACTGCGCGGTCTCCGTCGCGAGCAGCTTGGCCATCGCGGAGCGCCGGGGCACATCGGGCGCGCCCTCGTCGTACGCGCTCGCCGCCGCGTACACCATCAGCCGGGCCGCCTCGGTGCGCAGCGCCATCTCCGCGACCTGGTGCGATACCGCCTGGAGATCCATCAACCGGCCCTTGAACGCCTGCCGTTGACGTGTGTGCGCCACGGTCGCGTCGAGCGCCGCCTGCGCCATGCCCACCGCGAACGCCCCGACGCTGGGCCGGAAGAGATTGAGCGTCCCCATCGCGACGGCGAAGCCCCGGTCGACCTCGCCGAGCACATCGTCCGAGGTGACGGGCACCGCGTCGAAGTCGAGCGCGCCGATGGGGTGGGGGGAGATCATCTCCAGTGCGCGGCCGGTGAGTCCGGGCCGGTCGGCGGGGACCAGGAACGCCGTCACACCCCGGGCACCGGCGCGGGGCGCGGTGCGCGCGAAGACGGTGTAGAAGTCGGCCTCGGGCGCGTTGGAGATCCAGCACTTCTCCCCCGTCAGACGCCACTCCCCGACCCCGCGCTTCTCGGCCGCGAGCGCCAGCGCGGCCGCGTCCGAGCCGGCGCCCGGCTCGCTGAGCGCGAAGGCCGCGACCGCGTCGCCGCCCGCGACCCGGGGCAGCCAGCGCTCCCGCTGGGCCGGGCTGCCGTGCGCGTGCACGGGGTGGGCGCCGAGCCCCTGGAGGGCGAGCGCGGTCTCCGCCTCCGTACAGCCCTGCGCCAACGACTCCCGCATCAGGCACAGATCGAGCGCGCCGGATGTGAACAGCCTGCCCAGCAGGCCGAGTTGACCCAGCTCGGCCAGCAGGGGCCGGTTGACACGGCCAGGGGCGCCCTTGTCGGCGAGCGGACGCAGCCGTTCGGCGGCGAGCGCCCGCAGTTGCGCGCACCAGGCCAGCCGTTCCGGTTCGAGTGAGAATGCGGGCACTGCCGGTCCTCCCTCCGGGACGGACCACGGCGACCGTCCACCCGTACGACGTTATCGCGCACAGTTGACTGCCGTCACCAACACGATACGCTCGAACCGCGAGCCCGCCAGCAATGCCCGTCCGGACGTCCGTCACGGCAAGGGGGCAAGGCCATGCATCTCTCGGCGCATGTGGACACCTTCGCGCGCGACCACCTGCCGCCGCCGGAGGACTGGCCCGAGCTGCGCTTCGACCTGCCGGAGCTGCGCTATCCCGCCCGGCTGAACTGCGCGGTGGAGCTCCTCGACCACGCCGACGGCGCCCGCCCCGCCTTCCGCACCCCGGACGGGCCCCCATGGACGTACGACGAGTTGCGCGCCCGCGTGGACCGGATCGCCCATCTGCTCACCGGCGAGCTGGGCGTCGTACCCGGCAACCGGGTGCTGCTGCGCGGCCCCACCACCCCCTGGCTCGCGGCCTGCTGGCTCGCGGTGCTGAAGGCGGGCGCGGTCGCGGTCACCGTGCTGGCCCAGCAGCGCCCGCACGAACTGGCGACCATCTGCGAGATCGCCCGGGTGGGCCACGCGCTGTGCGACATCCGCGCGGTGGACGACCTGGCGAAGGCCGAGATCCCGGGCCTGCGCATCACGACGTTCGGCGGTGACACCCCCGACGACCTGCTCCACCGCGCCGCGCCCACGACTCCCTACCCCGCCATCGACACCGCCTGTGACGACGTCGCCCTGATCGCCTTCACCTCGGGCACCACGGGGCGCCCGAAAGGGTGCATGCACTTCCACCGGGACGTGCTGGCGATCGCCGACACCTTCTCCCGGCACGTCCTGCGCCCCCGCGCCGACGACGTCTTCGCGGGCAGCCCCCCGCTCGGCTTCACCTTCGGCCTCGGCGGTCTGGTGATCTTCCCCCTGCGGGCCGGCGCGAGCACCCTCCTGCTGGAACAGTCCGGCCCCCGCCGCCTGCTCCCCGCGATAGCCGAGCACCGCGTCTCGGTCCTGTTCACCGCCCCGACCGCCTACCGCGCCATGCTGGACGACCTGGACGGCCATGACACCTCCTCGCTACGGCGCTGTGTGTCGGCCGGGGAGAACCTGCCCGCGGCGACCTGGCGGGCGTGGCACGAGCGCACCGGGGTGCGGATCATCAACGGCATCGGCGCGACCGAACTGCTGCACATCTTCGTCTCCGCGGCGGACGAGGGGATACGACCGGGTGCCACGGGGGTGCCGGTGCCGGGCTGGCAGGCGCGGGTGCAGCAGCCGGACGGCACTCCGCTGCCGGACGGCGAACCCGGACTGCTGGCCGTGCGCGGCCCGGTCGGCTGCCGCTATCTGGCGGACCCCCGCCAGCGCCAGTACGTGCGCGGCGGCTGGAACATCACCGGCGACACGTACGTCCGCGAGCCCGACGGCTACTTCCGCTATGTGGCCCGCGCCGACGACATGATCATCTCGGCCGGGTACAACATCGCGGGGCCCGAGGTGGAGGACGCCCTGCTGCGCCATCCGGACGTGGTGGAGACGGCGGTGGTCGGCCGCCCGGACGAGGTGCGCGGCCAGGTGGCGGTCGCCTACACGGTGCTGCGGGAGGGCGCGCCCCGCGACCCGGAGGCGCTGCGCGCGTTCCTGACCGCCGAACTGGCGCCGTACAAATGCCCCCGCGAGTTCGTCTTCCTTACGTCCCTCCCCCGCACCGCCACCGGCAAGTTGCAGCGGTTCCGCCTGCGCACCCCAGGTGACCAGCAGTGATGCCGACGACCTAAGATGATCATCGTGTCCGAGCAGCACGCCCCCAGATCACTCATCGTCACGCTCTACGGCGCGTACGGCCGCTCCATGCCCGGCCCGGTGCCCGTCGCCGAGCTGATCCGGCTGCTGGCCGCGGTCGGCGTGGACGCGCCCTCCGTACGCTCCTCGGTGTCCCGCCTCAAGCGCCGCGGCCTGCTGTTGCCCGCCCGCACGGAGTCCGGCGCCGCCGGCTACGAACTCTCGCCCGAGGCCCTCCAGTTGATGGAGGACGGCGACCGGCGCATCTACGCCGCCGCGCCGCCCGAGGACGCGGGCTGGGTGCTCGCGGTCTTCTCGGTGCCGGAGACGGAACGCCAGAAGCGCCATGTGCTGCGCTCCCGCCTGTCCGCCCTGGGCTTCGGCACGGCGGCCCCCGGCGTCTGGATCGCCCCGGCCCGCCTCCACGAGGAGACCGAACACACCCTGCGCCGCCTGCACCTGGACCCGTACGTCGACTTCTTCCGCGGCGACCACCTGGGCTTCGCCCCCACCTCCGAGGCGGTCGCCCGCTGGTGGGACCTCGCCTCGATCGCCAAGGAACACCACCGCTTCCTCGACACCCACGCCCCGCTCCTCCATGCCTGGGAGCACCGCGCGGGCACCCCGCCGGAGGACGCCTACCGCGACTACCTCCGCACCCTCGACTCCTGGCGCCACCTCCCCTACACCGACCCCGGCCTCCCCACCGACCTGCTCCCCGCCGACTGGCCGGGCGTCCGCTCCGCGGAGGTCTTCCGGGCGCTGCACGAGCGACTGCGGGAGGCGGGGGCGGAGTTCGCCCGGCCGACACCCTGAACGGGCGTTCGCCGACGCCCGCTCAGATCCGCCCGCCGGTGAGCCGGGTGATCGGCCCGTGCGTCCGCCGCCCGGCCCGACGCCCCGCGAGGTACGACACCGCGCCCAACGCCGACAGTCCCACTCCCGCCCCGGCGGCGATGGCCTTGCGCCGGGCGACGACGGTCCACGCCGTCCTGGCGGCTCCTACGGCGTGCCCCGACGCGGCGACGACCGCCCGCCGACCGGCCTG
This sequence comes from Streptomyces sp. NPDC093018, assembly GCF_040684035.1. Taxonomy (NCBI): domain Bacteria; kingdom Bacillati; phylum Actinomycetota; class Actinomycetes; order Kitasatosporales; family Streptomycetaceae; genus Streptomyces; species Streptomyces sp. NPDC093018. The sequence continues at coordinate 164,634 of NZ_JBFBFF010000011.1, forward strand.
CACCCCTCCGGCCGCACCACGCACGACCGCCGCACCGGCCCCCGCCGCACGCTCCGCCGCCCCCGCGGCCTCCGCCGCCACATCATCCGACTTCTCCGCCGCCTTCCCGGCCGCCTTCGCCGCCGGCGCGGTCACCTTGGCGGTCGCCCGCCGGGCCTTGTTCACGGATTCCTGATTGGTGCCACTGTTCGTCTGAGTCATGAACTCCGCGTTGCCGCTGGCGCGAAGGGCAAACACGTCGCGGCGTACTGTCCTGCTCGTGAGATGCGGGCACATGGCTCACTCGAATCCGTGCGGCAGGCATCGGTGAGGCACTGGCCCCGGGAGGCGAGCCGCCGTCTCCGGACTCGGCTTGTACGGCGAACCGAGGGGCTCTGGGACACCTTCGGTGGAGCGGCACGGCTTGACGAGCGCGAACGACCAATGCCGTCAAGGCATTCCGGGCCCGTGGCCACGGTGTGCCTGTGGCTCGGCCGGCTCACGGCCGGCAACAGGCCCGGAAGCGGCGCCTCGCTCTGTCACCAGGGCAGTAGCCAAGTAGCCACTGGTCAGTCGGCAGCCGTCAGTACCTCCAGGGCTGCGGACGCGGCTTCGACGACGGACGGCCATACGTCGGAGGCCAGATACCGTTCGTCCGGCTGATCGCGGCCCACCTCGTCCAGTGCGCGGGTCAGTGCGGACGCCAGGCCGCTCATGGCCGCCACCTCCGCCCGGCTGGACAGGGTCCGGCCGAGCGCGGCCTGCGGGTCGGCGAGGACGGTGGTGTCGTCGTAGAGGATGTTGACGGTGAGGGTCAGATCGTCGTAGTAGTCCGGCGTCGGGTACCGGTGCTCGATCCACACGCGCCGTTGGTACTCGGGGTCCGCGAGGGCGCGTACGGATCCGAGGATCTCGGAACGCATCTCGGGCAGCGTGATGTCATGTCGTGCTGTCACGGCTTGTTCCATTCCTTCCACTTCAGCCATTCGTCCAAGGGAATGTGGGCGGCCCGCGCGTTCTCCTTGATGGAGCCGCTGATCGGCTTTCCATCGCGACCGATCACCTTGCCGCCCGAATTGATGACGACATGGTCGACCTGCTGGTAGACCTGCGAGTTGTTCTTGTCACCCTGGTCGATACGGACGCCGTTACCCTTTCCATCGTTCCAGCGGTAGCCGATTCCCTTGTTGTTGACCGCCTCGAATTCCTTCAGTGACGGTGGAACCTTGTCGTAAGCCGTGCGCGAGAGCCAGCCGTCGATCTTACCGGTGGCCTTCTCCGCCTTCATGGCCTTGCTGAGCTCGTCGGCCTTGATGATCCCCTTGCCCGCCTTCATCCAGCGCAGCAGGATCACCGAGCCGAGCAGGCGGTCGGTCACGCCCAGCTTCTCGCCGGTGACGGTGCCCTTACCGGTGATCGCCTCGATGATGCCCTTGCCGTCACCGATGCCCGGCAGCAGGTCGAGCAGGGCGGAGGTGACGGCCTGCGAGACCGGATCGTCGAGCGGAGAGCCGCCCTTGCCGAAGTCCTTCAACGCCTTGGAGAAGTCGAACTTGCCGAGCACAGGAAGCTCGCGGAGCTTCTGGGCGGCCTCCGCGATCTGCGGAACCGCCTTGTTGAGCTCCGTCATTCCCCGGTTCGCCTCGGCGATCCCCTCGTTCGCCTTCTTCATGCCGGCATTGGCCTTGTCGATGCCCGCGTTCATCTCGTCCAGGGCTTTGTTGACCTCCGTCACGCCGGAGTTCATCGTCTTGAGGCCGCGGTTCATCCGATCGAAACCCTTGTTGATGTCATCAAGGGATTTCTTCAGTTCCGGATCCGTGATGAAGTCCGCGATGGCGTTGACCGCCAGAGTGCCGTAATAGACGGCACGGCCGAGAGCGACCGTCGTCTCGACGCCGTGACCGAGGTCCAGGCTGATCTCGCGCAGCTTCTTCTCGGCTTGGCCCTCCAGGTCCTTGATCTTGGCCTTGGCCTCCGGTGACAGCTTGTCGCTCTTCAGGAGGAGTGCCTTGGCCTCCATGAGGTTCACGTACTGGTTGATGTGCTTTTCGACGTCCGCCTTCAAAAACGTGTCGTCCCGGTGCTCGTCCACGACAGCGTGCGTGCCGTGGGCGACGATGAGCAGTACCGGGATTCCGTAGATGGAGACGCGGCCGAGTTCCGCGAGGCAGGTCAGTCGTTTGTCCAACGGCGTGTTGTCGCAGGTGGTCTTCGGACTCTTCGCGGCTGCCGTGCTGGCCGCAGTCGCCGCGGAGGCGGTGGTCGCTCCGGCGGTCAGGAGGACCGTGAGAGCGGTGGTCAGGGCGGCCAGTCTGAGAATGAGGCGGTGCTTCATTGCTCCCCGTGGTGGTTCGGTCGGTGTGACACCACGGGGAGGGCAGCTTGGACAGGCCCGCCGTCGAGGATTCCCACACCTCGGGCACACCCCGAGGCGCACTAAATGATCATATGACATATCAACGCATGGGCCTGTCATGCCTAGTTGTCCGAGTTAGCTGGTATGCGCCACGCACGGAGCCTCTGGCCCGTCGAACAAGCCCTACGGCATGCCGCCCCGGGGAGCCAAAGCCTCGACACAGAGCGGACAGCGCCGCGGAGCAGATCCGGAATCGTCGCCACCGCGCAGGAAGGGCACGATCGTTTCGCTCCCCTTTCAACTCCCCTCAAGGAGGACCTGGTGGCTGCTTCAAACGCAGCGATGACAGCGTGGCAAGACGTCACCCCACGATCGAGAGCGGTGCCTCGTGGCGCGCAGGCGGTCGCCAACGTCCGCCGTGCCGCCCACACACACTCGTTCAGCGTGGACGGCACGGACTGGGCAGTACTGGCACGTGTTTACCAACGCGCAGTGGGTGCCACCCCGTGGTGGCGGCTCATGACCGCCCTCACTGTTCTCCTGGCGGGTTGGACCGTCTGGCTGACAGCCCTCCAGGGACTTTCCGGCTATACAGCGAGGCACCCGATACTGACTGGATGCGTCTGTCCGCAGTTTGCGCCCGGAATCCTCGGCGTGGTGGAGGCCGTGGTCTTTGTGATCGCCCTTGCCGTGGTGTGGGCTGCGTGCATGTTCGGGCCCGCAGCCCTTCTTTGTGCATGTACGAAAAGGGTCGCCCGTAAGACGCCCGCATGGACCGCTCGCCCGGTCCCGCCCGCCCTTGCCGTCGCAGAGACGTGCGGGGCGTTTCTGGCTGCGCCGGGAGACGAGCAGGAGTCCCTCTTGGAGCGCCTGGACCAGCAACTTGAGATGCTTCTCTCAACCCTCTTGCGTGCAGCCGTCCCTGACCATCGCCACTCGTCTTGCCACGTCGCGTGTCACACAACTACTTGACGAGCAGGACCTTCCGTCCGAAGTCGGCCAGGACCAGCGGGAGGGGAGGCGACTTGCAGCCATCACCGCGCTAGGACTCGCGGCAGGTTCGGCCATTGTCTACGCACTACTCCAACTACACATCCTGCCCGATGATTTGACGCCATGGGTCTTCATCATGGCCTTTGTCAGCGTCTTCCTCGGCGTATTCGGAAAACGTTCCTCTGCCCGGCCCCTGGCAGTGCTGCGCCAGCGGATGGCCGAGCTTGGCACATCGATCGACTCGCCCTCTTCAGACATGTCTGAAGCCGGAGCGGAGAGCGATACCCCCGAGCAGCTCTTGAGGCAGTCCCGCGCCCCGTCGGACACGGCCTAACCGATGCATGTGGGACCGCCGTCTCGGGGCGGCGGCAGGATCTGGTCGGGAGGCGCAGGCACGTCGCACGCTGTACGAGGGCTACCTTGGAACCTTTCCGAAGCCCGTCACGTCTGCGGCGACGTGGCCCCGGGAAGCCTTCGGCCCGTATATCGGGCTGAGGTACCAGATGACCATCAGTCCGCCCGATCACGTCGTGGCCGCCTCGGAGGGCACCTTCCGCCGCTTACGCAACCTGCGTGATCGCGTGATGGAGAGCGTCCCGGCCACTGAGCCTGCGTATCCGAAAGGACACCACGGTGATGACACTGCCCTTGCCATACTCCGCGTCCGCATGCGAGAAGACCTGCACACCAGTCGGGACGGCAGCAGGCGCTGAGCCGCGATACCGACAGCGCCGGCTGCTGTCGCTCGGTCAGGTCCGCGACCGTCAGGTGGAGGCTGCCGGACTCCCCGGCTGACGAAGCTCGCTCGCCAGAGTCATCCCGCCCCGGTACACCCGGCGCACGACGACCGATGCGGTGTGCGACCGCCAGATTTGGTCGATTGTTCAACCTCATCTGTGCAGGCAGCGCATACACAGCTCGGGTGTTGCGGGGTGGGCCGACCCTGCGTTCACCACCGTGCTCGGCGGTCACTCCTGCTGGACGACGGCGTCTGGTCATCGGCGACGTCGAGAGCGTCATCCGCTTCGTGCACCTGGAGGGAGACCGGGGGCCTGGAACGTTCGGGTAGCCATGGACAACCCGGGGCGGGATGCCCGTGCCGTCGACGTGACCGTCGGCCGGGGGCCTCCCGCCGCCCGCCCCCTCCGCGCCACTGCTCGGATCAGTTCATGGGTTCTGTCGGCGCGTCGGGCGAGGCACACCGCGATGGATGTCGGTACCGATCTCCTTCGGCGCGCTGCCGTTCGCCCTCATCGGGCTGGTGCGGGCCTGGGTCGAGTACCGGGCGTCGAGAGCAGGGCGGGCGAGCGGGCGGCGCGCCCTGGTGGGCGGGGGGGTTGTCTCTGCTGGGGGCGACGGCGGCGATCGCCTACCTGGTGTTCCTGGCCCGCCACCCGGAGCTTCCCGTCCAGGGCTAGGGGCCGCCGGTGTACGCGAGGCTAGGCCGCCCTGGAGCGTGGTCCACGGGTGTTCGAGGTGGGCGGCTGGACGTCGTCCGGCGAGAAGGTGTCGGCCTCGCCGAAGTCGGGGGCCTGGAAGGGGTTGGTCGCCGGAGGCGGCGAGGCCGCGGCGGGGCAGCGGGGCTGCCCTTCCGGAGCGGAGAACAGCGAGGAGGAATCGATGGGAGGGCTCTCTTTCGTGACAGGTCCCCGGGGTGGGGTCCTGGGGTGCCGTGACCGGGCACCGTGGTGCTACAGCTTGGTCATCTTGCTGTACGGGCTCAAGATCCGCATCTGCGAGGAGCCGAAGTCCACGAGGGCCGCGACACCCTCCTCGATACCGATCACTCGGCCGAGACCGTACATGTCATGCGTGACCTGATCACCCAGGGCGAAGTGCTTGGGAACCGGTGCGACCGGGGCCTTGAAGGGGCTCGTCGGCAGGTGGCGCTTCGGCGCAGGAGGCTTTGTCATGGCTCATTATGCGCCTTCGCGCAACCCGTTCGCTGTGGCCGTCGGCACAATTCCGGACCGCCGCCCCCGCTTCACGCCACTGACCTGCGGTTTCGCGTGGGAGCGAGGCGAAAATGGACCGTAGATCCAAGCTCAGGAGTTACGAGCGGCCGGGCTGTCGGCCGCAGGGGGCGTGCGTTCCTCTTCGTGGCGGTGGCCCCGTACGGGTCCGGTCCGCTCGCCGTCCTGCGGCCGGGACTGATCGCCGTGGTGGGCAGCCTGGCGGCAGGCGTACTGCTCGGCGTGGTGACGGGAGCGGCGCTTGCGGTCGCGCCGGAGTGGCTGGTGTCCCGCAGCCCGCTGCGGGGGCTGCTGGCGGCGGGGCTGGCGGGAGTGCTGTTCCAGGCCGAGGTGGTGGTCGTGGCCGTGGTCACCGATGGCGGGTACGGGCCCACCCTGTTGGCCTTCCTGGCGACGCCGGCCGTGGCCGCCCTGGCGGCGGCGTACAGCGGCGACATCGCGGGGCGAAGCCGCCGTCATCCCTGGCTGTGGTCTCCCGGCGCGGTCCGGGAGCTGGTCGATCTCTGTTCCTCGCCCGATAGTTGGGGGAGCAAGGGGCGGCGGCTGCTTCGCATGATGTGGTAGCCGGGAGCGGCCCGTAGGCGGGGTACCGGCGCCCTCAATCGCTCAGCGACAGGCGGGGTTTGGGAGTGTCCGTGCGGCCCGTCTGCGGGCGGCGGCTGCCCGCGCGGTACGGGGTGGGCCAGTGGACGCCGGGGCCGTCGTAGGACTGCTCGGCGGCGGCGTGCAGGGTCCAGTGGGGGTCGTAGAGGTGCGGGCGGGCCAGGGCGCACAGGTCGGTACGGCCCGCCAGGATCAGGGAGTTGACGTCGTCCCAGGAGGAGATCGCGCCCACGGCGATCACCGGGATACGCACCTCGTGGCGGATGCGGTCGGCGTACGGGGTCTGGTACGAGCGGCCGAAGTCCGGCTGCTCCTCGGAGACGACCTGGCCGGTGGAGACGTCGATCGCGTCGGCGCCATGGGCGGCGAAGGCGCGGGCGATCCCGACCGCGTCCTCGGCGGTCGTACCGCCCTCGGCCCAGTCGGTGGCGGAGATGCGGACCGTCATGGGGCGTTCGGCGGGCCATACCGAGCGTACGGCGTCGAAGACCTCCAGCGGGAAGCGCAGCCGCTTCTCCAGTGTGCCGCCGTATGCGTCGGTGCGGCGGTTGGTGAGGGGCGAGAGGAAGCCGGAGAGCAGATAGCCGTGGGCGCAGTGGAGTTCGAGGAGGTCGAAGCCGGCGCGGGCGGCGCGCCAGGCGGCCGAGGTGAACTGCTCGCGGATGTCGGTGAGTTGGGCGCGGGAGAGTTCGCGTGGGGTCTGGCTGCCCGGCCGGTACGGCAGCGGGGAGGGGGCCACGATCGGCCAGTTGCCGGTGGGCAGCGGCTCGTCGATCCCCTCCCACATCAGCTTGGTCGAGCCCTTGCGGCCCGAGTGGCCGAGCTGGACGCCGATCGCCGTGCCCGGCGCCTGCCGGTGCACGAAGTCGGTGACGCGCCGCCATGCCTCCGCCTGGCGGCCGGTGTAGAGGCCGGCGCAGCCGGGGGTGATGCGGCCCTGCTCGCTCACGCACACCATCTCGGTCATGACCAGGGCCGCGCCGCCGAGCGCGCGGGCGCCGAGGTGTACGAGGTGGAAGTCGCCGGGCACGCCCTCGGTGGCCGAGTACATGTCCATCGGGGAGACGACGACCCGGTTGCGCAGGGTCAGGCCGCGCAGCCGGAACGGGGTGAACATCGGGGGCGTGCCGGGCGGGCAGCCGAACTCGCGCTCCACGGACTCGGTGAAGCGGGCGTCGCGCAGCCGGAGATTGTCATGGGTGACACGGCGGCTGCGGGTGAGCAGGTTGAAGGCGAACTGGCGGGACGGCTGGTCCCGGTACCGGTCCAGGTCCTCGAACCATTCCAGGCTCGCCCGCGCGGCCCGCTGGGTGGAGGCGACGACGGGCTTGCGCTCCGCCTCGTACGCCGTCAACGCGGCCGGTACGTCCGGCTGTTCGCGCAGGCACGCGGCCAGGGCGAGCGCGTCCTCGACGGCCAGTTTGGTGCCGGAGCCGATGGAGAAGTGGGCGGTGTGGGCGGCGTCGCCGAGGAGGACGAGGTTGCCGTGCGACCAGCGGTCGTTGACCACCGTACGGAAGGTCGTCCAGGCGGAGTTGTTGGAGCGCAGGGGGCGGCCGCGCAGCGCCTCCGCGAAGATCTTGGCGCAGCGGTCGGTCGATTCGCGCGGGTCCATCTCGTCGAATCCCGCCGCCCGCCAGACCTCTTCGCGCATCTCGATGATGACGGTGGAGGCGTCGGCCGAGAACGGGTAGCCGTGCAGTTGCAGCACGCCGTGCTCGGTCTCGGCGATCTCGAAGCGGAAGGCGTCGAAGGCGAAGTCGGCGGCGAGCCAGATGTAGCGGCAGCGGTGGCCGGTGATCCTGGGCCGGAAGACGTCGGCGCGGCTCTCGCGGGTGGCGCTGTGGACCCCGTCGGCGGCGACGACCAGGTCGTACTCGGCGATGAGCCGGTCGACGGGCGGGGCCTCGGTGCGGAACTCGATCCGGACGCCCAGGTCCTGGCAGCGGGTGTGCAGGATCTCCAGGAGGCGGTGCCGGCCGAGGGCCGCGAAGCCATGTCCGCCGGAGGTGTGCCGGGTGCCGCGGTGCACGATGTCGATGTCGTCCCAGCGCACGAAGTGCCGTTGCAGTGCCTCGTGGACGACCGGGTCGGCGTGTTCGATGCCGCCCAGGGTCTCGTCGGAGAGGACCACGCCGAAGCCGAAGGTCTGGTCCGGGGCGTTGCGCTCCCAGACGGTCACCTCACGGGCGGGGTCGAGGCGTTTGAGGAGGGCGGCGGCGTAAAGGCCGCCGGGGCCGCCGCCGATGATCGCGATGCGTGCGGGGTTGTTGCTCGCCGCCTGCATGAAAGCTCACCTTCCCTGCCACTTGGGGGGCCGCTTCTCCATGAAGGAGGCGTGGAACTCGCGGTAGTCCTCGCCGTTCATCAGCAGTGCCTGGGTCGCCGCGTCCAGTTCGACCGAGGCGGCCAGGGGCATGTCCAGCTCCGCCGTCAGCAGGGCCTTCGTCTGGGCGTGGGCCAGGGCCGGGCCGTCGGCCAGGCGGCGGGCCAGCGCGCCCGCGGCCTCGTCGGCGTGTCCCTCCTCGGTCAGTTCGCTGATCAGGCCGATCCGCTCGGCCTCGGGCGCGCGGACCGGCTCGCCCAGCATCAGCAGGCGGGTGGCATGGCCGAGGCCGACGACCCGGGGCAGCAGATAGGCCGCGCCCATGTCGCCGCCGGACAGGCCGACCCGGGTGAAGAGGAAGGCGAAGCGGGCGCTCGGGTCGGCGATCCGGAAGTCCGAGGCGAGGGCGAGGACGGCCCCGGCGCCCGCGGCGACCCCGTGGACGGCGGCGATCACCGGGAAGGGGCATTCGCGGATCGCCCTTACCACCTGGCCGGTCATCCGGTTGAAGTCGAGCAGCTGGGCGGTGTCCAGGGCGAGGGTGGCGCCGATGATCTCGTCCACATCGCCGCCGGAGCAGAACCCGCGCCCCTCCCCGGCCAGCACCAGGGCGCGCACCGCGCGCTCCCGGGACAGCTCGGCCAGCAGATCGCGCAGGTCGGCGTAGGCGCCGAAGGTGAGGGCGTTGAGCTTGTCGGGGCGGGCGAGGGTGACCGTGGCGACCCCGTCGGCGATCTGGAGGCGCAGATGCTCCCAGTCGGCGGTGCGGCGGGCGGAGCCGGTGAAGGGACTCATGACGTGCGGCCTCCTTGGGCGGCGGTGCCGTACGTTGCGCGGTCCTCCGAAGTTATCACTCGTTTGTGACTGTCGTCACGGGCACGCGACAAGCCGGGGCGTCGAAGGTGTTTTTTCGGCCGGATCGGCTCGGCTGTCATCCGGCCGGATCGCCTCGGCCGTCATGGGGTCGGCCGTCGACTGTCACCGGTCGGCTGCAGCGCCGTAACAGAGGGCCTCGGCGCGCGAGGCGGGGTGCCGGGCGGGGTAGGGCGTCCGGTACCGGGGGGAGGATCCCGGGCGAAGCCCGCCGACCATTTCGGACGACCGGGCCCGTACCATTCCTACAGTCGAAAGCAGGACAGCCTGCTCCATGAACGGACTCGCCTTGCACGAACGCCCCGCCGAATCGGCCTCCTGGCGCATGGCGCTGCCGCACACCGCCGCAGCGGTGCCGGTGGCTCGCGCCATGGTGCGTACGGCCCTTTCCGAGGTGGAGCACGCGGCCGACTGCGACACAGCGGAGCTGCTCACGGCCGAGCTGGTGGCCAACGCGGTGGAGCACACCGCGGGCCGCGGCCCGATAGAGCTGGTGGTGGAGCTGCTGCCGACCGGCTGCCAGGTCGAGGTGCACGACCCCGATCCCGCGCCGCCCGGCCAGCTGACCCGGCCGGTCATGGAAGAGCCCGACCTGTGGCAGGAGGGCGGGCGCGGGCTGCTGCTGATCCGCGCCCTGAGCGCCGCCTGCGGACACCGCCCCACCCCGAGGGGCAAGGCGGTGTGGTTCACGCTTCCTGCGGTTCCCGCTCCGCGCCGGCCGCTGTGACACCGGCCCGGTCCGCCTCGGCGGCCAGGTCGCGGCCCAGCGTGGAGTGCCGGCGCCCGTAGGCGACGTAGACGAGGAAGCCCACCGCGAGGAACAGCGCGAACTGCAGCCAGGTCCGCCAGCCGGTCTCGAACATCAGATACAGGCAGAAGGCGATGCCGAGCAGCGGGACCACGGGGTAGAGCGGCACCCGGAAGCTGCGGGTCAGGCCCGGCTCGCGGCGGCGCAGGGTCATCACCGCGAGGTTCACCACGGCCATGATCGCGAGCGTGCCGATGGTGCACAGGTTCATCACCGCGTCGAGCGAGGCGAAGGCCGCCGGGACCGCGAAGACGACCGCGACGATCAGGGTGCCGGCGACCGGCGTCGAGGTCTTCGGGGAGACCTTCTCGAAGACGCGCGGGATCAGGCCGTCGCGGGACATCGACATCAGGATGCGCGTCTGGCCGTACATCACCGCGAGCACCACGGAGGCGATGGCGACGACCGCGCCGAAGGCGATCACACCGCCGCCGATGGTGGAGCCGGTGACCTCGTTGACGACGTAGGACAGGGCGGCGGGGCGGCCCGCGACCTGCTTGCCGCCGATGGCGCCGATGGCCGCGAGCGCGACGGCGCAGTACAGCAGCGTCACGATGCCCATGCAGACCATGATCGCCACGGGGATGTCACGGCGGGGGTTCTTGGCCTCCTCGCCCGCGGTGGTGATCGCGTCGAAGCCGATGTACGAGAAGAACGCGGCGGTGGTGCCCGCGCCGATGCCGCCGAGGCCGGCCGGGGAGAACGGGGTCAGGTTTCCGTGCTTGAACGCGCTGTAGCCGATCGCGCAGAAGGCGATCAGGATGACCAGCTTGACGGCGGCCATGGCGGCGGTCGCGCCGGCGCTCTCGCGCACACCGCGCACCAGCAGCACCGAGGCCATGGCGATCACCAGCACCGCCGGGAGGTTGACGATGCCGCCGTCGCCGGGACCCGCCGACAGCACGGCGGGCAGCTGCCAGCCGATGAGGCTGTGCAGCAGCTCGTTGACGTACTGGCTCCAGCCGACCGCGACGGCCGAGATGGAGATGCCGTACTCCAGCAGCAGGCACCAGCCGACCAGGAAGGCGGTGGACTCGCCGAGACCGGCGTAGGCGAAGGAGTACGAGGAGCCGGAGACCGGGATCGCGCCGCCCAGCTCCGCGAAGGAGAAGGCGGTGAACACGCAGGTGATCGCGGCGAGGACGAAGGAGATGACGACGGCGGGGCCGGCCTGGGCGACGGAGTCGGAGAGGCCGACGAAGATGCCGGTGCCGACGATGGCACCGACGCCGAAGCAGATGAGCTGGAAGAGCCCCATCGTGCGCTTCAGGCCGTGTCCCTCGCGGTCGGCGCCGGATTCGGCGACGAGCAGGTGGGGGGACTTGATGCGAGGAGCGGGCATTGCGGGTGGTGCTCGTTTCTGGTGGTGCGGGCGGCCGGGTGACGGTCGCCGGTGCGAGCGGCGGGTGCGACGGATGGCGTCGCGGGTGCGAGCGACGGGATGACGGTCGCGCCGACGGACTCGGAATGGGTGGTTCCGAGGCCGCCGATCAGGATAATCCCTGGTCGGGGACGGGAACCAGGCTCAGCGGCCGAGTGTGGCGACCAGCACGGCCTTGATGGTGTGCAGCCGGTTCTCGGCCTGGTCGAAGACGACGGAGTACGCCGATTCGAACACCTCGTCGGTGACCTCAAGGGAGGTCAGGCCGTACGCCTCGTGGATCTCCTGTCCGACCTTGGTGCCGAGGTCGTGGAAGGCGGGCAGGCAGTGCAGGAATCTGACGTCCGGGTTGCCGGTGGCGCGCAGGACGTCCATGGTCACGGCGTACGGCGCGAGCGCCTTGATCCGCTCGGCCCAGACCTCCTTGGGCTCGCCCATGGAGACCCAGACATCGGTGGCGACGAAGTCGGCGCCGCGGACGCCCTCGGCGATGTCCTCGGTCAGGGTGATCACCGCGCCGCTCGTCTTCGCCAGCTCGCGGGCGCGGGCCACGATCCCGGGGGCGGGCCAGTACTGCTCGGGCGCCACGATCCGTACGTCCATGCCGAGCAGGGCGCCGGTGATCAGATAGGAGTTGCCCATGTTGAAGCGGGCGTCGCCGAGGTAGGCGAAGGCGATCTCCGGCAGCGGCTTGGCGCTGTGCTCGGTCATGGTGAGCACATCGGCCAGCATCTGGGTGGGGTGCCAGTCGTCGGTGAGCCCGTTGTAGACGGGCACCCCGGCCCGGTCGGCCAGCTCCTCGACCTTGGCCTGGCTGTCGCCGCGGTACTCGATGCCGTCGAACATCCGGCCGAGCACCCGGGCGGTGTCCCCCACGGACTCCTTGTGCCCGATCTGCGAGCCGGACGGGTCGAGGTAGGTCGTGTGGGCGCCCTGGTCGGCGGCCGCGACCTCGAACGCGCAGCGGGTGCGCGTCGAGGTCTTCTCGAAGATCAGTGCGATATTACGACCCCGGAGGTGCTGGATCTCGGTCCCGGCCTTCTTGGCGGCCTTCAGCTCCGCGGCCAGCTCGATCAGGCCGCGGAACTCCTCCTCGGTGAAGTCCAGCTCCTTGAGGAAGTGGCGGCCGGCGAGGGCGGTCGGGACTGTCGCCATGGGGGCGCTCCAGGGATACGGGGGTACGGCTCTAGGGACTCCGAAATTCTATACGACCATCGGTAAGTTTATGCAGACCCCTGACGTGCAGGTTCTCACACAGGATCCCGTTCCACCGGACAGCTCATGCACCGGGGTCCGCCCCGGCCCCGCCCCAGCTCGCTGCCCGGGATCTCGATGACCTCGATGCCCTGCTTGCGCAGATGGGTGTTGGTGGTGGAGTTCCGTTCATAGGCGACGACGACACCGGGTTCGACGGCGAGCACATTGCAGCCGTCGTCCCACTGCTCGCGCTCGGCCGCGTGCACGTCCTGGGTGGCGGTCAGCACCCGGATCTCGCCGAGCCCGAGGGCGGCGGCGATCGCGCGGTGCATGTGCTCCGGCGGATGGTCGGTGACCTTCAGCTCCTTCTCGCCCACACCCGGTTCGATGCTGTACGAGCGCAGCATGCCGAGCCCGGCGTACTGGGTGAAGGTGTCGCCGTCGACCATCGTCATCACCGTGTCGAGGTGCATGAAGGCGCGCCGCTTGGGCATGTCGAGCGCGACGATCGTACGGGCGGAGCCGGCCGCGAACAGTTTGTGCGCGAGCATCTCCACGGCCTGCGGGGTGGTGCGCTCGCTCATGCCGACGAGGACCGCGCCGTTGCCGATCACCAGGACGTCGCCGCCCTCGATGGTGGAGGGGTAGTCGGCCTGCCCCTGGGACCAGATGTGGAACGGCTCGTCGCGGAAGAGCGGATGGTGCCGGTAGATCGCCTCGAAGTGGACGGTCTCGCGCTGCCGGGCGGGCAGCCGCATGGCGTTGATGGAGACCCCGTCGTAGATCCAGGCAGAGGTGTCGCGGGTGAAGAGGTGGTTGGGCAGCGGGGCGAGCAGGAAGTCGTCCAGGTCCATCACATGGAAGCGGACGGAGGTCGGCTCCGCGTGCGCCGCCAGGAACTCCCGCTTGGTCATGCCGCCGACGAGGGCCTCGGCCAGTTCGCGGGCGGGCAGGTTCTCGAACGCGGCGCGCAGATGGGCGGTGGCGAGGGGGCCGTACTCCCGCTCGTCGAAGACGCGGTCGAGGACCAGGGTGCGGGCCGCGGGCAGCTCCAGGGCCTCGACCAGCAGATCGCCGAAGAGATGGACGGCGACGCCCCGGTCGCGCAGCACGTCGGCGAACCCGTCGTGTTCGGCGCGGGCCCGGCGTACCCACAGGACGTCGTCGAAGAGAAGGGCGTCCTTGTTGCTGGGGGTGAGCCTTTTGAGCTCGAGATCGGGCCGGTGGAGGATGACGCGGCGCAGCCGCCCGGCCTCGGAGTCGACGTGGAATCCCATGTGACCATCCTGACCATCGAGGACCGGATTCACCCTCCTGTCGGCCATTTCAGCGCGCTCTTGTTGCGACTTCAGTTCGATCACCCGACCTCCCGCCGTACGACGCGACGATTTTCGTCTACTTGACGACAATCGGCCGCTCGGCTTATCGTCTTAGCGACGAGAAGAAGCGAGGGGAACCCATGGCCGACATCACCCGGCGTCTCGGCTGGCGCCATCTGCGGGGCACACCGACGGCGCACATCCGCCACCACCGCTCCGGGCAGTTGGTGCACGACGGTCCCGGACTCAGCTTCTGGTTCCGCTCGTTGACGGCGGCGCTGTCCGAAATACCGGTGGACGACCGTGAGCTGGCGATGACCTTCCACGCCCGTACGGCCGACTTCCAGGACGTGACGGTGCAGGCGACGGTCACCTACCGCATCGGCGACCCGGCGCTCGCCGCCGCCCGGCTCGACTTCTCGGTCGACCCGGACACCGGCGCCTGGCGGGGCACGCCACTGGAGCAACTGGCCACCCTGCTCACGGAGACGGCGCAGGAGCACGCCCTGGACGTGCTGGCCCGCACCCCGCTGTCGGCCGCGCTGACCGACGGGGTGAGCACGGTGCGCGAGCGGCTCGCGGCCGGGCTCGCCGCGCAGCCCCGGCTGCCGGACACCGGGATCGAGGTGGTCGCGGTACGCGTGGTGGCGGTGCGCCCGGAACCCGAGGTCGAACGGGCGCTGCGCACCCCCGCGCGGGAGCAGATCCAGCAGGAAGCCGACCGGGCGACGTACGAGCGGCGGGCGGTGGCCGTCGAGCGGGAGCGCGCCATCGCCGAGAACGAGCTGGCCAGCCGCATCGAACTCGCCCGGCGCGAGGAGCAGTTGGTGGAGCAGCGCGGCACCAACGCACGGCGCGAGGCGGAGGAGCAGGCGGCCGCGGACGCGGTACGGGCGGACGCCGAGGCGGCGCGCACGGTACGGCTCGCGCAGGCGGAGGCGGACAAGGTGGTACGGCTGGCGCGCGCCGCGGCGGAGCAGGAGCGCGAGGTGGGCGAGGCGCGGGCGCAGGCGCGGGCGGCCTGGCTGCGGGTGCACGCCGAGGCGGACGTGGCGACGCTGCACGCGCTGGCGGCGATGCGGGTGGCGGAGAACCTGCCGGACATCGGGAGCGTGACGATCTCGCCGGATGTGCTGACGGGACTGCTGGCGAAGCTCGGCGGGGCGGGCTCCGGGGCTGAGGCGTGAGTCTCGCGCCGCGGGCCGTGCTGGTCCATCGCACCACGGAGTACGAGGAGTTGGTGGCCCGGTACGGCACCCATGGCCAGGCCGCGTTCGTGCTCGCCTCCCGGGGCCGGGACATCGAGGAGATCGCGGCCCGGCACCAGGGGACGCGGCGGGCGCTGGCGGAGGTGGCGGCGGCCGTGCCGCTGACCTGGCGGCAGGCCCGGGTGGAACGCGCCGATCTGGAGCGGTTCCTGTTCGCGCCCGAGGACGTCGTCGTGGTGGTCGGCCAGGACGGGCTGGTCGCCAACGTGGCCAAGTACCTGACCGGGCAGCCGGTGATCGGCATCGACACCGACCCGGGGCGCAACCCGGGGGTGCTGGTGCGGCACCGCCCGCGGGACGCGGCGAAGCTGCTCGCGGCGCCGGGCGGCGGGTGCGAGGAGCTGACGATGGTGGCGGCGGTGGCCGACGACACGCAGCGGCTGGTCGCGCTCAACGAGATCTATCTCGGCGCCGCGGGCCACCAGACCGCCCGATACCGCCTGGGTCTCGACGGCGACAGGGGTGCCGTCGAGGCCCAGGCCTCCTCCGGGGTCCTGGTGGGCACGGGCACGGGTGCCACGGGCTGGCTGCGCTCCCTCTGGCAGGAGCGGGGCGGCCGGCTCCCGCTCCCCTCCCCGACCGAGCCCCGCCTCCTCTGGTACGTCCGCGAGGCCTGGCCCTCACCGGCCACCGGCACGACCCTGGTCTCCGGCCGGCTGGAGGCCTCCGACGCCCTGACCCTCACCGTGGAGTCCGACCACCTCATCGCCTTCGGCGACGGCATCGAGACGGACGCCCTCCAGCTGACGTGGGGGCAGCGGGTGCGGGTGGGGGTGTGGGGGGAGCGGTTGCGTCTGGTGGGGTGAGGGTTCCGCGAAGTGGCCGGCGGCTCGGGCGACGTTCTGTCGGTCATCCCGACCGACCCCTAATGGCAGCGCGAGCGGGCGGGCGCGCTCGCCTCGGATCTGGCTTCCGGGCTCCCCGACGGGGTGGCGGCCGAGACCGAGGTGACCTGGTACGACACTCCCACCCCCGTCGACTGCGGGGAGAACCTGGAGCGGATCGGCTGTCCCCGCTGCGGTGACTCGATCGACACCGAGTGGTGGGCGGATCTGCTCGAAGCCCATGACGAGGGCGGATTCGCCACCTTGGACGTGGCGGCGCCCTGTTGCGGCGCCGCCACGTCGTTGGACGCGCTGGACTACGACTGGCCGTGCGGCTTCGCACGGTTCGAGACAGCGGTCTGGAACCCCGGGCGCCCCCTACAGCCGGGGGTCCACCGGTTCGGATTCCAGGGCCAGGACGCCGAAGACCGCCTCGTGGACGCGCCACAGGGGCTCGCCGTCGGCCAGGCGGGAGAGGGATTCCAGGCCGAGGGCGTACTCGCGCAGGGCGAGGGAGCGCTTGTGGTTGAGGAAGCGGCGGCGCAGCCGGGCGAGGTTGTCGGGGCGGGTGTACTCCGGACCGTAGATGATCCGGAGGTACTCGCGGCCCCGGCACTTGATGCCGGGCTGGACCAGGCGGCCGTCCGGGCGGTGGGCCAGGGCGGTGAGGGGCTTGACGACCATGCCCTCGCCGCCGCGGCCGGTCATCTCCAGCCACCAGTCGACGCCCGCGGCGACCGACTCCGCATCGCCCGTGTCGACGTAGAGGCGGCGGGTGGTCGCCAGGAGGCCGGTGCCGTCGTGTTCCACCAGGCGGTCCAGCAGGGCCAGTTGCTCGTCGTGCGGGAGCGCGGCGAGGCTCCGGCCCTCGGTGGCGAGGATCTGGAAGGGGGCCAGCCGGACGCCGGTCAGACCCTCGGTGGTCCAGCAGTAGCGCCGGTACGCGGCGGTGAACGCGGCCGCGTCCGAGGCGCGTTCACGCTGCCGGTCGAGCAGGTCGCCCACCTCCGCGCCCCGGGACGCCGCCGCCTCCAGCGCGGCCAGCGCGCCCGGGAACACCGCCCCGGCCGCCGCGCCGACGGCCGCGTACTGGCTGCGCAGCAGACCCGCGGCCTTCAGCGACCATGGCATCAGCTCTGCGTCCAACAGCAGCCAGTCCGTGTCCAGTTCGGACCACAGACCGGCGTCCGACACCGCCGTGCGCAGGCGGGCGAGGATCTCCTCGGTCATCGCCCCGTCGTCGAAGAAGGGGCGACCGGTACGGGTGTACAGCGCGCCCGTGGGCCCGTCCACGCCGAACCGCTCCGTCGCCGCCGCCGCGTCCCGGCACACCAGGACCACGGCCCGCGAGCCCATGTGCTTCTCCTCGCACACCACCCGCGCGACCCCGTCCGCCGCGTACTGCGCGAACGCCTCGCGCGGGTGCTCCAGATAGCCGTCCGCCTCGGAGGTGGCCGTCGGCGCCATGGTGGGCGGCAGATACGGCAGCAGGCGCGGGTCGATCGCGAAGCGGCTCATGACCTCCAGGGCCGCCGCCGCGTTCTCCTCGCGGACCGCGACCATGCCGGCGTGCCGGGTCTCGACCGCGCGGCGCCCCCGCACATCGGCGAGGTCCAGCGGTCGCCCGTCCGACCCGCCGGGCGCCTCGCTGCGCAGCGGGCGCGTCGGCTCGTACCAGACCCGCTCGGCCGGTACGTCGACCAGTTCCCGCTCCGGCCAGCGCAGCGCGGTCAGCTTGCCGCCGAAGACGGCGCCGGTGTCCAGGCAGATGGTGTTGTTGAGCCAGGTGGCGTCCGGTACCGGGGTGTGGCCGTAGACGACCGCAGCCCGGCCCCGGTAGTCCTCCGCCCACGGATAGCGCACCGGCAGGCCGAACTCGTCGGTCTCGCCGGTGGTGTCGCCGTACAGGGCGTGCGAGCGGACCCGGCCGGAGGTGCGGCCGTGGTACTTCTCGGGCAGTCCGGCGTGGCAGACGACGAGCCTCCCACCGTCCAGGACGTAGTGGCTGACCAGTCCGTCGAGGAACGTCCGCACCCGTGCCCGGAACTCCTCGCTCTCGCCCTCCATCTGGGCGATGGTCTCGGCGAGGCCGTGGGTGTGCTGGACATTGCGGCCCTTGAGGTAACGGCCGTACTTGTTCTCGTGGTTGCCCGGCACGCACAGGGCGTGGCCCGACTCGACCATCGACATCACCCGGCGCAGCACGCCCGGGGAGTCCGGGCCGCGGTCGACCAGGTCGCCGACGAAGACGGCCGTACGGCCCTCGGGGTGGACGCCGTCCGCATAGCCCAACTTCCCGAGCAGGGACTCCAGTTCGGCGGAGCAGCCGTGGATGTCGCCGATGATGTCGAAGGGGCCGGTGAGGTGGGTGAGGTCGTTGTAGCGCTTCTCGGTGACGACGGTGGCGCTCTCGGCCTCCTCGACCCCGCGCAGCACATGCACCTTGCGGAAGCCCTCGCGCTCCAGGTGCCGCAGGGAGCGGCGCAGTTCGCGGATGTGCCGCTGGATGACCCGGCGCGGCATGTCGGCGCGGTCGGTGCGGGCCGCGTTGCGCTCGGCGCACACCTCCTCCGGCACGTCCAGGACGATGGCGATGGGCAGCACGTCGTACTTCTTGGCCAGTTCGATCAGCTGGCGGCGGCTGTCCTGCTGCACGCTGGTGGCGTCCACGACGGTGCGGCGCCCGGCGGCGAGCCGCTTGCCGGCGATGTAGCGCAGGACGTCGAAGGCGTCGCGGGTGGCGCCCTGGTCGTTCTCGTCGTCGCAGACCAGGCCCCGGCAGAAGTCGGAGGAGATCACCTCGGTGGGCTTGAAGTGCCGGCGGGCGAAGGTGGACTTGCCGGAGCCGGAGGCGCCGACGAGGACCACGAGGGAGAGGTCGGTGACGGGCAGGGCCCGTCCCTTGCGTGTCTCGGTCATGCCGCCTTCGCCTCCTTCTCGGCGCGGATGGTGAACAGGGCCAGCTGGGTGGGCGGTCCCACCTCGGGGTCGTCGGGGCCGACGGGCGTGAACTCGACGTCGTAGCCGTGCCGTTCGGCCACGTCGGTGGCCCAGGCGCGGAACTCGGCGCGGGTCCACTCGAAGCGGTGGTCGCCGTGCCGGACATGTCCCGCGGGCAGGGTCTCCCAGCGGACGTTGTACTCGACGTTCGGGGTGGTCACGATGACCGTGCGGGGGCGGGCGTGCCCGAACACGGCGTATTCCAGGGCGGGCAGCCGGGGCAGGTCGAGGTGTTCGATGACCTCGCTGAGCACGGCGGCGTCGTAGCCCTTGAGCCGCTTGTCGGTGTAGGCGAGCGAGCCCTGCGTCAACTGGACGCGGGACGCCTGCCGTTCGCCCATGCGGTCGAGCTTGAGCCGCCGGGCGGCGATGGTGAGCGCCCGCACCGACACATCGACCCCGACGATCTCGGTGAACCGGATGTCCTTGAGGAGCTCCTGCACCAACTGACCCTGCCCACACCCGAGATCGAGCACCCGGGCGGCACCGGCGGCACGCAGCGCGCCGATGATCGCCTCCCGGCGCCGCACCGCGAGCGGGGTCGGCTTCTCCTCCGCCTCGGTCTCCTCGCCGACCGCGTTGTCGATCGCCTCGACCTCGCTGTCGTCGGCCTCGGCGAGCCGCACCAGCTCCAGCGCCTCGCGCGCCTGCCGGGTCAGCGACCAGCGGCGGGAGAGATAGCGGCTGGTGATCAGCTGCTGCTCCGGGTGGCCGGGCAGCCAGCCCTCGCCGGCCCGCAGCAGCTTGTCGACCTCGTCGGCGGAGACCCAGTAGTGCTTGGCGTCGTCGAGGACCGGCAGCAGGACGTACAGGTGGCGCAGCGCCTCGGCGAGGGTCAGCGTCTCGGATGCGAGCACGAGCCGGACGTACCGGGAGTCGCCCCACTGCGGGAACTCCGTGTCCAGCGGCACCGGTTCGGCCTCCACGCTCCAGCCCAGCGGCTCGAACAGCCCGCGGACGAGCGCGGCGCCACCGCGGGCGGGCAGGGCCGGGACCTCGATGCGCAGCGGCAGCGGCGCGGCGGCCCGCTCGGGGCGGGCGGCGCACACCCCGCGCATGGCGCTGGAGAAGACACCGCTCAGCGCGACGGCGAGCAGCGAGGAGGCGGCGTAGGGGCGGTCGTTGACGTACTGCGCGAGCGCCGCGTCGGGGGCGCCGCCGCGGCCCTTGCCCTTGCCGCGCCGCACCAGCGCCGCGGGATCGGTCTCCAGCAGCAGGGCGGCCGTGCAGCGGGTGTCGTCCGCCTCCGGGTAGAAGACGTGCGCGGTGCCGTAGGACGTGGAGAAGCGCTGTGCCTTGCCCGGGTGCTTGTGCAACAGGTACCCGAGGTCCGTGGCCGGGTTGGCGGCGTCGCCGCTGAGAGAGATCGTCAGGAACACATGTCCGAGTCTGATGGCCCGAGCACCCCGCTGACCACCGGTTTTCACGCCTCCGGGCGGCCTTGTGCATGGTTGCGCGCGCAACGGCATGCATGATGGGCGTATGGATCTTCGAGTCTTCACCGAACCCCAGCAGGGCGCGACCTACGACACGCTGCTGCGTGTCGCCAAGACCGCCGAGGAGCTTGAGTACGGCGCCTTTTTCCGCTCCGATCATTACCTCCACATGGGCAACGTGGACGGTCTGCCCGGCCCCACCGACGCCTGGATCACCCTCGCCGGCATCGCCCGGGAGACCAGCCGCATCCGGCTCGGCACCCTGATGACGGCCGGCACCTTCCGCCTTCCCGGCGTGCTGGCCATCCAGGTGGCGCAGGTCGACCAGATGTCCGGCGGCCGGGTGGAGCTGGGCCTGGGCTCGGGGTGGTACGAGCAGGAGCACAAGGCGTACGGCATTCCGTTCCCGAAGGAGAAGTTCGGGCGGCTGGAGGAGCAGCTGGCGATCGTCACGGGGCTGTGGGAGACGCCGGTCGGCGAGCGGTTCAGCTACGACGGCTCGTACTACCGGTTGCAGGACTCCCCCGCGCTGCCGAAGCCGGCGCAGAGCCGGGTGCCGGTGCTCATCGGCGGTCACGGTGCCAAGCGGACGCCGGCGCTGGCGGCGAAGTACGCCACCGAGTTCAACATCCCCTTCGCCTCCGTGGCGGACAGCGAGCGGCAGTTCGGCCGGGTGCGGGCGGCGGCCGAGGAGCGCGGGCGCAAGGGTGACGACCTCGTGTACTCCAACGCGCTGGTGGCCTGTGTCGGCAAGGACGACGCCGAGGTCAAGCGGCGGGCGGCGGCCATCGGCCGCGAGGTGGACGAGCTGAAGGCCAACGGTCTCGCGGGCTCTCCCGCGGAGGTCGTGGAGCGGCTGGGGCGCTATGCCGCGGTGGGTTCGGGGCGGGTCTATCTGCAGATGCTGGACCTGGACGACCTGGACCACCTGGAGCTGATCGCGTCCGAGGTCATGCCGCACGTCGTCTGACGAAGCGGCCGGCACCGGCACCGTCTCCCGCGGGCGGTGCCGCGCGCCGATGCGGACTCACGGCGCGAACCGTCGTACCCACTCCCCGCGCGGCGGCTACGCGCAGGGGGCGCCCCCGAAGGGGCTTCTCTGATTGTCGTCCGCCGATAACACCTCCTCCCGCGCGGCCAGCTTGCGCAGCATCTCGCGGACCCGGTCACGGGACTCGTCGGCCGCGTCGATGGCCTCCATGCACTGCCAGTACGTCGTCTCGTCCGCCGCGGCGCTGGCCATGCCGACCAGGGCCATGCCGACCTCGCCGAGCAGCCCGCCGAGGCAGAGCAGGGTCTCGCGGGCGTCGTCCAGCCGGGTGAGCTGGGCGGCGCGCAGATCGCCGAGGTCCAGTTCGGGCGGGTCGAGGGCTCCGCAGCCCCGGCCCGCCAGCTCCGTCAGCCCGAGCGCCTCGCCGCGCAGCTCCGGCGGTCCGGAGACCGCGAGCCTGCTGCCGATCGCCTGGGCGAGTGCCTGTGCCTGCCACACCTCCGCCATCAACTCGCGTGTGTCCGCGCCGCTCGCCAGGGCTCGCCTGCCGGTGAGGATGAGTCGTACCGCGTCCATCCGTCGCCCCCGTCCCTCCACGCACTCGCTCGTACGTTCACTGACTCTCCTGTCCACTACCCAGAGTGAGGGTCGTTGGTGCGAAAAGCCAGAGGAAGCCCGAAATCTGTGGACAACAATTCGGATTCGGCAGGTGAATTGACTGCGAAGAGTAATAACGGAACCAGGGAGTCCGCCTGTTGCCGCTCCCGGACGCCTTGTCGTCAGTCCTCGGGCACCGGAAAGCGGTGTTCGTTGCGGTCGATCTTCTCGGACAGGGCGGTCAGCGGGTCGATGTCCAGGACCTCGCAGAACTGGAGGAGATAGGCGAGGACATCGGCGACCTCGTCGCGGACGCGGTGCGCGGCGGCGGGGTCGGACATCACCCGGGCCGACTCCTCGGGGGTCAGCCACTGGAAGATCTCGACCAGTTCGGAGCTCTCCACGCTCAGCGCGGAGGCGAGGTTCTTGGGGGTGTGGTATTGCCCCCAGTTCCGGGCGGCGGCGAACTCGGCGAGTCTGCGCTGGAGTCGGGGGAGGTCAGAGTGTTCCGTCACGGTTCAGGTGTACCACTGCGACGCCCTCGGCCCCCACGCACCAGGAGGCGTCGTGCACCGCGGCGACGAGCCGGATGTGCCCGAACTCGCCCATGGCGGCGGCGAGGCGCAGCAGCGAGCGGCGCTGGCCCGGGTCGAGGGAGCGGTCGAAGCCGTCGGCGAGGACGGTGAGGGAGCGCAGGGCGTCGGGGACCTCGCCCGGCGGGTCCATGGCCAGCACGCCGGGGCCGGTCAGCAGCACCAAGGTGTGGGCGAGGTAGCGCAGTTCGCCCTCGCCGAGGCGGGCCAGTTCCGTGCGGTGGCCGTCGCCGCGGTCGAGGAGGGCGCGCACGGTGCCGTCGAAGAGGA
This sequence comes from Streptomyces sp. NPDC093018, assembly GCF_040684035.1. NCBI lineage: Bacteria > Bacillati > Actinomycetota > Actinomycetes > Kitasatosporales > Streptomycetaceae > Streptomyces > Streptomyces sp. NPDC093018. Next base: position 187,424 of record NZ_JBFBFF010000011.1, read on the forward strand.
GCTCGGCGATCAGGTCGTACACCGGTCCCGCGCAGCCAGCGCGCAGCGCCTCGACCAGCCGGCCGTGCCTGCGGGCGCACTCGGCGCGGGTGCGCCACAGCACATCGGCGAGGTTGTCGCAGCCGGGCAGCAGCCGGCCGGAGCCGGTGGGCACGGGGGTGCGCATGCAGTCGGGGCGGGGATCGCAGACGAAGACCGAGCGCAGGGCGACGACCATCTGCTCGGCCGCGGCCAGCACCCTGCGCTGCCCGTCGGTCTTGCCGGCCACCCGCAGCGGGAGCAGGGCGGTGCCGAGGCGGTCGTCGGGCAGCGGCGCGCGGGTCACCGGCGCGGTGCCCGCGGTGTGCCAGGCGGCCTGCACGGCGCGGCGCCCCGGGTCCCGTAACGCGGTCTGGAGCAGCACGACATCGCCCGCGCTCAGCCGCTCGCCGACGATCCGCAGCTGCGGTTCGGCCTGTACGGCGATGTCGAGCCGTACCGGTCCCTCGGCGCCGTCGGCCGTGCAGCCGATCCGGAAGCCGCGCCGCCCCTCGCCGTCCGGCCGGGCCCGGTCGGGCACACACGCGACCGGATCGGGGAACGCCTCCACGAGCGGCGCGCCGCCGGCGAGCCGGGCCAGCGCCTCGTAGGCCGCCAGCGCGGTCGTCTTCCCCGACCCGCTGGGCCCGGCGAACACCGTGACCGCGCCCAGCGGGAATCCCGCGCCGCGGTGTCCGGCGAACGCCGACAACCGCAGTTCGGTGATGCGGGGCCGCACATCGAGGGGCGCGCGGGGTTCCGGCGGGACGGTCCCGCCGAACCCCTCGGCCACCGGCGGCTCAGCGGATGCGAAAGGCATGGCCATGCCCGGAACGTAGGGCTCCGCCGCGGGGGTGAACCGTTTACCCGGCGGAGGTTCCCACGATCGGGGACCCGCACGGCAACAACGGGGACCGGGCCTCACCCGGGGGAGCTACGGGGTCGCCCGCGCTCACCCCGCCCCCTCCAGCAGCCCGCTGACCTCCGTACCCGGTGGGGTCAGCAGGAAGACGTTGCGGTCCACCCGGTGCATACCGCTGCCCAGGCCGAAGACCACACCCGTGCTGAAGTCGAGCACCCGCTTGGCCACATCCCCCTCGGCGCCGGAGAGGTCGAGGAGGACGGGCGCGCCCGCCATCACCGTCTCGGCGACATCCCGGGCGTCGGCGAAGACGTTGACGCGAAGGACGACGAAGCGGCGCCGGGTCTCGGTCTCGTCGTCCGGTAGGGAGCGGTGGTTGACCGCCGAGGGCCACGCGTCGCGCCCCCGTAGTGGCACGACCTGGGCGAGCCCTTCCCACTGTTCATCGGTGACGTCGTAACGGCTCACCGGCTCCCCCCGACCTGACTCGCTTTCCATGCCTGCACCAGCCAATTCTTACGCCAAGTCACCCGTTCGGCCCAACAACGACACACAACGACACGGAAGCGATCGGTCCGGTGGCGCCAACCCCGCCCCTTCTCTGGGCAGATGTGCGAATATGCCCGCTTCTTACCGCCCTCATACCGGACTCTTCACCGCTGGTCGCGCGCCGGTCACGCACCGCCGCTAGCGTCCCCTCCCGTGCACTTGGCAGAAACACAGCAGGTGACGCCCGGCCGGCGGACGCAGTCGGCGGTGTCCGCCGTACCCGGACCGCGCGCGCAGGCGCCCGGCGGGCCCGCGCAGTGGCATCGCGTCCTCACCCTCCTGGCCGACGTGAGCCTCTTCATCGGCACCCGTTCCCTCTGGACCCAGGCGGCCACGCACCGCCTGGTCCTCGCCGCGGTCATCTCCCTGTGCTACGCGGCGATCCTGGCGACCGGCGTCCTCGCGCTGACGGTCCGCCGGGCCCGCTCGCTGGCCCGCCTGGACCTGGTGGTGCTGGTGACCGCGGTCGTCCTCGCCCTGTGCGCGTGGGCGCTGAACCACGGCGGCGGCGACGAGGCGCTCCTGACCACCCAGGCCGCCAGGGAACTCGTCCACGGGCACCACGTCTACGAACACCCCTGGCCATGGCTGTTCCGCATCAAGGGCGTCGCCCTGACCGCGACGACGACCGGCGGATACGACTACACCTACGGCTATCCGCCGCTCGCGCCGCTGCTCACCGTCCCGTTCCTGTGGCTGGGCCACGGCGGCGCCCCGGCGACGGCGGTGGCCACCCTCGCCCTGATCGCGGGCGCGATCGCGCTGTGGCGGCTGGTCCCGGCCCAGTGGCGGTCGGCGACCACGATGGTCTTCCTCGGCTTCGGCCTGCTGCCCAGCTACGCCCGCCAGGGCTACCCCGCGATCGTCGCCCTCGCGCTGCTGATCCCGGTGGTGGTCCGCTGGCCCCGGCTCGGCGCGCGCGGCCGGCTCGGCGCGGTCGGCGTCGCCCGCGCCGCCTGTCTCGGCGCGGCCTGCGCCGCCCAGCAACTCCCCTGGTTCGTCGTGCCGTTCCTGCTCGCCGGTGTCTACGCGGTGCGCCGCGGCGAACTGGGCGGCCGGGCAGCCGCGCGCGTGGTGCTGCGGATCACCGGAATCGCCGTCCTCGCCTTCCTGCTGATCGACGCGTATCTGATCGTGACCGAGCCGGGACCGTGGCTGCGCGGCATCGTGCTGCCGCTGACCCAGGGCGCGGTGCTGCACGGACAGGGCATCGTCGGCATCTCGCTGTACTTCACCCACGGCAGCGACCGCCTCGACTGGTACGGGCACGCGAGCATGCTGCTGGCCGCCGCGCTGCTGGCCCTGTTCGTGCTGTTCGTGCGGCGCCTCGGACCGGCCGCGACCGTGCTGCCGTGGTGCGCGTTCTTCCTGGCGACGCGCTCGCAGGACGGCTACTACCTGATGATGACCCCGCTGTGGCTGGCGGCGGCGGTCACCGCTCCGCTGCCGGAGTTCGCGGGCGCCTGGCAGCCCCGGCCGCGCTTTCTGGCCGGGGCGCGGCGCAGGCCCGCCCGGCTCGCGGCCGTCCCGCTGCTGCTCGCGCCCGCGCTGGTCAGCGCGGTCCTCGCGGCCACCGGGAGCCCGCCGCTGCGGATGGACATCACGGCGGTACGGCCGCTGGCGCCCGACGCGATCTCCGGGGTGACCCTGAAGGTGGCCAACACCGGCGACGACCCGCTCACCCCGCACTACATGCTCACCACCGGGCAGGGCATGTCCCGCTACTGGCCGCTCGCCCACGGCCCCGCCACCGTCCCCGCGCACGGCACGGCGACCGTCGAACTCCGCGCCCCCACCGGCAGCTTCACGCTCCCGGGGAAGCGGAGCACCCGGCTGCGGCTGCGCGCCTTCACCGGCGGCCCCCAGACCCTCTCCACCCGGGACGTACGCCGGTCGGAGCTGCGCGTCAAGGGCTGAACGCCCCCGCCCCTCCGGTGCGGTCCGGCCGTCTTCACGGCCGGACCGCACCGTCGTACCAGGGTGATCACCTACGGGAGCGGTGCCGGTCACAGCCGCAAGGGGAGAAAACTCACAAGCGATTGCTCTGCACTCCTTTGAGCACCCTGGCCTAGCATCCGAGCCATGACGGTCCTGCCTGACGACGGGCTCCCACTGGCCGCCGAGTTCCCTGACGCGACACACGAGCAGTGGCAACGCCTGGTCGAGGGTGTGCTGCGCAAGTCGGGCAAGGAAGTCTCGGGCGCGGCAGCTGAGGACGCTCTGTCCACGACGCTGGAGGACGGGCTGCGCACCCGTCCCCTGTACACGGCGCGCGACACCGCGCCCGACCCCGGTCTGCCCGGCTTCGCCCCGTTCGTACGGGGCGCGCGCCCCGAGGGCGGGGTCGCGGACGGCTGGGGGGTACGCCAGCGGCACACCACGCTCGCCGACGGCGCGGTCCTCGCCGATCTGGAGAACGGCGGCACCTCGCTGTGGCTGGCCCTGGGCGAGGGCGGCATCCCGCTCGCCGACCTGGGCCGGGCCCTGGAGGGCGTCTACCTGGACCTCGCGCCCGTCGTGCTGGACGCCGGGCGGGACACCGCCGAGGCGGCCGAGACGCTGCTGGCCCTGTACGCGGACAAGGGCGTCGAGCCGAGGGCCGTACGCGGCAACCTCGGCGGCGACCCGCTCGGGTACGAGGCCCGTACCGGCGCCGCGCAGGACTTCGCGCCGTACGCCGCCCTGGCCGCGCGCTGCGCCGAGACCTACCCGGGGCTGCGCGCCCTGACGGTGGACGCGCTGCCGTACCACGAGGCCGGCGGCTCGGCCGCGCAGGAGCTGGGCGCCTCGCTCGCCACCGGTGTGGCCTATCTGCGCGCCCTGACCGAGGCGGGACTCTCCGTCGAACAGGCCGCCGGACAGCTGGAGTTCCGGTACGCGGCCACCGCCGACCAGTTCCTGACCATCGCCAAGCTGCGCGCGGCGCGCCGGCTGTGGGCGCGGGTCGCGGAGGTCAGCGGGGCGCCCGGCGCCCAGACGCAGCACGTGGTGACCTCACCGGTGATGATGTCCCGCCGCGACCCGTGGGTGAACATGCTGCGCACCACGGTCGCCACCCTCGCCGCCGGGGTGGGCGGCGCCGACTCCGTGACGGTGCTGCCGTTCGACCACGCGCTCGGCCTGCCGGACGCGTTCGCCCGGCGCATCGCCCGCAACACCTCCACGATCCTCATCGAGGAGTCGTATCTCGCCCGCGTCATCGATCCGGCGGGCGGCTCCTGGTACGTGGAGCGGCTGACCGCCGAACTCGCCGAGGCGGGCTGGGAGTTCTTCCGGACCATCGAGCGCGACGGCGGCCAGGCGGCCGTGCTGCGCTCCGGGCGGCTGCGCACCGACCTCGCGACGACCTGGGCGGAGCGCTCCAAGAAGCTCGCCAAGCGGCGCGAACCCATCACCGGTGTCAGCGAGTTCCCGCTGCTGGCCGAGAAGCCGGTGGAGCGCGAGCCCGCGCCGCAGGCGCCGTCCGGCGGGCTGCCCCGGGTGCGCAGGGACGAGGCGTTCGAGGAGCTGCGGGCCCGCTCCGACGCCCATCTCGCGGCGACCGGCGCCCGGCCGCGGATCTTCCTGGCCACGCTCGGCTCGGCCGCCGAGTACACCGCGCGGGCCTCCTTCGCCGCCAATCTGTTCCAGGCCGGCGGCATCGAGCCGGTCAGCGAGGGAACCTTCGAGGACAGCGGCGCCACCGAGGCCGTGCTGTGCTCCGGCGACGCGACGTACGCCGAACGGGCCGAGGAGACCGCCGCGGCACTGCGCGCCGCGGGCGCCCGGCAGGTGTTCCTGGCGGGCCGGGGCGAGTACGCCGGCGTCGACCGCCATGTCTTCGCGGGCTGCGACGCCGTCGATGTGCTGTCCGCGACTCTCGACCGCATGGGAGTGTCCTGATGGGAATCCCCGACTTCTCCGGCATCGAGCTGGGGACCCCGGTGGCCGGCGGCAGCGCCGAGGAGTGGCAGGCGGCCGTCAAGCAGGCCACCGGCGGCGCCGAGCCGCTGTGGGAGACCCCGGAGGGCATCAGGGTCAAGCCGCTGTACACCAGGCGTGACCTGGAGGGCCTGGACTTCCTGGGCACCTACCCGGGCATTTCGCCGTATCTGCGCGGCCCCTACCCGACGATGTACGTCAACCAGCCCTGGACGATCCGCCAGTACGCGGGCTTCTCCACCGCCGAGGAGTCCAACGCCTTCTACCGGCGCAACCTCGCGGCCGGCCAGAAGGGCCTGTCGGTCGCCTTCGACCTGCCCACGCACCGCGGTTACGACAGCGACCACCCGCGGGTGACCGGCGACGTCGGCATGGCGGGCGTCGCGATCGACTCGATCTACGACATGCGGCAGCTGTTCGACGGGATTCCGCTCGACCGGATGACCGTGTCGATGACGATGAACGGCGCCGTGCTGCCGGTGCTGGCGCTGTACATCGTGGCGGCCGAGGAACAGGGCGTGCCGCCCGAGAAGTTGGCCGGGACCATCCAGAACGACATCCTCAAGGAGTTCATGGTCCGCAACACCTACATCTATCCGCCGAAGCCGTCGATGCGGATCATCTCCGACATCTTCGCGTACACCTCGCAGCGGATGCCGCGCTACAACTCCATCTCCATCTCCGGCTATCACATCCAGGAGGCGGGTGCGACGGCCGATCTGGAGCTGGCGTACACCCTCGCCGACGGTGTGGAGTACATCCGCGCGGGGCGCGAAGCCGGCCTGGACGTGGACGCGTTCGCGCCGCGCCTGTCGTTCTTCTGGGCGATCGGCATGAACTTCTTCATGGAGGTCGCCAAGCTCAGGGCGGCCCGGCTGCTGTGGTCCAAGCTGGTCGCACAGTTCGAGCCGAAGAACGCCAAGTCCCTTTCGCTGCGCACCCATTCGCAGACCTCGGGCTGGTCGCTGACCGCGCAGGACGTGTTCAACAACGTCACACGCACCTGTGTGGAGGCGATGGCCGCGACCCAGGGCCACACCCAGTCGCTGCACACCAACGCGCTGGACGAGGCGCTCGCGCTGCCCACCGACTTCTCGGCGCGCATCGCCCGCAACACCCAGCTGCTCCTCCAGCAGGAGTCGGGCACCACCCGGACCATCGACCCGTGGGGCGGCAGCGCCTATGTGGAGCGGCTGACGTACGACCTCGCCCGCCGGGCCTGGGCGCACATCCAGGAGGTGGAGCAGGCGGGCGGCATGGCGCAGGCCATCGACGCCGGCATCCCCAAGCTGCGCGTGGAGGAGGCGGCGGCCCGGGTCCAGGCCCGCATCGACTCCGGGCGCCAGCCGGTGATCGGCGTCAACAAATACCGCGTCGACAGCGACGAGCAGATCGACGTCCTCAAGGTCGACAACTCCTCCGTGCGCGCCCAGCAGATCGAGAAGCTGCGCCGGCTGCGCGCGGAGCGGGACGAGCAGGTCTGCCGGGACGCGCTGGACGCGCTCACCCGGGCCGCCGAAGGCACCGAGAACCTGCTGGAGCTGGCGGTGCGGGCGGCCCGCGCCAAGGCGACCGTCGGCGAGATCTCCGACGCCCTGGAGAAGGTGTACGGCCGGCACGCCGGCCAGATCCGTACGATCTCCGGTGTGTACCGCAACGAAGCAGGCGAGTCCCCGTCCGTGGACCGCACCCGTGCCCTGGTGGACGCCTTCGAGGAGGCGGAGGGACGCCGGCCGCGCATCCTGGTCGCGAAGATGGGCCAGGACGGCCATGACCGCGGCCAGAAGGTGATCGCGACCGCGTTCGCCGACCTCGGCTTCGATGTCGACGTCGGCCCGCTGTTCCAGACGCCGGACGAGGTCGCCCGGCAGGCGGTCGAGGCGGATGTGCATGTGGTCGGCGTGTCCTCGCTGGCCGCGGGACATCTCACCCTCGTACCGGCGCTGCGCGAGAAGCTGGCGGAGGAGGGCCGCGAGGACATCATGATCGTGGTCGGCGGGGTGATCCCGCCGCAGGACGTGCCGACGCTCCTGGAGATGGGCGCCACGGCCGTGTTCCCGCCCGGGACGGTGATCCCGGACGCGGCGTACGACCTGGTCCAGCGCCTGGCGGCCGACCTCGGCCACGAGCTGTAGGGCCGCGATGGCCCCGATCGATCTCGACACGTATGTGAAGGGTGTGCTCGACGGGAAGCGGGCCCTGGTGGCCCGCGCCATCACGCTCGTCGAGTCCACCCGGCCGCAGCACCGGGTGCTGGCGCAGGAGCTGCTGACCCGGCTGCTGCCGCACAGCGGCCGGGCCCGGCGGATCGGCATCAGCGGGGTGCCGGGGGTCGGCAAGTCGACGTTCATCGACGCGTTCGGCACCATGCTGACCTCGCTGGGCCACCGGGTCGCCGTCCTCGCCGTCGACCCCTCCTCGACCCGCACCGGCGGCTCCATCCTGGGCGACAAGACCCGGATGGAACGGCTGTCGGTCGACCCGGCGGCCTTCGTACGGCCCTCCCCCAGCGCGGGCACGCTGGGCGGGGTCACGAAGGCCACCCGGGAGTCGATGGTGGTGATGGAGGCGGCGGGCTACGACGTGGTCCTCGTGGAGACCGTCGGCGTCGGGCAGTCGGAGACCGCGGTCGCCGACATGGTCGACACGTTCCTGCTGCTCACCCTGGCCCGCACCGGCGACCAGTTGCAGGGCATCAAGAAGGGCGTCCTGGAGCTGGCCGATGTGATCGCCGTCAACAAGGCGGACGGTCCGCACGAGCGGGACGCGCGGGCGGCGGCACGGGAGCTCGCGGGCGCGCTGCGGCTGATGCACGGCAAGGACGCGTTCTGGACCCCGCCGGTGCTGCACTGCAGCGCGCGTGAAACCACGGGCCTCGGCACGGTGTGGGAACGGCTGGAGCAGCACCGCGCCCTGCTGGACTCCACCGGCCGGCTCAGCACCAAGCGGCGGGACCAGCAGGTCGACTGGACCTGGGCGATGGTCCGCGACGAACTCCTCGGCCGGCTGTACGCCGACCCGGCGGTACGGGCGGCGGCGCCGGAGCTCGAACGGCAGGTCAGGGAGGGGACGTTGACGGCGACGCTGGCGGCGGAACGGATCCTGGGGGCGTTCGAGGGCGGGGGCGCGGGGAGGTCGTGAGCGGGGGTGCGGGGACGGGAGACCGTGGGCGTCGCGCGGAGCCCCCGCGGGCCGAGCCCGAGCGGGCCGAGCCCGGACGGTGGCCGGAGCTGGAGGCCGCGCTCGCCGTGGTCAACCGGGATGTGCGGGCGACCCTGCCGGGTCAGGAGCCGCTGATCCTGATGGTCACCCCGGCTCCGGACGAGGCCGCCGGGACCTACGGGTCCTCCAGCTCTTACGGGTCCTGCGGGTCCTACGGGGGCCAGGAGGTGTACGTGGCGATGGCGGACGGCCGTTCGCACGGCAGTCCGGTGCACACGGACGACCTGGCGGAGGACGCCCCACGGGAGCCGGGCGACGCGGCGACGGTCCTGAGCGTGGTCGCGGAGGCGGCGCAGGAGACCGTCATGGAGCTGCTGTGGCAGGTCTGGCCGCTCTGCCGGGAGCACGGAACCGGAGTGCATCCGCGTCCCGCGGGCACGTCCGAGGACTGGTACCCGGGCGAGACGGCCGCGGGCGGCCCACCGGTGTGGTGGTGCCGGGGCGGCCGGACCGGGGACTGCCACGACGCCTCGCCGATCGGCGAGTTGGCGGACACGCTGCCGGGCAAGGAGCGGCGCGCGCTGCGGCGAGGCCGTCGCCGATAACGCCCCGGCAGCCTAGGTGAGCCCGCCGCGTTCGCAGATCATTCGGGCCACTTCCCGGAGTTTGACGTTCTTGTCCTGGGAGTAGCGGCGCAGCACGTCGAAGGCCTGGCCCTCGGTGAGTTCGTGGCTGCCCATGAGGATGCCCATGGCCTCGCCGATGATGTGCCGGGTGGCGACGGCCTGCTCCAGCTGGGCGTGGGTGCGGGCGCTGGAGAAGGCGACGGCGGCGTGCGAGGCGAGCAGCCAGCCGGCCGTCTCACTGGCCTCGGTGAAGGCGCCTGGGCTGCGGGAGTAGATGTTCAGCGCGCCGAGGTCCTCTTCGTCGGTGTAGAGCAGGAAGCCCATCATGCTGCCGAGGCCGAGCTTGCGGCCCTCGGTCACGTAGCGGGGCCAGCCCGCGTTGGGCTCACGGAAGTCGGCGATCCGGAACACCCGCTCGTCACTCTCGGGACGGGCGACGTCGTAGCAGGGCCCCTCCTGGAGGCGCTCCTGCAACTGGTCGCTGTCGGTCACCACCTGGTCGGTCGGCGCGAGGGTGCTGACGCCCTTGGCGTGCAGGATGAGGATGCCGGCCGCGTCACAGCCGGGCACGAGCTCGGTGGCGGACCGGGTGATCCGCTCCAGGGTGTCGGTCACCGTGTCCTGCGCCAGCAGATCCCGCGCCAGTGCTGCCATCCGTTCGGCGAACGCGCGCCAGTCCATCGTTCTCCTCCCTGCCTGCCTTCACCAGACCGACCACCTGCCCTGTTTCCACCATCGCATCCCTGCCCGACCTCGGCCGACCGGGGCAGGTGGGGGGTGGGGGCCGCTGGGTGAGGGGGGAGGTGAGGGGTGGGGCGCTGGGTGGGGAGGGGGAGCGTGCCGGGTGGGGACGAGGGGAAAGCGCCACGGAGGGCGGGAGCGGTCCGGACGGGGGCCGATCTGGCGGGCCCGGGGGCTGCGGGGGGGGCCGTGCGGGCCCGGCGACTGCGGCGGCTGTGCTGCCCCGGGGGCTGGTCCGGGAGGGCAAGGGCCGGTCCGCGCAAGCCCGGAACGAGGAGGCCCCGTCGAGATGGGAGTGCGCGGGCCCGCACAAGCCGGGAGGAGCGAGACCCCGCCGCGATGGGAGAGCCCCGGCCCACCCGAACCCGAAACAGCGAGACCCCGCCGGGCCCACGACAGCTGATCTGCGCAGGCCCGCGGAAACAAAGGCCACCGCACGCGCGCGAGCGGGCGGCACAAGCCCGGAAGGACGAGGCTCCGTCGAGCCGGCGAGAGCCGAGCCGCGCGGTCCAAAAGGACGAGGCCCCGCCGAGGTCGGCCGGCGCCGGCCGTGCAGGAAGGGCGAGGGCCCGCCGGGTAGGCGAGGACCGGGCCGCGCACACCCGGAACGACGACGCCTCGCCGGGAAGAGCGAGACCCCCCGGTCGCCGCCGGGCCGCGTAGCCCGGGAGGGAGGATCCGCCGGGCGGGGCAGGGCGTGCGGTGCGTCAGCTGTCGCGCTCCGGGAGGACCAGGCGGAACGCCGCTCCCGTCAGTGCGCGGTTGTCGGGGTCGAGGACCTCGATGTCGGCGGAGACGTCGTCCGTGGCGCGGGGCTGGAGGAAGCGGCGGACCCGGTGCAGGCCCCGGCCCCGGCCGTCGCCCCGGGTGGTCCAGGTGGGGCCGAAGATCCGTGCGGGGCGCGAGCGGGCCCGCTCCGGCAGGCCGGGGCCGCTGTCGCGCAGCACGACCAGCACCTCGGGGCTCTCGCGCTCCACCAGGATCTGGAGCACCCCGTCCTGCCCGGCGAGGGCCTCCGCGGCGTTGTCCATCACCTCGTAGAGCACCGCGCGCAGCACGGGCTCCGGCACCGCGACCCGCAGTCCCGGCGGGCAGCGCACATCGAGGCGGACATGGGGGTGCGCCTCCTCGAACTCGGGCCCCAGGGCGGCGAGTAGCACGGCCGGTTCGGAGTCGGGGGTTCCGGTCGCCGTGAAGTTCTCTTCCGCTAGCTGGAGTTGGGCCTCCTCGGTGAACTCCTCGTACGCGGAAGGGGTTTCGCGCAGACGGGCGTACACCGGCACGGTCGCGTAGCGGTTGAGGTGCCACGCCTTCGGGCCCTCGCCCCCCTCCTCCCGCTCCAGCGCGAGCCTGCCGAGCAGCACGGTGAGCTGCTGCTCGGCCTCGGCGCGCAGGGCCCGTACGACACCGCTGAGCGGCACCCGCAGCTCGCCGCCGTCCGGCACCACGGCCAGCATTCCGCGGCGCACCAGCTCGTCGACGGCGGCCAGGACGCGCTCCCTGACCCAGGGCTCCGCGCCGCACGCCTCCGCCATGTCCGCCGCCTCCTCCCGGCCGACCTGCCCGCCCACCGCGTCGCTCGCCGCCAGCGCCGCCCACCAGGCCGCCTCCGCCGCGGGCCCGCCGCAGCGTGCCGTCAGCTCCTCGCGCAGGGCGTGCGTCAGCGCCTCGTCCCGCTGCCAGCCGCCCTCGGCCGCCGCCCAGCGCCGTACCGGGTCCGCGCCGTCGACCGGGTCCTGCGCGTACCGCAGCATCACCAGCAGCAGATACGGGTCCATGCCGGTGCAGTGCTCCATGGCCTGCACGGCCGCCGGTCCGCAGCCCAGCGACAGCCGGCTGATCCAGCGCAGGGTGCGCCAGGCCACGTCGGCCTCGCCGCCCAGGATCCGGCCGAGCTCGGAGCCGCTGTGCCCGGCGAGGGCCGAGACCGGCCACTGCGGGGCGAGGACGCCGAGCAGGGCCGCGGCCCGGTCCGGTACGTCGGTGAGCACCACCAGGCGCAGCAGGTCCCGCAGGGTCAGCACCGCGGTGTGCCGCCGGTCGGTGTAGCCGGACGGTTCGACCTGGGGGCCGACCACCACACAGGGCCGTTCGTCCTCGCCGGTGTCCGGCAGGCCGACCGCGCCGGGTCCGCCGACGTACAGGTCGACGCGTCCGGTGGGGTGCAGCCGGGAGAGGGCCGGGCCGCCGAACAGGCCGTCCAGGAAGGCGAGATGGAAGGGACTGCGCGCGACCGGCGTGGCCGTCATCGGTCCGGGCGGCGCCCCGAGGAAGCGGCACAGCGCGTCGGCGAACCCGGCGGCCGCCTCGGCGGAGGGATCGTGCTCCAATCTGCCGTACGCCGCCAGCAGTTCCTGTCCCTCGCGATCGGCCGCCCGCCAGTCCACGAACGCCGGAGGCCGCAGCCGGCCGGGGTTGAGGTGGCAGTCAAGGAGCTGGCGCGGGTCCCACTCGGCCTTCCAGACCGGCGGCGCGGTCATGCCCTCGGGGATGGGGGCGCCGGGCGGCTCCCGGTTCAACAGGGCGGTGGCGGCGACGAGTTCACCGGCGTCGAGCAGGGCCCGGACGCGGGCGGCCCCCCGGCCCTCCGCCCCCGTACGCTCCATCGGGGCGAGCAGGTCCGCCAGTTCACGGGCGGCGTCCGCGATGCGCCGTTCGAGATCGTCGGCCAGCGCGTCCAGTCGGGCCACGACCCGGGGCCGTCCCGAGCGTGCCCGCTCCACCAGCGCCTCGGTCTCGGCGGGGTCGTCCCGCCATGCCACTCCCGCGCCCTGCGCGCGCCGGGCGAGGTCGGCGAGCCGCTGCCGTACCAGCTCCGCGGCCCGCACCCGCAGGCTCTCCAGGTGCCGGGCCAGCCGCTCGGCATCGTACGGCCGCAGGTCCGCGCAGCCGGCGAGCAGATACTCGGCAGCGTCGAACTCGCCCCGCTCCAGCAGCTCTTCGCAGACGACGCCCACCGGGCGGCCACCGAGCCGCGCGAGGACCGCGCGGGCCAGCTCGACGGCATCCTCGGGGCCGTACGACGACTGCCTGCGCGCCAGCAGGGCCAGCACCTCGGGGTAGCGGAACCGGCCGGGCCAGGTGCCGAGCACATGCCGGGCGCCGTCCAGATGGTTCCGCACCTGGCTGTCGTGGCTCGGCGCGCTCATGCGTTCTCCTTCCCGGCCTTCGGCAGCGCGGACAGCGCCTCCAGCAGGGCCTTGGCCGGATGGCAGGCCGGTTCGCCCAACTCGTCCGCCTCCTTGACCAGTTGATGCCAGGAATCGTCCAGGTGCAGGGCGAACCGCCGTTGGGCCGCGCTCAGTCGGAGCGCGGCCGGGCCCTGGCGCCCTTCCTCGGAGCGGGCCACGAGGGACCTGGCCTCGGCGATGAACTCGGCGAGGCGGCGGGCGTAGGCGAAGTGATTGCTCCACTCGATCTTGCGCAGGCCGAGATCCGCGGACATCCGGTCGAGCTGGGTGCGGATCTCCTGCTCGCCCTGCGGCAGCCCCTCGATCACCGGGGCCCAGCGGTCGGCGGGCCGGGGATCGTGGGCCATCTCGCGGACCTCGGCGAGGATACCGTGCGGCCGGAACAGGGCGCGGTGCAGCTTCTGGCCGTCCGTGAAGCTGAAGTGGTTCTTCGCCTGTTCGAAGTCGGCCACCTCGGCGGCGAGCCGCGCCCAGCGTTCGTCGGTGCGCGCCGAGCGCTCCTGGCCGGCCGCCCATTCGTCGACGTCCTGCAGGGGCAACGGGGCCGGTGCCGCCTCGAAGCAGGCGCGGGCGGCGCGGGCCAGCTCCAGCCAGGCCGTCGGCAGCCCCTGGGCGGGCGCCCCCTCCGTCAGATGACGGCAGGCGAGCCGGCCCGTGTCACCGCCGTGCAGCAGCATCTCGGCGACGGCGCCCGCGAGCGCGACGGTGCGCTGCTCGGGCGGGGCCGCCTCCAGCGCGAGGGCGCTGAAGAAGAGCTGCTCGCCGAACGGGCCGTGCTCCAACGGCAGTGCCACGGCGGCCAGTTCGACGGAGAGCGCGCCGGGGCCGCCGCCGAGCAGGGGGGTGAGCAGGTACGCCTCCATGAACGCCCCACGCCGCCAGGCGTCCTCCAGGAGCCAGCGCGACCATTTGTCGGAGTCGGCGCGGTGGGGATCGGGGCGGCGGGGATCCGCGCCCTGGTCCTCGGTGCCGCCCGGCCCCTCCGCCTCGCCCTGGCCCATCAGCAACGCCGCCGCATACCGCCGTAGCTCCTCCGCGCCCCGGCCCGCCCGCTCGCGTTGGGCCAGTGCCGTCCAGGGGTCGTCGTCCAGCGGGATGGCGGCGAACACCCCGGCCGTGGGGTGGTACTGCGGCCCCTCGCCCCCGGGGTCCCCCGGGGCCCCGAACCACTCCGGGATCCCCAGTTCCCGCGCGAAGTCCACCGTGAACGCGGTCCCCACGATGTGCAGCCCGACCTGCGCCACCGCGCCCTGCCCCGGATGCGTCGTCCCATGTCCCACGGGGTGATGGCTGCCCGCCACCATCTCGTGGTCGCTGAGCACCGCCCGCGCCCTGGCCTTGCCGACGCGCAGGGTGCCGTCCGTCTTGAGGGCCTTGAGCAGGGCGTCGTACGCCGTGGCGGTGCGCCGGCCGCCGCTGAGCGAGGGATGCTGGAGGTGCACGATGCCCCCGGTCTCCCGCAGTCGGCGCAGCCGCAGGGCGAGGGTCTCGTCGCAGGCCTCGTGCTCGGCGCGGTCGTCGGTGACGGCGAGCCGTGCGCCCGCGCTCGCGACGAGGCGGCCGACCACCTCGGCGTACGCGCCGTCCCATACGGCGCGCACCACCGGGTCGGCACCTCGGTACACGTCGTTCACCGCGTCCACGAGTTCGCGCAGCACCCGTCCCCAGGCGGCCGCCCAGCCGACCTGGAAGCCGACGGGGTCCTCGTGCCACCCCTCGGGCAGCTCCGGGGGTTCCCATCGCCACCAGCGCGCTGGCTCGGCCGGGAGTCCGCGTCCGGTGCGGCCGAAGTCGTCGGGGGCGATGGCGATGCTCTGCGCGGTGTCCCAGTAGGTGTAGACCCTGCGGACCCAGCTGAGCAGGTCGGCCACGCACAGCGGGGGCGTGTCGGTGTCCTCGGAGGGTTCCACGAGCACCCCGGCGCCGGTCCCGTCCGACAGGAAGCCGCGGGAGCCGACGTAGGCGGCGCGGTTGTCGCAGATCAGCAGTGATGCCGCGCTGGAGCTGCTGCGCTTCTCCAGCAGCACCTTGCCGGGGTAGCGGGCCTTCAGGTCGAACAGGGCGGTCTCGGACCGGGGTTCGAGTCTCGCCGAGGGGTGCTCGCCCCACAGCAGGACCAGGGTGACGCCCCGTCTGAGCGCCTCCTCGATGCCGGGCAGCAGCGGGTTGAGGGCGTCGTAGGCGATGGTGGGCGCGGCCAGCACCAGTTGGTGTTCGGCGCGGTCGATCAGATCGCCGACGACATAGCCGACCCCGGCCCCGGGCGCCACCCGCTGGGCCCCGCAACGGGCCCTGCGCGCCTCGGAGATCTGCTCCCGCAGCTGGTTCGCCCTGATCTCCAGGGCGTGGTGCCGGCCGGGCAGGTCCGGCAGTTCGGGTGCGCCGTCCAGCCCCTCGGCGAGCTGCTCCAGGTCGCGGATCAGCTCCTTGAGGGTGTCGGGCCGTACGACTTCCGGGACTTGGCGGTTCAGGAGTTTCTTGACGAAGGCGCTCTCGGGCCGGGTGTGCAGCAGATGGGTGATGTGCGCCTGGAAGAGCTGGGCGCCCCTGCGGCCCCAGCCGGGCGGCGCCTCGACGGGCACCGCGGCGATCTGGCTGCTGCCGGGGTCCCTCTTGACCACGACCTCGACGGTGCTCCAGCGGACCGCCTCGGGCGGGCTGAGCACGGGGTTGGTGAAGGACACGTTCAGCACCCGGCGGCGCACGCCCCGGTCGCGGCGGTCCTTGGCGACGGCCTGGCGGACGGCGCGCAGCAGTTCGGTCTGCGGCAGGTCCTCCGCGGAGACGCCCCGGGCCACCGGCATCTCCAGGGCGCCCAGCGGCGCCCGGACGCTGCCGTCCCGGTACGGCAGGATCGTCTCGGTCACCGGGTCGAACAAAAACTTGCGTGAATCGACGCTGGTGGCGACCGTCTGCGCGCCGTCGCCGTCGCCGAGGACCGCCTCGGCGGCCGGGGTGCCCTCCAGGGTGTGGGAGGTGAAGTCGACGGCGAGGAAGCCCCGGCTCCACAGGGCGTGCACCACGTCCAGCATCAACCGTCGGGGCAGCGAGAAGAGGTCGCCGAGGGAGTCGACGGTGGTACGGCCGCCGGCCACCGCCGCGAGCACCAGCTCCTCCAGCGTCGAGGCGCCCGCCTCCGAACCGAGTTCCACCCTCAGGGTGATCACCCGGCAGGGCAGGGCCACCAGGGTCGTCTCACTCACCGGCGTCCTCCGCTGCCATCGCTGCGGCGGCGCCCTCGGACGCCTCGGCCCGCTGCGGGGGCAGGACCGCCCGACGGCCGCCGATGATGTCCTCGGTGACCGCGTCCACGATCACCCCGCTGTCCCGGAAGGCCTGGATGACCGTCCCCCAGTCCGCGCCTCCGTACTGCTCGAAATGCGCCAGATCCCCTACGACGACGAGTAGTTGGCGCGCCCTGGACAGCATCACATTGACCACCTCGGGCTGCGCGGTGTGCCCGATGTTGCCTCGGATGCCCTCGCCGCGCACGGCGCTGCGCACCAGGGAGACGATCACCACCTCGGCCTCGCCGCCCTGGAAGGAGTGCACGGTGTGCACCCGCCCCCGAAGCCCCTTGGCCTCCAGGATGCCCGCCTGTTTGCGGTAGGGGGTGATCACGACGAGGCCGCCGGGGTCCGTGCGGCGGGCGAGCCCGAGCCGGGCCACGAGGTCGTCGATCAGCTCCGCCTCGCCCTCGTTGCCCCAGTAGGGGGTGTCGCGGCAGCCGTCGTGCCGCGCCGTGTCGAGCCACACCAGCGGCGCGTTCGTCACGTACGGCGGCTCGGTGCGGCCGTGGATCTGGTCGATGAAGGGGTCCGAGGTCAGGAAGGTGCCGGTCGGGCCCGCGTCGGGGTAGAAGGCCCGGGCGAAGGGGGTGGCGATGTCGGGGTGCATACGGAACTGGGTGACCAGGACGTCGACCGGGCGCCGCGCGGAGGCGGTGCGCCGCGGGTCGTGCCCCTCGAAGAAGCGCCGGAACATGTGCAGATGGTCCAGGTAGGTGTCCTGGTTGGCGTAGTGGGCCTGGATCCGGTCGTGTTCGTGGGCGGCGAGCCCCTCCAGGAAGCTCTGCATGTCCTGGGCGCGGTGCGGGCCGAGCTGCTGGTAGTCGCCGACCAGGGTCCAGCGCACTCCCCGGACCAGCGGCATGACGACCTCGGTGGGCCAGGCCTTGGCGGCCTCCTCGATGATCACCCAGTCGAACATGTCGCTGGGGTCGCTGACCTCTTCGGACAGCTTGCCCGCGATGGAGCAGGTGGCGAAGACGATGTCGGCGCCGGACTTCACCCGCTCGATCAGCTCCAGTTGGGTGTCGCCCGCGAGATCGGCCCACCGCTTCATCAGCCGTTTCTCGTCCTCGCCGCGCGCCCCCTCGCAGCCCAGTTCCACCCGGCGGACGATGTGCGCCACGAGGTCCTTGACGATGTCCGCCGCCGTCAGCTGCCGTACCGGACTGCGGACTTCCTCCCGCTCCTGGCTGAGGGAGAGTTCCCGCAGGGCGAGCAGGGAGCGGTCCTCGATACGCGGCCGCAGCTCCTTGAGGATCTTCTCGGCGAGCTGGTCGAGCGCGTCGTTCGACTGCGCGCTCACCAGGACCCGGGAGCCGTGCTCCATCTCCAGGAAGTCCCGCAGGGCCTTGGCGACGACGGTGCTCTTGCCGGTGCCGGGCGGGCCCTGGAGGGCGTAGAAGGGGTGGAAGCGCAGCATGTTGGAGACGATGGCCTGGCCCTTGCCGCGCAGCTCGCTCTGGTCCCGGCTCGTGACTCCCCTGCTGCGCAGCTCGATGGCCTCCGGCGCGTCCAGGATGCGCACCAGGCCCGGCTTGTGCGCGAGGGAGTCCAGTCCGCGCGCCTCGCGGCGCAGTTGGGTCTCGGTGCCGCGGTCCTCGTCGGGTCTGAGCCAGCCGCGCTCGGGCACCTGGCGGCCGCCGAGCGGCTGGATCTGCACCGAGTCCGCGTCCAGCCGTACCTTCAGCCGCGCCTCCACGGCCCGGCCGCCGAAGTAGGGGTCGGTGGGGTGGCCGTCCCGGCCGGTGCGGTCCTCCACCAGGGTGACCCGCGCCCATTCGTTCTCGGTGAGCAGCTGCCGGGCGAAGTCGCCGAGCGGGGGCCTGCGCCGGGGCTGGGCGTAGGAGGTGAGCAGCGGGTCGCCGTGCAGCCAGCGGCGGTCGCGCTCATGGTCCTGGGTGAGGACGATCGCGTCGCCCTCCTCCGAGCGCACCAGCACATACGGGTACTGGCGGGCACGGAGGGCGACACCCTGGTACTCCAGCATGAACCGGTACGACCGCAGCAGTCGCTGCGAGCCCTGATGGTCCACGGCGCGTTCGGTGACGACCGCCTTGGTCAGCTCCTCCCAGGAGGGCCGCGGCTCGCCGCCCTTGTCCAGGCTCTGCCCGACCCAGAAGGGCACGAGGTCGACCTTGCCGATGCTGCGCCGGGGCCAGGCGGTCAGCAGATCGTCGGCATACCGCTTGTCCAGCAGGTACTTGATGACCAGCGTGTCCTTGTGGACCTTCCGGCGGCGGCCGGAGATCGCCTCGTCGTAGTGGAACGCACAGAACCAGACCGCCTGGTTGCCGATGAGCGCCCACTCGGCCTCGGCCTGGGACTGCGGCGAGTCGCCGTGCACAAAGCCCTGGGCGCCGCTCGGGCTGTGCACCAGCTGGGCCTGGCGCAGCTCGTCCTCCAGGAAGGTCTGGAGTTCCCGGCAGCCCTCGGGGGTGTCGGGGCGGTGGTCGGTCCAGCCCCGGCTCTCGTACACCGTCTGCACGGACTTCTCCGGCATGAACGCCAACAGCCTTGGTTTCTCGTCGTGTTGTTCCAGGGGGGCGAGGCTGAGGGTGATCTCCGTCCAGTGGCGTTGCAGCGTGGCCGCCGCGTCGAAGGAGGAGATACGGCCGCTGGGGGACGGGTCGAGCATGTCCACCAGCACCTCGCGCAGCCGGCGCGGCATGCTGGTGGTCGTGGTCAGTGTCCGGCGCATCGCGGTGTGCAGCGCGGCCAGGGCCTCGGGGAGCCGTTCTTCGGGTGCCTGCTCGACCGCCGCGCACTCCTCGGGCAGCAGCTCGGTGACGGCGCCGAGGAACAACTCCCAGCCGAGCACGCCGAGTCCGAACACATCGGTGCTGCCGTGGTCGAGCCTGCGGACCAGTACCTTGCCGAGGAGGGAGGGGTGCGTCTCGGGCGCGAGGTAGGCGAGATGGCGGGCCGGCGGGACGTCTGCGGGCGGGGTGAGGAACAACTCCCGTACGTCCTGCGCGCGATGGTCGTCCGGCCCGGCGACGTGATGCAGCAAGTTCTTGAGCAGGGCGCTGAGTTCGAACCGGGTCAGGGCGAGGGCCGCGCGCTCCGGCCGGCTCGGCTCCATGGCCAGTCTGATCGCGCCCAGAGTCAGATTGCGGTGCACGATCCGGGTGCCGTGCAGCTGGCTGAGGGCGTCCACCAGCAGGCTGAACTGCTCGAACGCCACGACCGGGTAGCTGCCGACCCACTCCCGTACATCGGCCCAGTCCTGCTCCGCCAGCGGTCCCCCGATCTTGCGGGTCATGATGAACGCCACGCGGTTCGTCCTGTCGAACCGCCCGTCCACGATCTCCGGCAGCGCGGGATGCCCCAGCATCCGCAGCCGCAGCAGATTCCGGACCTCGTGGTCCCACAACTCGCCCGCGAGATCGTCCACTCCGTGGAAGAGCGACACCTCGCGGGGCGGCTCCTCGCCGTGCGGGGCGCGCAGCACGAACCGGGTCAGCCATCCGTCGATGACATGCTCGACCCCGCCGTCGAGCTCCCAGCCGCCGCCCTCCGGCGCGTAGACCGCCCGCGCGCCGGTGAAGAGGTCCTTGATCTGGAACTCCACGTCCAGCTCTGCCCACGGCTCATCCATCCTGGTCCCCCGTTTCGTCGTTCCTGGGACTGGAGCTCTCGACCGCGCCGGTGTCCCGCTCCCGGGTCCCCGCGGCCGCCACGGACAGGACGACCACGCCGTCCTTGAAGGCCACCGCGAGCCGCCCGCCGGAGAGCGCGGACAGGCCCAGGACCGGGGAGCCGAGCCGGATGCGGTGGCCGGGGGTGAGGCGGGGGGTGAGGCGGCGGGCGGGGGGCGGATCGGTGGCCCAGAGCTGGATCTCGCCGTCGTCATCGGCGCTCGCCCACATCCCTCGGTACGACCGCCCGCGCAGCGCCACCAAGCCGCTGATGTCGCCCTGGTGCGCGCGCGTCACGGCCTCGGGCCGACGGCCTTCGGCACCGTCCCACCCCGGGCCGCCCGCCCGGTCGGCTTCCCCGCCCAACTCCCGGCCGTCGGCCGCCCCCAGGACCCGTACGGTCCGCTCGGTCCACCCCGGCGTCCGCACCTCATGACACAGCGCCAACGCCTCGGCCCCCTCCTCGGTGACGTACCGGTGCATCCCGATGATCCGGCCGAACGGCACCTCGGCGCGCCGCGCCGCGCCGGTCAGATGCGCCGAGGGGTCCCA
Source organism: Streptomyces sp. NPDC093018 (assembly GCF_040684035.1). Classification (NCBI taxonomy): domain Bacteria; kingdom Bacillati; phylum Actinomycetota; class Actinomycetes; order Kitasatosporales; family Streptomycetaceae; genus Streptomyces; species Streptomyces sp. NPDC093018. Next base: position 207,974 of record NZ_JBFBFF010000011.1, read on the forward strand.
GAAGTGGATGGCCGGACCCCGCTCCGCCGCGGCCGCCACCACCCGCCGCCCGTCGGGCCCCGCCAGCACCGCGAGGCCGCGGACCCCGGCGCCCGCCCCGCCCCCGACCGATCGACGGGGCTGGTCCACCGCCATGGCCCACAGGCCACGGGGGTCTCCCCACAGCACCGTCCAGCCGGAGTCCCCCGCCTGCCATCCGACGAGCGCCGTGGAGCTTCCCGCCCTGAACGCCGGACCCAGGATGTTCAATTGCTGCACCGCCGCATGCCCTTCGGACGACGCGTCCCACCGCCACAGCGAACCGTCTTCGCAGGCCACCGCCAGCTCCGCACCCGCCAGCACGGTGAGCGCCACGAGCTGACGCCGCAGGCTCATGGTGTGCAGCAGCCGCGGCACCTCCCCGGCCACCTCCCACAGGGTGAGATCCCCGGCCCGCTCTGCCACCGCCAGCCAGGGCTCCCCCTCGGGCCCGGTGACCGACGCGAGGCCCACCACATCGCTGCCGGGCGCGCCCGGCGCGGGCGACAACCGCGCGCCTCCCCGCTCCCCGTCCGCGCCGGGGTGCAGGACCGCCACCCAGCCCGTCTCCCCGGCCACCGCGAACCGTCCATCGGGCAGTGCCACCAGCTGCCACACCGGCTCGGGCGCCTCCAGGACCCGCTCGCCCGCACGGGCATCGGTCTCGGCACCGGGGCGCCAGATCCGCAGCGTACGGTCCTCATGCGCCGATACGACCAGGGCCGGGCCCACCCCGGCAGGGGCATCGCCGGCCGTCCCCGGGACATCGCCTGCCATCCCCGATGGGCCGTCGGTCGCCCCCGCTGGGCCGTCGGCCGTCCCCGGCGCGCCGCTCGCCGCCACCGCCGTGACCGGGCTGTCGGAGCCGCGGGTCAGCAGGACCGGGGCGTGGGTGCGCCAGGGTTCCCACAGGGTCACCGAGCCGTCGCGGGCGCCGCTCACCAGCCATGACCGGTCGGGGCGCGCGGCGACGGCGGTGACCATCTGCCCGGCGTCGAGCTGGAGATGCGGCGGCGTACGACGCACCGCGCCCCAGCACACCTCCCATGCCCCGCCGTCCCCGGCCGGGTGCGGCTCACCACAGGCGCGCAGCCCGCCGAGCTGGCGCAGTCCGGGCCGGTCGGCCGCGGTGGAGCGTTCGATCAGATGCGCCGAGGTGACCGTGCCCAGGATCTCGATGGGCAGGTCGGTCGGGACCGTGCCACCGCCGCGCCGCCCCGGGGCGAGCGCGAGCCCGCACAGCGCCGCGACCCGAAGCCGGTCCAACACACCTTTCTGCGCCGCCAGTTGATGCCATCCGGAGGCGCCGCAGTCGGCCGCGTACTCGGCGAGCCGGCTCTCCAGGTGCGGGCTCGGCGGCCGGCCCTCGGCGATCTGGCCGGCGGCCAGTTCCAGCAGGGCGGTGAGCATGGCGAGCCGCTGCTCGGCGGTGACCTCGGCGGCCAGCCGCTCGGCATAGGTGCGATGGGCCAGCCGGTAGACGCTGCGCCGGTCCTCCCCGTCCAGCAGCACATAGGCGGCGGCCTTGCCGAGGAACTCGGTGAGCGTCCGTTCGTCCGACGCGCACCCGCCCGGCCCGGCCAGTGCGCTCGCCGCCCGCAGCCAGATCCCGTCCGCCCGCGGCAGCCCCCGGCCATGACCGAGCGCGAGCGCCCGCAGGAACGGCAGCGCCATCGGCATCTCCGCCCCGATCCGCGCCACGGCCGCCCCGAACAGCCCGGAACGATCCCTGTCCAGGAGCTTCAGGAGCGCCTGCCACGCCTCCGGATCCGATGACAGGACCCCCGGACTCCCCTCGATCTCCTGCACCAGCAACGCCGCCTGGAGGAACTGCCAGTCCCCCTCCCGCACATGCTGCTCGACGGCCGCCCGCACCGTCTCGGCCACCACCTCCGCCCATCCGGGGTCCGCCCCCTGCGGCAGCGCGCCGGCCTCGTCCCGCGGTGCGTCGGCGCCCTCCCGCAGCGCCCTGCGCACCCCGTCGGCGGCGTAGGCACCGGCCGCGACCGGGTCCGGCAGGAGTTCCAGCACCCGCGCCCTGCCGGTGTGCGAGCCGAGCACCGTCGGCAGATCGATCCGGGCGCCCTCGGGATCCCCGTCGTCGCCGGGTGCTCTGCGGGTGCCGATGATCAACGAGACCTGGGGGTGTTCCGTCGCCGCCAGGAGCAACTGGGCCGTCGGCACCGGGTCCCGCGCCTCGTCGAGCGCGTCGGCCACCACGAGGATCCGCTCGGCGGCCTCCGGGGAAACCGGCCCCCACTCCCCTCCGGGTGCCCGGCTCGCCCCCACCCCTTCGAGCCGGTCGCGGACCTCCGCCACGGTGCTCCCGGTCAGCCGCAGCACGGCCCCGATCCGAGCCCCCGACTCCCTCAGTCGCCGTAATGCCTGCCCCAGGAAAGCGGACTTGCCGACGCCGGGCGCCCCGGGCACGATCAGCACCCGCTCCGGCCCCGGCCCGGGCCCGGTGCCCCACCGCAGCACCTCGGCCAGCTCCGCCTCCCGCCCGGTGAAATGCGGTACGACCTCCAGATACCCGGCGCGCTCCCGCTCCTCCGGCGACTCGACTGTCGAGGCCGTGACCCCGACCGCGGGCGCGGGGACGGGCGCGGCATCGAACTCCCGCTGCCTGCGCCGCTGTTCGGCCACCGTGGTGACCCCCGGCAAGGGCACCCGGTCCCGCGCCAGCAGCTTCAGCTCGGCACAGGACTCACCGCCGAACTCGCAGTAGTGTCCCGCCTGTTTGAAGAACCGGCGCAGCTCATGGAGTTCGAAGACGTCATGGCTGGTGAGCGCGTCCAGATAGTCCTCCAGCGTCTCCCGGAACGTCCCCAGGTACGCCTGCGCCGCGTCCTTCCCCGTCGCGATCAGCAGAATGGAGTAGGGGGCGTCGTCCATCGCGGCCGAACGGTCGAACCGTTCACGCACCACTTTCGCGAAGTCCGACGACTTGCACGCCTCGATCACCACCATCGCCCAATGCCCGTCCTCCGCACGGCGGTTGCCCCACTCGGCGTAGAGATGGTGGGCGAACAGATCGGGTGTGAGCTGCGCGTGGTCCCCGCGCTCCGCCGAGCCGGGCACGAGCAGGGTCGGGCCCATGATGCCCCGGCGACCGTGCCCCAGCCAGACCAGGGCCGAGGGCCGTTCCTTCGGGTGGCGCTCGCCCGGTTCGCCGTACTCCCCCGACCAGCGGGCGAGTTCGTCGTCGGCCGCGCCGAGGGAGTCCACGGTGCCGGGCCCGGCGGAGGACCCTGCCACCGGCTGTCCCCCGATCCGCCGCAGTACGTCGAGCACGGCGGCCGCCTCCGCCGCGGTGTCCGCCTTCGGATACCCGGCGACATGCCCGACCGGCACCACCCGCACGTCGAACGCCTCCGCCACCGTCCCGTCCCGGCCCTGCCCGCCCTGCCGCGGCACGACGGGCGACACGGGCGACGCCCCCGACACGGGCGAGTCCGGCGGCGCGGGCCCGACGGTCCCGGTGTCGGTCACGGCTCCGGTCCCGTCCCCCACGGCCGTCGGCTCGCGTCCCGCCGACACCAGTTCCGCCGCCATGGCGTCAGCCGTCGTGCACCATGTCGAGGACCGGGACGAGGCGCCGTTTCGGCTCCTCGCCGCCGGTCACCTCCACCTCGTACATCCCCGGCCGACCGGGCGTGCACGAGGCCGCCAGCACGCCGGGCCTGCCCGGTACCGGCCGCAGGGCGGGGGTCAGCAGCTCGTCCAGGCCGTTGACCCCGCGCACCCTGCACTCCAGGTCGGCGCCGCGGGCGACCCCGTCGACCTCGATGGCGAAGGGCTCGCCCAGGGCGGACCACTCCGGCGCGCACAGCTCGTACCGCGCCTCGTCCCCCAGCATGGCGCCCCGCTCCTCCGGGTGCCGCAGCCCGTGCATCAGACCGGAGGCCATGTCGAGGACACTGCGGGTCCGGATGAGGTCGCCGTGCTCGTGATAGAAGTGCACCGGCCGTGCGGTGCCGGGCAGTTGGGCCGCGTACTGGTACACCGTGCCGTCCCCGGTACGTGGATCGCGCTGGGGCCTGCCCTCGGCGTCCGGGAACAGCCTTCCGTCGTTGTAGCGCTTGAAGAGGTACCGGTCGAACAGCGCGACGCCGTCGGCGAGCCGGTAACTGGTCCAGGTGCGCTGCCCCATGCCGACGACGGTCACATGCTCGGGCAGCGTGGTCTGCGCCCGGCTGGTACGCCAGTCCACGGCTGCCTTCGCCAGCTCGCGCCGCCCGCCGAGCGCCACGATGTCCTCGACACCCGGCACCTCCATGTCGCCGTCCACCTCATGGGCCCGGTAGCTGGGCAGCAGGTCGTAGAGCCCCGGCATGGTCGCGGCGACCTGGCGCAGGACCGCCGGTGGCACGGGGAACGGCAGGCCCTTGCCGGCGTTGAGCATCAGCACGGCCTTGACCGAGCCGTTGAAGGGGGTGCCGACGGTCATCACCGCCCGGATGTCGCCGCGCAGGGTGCTGTCCAGGTGCAGGGCCTCGCGGGTGAGCAGGCCGCCCATGGAGTGGGCCACGAAGACCAGCCGGGCGGGTCCCGCCCCGGGGTCGGCGTCCAGGTATTTCCGGTGCTCGGGGTGGGCGCGCCAGGCGTCCAGGTGGCGGCGGGCCGCGGCGGCGAGAAGGGCGCCGTTGTGCTCGACGGACAGCCGCCAGTCGTAGGGGAAGGGGAGGAGGGCGGCGGGGTCCACCACGCTGCGCCGCATCTCCGCGACCATCGCGGTGTAGGGGTGGGCGGAGCCGAACCCCGGCAGCAGTTCGAAGCTCTTGAGGAGCCCGGTCACCTCGACGCGTCCGGTACGGCCCGCACGTTCGTCCTCGGTCACCGCGAGCTGCCGCAGCCGCTCGGTGTGGGCCCGTGCGGTATAGGTGAGGAGCTTTCCGACCCCCCATAACTTCCGGCCGGTCCCGGCCTCCCTGAGTTCGCTGCCCATGATGCCTGGCACGATCACCACGGCGTCGTGCAGCCTTCGTCCCGGATTGTCTCTGCGCATGAGCTTCGCCTCGAACGCTCTGACGGCCCGCGTCCCCTGGGGCCGATGTCATGGACGGAATCCAAGAGGCTAGCACAGCGCAACACGCTCCGTGACTGCCTCAACTGACCTGTCTGACCTGGGAGTTACCCCTTCCGCTTGGGTCGTGTCCGGCCGCGCCCGAGTGCCCCGGACACCGGGCCGGGACGGCCGCCGAGCGCATGTTTCGAGGTCCGCCCGCGTGTCGGGGCCCTGGGCGAGCAGCGGGACGGCACACACTGCCCTATTTTTTGACAGATGACCGAAAGGCCAGTTTCGCCGTGCCCCGCCCCACCCCCTGATGACTCAGGGTCACCCCAAGAGGGCGCAATGTACCGCTCCGAGACCGGACGCCCGGCCGCGGGGAGCCCCTGATGGCCGGGCCCGAGAACGGGGCGTCGCCCAGGCAGCCGGACGACTCCGATCTGCATGTCCGCCTGCGGACCGAGCTGGGCCGCATGGACGAGCAGATGCGCAGCCTGCTGGACGCCATGGACCGGCTCCAGGGCCTGCTGGACGCGGTGGTCGCCATCACCCGCGAGAACGAGCTGCCCTCGGTCCTCTACCGCATCGTGACCACCGCCATGGACCTGGTGGGCGCCCGCTACGGAGCCCTCGGCGTGCTCGCCCCCTCCGGCGACGAGCTGGAGCAGTTCATCACCGCCGGCCTCACCGAGGAGGAACGGGGCGCCCTCGCGGGAACCGACTTCCCCCACGGCCGGGGCGTCCTCGGCGAGCTGATCCACCACCCCGAGCCGCTGCGGGTCGACGACATCGCCGCCCATCCGTCCTCCGTGGGCTTCCCGCCCAACCATCCGTACATGGGCACCCTGCTCGGCGTCGCCATCAGCGTCCGCGGCGAGATCTACGGCGACCTCTATCTCTCCGAGCGCCAGGACGGAGAGCCCTTCGACGCCGACGACGAAAGCGTGGTCATCGCCCTGGCCGGCGCCGCCGGCATCGCCATCGAGAACGTCCGTCTCTTCGAACGGGTCCGCGAGGGCGCCGAGCAGTTCCAGCGCCTGCTCCTGCCCACCCTGCCCGACCTGCGCCCCTTCACCGCCGCCGCGGTCTACCGGCCCGCCGCCGAGCCCAGCCAGCTCGGCGGCGACTGGTACGACGCCATCCCGCTGCCCGGCAACGTCGTGGCGGTCGTCATCGGGGACGTGGTCGGCCACGATCTGCCGGCCGCGGCCGCGATGGCCTCCACCCGCAATATGCTGCGCGCCCTGCTGTTCGACCGGAGCAGCGCGCCCGGCACCATCCTGTCCCAACTGGATCACACCCTTCAGGCCATCACCGAGAACCCCATCACCACCACCACGCTGGCCCGTATCGAACCGGCCGAGGGGGGCTGGCGGCTGTCCTGGAGCACCGCCGGCCATGTCCCGCACCTGTTGCTCGCGCCGGGCCGCCCGGCGGAGTACCTGTTCGCCGATCCCGGCCTGCCGCTGGGCGTCGACCCCGGGCTGCCCCGCCCGGACCACTCCTGTTTCGTACCGCCCGGCGCCACGGTGGTCTTCTTCACCGACGGCCTGGTCGAACACCCCGACCATCCGATCGACCAGAGCCTCGCCGAACTGGCCGAACTCGCCACCGAGTACGCCTCCCTCCCCCTGGACGACTTCGTCCAGGCCCTCGCCGACCGCCACCCGAGCGACGGCCACGACGACATGGCGGTCCTGGCCCTCCGCACCCCACCTGCTTGACCCGCTCCGGCCCGGCGGATCCGCCTCACGACCGATCCGGGCAACCGTCACGTCCCCGTCCCGGCCCGGCCCACCGCCGATCCCGATCCGGGCACCCGTCACGTCCCGGCAACCGCCACCTCGCCGATCCGGCCCACCACCACCGCCTCCCGATCCAGGAGCCCCCGCCACAGCTCCGACCCGGCCGACCACCGCCTCGCCGCTCCACCGACAGCCCACCCGGCCACCCGGCCACCCGGCCACCCGGCCACCCGGCCACCCGCGAGTCTGGCCGACCGCTGCCGTGCCGTCCGTCGATCGGCTTCACCCGGCCGTCCGCCGAGCCGGCCGATCGCGCCGTCCGCCCGCCTCCCTCCGGTCCGGCCGACTCCGATCCGCGCCTCCCTCCGATCCGCGTCTCTCTCCGGTCCGCCTCTCTCCGGTCCGCCTCTCTCCGCTCCGGGCGTAGGCGATCCAGTCCGCTGCTCCTCAGCAGCCCTCGGTCGCCCCGTGGGCGCGGCCTCCGCCCGACCGACGCCTCGCCGTCGTGCCTCATCGGTCCGGCCTTCCGACCCCGGCCCGTCCCACGGGTCCGGCCCACCGCCATCCCACCGGCATCCAGCCGCGGCCCCGCCGAGCAGGACCCATCCCTCGACCCGTTCTCACCCACTGGCCCCGGCCGTCCCCTGCCCTGGAGGATCCCCCGGATACGGCGGATGATGGTGGCCGGGGCGGTGTCGATGCGGAGGTCGCCCGATGACGGTCGCGCGGCATGGAGGACTCCGGCGCGGCGGTGTCGCCGCCCTGGAGATCTGTGCGGTCGCGGCGCTGTACTACGGCTCCGCCGAGCTGGGGCTGCTTCAGCAACTGGTGCGCAGCCAGGTCACCCCCTTGTGGCCGCCGACCGGTATCGCTGTGGCGGCCCTGCTGCTGCGCGGTCCGCGGATCTGGCCCGGCATCACGCTCGGCGCGCTGCTGGCCAACCTCTCGCTCGGGCCTTCGTACGCCGCGCTGTTCCTGATCGTCGTGGGCAACACGCTCGCTCCCCTGTGTTCATACGCCCTCCTCAGACGTGCGGGGTTCCGTCTCGAACTGGACCGGCTACACGACGCGCTCGCGCTGATCTTCCTCGGCGCCTTCACCGGCACGCTGGTCAGCGCGACGGCGGGCAGTGGGACGCTGGTCCTCACCAACGCCCTGAACACCGACCGGTTCTGGACGACCTGGTGGGTCTGGTGGACCGGCGACGCGATGGGTGTCCTGGTGGTGACGCCTGTCCTGCTGGTGCTGTGCCGGGCACATCTGCCCAGACAGGTGATGCCCTCCCGCTGGGCGGAGGTGCTGCTGCTCCTCGCGGCCACCGCCTGTGTCGGGTTCATCGACACCAGCTCCACCCCCTTGCTCTTCCTCGGCTTCCCGCTGCTGATCTGGGCCGCCTTCCGCTTCCGGCTGGCCGGCGCCGCACCTGTCGCCCTGGCCGTGTCGATCTTCGCGATCATCGCCGCCAACCATGGCTCGGGTCCGTTCGCCAGGCACGGCATGCTCACCGACATGGTCACCCTCCAGGCCTACAACGGCTCCTCCGCATTGACCGCGCTGCTCGTCGCGGCAACCGTCAGCGAGCGGGACAGGTCCCAGAAGGAGATCGCCCGGGCCTGCGGTCATCTCGCCGAACTGGTGTCCCGGCTCTCCATCACCGGCACCCAGCCGATACCGCCCACGGCCGACTCCCGCCCCCGCCGCGGCCCGCGTCTCGCCCCAGACGCCGACTCCAGATCGCACCCCCTCCCTGACCTCGGCTCCGTCCCCGGCACCGGCCCCGGCCCGGGCACCAGTCCCACCACCGGTCCCACCCCCGGCCCCGGCCCCAGCGAGGAACGCCACCACTCCCGCTCGACATATCGGCCAGCCCCACCCCCGCGCAGACCGGCCGACCCGCGCTGAGAGAGGGAGTGCGCGGCAGGGGCCGTACCGCCGCTTCCTCACCCGAGGGCGACGCGATCAGGCCGCCCTGAGTCTCGGGAAGAGGGCCTCCGCGCTGCCCCGGTTGATGGCGTCGAGCCCTCCCGGCTCGTAACCGTCGTAGCCGTCGAGCATCGAGTCGAAGAGCCTGCCATACTCCTCCGCGGCGAAGGGCGAGTCGCTGCCGTAGAGGACATGGCCGGGAGCCGCGAAGGCGAGCAGGGAGGGCAGGGCGGAGGGGCTGGCGGAGAGGGCGGTGTCGAAGTAGAAGCGCCGCAGGTCGGTCAGGATGCCTTCGGGTGTGGTGCCGGGGTTGAACTGGGCGCCCGCGGTGAACCGCCAGGCCGCGTAGGGCAGGAAGCCGCCCGCGTGGGAGAGGATCACCTTCATCCGGGTGTGCCGGCCCATCACTCCGTTGACCGTCATGTGCAGCGCGGTGCGGGTGGTGTCGAAGGGGAAGTCGACCACAGGGCCGGGCAGGCCGTCGAGCAGGGGCAGCGCCGAGCCGGTGGGGTGGATGAACACCACGGCGCCGCGGGCGTCCAGCTCTTCCCAGAGCGGGGCGAACTCCTTGTCGCCGAGATAGCGGCCATCGGCGTTGGACATCAGCACCACGCCGTCGGCATGCAGTTCGTCCAGCGCGTACGCGGCCTCGGCGAGCGCGCCGTCCACATCCGGCAGGGGCAGGCTCGCGAAGAGTCCGAAGCGGTCGGGGCGGTCCTTGACCAGCTCCGCGCCGTACTCATTGACACTCCGGGCCACCGCGCGAGCCTCCGCGTCGTCGCCGAAGTGAGTGCCCGGTGAGCTGACCGAGAGGACGCCGGTGGCGATCGAGCGGCGGTCCATCATCGCGATCGCGCTCTCCGCGTCCCATGCGGGCGTGGGCCAGCCCGCGGCCGTGGCGCCATGCCGCTCCATCACCTCCCGATAGGCCCCCGGGACGAGGTGCTGGTGGACATCGATACGTCGAGAAGCAGTCATACTCTCTTGCCCTCCTAACATTTAGCCTGCTAACGATTGCTTTGCTAAGGTAGCACCCGTGAGTGACAGAAGCAACAACCCTCGCGCCGTCGCCTGGGCGCAGGACCAGTCGGTGGCGCCCGGTGACATCGGCGCAGAGGAGATCTCCCAGGCCGCCGACGCCCTCTTCTTCGCGATGCGCCGGGCCCGTACGACCAGCGCGGAGCACTACGGCGGCCTCTCCCTCCCCCAGGTCGCCCTCCTCGAACCGCTGGCCACGGAGCCGGACCTGCCGGTGGGCCGGCTGGCGAGCAGCGCCGACGTCAGCGTCCCGACCGCGACGCGGATGCTCCAGCAGCTGGAGACGAAGGGGATCGTCGTACGCCGCCGCTCCCCCGAGGACGAACGGCGTGTCCTGGTCAGCCTCACCGACGACGGCGCCGAGCGGCTCGCCGTGCTCCGGGGCCATCTGCGCGAGCGCCAGGCCCGTGCCTACGAGGCGTTCACCCCGGCCGAGCGCGCCCTGCTGGTCACGCTGCTGCACCGCCTCACGGACCTGGTCGCCGACCCGGGCGCAAGCTGAGTCCCCCGGCCGGTTTGACCGACCCCCCACCCCGGTTACCCATGGCCGCATGATCCCCACCGAGGTCGCGGAGACCCTGCCGGAACTCGCCCCCTTCGCCCGCGCGGTACAGGCGCGGCGGCCCGACGACGGCACCTGGTGCGAGGCCTGGACGGTGCGGGACGTGCTGATCCACCAGGCGGGGAACGCCGAGGAACTGGCCCGTGTCCTTGAGGCGTTCCTCGCGGGCGCGCCCGTGGCGACCCGAGGTTTTGACCGCGAGGCCCCTTACCACCGGCTGTCCGACGCGGACCTCTGGTCGGCCTTCCTGCGCAACTGCGCGCGCCTGACGGACGTCGCCGCGGCCGCCGCGCGGGATCTCTCCCCGGACACGGAGATCACACGGACCGGCCGGACGGTGACGGCTCCCTTCTTCGCCGAGCACATGCGCGAGGAGCTGATCCTGCACCGCTGGGACCTGACCGGCGACGACCGTACGGCCGTACGAGCGCTCGACGAGCCCTGGATGACCCGACACAGCGTCGTCTCCGTCGGCCGCCCCCTGCCGGCCCGGGGCCGAGCCGAACTGGATCTCGCCGCCGACGAACGACTCGAAGCCCGTCTGCGCACCCCCGGCACGGACGACATCGTGCTGAGCGCCGACGCCGACACCGCCGGCATCCGTCTGGCCGCCCCGGAAGGCCCCGCCACCATCGAGAGCGACGCGGCCACCCGGATCCTCCTCCTATGGGGCCGCCGCCCCTCAGACCCCTCCCGCTGGCACAGCGCCGCGGGCCCCGAGACCCTGCGCCGGGTACGGACCCTGCTGGGCGGCTACTGATCGCCGCTCCCCGGCAACCCACGGGACCCCGCGGACCACTTCCTCGGAAGCCCGCGGACCAGCTCCCCGATAGTTCACGGCCCACTCTCCCCGGTAGTTCACGGCCCACTCCCCTCAGGAGCTCATGAACCATCCCCCCGTAGGTCATGAACCAATGGGCGTCGAAGCGGCGGGCCATCGTGTACGGGTGGTGCGGGTCGACGAGGATGCGGCAGACGAACTCGGCCAGCCGGTGATCCGTATGAGCCGTCGCACCCAGTCGACGTCCTCGCCCGGAGCGGCTGCCAAGGGCTCGGGCACCTCTCGGCGAGCGGCCATCAGCACCGGCCGCACGGGGCTCGCCGCGTCCCGGGCGGTGCCCGTGCCGATCCATCGGTCGCCGTACGCTCACGCCCGTATCGTGACGGCCCGACCCTCGAAGGGGGCGAGCAACGCGGCTCCCCTCGCCTCGTCGGCCGTCGGATCGGTGAAGCCGTCGAGGACGAGGGTGCGCGGGGCGCCGTACCTGCCGTTGAGCAGGTCGGTCAGGGCCTGCGGGTCCAGGGCGCCGGGCAGGTACAGATGGCCGGCGACCGGGCCGAGCCGGTCCAGCAGGTCGTCCACGGTCGCTTGCGTGAGCTCCATGACGGACAGTGAAGCGCACGGCACTGACAACCCAGCAGATTACTGCTCGGTAATGAGTGCGGGCAGCTTGCGCATGTCATGGAAGACGACGGTGCCGGGCCCCACGAGCCGCTCGGCGGGTGTCAGTCCCCCTGCGTACCCGAACGCCCGCATCCCCGCGGCGCGCGCGGCCCGCACACCCGGTCCGCTGTCCTCGACCACCACACAGGCGGCCGGCTCGACTCCCATGCTCCGGGCGGCGTGGAGGAACAGATCCGGCGCGGGCTTGCCGCGGGCGACCTCGGTGGCACTGTAGATCCGGCCCGCGAAACGGTCGTACAGTCCGGTACGGCCCAGGGTGTGCCGCATCTTGTCATGGGACCCGCTGGAGGCCACGCACGTCGGCAGCGTGATCGCGTCGAGGGCCTCCATCAGCCCGTCCACGGGGGCGAGTTCGGCGTCGACGGCCTCGCGGTGCAGCTCCTCGAAACGCTCCGCCCAGACGGCGGCGGTCTCCGCGCCCAGCCGATCGGCGACCTGTTCGCGGATCGCGGCGTGCGAGCGCCCGATGAACCGGCCGACGACCTCGTCCTCGCTCAACGGCCAGCCCAGTTCGGCGCCGAGGGCGACCTGGAGGCGGGCGGCGATGCGCTCGCTGTCGACCAGTACGCCGTCGCAGTCGAATATGACGAGCTCGGTCGGCCCGGTCGGCTCGGTCGGCTCGGTCGGCTCGGTCGGCTCGGTCGGCTCGGTCGGCTCGGTCGGCTCGGTCGGCTCGGTCGGCTCGGTCGGCTCGGTCGGCTCGGTCGG